>CAKPYQ010000001.1 GCA_934203105.1 uncultured Alphaproteobacteria bacterium
ACCGTCATCGTGCCAACACAGTTTTGGATTACGCTACAAAATGCGGCGTGATTGCTCAAACACAAGGCGATGGTTCTGCCGCTATCTCAGAAGAAAAAGGCGATTGCAGCACAGCTGCATTCATGGGCGCAAACTCGAAACCGGGTGTTGACAAACTTACTTCTATTAAAGCTAAACGTGACGCAAATGCTGCAACAAAAGTTACAGTTTCATTCTCTGCAAAAACAGGTGTAACACAAGCGATTGCTTCTCGTTTGGGTTTGGATGACGCACAAACATTCACATTGAATGTTGACGAAGGCAAATGGTCAGTGGTAAATGGTTCATAATCAGTTGTTGATTTAGACACATTAAAAAGCGTCCTCGAACTTTCGGGGACGTTTTTTTACTCTACCCGTCATTCTGAGCGAAAGCGAAGAATCTTTTGAAGTGAACTCATGCGCCAAATGTGCGGCGCGCCAATCCCCGCGCGCTCGCGCCGCACATTTTTGTTTCCTCGTTATTCTATGTTCTTACACCCGTCATTCTGAATGTCTGTGAAGAATCTTTTAAAAAGTGGCCTTACGCCCAAAGTGGGGACGCGAAAATTTCGCGCGGCGCGTCCCCACTTTAAAAAAAAGCTGTTTTTTCTCGTGTCATTTTGAATTTTAGTAAAGAACCTCTTAACTTCACGGTCATTCTGAGCGAATGTGAAGAATCTTTTGAAGTGAACTCATGCGCCAAATGTGCTGCGCGCCAATCCCCGCGCGCCCGCGCCGCACATTTTTGATCCCTCGTTATTCTATGTTCTTACACGCGTCATTCTAAACGTAATAAAGACTCTTTTACTTTCGGGGACGTTTTTTATCCTTTATTTTCCCAATGGCCTTGCGCATTTTGTTGCCAATAAAATCGGTCACAGCCCGCAGACGATACCCTTTTCCATTCCTCTCGCGCAACCTGCAAAGCTTGGGGATTACGGCCGTCAAAAAAGTATAAGCAGCGAACAAAATCGCCGTCCAAAGGAACTTTGACGCCATCAACCAACACAACAATTGTTGCACCGTTTGGATTAAAACTATCTTTATGCGTGATTAAAATCGGCTGTAATTCGCTATGGCCGTCCTTTTCCACCGCATGCGGCAAAAACGAATCCGGCCGATATGTCCAAAGCAGAGTATTTAAATAATCGGCTCTGTCCGCCATATCCGTTTTAACCAAGATATGCGCACCGCTTTCATACGCTTTTTCCAACAACTGCGGCAAAGCCGTATCCAACGAAACATTTTCCAAATGGTAAAAATCAACGCGCATATTTTTATTCCACGGATCCGCTTAACAAAAACAACAAAAAAATACCGGCACAAATCAAAGCCGCACCAAACAATCGCAAAGTCCCGAAATTCGCGTCCACTAAACACCGCGTCGCGAATAATTGAATCGCTTTTGGGAAAAATAAATAAGCCAATCCTTCAATAAATATCAACAATAAAATGGCGCGTATAACATCGTCCACACTAAATGAAATCATTTTTTATTATCCTTTGAATCCGCCTCATCATCATCAAAAATGATCGGGATATGTTTTTGGAATTCTTTTTTCAAATCCTGCATTAAAAACCGAATATCCGGATGCGCCGCCGATGTACAACGCATTGAAAAAATATGTTTCCATTCTCGCAGGTTGGCCGACATTACAATTTCGGTTTTCAAACAACACGGCAAAACAGAACGCGCCGTTTCGGGGGCTGCGCCTTGCTCAATCATCTTTAAATAAGCGGCCTCAATCGCGCCCATAGCGTCCAACCAAGTTTGATACGCCGGCGTTCCTTCGTCTAACATAACCGGCTTGATAACCGTAATTTCGTTGCCGAATTTGTCCTTTGAATAGCAACAATAGCGCGTACTTTCCTGACTGAACGAAGCCAAGCGATGACGGACCAATTCATTTGCAATCGCTCTGTCCATAATAAACTTAACCGACACGGAAAAATGTTCAATCACCGATTCGTGATGGCGCGACACGATGTGTTTTAAAAATCGAATATGCGATGTTTCATCGGCTTTGTCAAAAGATTGATAGCACGTCCGACCGCAACGTTCTATATGCCGCAAGACAAAGTCAGCATCTATCGGCGTTAAAATTTCAAACGATGATTTAACTATTTGAACCATTTTTTTTACCTTTCGTTAAAATACCTTTTTACTTTACTTGAAAAAAAGAGCTCTTGTCAAGATGAAATAAATTTTCTATAATGCCCACAAAGTGCAACAGTAAAAGGAAAACTCATTGACTGAAAAGCTCTCTCGAACGGATTGTCTGCATTGCGCGGAAAATTGTCCGTTCTTGGAAATAAACTATTTTGAAGCTATTCAAAAAATACCGTATCATTGCGCCTTATTTGATAGCTTTTTGGCCTTTGACGGCCAAATACTGCGCTGCTCGGAATGTTTGGGTCAACAACGCAGCATTAAAGAAGAAGGCTTAAATTTCATCAATGCCTATCATACGCCTTCGGTCAATCGATCCGTAACCAAAATCGGCTTTGCAAAGTTGTTGCCGGCACTGCAAACGCAATTTGTATCCTTTTTAAAGAAATTCGGACACCCGGTCGGCATTCCCAATTCGATGCACTTATCCAATGAAAAAGTCCAAGATGCCTTGATTGCTCAACTGTCACAGTCGATGAAAGACATCAAAAACGAATCCAAAGAAACGGAAGAGTTAAAATTGCTCTTAAAGCGCGCCGGCGACGATCTTCCGGAAATGATGGACAGCAAAGTATGCAAATTTTTATTAAACTTGTTTGCTGTACTGGATAAATCCGAACAACAAATGTTGATGCAGGTTTTACGCAATCCGCATACTTTGGCTCAATTTTTGCAAAAGTTAAAGTTTATGCCAAAAGATAAAAGCTTGCTTGGATCGGTACGATTGGAAATTCGCGCGCTTTTGCCCGATGCACAAAAAGAAAATGCCTGCATTTACGCGACAATTCCCGCCGAACGAATCGTCAACCAAAATCAAAAATCTTAATTTTTATTGATATCGCAAAGCGTCAATCGGATCTAACTTCATCGCTTTGATTGCCGGAAACAATCCGGACAAAACGCCGACCACAACGGCCACCGTCACAGACACAACAACCGTCCACACCGAAATCGGCACATTTTTATCAAAAATAACGCCACCGATTTGTGATAATCCGACGCCAAGCACCAACCCCATAAAAGATCCCATAAATGAAATTAAAATGCTTTCGATTAAAAATTGCGTCATTACCCATTTATTGGGAGCGCCCAAAGCTTTACGCGTTCCAATTTCGCGCGTGCGCTCGGTTACCGAAACCAACATCATATTCATAATCCCGATAGAACCGACAATCAAGGAAATAGAGGCAATTGCTCCCAACAGCAAAGACAAATAAAAACCGACTTTTTTAACTTGCGCCACCAATTCGGCCATATTACGAATCGTAAAATCATCTTCGGCGTTTTCTTTTAAGTGGTGACGCGCCCGCAACAAATAATTAACGCGTTGCATAACGGCCTCTAACTTGTCCTCAGATACGACCTTAACAAAGCCGACATTAACCATTTGCGGTTGCCTTGCGCCACGGATTTTTTGACGCAAAGTCGTAAAGGGCATTAAAATCAAATTATCTTGGTCATCGCCGCCCAAACCGGCGCCTTTTTCCTTTAAAGTACCAATCACCATAAAAGGACGATTGTTCAATCGAATGCTTTTGCCGATCGGGTTTTCCGCGCCAAACAATTCATCAACCACCGTTTGTCCCAATAAAACATACGATCTGGCGGATTTTAAATCCTTTTGACTGAACGCAATGCCTTTGTCGATTTCCCAATTGCCCACCGTCAAATAATCCGGCGTTGTTCCGGTAGCACCTACCGACCAGTTATTTTTACCATAAACAGCCTGAACAGAACCTTGCGTTGCATAAGAAGTTGTTAAAACGTCCTTGATTTCTTTGATCGCATCCATATCGGCACGCGACACCGTCGGTCGTCCCATAGCTGTACGCACGCCACCGCTGGAAGACGCGCCGGGCAAAACAATCAATAAATTGCCGCCCATACTGGCAAAGCTTTCATCAATCACATTTTGCACGGTTTGCCCGACGGCCACCATCAACACAACCGCCGCAACTCCGATCATAATCCCCAACGTCGTTAAAAACGTCCGCAGTTTATACGATGTAATTGAAATCCACGCTTCACCAAAAACACGCCCCAGCATTTTTATCGTCCTTTATTTTAATTTAATCTTCGTCCATCTTATCTCTTACCCGTAAATAGCGTTGATAAGCTGCGCGATCATAGATGCGCATATTTTTATCGCCTTCATCTTCGTCATATTCGCCCTCGGCAATCAAACGGCCCGAACCGTCATAAATCCGGCCATAATCGCTGTTGCGGTTTCCGGTTACCGTAAACAATAAGTTTTTGCTGCGCTCTTCACGAATTTCTTGCTTTACATTGCCGCCTTGCTCCATAAAAATGCGCTCTTCATAGCCATTTTCAACATGAGAGATGTAACCCGTTGCTTCGTCACCGTTCATTTGTACATCGGCCTTTGTGCCCGGAACATCATAGCGCATTGTTCCAGAAATCAGTTGATCATTGGCGTAACGGAAGTGTGCTTCTTGCGAATATCCACGCGCATTGATCGACATATCTGCCTGCTGATCATTAGCAACCATATATCCATAGTTTTCCCCCGTATTACCATCGACAAAAGCCGTTGTTGCTTCTCCGGTCGCTTCGTTTATAGTTGTGTCCATCGTTACTCTATCACCGGTTTGCGGCGAGCTGAAATGCGTTTTGGTATGGTTAGGTGCAACATATTCGGGTTGTATATTCATACTGCGTCCGCTTTCATCGTAAAAAGACAATCCGCCGTTTTCAGGTACCGGCTGTTGCAAATTGCCGGACTGTGTCCGCGAACGGGATTGTGTTCGAGTTTGCGCTGTGCGTTGTTGCGCCGCCGCATTCGATCTGGCTTGTGCTGTGCGTTGCTGAGTTGCCCCCGTCGGTCGAACCTGCGCTGCACGTTGCTGATTTGCCGAATTTTGACGCGCTTGGGTTTGGCCTGCTTGCGAACGAGCGGATTGCATTTTGGTTTGACCTGCTTGCGAACGTTGAGCAGACTGCTGACGCGGTTGAGCTTGCACCTGACGCGGTTGAGCCGCTTGACGCGGTTGCTGCGCCTGTCTTGCTTGAGTTTGAGGTTGCACCTGTCTTTGCGCCTGATTATTATAATACGTTTGCGCAAAAGCAACCGATGACATTAATACAACACTGAAACTGGTTAATAAAAGTTTTTTCATTTTTTTCTCCCTTATTTATTTTTATCAAATTTATCAAAATAATCTTTGACGGATCCGTCGTATTCAACAACGCCGTCTGCAATACGAATCAAACGTTTGGCATACATAGCAACGTCCGGTTCGTGTGTCACCAAAATAATCGTAATCCCGTCCCGATTAAGCGATTGGAACATTTCCATTATCTCATCGGAAGTTTGGCTGTCCAAATTGCCGGTCGGCTCGTCCGCCAAAATGATTTTGGGATTGTTAATCAAAGCCCGTGCAATCGCCACACGTTGTTGCATACCACCCGAAAGCTGGCTCGGTACTCGATCAGCATAGCCTTTTAATCCCACCTTTTCAATCATTTTTTGCGCACGCTCATAACATTCTTTGCGACCCACGCCCTGATAAAGCAACGGCAAAGAAACATTATCCGCAATCGTACGTTTCATCAACAAATTAAAGTTTTGAAAAACAAAGCCCAATGTTTTGCCCCGCACATGCGCTAATTGATCATCGGTCAATTTGGAAACTTCTTCGCCGGCCAAAATATACCGACCGGATGAAGGGCGATCCAAGCACCCCAAGGTATTCATCAGCGTTGATTTACCGCTGCCCGAATGCCCCATAATCGCGACAAATTCGCCCTCACACACATCAAAAGAGACGCCTTTTAAAACCTCTTGGCTCAGCCCGCCGGCCATAAAATAAGTCTTTTTCAAGTTGTGTACTTCAACGACTTTGTTTTTACAATTTTCTTTTTTTGCCATTTTAATCGATCCTCTTGCCTGCAACTACATAGGAGGAGGCCCGCCACGGCCGCTGGCCTTAGCGTCCGTAATGTATTCAGCAATCACCGAAGTGCCTTCATCAATGCCGTTGACGACTTCGGCATAAACAACGTCCGTCAAACCCAATTCAATCACATGCGGCTTTATCAAACCCGTTTTTTCATCAAAAGTATAAACAACGGCTTCGTTGCCTTTTAAATTCGTCGGCCGCACGCCGTCCATTTTTTGACGCAAAGCCGCATTCGGTTTAAATTGTATTGTCGTATTTTGAATGCGGACAACATCTTTTTTTTCGTCCGTTGTCACCGTCACAAACGCCGTCATACCCGGCAATAATTTTTTATCATTATTCGGCACTTCGATAATCACCGTATACATCACAACGTTTTGTTCGGTTGTCGGAGATAAACGAATCTGCTTTACGTTTCCGAAAAACGTTTCCGTCGGATAAGCGTCAACCGTAAAAGACGCCTTCATACCATACTTGATTTTTCCGATATCAGCCTCGGAAACGGACGCTTCGATTTGCATCAAGCGTAAATCTTCGGCAATTTGAAACAACGTCGGCGTTGAAAAAGAAGCCGCAACCGTTTGCCCTTGTTCAACTTCTTTGGAAATAATCGTTCCGTCAACCGGCGATGTAATTTTGGTGTAATCCATATTGCGTTGCGCTTTGTTATAGTTTGCTTGCGCGCTTTCCAAGTTTGCGTCAGCCGTTGCCAATTCAATCTCGCTGTCTTCCATTTCTGCTTTGGCAATCAACTTTTGCGCATACAAATCTTTATAGCGCTTATAGTTCATCTGCGCCACCTTTCGTTTGGATTGAGCCAAATCCAAAGCCGCCTTTGCATCTGTCAAGCTTTCATTTAATAAAAACTTATCCAATTCCGCCAACAATTGGCCTTGCTTGACTTCGTCATTATAATCAGCATAAACTTTTTCAATAATACCCGAAACCTGTGTGCCGACAGATACCGTGTTAATCGGTTGCAAAGTCCCCGTTGCCGTCACTTCTTCGGTCACGTCCCCGCGTTCGACTTTAACAAATTCAAAGTTGCGCACCGAAAGCTTATCCGACGGTTTTAACAACTTTGCAACGCCGACAATCAGCGCCGCCAAAACCACCAAAATAATGATTGTTTTTTTCATTTAACCCTCTCCATTTGGCCCAAAACTTTTTGCAAGTTTACTTTGGCCGTTAAAAAATTATAAAAAGTCGTTGAATGTTCAACACGTGCCGATGCCAAAGATGATTGCGCGTCCAATAAAGTTAAGATATTGACTTTACCGACTTTGTACGACGCAAAAGCAACCCGTTCATTTTCTTCGGCAGAAGCCAACAAACTTTTGCTGATTTTAAAGCTTTCCAACGATGTTTGATAATCTTGTACTGCCGCCCACACTTCATTTAAAATGGTGTCTTTGGTTTGCTGTAAAGTCTTTTGCGCTTTTTCATACTGTGCTTGGGCTTGCCCGATTTTATAGCTGCTGGAAAAACCGGTAAAAAACGGCACCGTCAAAGTCAATCCGGCCGAACCGGAATAAACACCGTCCGAACCGGAGCGAATGTCTTTATTGGCCGACACGGACGCCCCCGCCGATAAATAAGGCAATCCGTCGGATTTGGCAACATCGATTTGTTTTTGAGAAGCCAGCACATCATATTCGGCGGCTTTAAAGTCCGGACGCGCCGACAAAGCCTTTGCCACCAATTGATCAAAAGCTTCGACTTGACCTTTATCCGTCACATTTTTTTCGGGGCGCACCAATTTAAAATGCAAATCCGGCGACACATTTAATAAAGTGGCTAAATTTCCCAACTCAATAGCGATGTTTTTGCGCGCCACATTTGACGCTAAACGCGCTTGATCATACGATGTTTGCGCTTGCAATTTATCCGACAAAGGCACTAAACCCAATTTATAACGACTGCTGGCCTCTTCAAATGATTTTTTGGACGATTCTTCCGACGTCAACAAACCTTCGTACTTTTCCGTCGCCGACAAAGCCGAATAATAAGTTGCCGCCACATCATAAAGCAATGTTTGCAATGTATTGTCATACGCAAAATACGACGATTGCAACGCGGCCTTTAACCGATCAGCATTGGCTCCCCGTCCGCCAAAATCCAACAACAGCCAATTCACGTTGGCCGACGCCCCCAAAGGAGATGTTTTATCGGACGCTCCGCCATCTTGTTTTTGGTTATTGGCACTGACCGATCCCGACAAATTAACCGACGGCATATATTCCGCAAGTCCTTGCCCATAAGCGGCACCGGCAGACAAAGCCGACAAATAGCTGATTTTCAACGCCGGATTATTACAAATTGCGGCTTCCGTCAACGTGGCCAAATCCAAATCGCCCGTCAATGAAACTTGATTGCAAACCGCTTGCGGCTTATCGTCGTAAATGCCCCACACGTCCGGCGCTCCCAAACACGGCACCGCCGTCAAAGCCGTACATAAACAAAACAATGAATATAGATATTTTCTCATAAAAAAAGAATCCTTTCTGTCTTACTTTAAATATAAAAAGGTTTCTTTTTTCTTAATGTAAAGAGTAAGTTATCAGTTATTTCCAAAAAAGCGAATGTTCGGACGTGTTTCGATTTGATCCATCGCTTCAACACTGTCATAAAAATCATCAAACATATCCAAAGCATCGCAAACCGCGCGCACAAAAAATTCATTGACTGTTTCACCATTGCGCCGCGCATGCTTTTCCAAACGTGCGTACAAAGTATCATCAATGCTTAAAACCATTTTTCGTGCCATTTTATATCTCCCAAACAATTATGTTGTTCTTATAAATCTCTTTATAATTCGTCGAGTCGCCGATTGCAACAAAAAAATTCATTTTTTTATTTTCGAGTCGTTATACAGAATCCCTTAATCGACTCGAACACCGCTGTTTTGCTGATTTTCAGCGACTCGAAATATTTTCTTATTTTTTTTATTCTGACTGCTTAATTTTTAAGCACTTTTTCATTTTCGTATGATTTTCGAATATGAGAAATGACTTTTTCGACGCCGGCCGTTTCATAAATGATATTCATAACGGCTTGTAATTCCTGTTCGTTTTTTGCAATACCCATCATATATAAAACGCCCTCATCGACCGTTATTTTGTAGTTGACAGAGGTAATACCGCCCGTCATCATCAAACGCGTTCTGACTGAGGACGCAATCATCGCATCGCGCGTTGTCACGGCTAAATTGGGTGGCGAAGATAAACGAATATAATTATAAACCTTGGTCACATTTGGTGTCTGCCAAGCAATTTCTATAATGCGCTCCATATCTTCCAACGTAGGAATAGCGCCATTTAATAAAACTTCGCCTTCAAAAACCGTGATTTCAACATCTAAAACATAGTTGATTTTATCTTTTAAAAAGTTGGTGCGGATCGCCATATTGATTTTTGTATCCGTCCAATCATCGGAAATTTCACGCTCGTCCATCACCACAGCACCGACTTTTGAGCCGACGTTATAGGCTGTACCGATAAAAGAGCAACCGCTCAACGGCCATATAAACATCAGCATCAAAAGCAGATAATTTTTCATGTCACACCGCCTCGATCACATTTTGCAAATGAAGCGGCGCTTGATCGGGAGCAATTAAAACAACATCAAAGCGACAATCCCAATTTTCATATTGCGGATTTTTGGCCAAGAAAAGCTCGGCCGCCCGATAAAGCCGCCTTTGAACAATCGGATTGACGGCTTCGGCTGCACGGGTCAAATCTTGGCGTTTTTTAACTTCAATAAAGACCAACGTTTTTTTATCCGACATAATCAAATCCAACTCGTTTGCGCCACTGCCCCGCTTGCCCGAAACATTTTGCGCGATTAAATGAAACCCTTTGCTTTGCAAAAAGCGGGCGGCTTCATCTTCCGCCGCATGCCCCGTCAAATAAGCACAAAGTCCCCGCAAAGCTTTATTCATTTTTAATCTCGATCGCTTGCTTATAAATCTGGCGCCGATCCAATCCGGTTATTTGTGTAACGGCATCGACCGCATCGCGGAGGCTGGCGTGTTTTTGTAAGGCGTCCTTTAACAACGCGTGCACGTCATAGCTTTGCGCCACAGCCGCTTCATCGGCTCTGGACACCACCAAAACGACCTCGCCCTTTGGTTCGCCGTTTTGCTGATAGTATGCAACAAGCTCGCTTAACTTTCCGCGCCGGCTTTCTTCAAATTTTTTGGTCAATTCGCGCACAACGGCGGCGTCCCTGTCGCCCATTATATCCAACATATCCGTCAAACAATCTGCAACTCTGTGCGGCGATTCGTAAAAAATCATCGTAGCCGGCACGTCCTTTAATGTCATCAGCTCTGTGCGTCTGGCGCTTTTCTTGGATGATAAAAAGCCGTTAAATAAAAATCGGTCGCTGGCCAATCCCGACATCTGCAATGCCGGCAAAACAGCATTTGCCCCCGGCAACGGCACGACCGTCAAGCCTTGGTCCAACACATCGCGGACCAAGCGATAGCCCGGATCGGACACAAGCGGTGTTCCCGCGTCCGACACCAAAGCAATATCCATTCCGGACAATAATTTTTCCGTCAATATCGGGCGCATTTTATCGGCATTATATTCGTGATACGACACAAATTGAGCCTGCGTTTTTATGGCAAGCAAGTTTAATAATTTTTGCGTTGTCCGCGTATCTTCGCAAGCAATCATTTGCACATTTGACAAAACTTGTCGCCCGCGTTCGGTCATATCGTTTAAATTCCCGATAGGCGTCGGCACCAAAAAAAGCACTCCGGTCATTTTTTTATTCCTTTTAGGGTTGTTTTTTTTCTTTTTTTCGAGTATATCAAAAGAAGAAGAAAAAGAAAATTAAAAAAAGGTTTAAAACGTGAAAAAAGCTCTTTTGATTGTTTTGATGTGTGGTTTAGGTGCGCTCTTTGGCTGCAAATCCAATGAAAAAAGCGCGCCCATTGCGTTTGGTGATCCCAATTCGATCGTCCCGTTTTATGAAAATCGGCCGATGAACATTTCCGTGCGACCGAAAAAACAACCGGCGCGCGTGGGTATGTTATTGCCGCTTTCCGGTAAAAACAGCGCGATTGCTGACGACTTACGAAACGCGGGGATTTTGGCGCAATTTGAATTGGCCGATGAAAACTACACCCTCTCTTTTTACGACACCAAAGGCACGGCAGAGGGAGCAAGAGCCGCTTTTGAGCAAGCTTTAACAGAAGATGCACAAGTTATTTTAGGGCCGCTGTTGGCGCCCGAAGTCAATGCGATCAGATCCGCCGCACGCAACAATAAAATACCGGTCTTTTCGTTCACCTCTGACCCCGACAAAGTCGGCAAAGGTGTTTACAGTTTGGCTTTGACCATTCCCAACCAAACGCAACGCATTATCCGCTTTGCGTGCGAAAAAGGCGCAAAACGCTTGGCCATTATGGCGCCCGACAACAAAGCGGGTGATTTAGCAATCGACACCGCCAAAAAAACGGCCAATGCGTGCGGTATGGAAGTCACCAAATTATCGGTTTATAATCCGACGTTCATCAACTTTGAACCCTATGTTTTATCCGTATTGCCGGAACATTTTGTCCAAGTCCGTAAGGATAAATTAGCCGAAAAAAAACGTGCGCGTATGGGGCATAAAAAATCGCCTGAAGAGTCGAGCGCATTACAAGAAGACACCAACGAAAATATTCCCGTCAAGGATCAGTTAGAATTTGACGCTTTATTCATTGCCGATGACGGCAACCGATTAAAATCCATTTCCTCTTTATTCGGATTGTACGACGTTTATCCGGAAGATGTTTTATTTCTGGGGCTGTCAACGTGGAATGAAAAATCTTTATCCAACGAAGGATCTTTAAAAGGTGCGTACTTCCCCTTATTACCGGCACAAGGTTATGATGCTTTTGCGGCAAAGTTTAAAGAAACATACGGCAAAGATCCGAATCGATTGGCCTCTTTGGCTTATGATGCGGTGGCACTGTCTGCGGCAATCACAGCAAACGGAAAGCCCGACTTATCACAAATCAACACGCCGGCCGGATTTTTGGGAACAGACGGCTTATTCCGCTTTACGGCAAAAGGCAACGCCGAACGATTGATGGCAATTTACAAAATTGCGGGGTCAAAAAACTTTGTCCGCATTGAAAAGCCTTCGGCCTCTTTTGCTATTGAGGATTGGAAGCAAGAGCAAATGCAAGACATTAAAATCATCAATGAATATGAAGAAGAGGCGCCCGTCATATACGAATTTGAAGAAGAAACAACCGCAGGTTCAAACGCGCTAACGGATACAATGGCGACAGCGACGAACAAGGCTGCAAACACTATATCAACATCAGCACCAGTTGGTTTAGCATCAGCAAACCTTCCATAGTCGGGGCAATCCACCCGTTACGCGCATCATAAAACAACCACCCTTTTAAGACGGCAGCGTCGATTTTCTGCGGCTCGATTCCTTTGGCGGTCATACCTTGACGCAACCGCAGCCCCATCATTATTTTTTCTTCTTGACGCTCCTGTGCGGTCAAAAGTGTTTTTAAAGTTCCTTGTTTCAACCAAGTGCCGACATTGGCGGGGTTTTCCGTCGCCGTCAAGCCTAATCTGCCGTGAGCAGCGGGGCCGATACCGGCGTAATCATCGCCTTGCCAATAAAGCAAATTATGCCGACATTCAAAGCCAGAGCGTGCAAAATTAGAAACTTCATAAAGCGGAATTTGCGCTTTTTCCATCATCTCGAATGTTTTTAAATAAAGTGCGCGTGCTTGTTCATCGTCCGGCACTTCGACTCCGCGCCGATCAAAAGCGGTCCCCTGCTCGACCGTCAACTGATACAAAGAAATATGCGGTACATCAAAAGATAAAACTTGCGTCAGCTCTTTTTCCCAATCATCTGTTGTCTGGTTGGGGCGCGCATAAATTAAATCAATCGAACAATTATCAAAAACTTGGCGCATTTGGGCGATTCGCTCAATGGCCGTATTCAATGAATGAATGCGTCCCAAAAACTTTAAATCAGCCTGATTTAATGCTTGCACACCCAAAGACAAACGATTAACGCCGGCGGATTTAAAATCCTGCATTTTGGCGCGTGTAATCGCTTCGGGATTAGCCTCCATCGAAATTTCGGCTTTTGAAGACAAACCAAAATCTTTATCAATCGTATCGATTATTGTTTGCACCATTTCCGGCGACATCATCGATGGCGTCCCGCCACCAAAAAAAATACTGCTAACGGGCGATTTATCAAGCGCTTTCAAATCCCGCAAATAGCCTTGCAACAACAACGTTTCGTCCGCATTTTTACACGCGGTGGACGCAAAATCACAATACGGACATTTTGACAAACAAAAAGGCCAATGAATATATATTCCAAAATTTTTCATACTGATAAATATACTCTTTAAATGCAATCAAAACAATCTTTTTTATTTTTTGGCGTAAAAATCGTAACAAGCACTTGACTTTTTTGCAGATTCTCTTTAAAGTGAAAGCTCAGGTTTTATTTAACTTTAAGGATAATAAAAATGCAAATTACAATTACAGGAAAACAACTGCGCTTGGGCGACAATATGCAAGCTTATGCTGAAAAAAACTTGTCCGCAGTTGTTGAAAAATATTTCGATGATGCCGTTAATGCATCGGCTTTATTTTCAAAAGAAGGCGACTTGATTAAGGCAGAAGTTTCCGTACACCCTGCTTCCGGCAGCTTGTTAAAAGGCAGCGCACAAGGTGCAGATGCTTATGTCGCATTCGATCAAGCATGTGAACGCATCGCATCGCAATTGCGCAAATATAAAAACCGTTTGACGGAACACAAAAACGAAAAGTTCGAAATGGTTGATGTTTCCGTTATCGAAAACGAAGATGATGAAGAATTGACAACCGGAACAGCTCCGGTCATCATCGCAGAAATGCAAACAGAATTGCCGATCTGCTCTGTCAGCGGCGCTGTTATGCGTATGGATTTGGCTGATTTGCCGGCTTTGATGTTCCGTAACTCCGCTCATGGTGGTTTGAATATGGTTTATCGTCGTCCGGACGGCAACATCGGTTGGGTAGACCCGAAAGCAAAAGGCTAATCCATGAAAATTACAGATATTTTAAAACCGGATAGCATTAATTTGGACATTGCTTCGACCAGCAAAAAGCAAGTTTTAGAAGCGATTGCCAAAGCGGCCGCTCCCGTCACGAAATGCGAACAACAAATCATTTTTGATGCGTTGGTTGAACGTGAACGGTTAGGAACAACGGGTATCGGAAAAGGCGTTGCTATTCCCCACGCTCGTTTGGCCGGATTGACGGATTTATATTGCACTTTTGTGCGTGTTAATCCCGTTGATTTCGAATCGATCGACAGCAAGCCGGTTGATTTAATCTTTTGTTTGTTGGTTCCCGAAGAATCGGGCGCCGATCATTTAAAGGCTTTGGCTCGTATTTCAAAGTTGCTCCGCAATGAAGCCGTCTGTGCTGATTTGCGTTCAGCAAAAACAGCCGATGAAGTCTTGCAAATCATCGCAAAAGCCGACAACGACGATTAAAAAAACAAACGCGTTTTATAAAAGCCTCTGTTTATGATATAAGCAGGGGCTTTTTTCATATAAAAAATCAATTGCTGTATGCGGGTATGGAATTTTTTTATCCACGGCAAAGCATTTTCAAAAAAAAGCCCCAAAAAGGATTATACCGCGGTAATACTGTTGTTGTAATCGGGAAACTTTTATACAGATCCCATTTTTCGGCGATCGCGTAGCTTTCTTACCACCACCACGGCAATGGCTTGACGATGGGGGGGGGAGCCTGTTTTTGGAATAGCGCACGTTTTCTTCTGACCGCGGCCTTTCTTGCCGTTGGCTGTGCGGCAAGCACATTTTGACGGCGCTTCCCTTCGCGGTCTCTCGTGCACCGCAGCAAAACACCGCCTTTAATGCGCCGACAACAGCCAAGCACTCGCGCCACAAAGACACAAAAAAATCCACCGATTTAACTCGGCGGATTTTTTTGTACATTGAAAGTTAAAAAAACAAAAAAAGAGCCAAAGAAAAAATAAAAGCCCCTCTTTCGAAAAGAAAATAATCCAATCTGTTAAGCGGATTTTTTTGCTTTTAAAATGCGTTTTTTGACGCTTTTCGCTTCGTCTGTTAAACGACTGTTCGATGTGGACAACAAATAATTATCCAAACCGCCATTGTGTTCGATTGTACGCAAACCATGTGCGGAAATGCGGAAATGAATCAAATTTCCCAAAATTTCGCTCATCAAAGACACGCTTTGCAAGTTCGGCATAAAACGCCGTCTTGTCGCGTTTTTCGCATGGCTGACAGTATTTCCTGATTGAACACCTTTTCCCATCACGGGACAACGCTTTGCCATTTTTAAAATCCTTTCTTCTCTACGATACAAACATAGGACTTTCTTTTACAGGATTCTTTTTAAAAAGTCAACAACTTTTTTTAATTTTTATATAAATTTAATCAAAAGAAAGCTTCCGAACAGCAAAACGACAAATAAAATCGACAGCCAACCTAAGTTTTTTTCGATATATTCTTTCATCGGTTTGCCCCAACGATAAAGCAACCACGCGATTAAAAAGAATCGCATTCCGCGTGAAATAATAGACGCAACCGTAAAGACAAACAAATTCAAATCGACCGCGCCGCTGGCAATTGTCACGACTTTATAGGGAAAGGGTGTCACGCCTGCCATAAATACGATCCAAGCGCCAAATTCATTATACCATTCTTTAAAACGATTAAAGGCGTCAATCATACCCCAATTTGTCAGAATCGGCGTCAAAACCGTATCGTCCAGCAAAAAGCCGATTGCATAACCAAAATATCCGCCCAAAACGCTGGCTATTGTACAGTAAAGCGCCAACTGAAAAGCCTTTTCGCGTTGAGCCAACACCAATGGAATTAAGAATATATCCGGCGGAATCGGGAAAAAAGAACTTTCAATAAACGAAATGATAACCAAAGCCCATACAGCATTGCTTTTGGCCGATATCGCCATCGCCCAATCATACATTGATTTAATTATTTTATGGTAAAGTTCTTTTATCATTTAATCCTCTTTTTTCCTCTTTATATCAGAAAGTCACACAATAATAAAGCATTTTTTATATTTGACACGTTTGATTTTTTGGCAAGTGACGCAAGAACCACACAAACAAAGCGACGGCCATCACGGTTGTAAACATATCGGCCAACGGTTGTGCATAAATAAAGCCCGTAAATCCATACAACGCATTCAAAATAAACAACATCGGCAAAAAGAATAATGCTTGCCGCACCAAAACCAAAATAAATGCGCTGACGGCTTTGCCGGTCGCCTGAAAGGTCATCGAAATTAAAAAATGAACGCCGAACAAAGGCATCGACCACACAAACGGCCGCATCATTGCCATTCCTTTTGCAATAACATCGTCGTTTTTCAAAAATTGATTGAGCAAATCTGCGCCCCAGAAATAAAACACAATTCCCATCGAAACACCGATTGCCGTTGCAAAACCCAAAGCAAACAAAAATGCCGACTTTAATCGATCAAAGTGTCGCGCGCCGAAATTATAACCGGCAAAAGGCTGATACCCCTGCGCTATACCCATAATCAAAAACAACGCGATTGCGACCAAACGCATCACAATCCCGTTTGCCGCCATCACATTTTCACCATAGCTGATTGCCAAATTGTTGGTAATAATATGTGACGCGCTCATAATAAAAGAGTTCATCGCCGCCGGGAACCCAATTGCTAACATTTCAAAAATCATCTGTTTATCCGGACGGAACAACGAAAAACGCAAGCTTAAAATCGTTCGGGAATACTTAAAATAAAGCAAATAATAAAGAACACCGCAACAATTACCGATAATCGTTGCCCAAGCAGCGCCGGCAATCCCCCACATAAAAACCAAAATAAACAAATAATCCAATACCATATTGACACCGGTACCGACCAAAATGCCGATCATAGCTTGTTTGGTAGCACCCTCTGACCGGATCAATCCGGCCAAAACGATTTGCAGGATTTGTATAAAGCTGAACATCACCAAAATCGCCATATATTCTTTTGCCGGTTGTCGCGTTGCCGGTGATGTTCCTAGCAA
This sequence comes from uncultured Alphaproteobacteria bacterium, assembly GCA_934203105.1. Taxonomy (GTDB): domain Bacteria; phylum Pseudomonadota; class Alphaproteobacteria; order CAAHEQ01; family UBA3637; genus CAAHEQ01. Next base: position 17,199 of record CAKPYQ010000001.1, read on the forward strand.
TGACAATATCGGCTCCATCACAAAGTACGCAGCCACCGCCACAACAAATCCCAAAATAATCGAACAATAAAACGCCGTCGAACAAGTCTTTTGTGCTTCCAGCTCTTTTTTTTCGCCCAACATACGCGAAATATAAGATGCTCCGCCAAAAGCAAAAATATTACCAACAGCCTGAATCAACATCGCAAAAGGCATAACCAAAGAAATAGCCGCCACCAAATTAGGATCACCCAACCGACTGACAAAATAAGTATCCGTCAAACCGTAAATAATTTGAACCAACATCGCCAAAACCGACGGAATAGCCAACAAAATAATTGCGCGTCCGACCGGTGCTGTTTCCATTAAGTCAATATTCTTTTGCATTTGGTTTCCTTCTTTTGAAAAGCTAGCTTTTTTTGTTTTAAAACACAAGTTTTATTTTTTTCGAAAAAACTTGACAATTTTGTTTTTAAAGCGTATAATAAAGATATTATTTTTGGTAGAACATTCAAAGGAAAAACAAATGGAAGACACTCAAAATAAAGCATCTTCACCGGTTAAATTATCGTGGAAAATAAAACGCGCATATTATAAGGTTGATCAAGCTTTAAACACAATCGGCACCGCATTGCACCCGCATCGCATCCGTCGTTTTTTGCGCCGGACGGTTTTGCCGTCATACATTGGCTTTGGTTTGTTTATGAAAGATGCCGCCGACTACGAAAAAAAAGGCACATTGTACATTCCGCCGAAAGAAAAGAATATTTACGTTCATAAATTGGTCGTCGACACCTTGCCCAAATTAAAACAAAATGTTTTATGGAAAACGCTTTATAATAACTTGTTGCAAGCATATGCAATGGACATTTATCATTTGCCGTCTGTTTCGATCAAGAAAAAGCACGAAACGTTGTCGGACTTGGCAGACAACCCCAAATATGCACGCTTATGCAAAACGGTTGCGGCCCTGACAAAAGCCGTTAACAAGAAAAGAATTCAAAGCCCGCCCATTTTACCGGTACAGGCCCAAATTCATAGCACACCGCACATTACCCGCGTCAAACACCAAGTGTTTATCAAAAACACCGAGCACGCCCGCGATTAAGTTCTGTTTTTCTTTGGTGCGCGCCGTTGTCTGGGCTTTGGTTGTTGCAACCCGTCGTCAAAATGAATAGACGCATGCGTCCCGTCACAAAACGGTTTATTCGATGATTTGCCACAACGGCATAAAGTTTGCCGGTTACGCACTTCATACGCTTTGCCGTTTGCATCAACGACTTTGATTTTACCTTTTACATACAAAGGCCCGCTTGCTTGAATAGCCGGATCTTGCAAAATCCCGATAGATTGGGTTAAAGGCGGTTCTAACATTTCGCCGCTTTGATTATCGACCATCATCAAACGACCGGCCGGACAATGGTGCGCTTCGTGCAAAGCCAACTTATCGGACAAAGCGTCCCCGTTTTGCACCAAGTTCCACACTTGCCCGAACGCATCACAAAAACGTGCGAAAGCGCAGTAAAGCTCGCTATCCAGCAAAGTATAATTGGGCCCTTCGTATTTTTCCACGTTTTCCAAAATCGATGTGTGCGGAGCCGTTTCCGTCCCGTCAAAACCTTGTGTATGCGACCCGTCGCAATAAGGTTTATTTTTGGATTTACCACACCGACACAACGCCGTCGGATTTTCTTTTGCCGGATAAAAATTACCATCGACATATTCCCAAGAATTACCTTGTTCATTGGGTTCTATGATTTCTTCTTTGATTTCCGGTTGTCCGAAAACTAGATAAGGGCCGTCCTTGGTGACTTTGATATAAATTTCGGTCGGGACTTTATTGTTTGCCATTTTGATGTAATCTCCTTAAAAAAAATGTTATAAAATCGTCCCATTCCCTGACAATAAACTTAATCATTGATGCCCAAAACAACAACCTGAACCAAAGCAGATATAAAAAAGCCCCGCAGCAATGGCAGGGCTTTAAAAAAAACAAATCAATCAAGCAACTTTTTTAAAAATTGTCATTGACCATAAAGAAATAAGATTGCGGGTGAGCGCATACCGGACAAACTTGCGGTGCACTTTCGCCAACGTGAATATGGCCACAGTTTGCACATTCCCACATCACGATAGAGCCTTTTTTAAATACTTCGCCCTTTTGAACATTCGCAAGCAATTTGCGATAGCGTTCTTCGTGACGTTTTTCGATCATTGCCACCATTTCCATTTGAGCTGCAATCTTTGTAAAGCCTTCTTCTTTGGCTTCGGCAGCCATTTTGGCATACATATCTGTCCATTCAAAGTTTTCGCCATCAGCGGCGTCCGCCAAGTTGATTTCAGTTGTCGGTACTTCGCCGTCATGCAAAGCCTTAAACCACAACTTTGCGTGTTCTTTTTCGTTATTGGCTGTTGCTTCGAACAAATCCGCGATCTGGTTAAAGCCTTCTTTGCGGGCTTTTCCGGCATAATAAGTGTATTTATTACGCGCTTGCGACTCGCCTGCAAAAGCAATTTGCAAATTCTTTTCTGTTTTGGATCCTTTTAATTCCATTTTAATCTCCTGTTTTTTTTAAAATAAGTTAAAGTTATGAGGCGGGCGTTTTCTTTTTCTTAACCTGCTTTTTGCGCGGTGCCAACAAAGGCGGCACATGCGTCAACAACGCATCAAAAACGCTTTTCAATTGGCCGGTATACAGATGATCCGCCTGTGGCAACATCACATAATCCACTTGGACTTTACGATAAGAATCCAATCGTTCAGCCATAGCCGCCACGGCCGGTTCAGATACCAACGTATCGGCTCCGCCTTGGATAATCACGCCGGAGGCAGGACACGGCGTCAAATACGAAAAATCGCATACATCGGCCGGCGGAGATACCGCAACAAAGCCGTTAATATCCGGCCGGCGCATCAGCACGGAAAGCCCGACCAAAGCACCGTAAGAATATCCCGCAATCCATGTATGTGTGGCTTCCGGATTCATATTTTTCAACCAATCCAAAGCCGTTAAAGTATCGGCTAATTCTGTTTCGGGTTCGCCGTCAAAAATGCCCTGCGATTTACCGACGCCGCGAAAATTAAACCGTAATACGGAAAATCCCATTTTAACAAAAGCTTGAAAAACCGTATACACAACCTTATTGTTCATCGATCCGCCCAATTGAGGATTCGGGTGCAAAACCAACACAACCGGCGAATCCGGTTTTTCACCTTGCTGATATACGCCTTCGATACGTCCGGCAGGACCGGTAAAAAATACTTCTGTCATTTTATTTTCCTTTTCTTGTGACGGCTCTATCATAACACACAAAGGGGGATAAAAATCAAGAAAAAAATTTCATTTATCCAAAAATATTTGATTTTATGGTGTTTTTATGCTATATTAATCGGGTTAGATGTCTTTATAATCCAAAGGAGTTTTCAATGTACGGAGCCGTATTTTTTGTTACTGCATTGGCTGCACGCGAAAAAGAGCAAGCCCAAAAGGCACGCCAATTTGCGAACCAAGCGGATCAAGATAAACATTTTTACTTTTTAAATCGCTTGGGCGCTTTAAAGTCCGACGATGACTTTATCCGTTTTTATCGTGCGCTATTAAATGGCAAAGAGCAAATCTGTACCAAAAACAAATTTGGAAAATACCAAAATACGCCCATTCTTTTAACGGACTTTTTTGCGCATTTATCGTGCGTCCAAACACCACAAGAAACCGCCGATATGATCACTCAAAAAAGCTTATTAAAAGAAACCGTTACTTTTGGCGGAATATGGAATTATCCGGATCAAATTCGGCCCAAAAGCTCAATATCTACATTTTTCGATTGCGTGCGCGATTTGCGCCAAAGAGCCGGCAGCAATTTAGGTTTATTTATCGAACGATCCTTTAAAAAGGATTTTACGGACATTGTCAAAGCGATCACGCCCGTTCAAAAAGAGCCGCGTTGCGCATTCAATAACCCGCCCTCTTTTTTAAAAATGTATCCGGACAATCTTGAAATAAAGGATTTATTGCATGGCATCGATCGCGTTTCTTATCCGACCGTTCGTGCGGCGTTAAAAGAATCTTTGATAAAGCATCACGCGGATTTTCCCGCCGAATTGATTGCTTTAAACGAGCAAAAAACGGCCGATATTTACTTTGACTTTTTGGCCAAAGATACCCCCAAAAAAACAATGAATGAATTTAAACAACACGTTTTAAAACTGGCCCAAACGGACGCGATCAAGGACCGCTTAATCCCACCGTGTCCGGCCGTTAAAGTCAATTCTTTTTTGGGAATGTTCAAAACACCGTTTATTGACAAAACGCGGCGCTATGAATGCCCCATTTTCAAGCATTCTTTGCAAAACGCCCGACAAAAAACAAAAGAATAATAAAGTTTTTTTAAAAAATGGTTGACAAGGGCTTTAAAATCCGTTATAAGAGTAAAGTCTTTGAAATGGCAAAGTAGCTCAGGTGGCTAGAGCAGCGGAATCATAATCCGCGTGTCGGGGGTTCGAATCCCTCCTTTGCTACCAGTTTTAAAACCGATCCTTTTTAGGGTCGGTTTTTCGTTACTTTAAAGCGTACTTTATTTAAGGTTCTGCACGTTATCGCCTGCATTCGCAATAACTGGATATAGGTTTACAGGACAACTTATAAATATGCGGTGCGGGAGGCTTATTGCCCCCCCCCCAAAAAAAAAACGAATCGAGTCTTTTTAAACTTACCGACTTTGTCCAAAACCAGTCGCAACACACGCTTTAAGTCGTTGAAAAGCCTGATTTTCTGCGGTTAAAATTTTTGTTTACTTTTTTCAAAAAATGTGATATAATGATTTTATTAAAAGGAAAAAGGGTGGAAAAAACAAATTGAACAACACACTGTTTTCTAAATAGATAAAAAAAAACAAAATAATAAAGGGAAACAAAACAGAATGGAAAAAAATATTAAAAAAGCATTTCGTCGTACGTTAATGGCGTTCGCGACATTGGGTTCGTTGTTTGCGGCAAGCGGTTGCACATCAACCGTTCGCGTGGCTGATAATTTCAAAGCGCCGGCTCCGTCGCAAGCGGTTTCGAATGTTTATTCTTTAAATATTGCGCCGATCACACCGGTTGTCACAACTCCTGTTGTCAGCGCGCCTGTTGTTACAGCTCCGGTAATTGCTGCACCGGCATACGGACCGGTCTTTATGGGACCGATGCCCGGCGGTTGGGGTGGACCTCGTGGTCCGCGTGGTCCGCGTGGCGGTCATTATGGCCCCGGTGGCATGGGTCCGGGCGGTGGCTCCGGTAGTTGGAGAGGTGGCCCCAACATAAACCCGACAGCCGGAACGCATTTAGGCAATACAGTTGATGGCTTGACCGGCTATTACAGAGAATATCAACGCTAATTTTTAAGGAGAGAAAAAAAATGAAGAAAAACACAAAACAATTAACAAAAATGTTGGCCGGTTTTTTGGCTTTGGCCTCATTAACGGGTTGCACAACTCACTATGTCAACGAAAAAGGTGAAATCATCGCCACATCGAACAATTACAACGAAGTTGCAAACGTATTGACTGCAACCGGCAACCTGTTACAAGGTGCTGCTGCGGGTGCTGCTGCGGCTGCCGACATTGTTCACGAAGCACGCAGTCCTCACCATGGTCGTCACGGTGGTTGGTATGGTCCGCGCGGCGGATATTATGCCCCGGCACCTGCTCCGGTCATTGTAACGCCACCGGCAATTATTCGTCAACCGGTTATTGTTCCGCCGACAGTTATTCCGGGCAGAGTTTATTACTAATCCGAACAATCGATTTTATAAAAAGCCCCTGTTTTTATGGGGCTTTTTTTGTATTTATACCATTTTAAAGGCTTTGTTATAGCGTCAATACCCTGCTTTAATTTCAAAAAAAGCTTGAAACAACAAAAAAGATTCGCTAATATGCCGGTATAGAAAAAAGGATTTTATATGATCAGAAAGTCATTCTTTGTTTATGTATTGTTGATGTTTTTAACTGTCGGTTTGATTGGCAGCAGCTTTTTTTCAACCTATGAATTTTTCTTATCCGAAGGCCCTTTGCCGGCCCGCAAAGAAGTGATGATTGAAAAAGGCCAACCGCTGAAAAAAATAGCTCTTTACTTGCATGAACAAGGCGTGATTGACAGCCCCGCCATTTTTACTTTGGGCGTCCGCGTCAGCCAAAAAGCCAATGCTTTAAAAGCCGGTGAATACTCTATTCCAGCCCGGGCCAGCGCCAAAATGGTTATGGACATTTTAACGGGCGGTCAAACATTCATTCGCCGGATCACGATACAGGAAGGTTTAACGTCTTATCAAATTGTCGAACTGTTGAACAAGACGCAAAGTTTAAGCGGCGAAGTCACTCAAATGCCCGAAAACGGGACATTGTTGCCGGAAACATACTATTATTCGGCCGGCGATACAAAAGACCAACTGATCAAACGTATGCAAAACGCGATGGATCGAACGATTAACGAATTGTGGGAAAAACGCGATCCGAATTTATTGCTCAAAAGCAAAAAAGACGTCATTATTTTGGCTTCTATCATTGAAAAAGAAACCTCTGTAAACTCTGAACGCGCGCATATTGCATCGGTCTTTTTAAACCGGTTAGAGCGAAAAATGCGTTTACAATCCGATCCGACGGTCATATTTGGATTAACCAATGGTACCGGCATTTTCAAACGTAAATTATGGTCCAATGATTTAAAGAAAAAACACCCGTACAACACTTATATTATTTACGGATTACCGCCTGCACCCATTTCAAATCCGGGGGCTGCGTCAATCGCCGCCGTATTGCAACCGATGCAAACAAAAGATTTATACTTTGTTGCCGACGGAACGGGCGGACATGCCTTTGCTCCGACCTATGCCGAACATCAAGAAAACGTCAACGAATGGCGGCAAATCAAACGCAATCGCTCGTTCCCAAAGTTAAAGCGCCCCGCTGCAAAAGCCGCGCCAAACACGCAAGCGGCAAAGCCAACACCGGCCACGACAAGCGTTGCACCAAATACGAAAACAAAAGCAAATGCGGATACAAACACAAGTACACAACCGGAGCCGAAAATAAGCACGCCGGCAAAAACAAATGACCAACCAACGGCGCCTATACCGCCTACACCACCACAAAGACCGGAAAAATAACGCGGTTAATCAAATGATGGCGGCGTCAACAAAGACGGTTTATTTTCCAACATTTTTAAAAAGTTAATGCGCTCTTGCGCCTGTTTTAACAAAGCCTCCGAATGGATTTTCTCCATTTCGCTTTCCAACATCAAGCGCCGTTCGTGAATTTCAGATTTATTGACATCATCGGCTTTAACACCCCACGCCAAAACCGAACAAATGTTACGGCGAATTTCGGCAACGCCGCCCGATATATAATACGCGACTGGTCGTCGGCCGCGATTATATACCCACATCAATCCGGCCACCGTCGAAACAAACAAAGGCGCTCGATTAAGCAAAATCATCGTATCACCGGCGCACGTCGGCAGTAATATCTTATCGGCGACATCGTCCAAAACGGATTTGGTCGGCGATATAATATGCACATTCATTTTTCCGTCAATTTTTAATGTTTCCGGCATGGTGTTTACTCTTCCTCATCTGCTTCCAATTGAGCGGCAGGGATATTTTCTTCGGCCTTTAATTCTTTGGCTTTTTCTTCGGCTTCGTCCAACGTCCCGACCATATAAAAAGCTTGTTCCGGCCAATCATCGCACTTGCCTTCGATAATCGCCTTAAATCCCGCAATCGTATCAGACAAATCGACAAGGCGGCCTTTCTTACCCGTAAAGCCTTCCGCAACCGTGAAAGGTTGAGTCAAAAAGCGTTGGATTTTACGCGCTCTGGACACCGTCAATTTATCTTCCTGTGACAATTCGTCAACACCTAAAATCGCAATGATATCTTGTAAAGATTTATATGTTTGCAAAATGCGTAAAACTTCGCTGGCCACCCGATAATGTTCGCGTCCCACAACGTCCGCCGATAAAATGCGGCTGGACGATTCAAGCGGATCCACTGCCGGATATAAACCTTGTTCAGCAATGCTTCGACTTAACACCGTCGTTGCGTCCAAATGTGAAAAAGTCGTTGCAGGCGCCGGATCTGTCAAATCATCAGCCGGCACATAAACGGCTTGTACAGACGTAATTGAACCGTGTTTTGTGGATGTAATGCGCTCTTGCAATTCACCCATATCCGTTGCCAATGTCGGTTGATAGCCAACCGCCGACGGAATGCGCCCCAATAAAGAAGAAACTTCCGAACCGGCTTGAGAAAACCGAAAGATGTTGTCGATGAACAGCAAAACATCTTGGCCTTTTTTATCGCGGAAATATTCCGCCACCGTTAAGCCGGTCAACGCCACCAAAGCACGCGCACCTGGTGCTTCATTCATTTGCCCAAAAACCAACGCCGCTTTTGATGTCGAATTTTTCAAGTTAATGACGCCGCTTTCGATCATCTCGGTATAAAGATCGTTGCCTTCACGCGTCCGCTCGCCGACACCGGTAAAGACAGAATATCCGCCATGCTTTTTGGCAATATTGTTAATCAATTCCATAATAATCACGGTTTTACCAACGCCAGCGCCGCCGAACAAGCCGATTTTTCCGCCTTTTGCATACGGACAAAGCAAATCAATAACCTTAATCCCCGTCACCAAAACGGAAGTTTCCGTTGCCTGCTCAATAAAGGGAGGCGGCGTTTGATGGATCGGAGAAAACTCGGTTGTTTCAATCGCCCCGCGACCGTCCAAAGCGTCCCCTGTTACATTCATCACACGACCCAAAGTCGCCTCACCGACAGGCACCATAACCGGCGCGCCGGTATTGATTACTTCTTGACCTAAATATAAGCCGTCCGTCGATGATAAAGCCAACGCTCGAACAATATTGTTTTCCAACAATTGCGCCACTTCCAAAGTCAACCGACCACCGGATTTTTTATCCCGATCAATGTGCAACGCCGTTTGCAAATACGGCATATTTTCCGGCGAAAAGGCAACGTCGACGATCGATCCCGAAACCGCAACAATTTTTCCTTTTTTTGTGTTATCTATTGCCATTTTCATCTCCTTAACTCATAGAACCGGCCACAACTTCGGTTAAATCTTTTGTCACCAACTCTTGCCGACGACGGTGGTATTTTTTATTAAAACTTTTCAACATATCCGCACCGTTTTTCGATGCGCTTTCCATAGCAATCATTCGCGCGGCATTTTCCGACGCCATCGTATTTAGCAATATCTTATAAACATGCGCTTCCACAAACAGCGGCAAGACAAAATCCAAAATCTGTAAATCCGAACACTCATAATCGTAAGCGTCCGGCAATCGCGTCGATTCTTTTAACAAAGCATCCGAATCAACCGCCCCCAAAGGAGAGCGGATTTTTTGCCCACCGATTGCGCTGAAAAACCGCGCATCTGCTGTTTTTAATTTTTTTTGTCCCAATACATCACGTTTGACATAATTCGGATCTTCGCTTTCGTTCAAAAAAGCCCACTTATCCCGATGATGAAAAATTTGTATCGGCATAGCTTGCTCGACTTTTATATGTTGAACAGCCGCCGTTTCAAATTCGGCAAAAACAACCGTACAGGTATCAAAAACTTCGCGATGAAACGCATCCGTCAAGCTGATCGCTATACGTTCGGCTTCGATAAACAAAGGCTTATTTTTATTTAATTTACGCTCGACAATATGAATTGATAAATCGGGATATTTTCGCTTTAACAATTCGCCCCCACGCGTACCGAAACACATAACGGATAACTGCTCCGATGACTGCTTTTTTATGTAATCGATAACCTCAGCAGCCTTGTTGACGATGCTGTGATTAAAATGACCGCACAAACCTTCATCGGAAGAAACGCAAACAAGCAAATGCTTTTTGGCATTGTCGCGCCCTTTCAACAAATCGGGCAAAGCAATCACTTCCTCGGATCCGGCGGCTTGCAATTGTTCTTGACGGAAAGAAACGCTGCGCACTAAACGACGAAGCATTCGCGTAATTTCGTCCAAATAAGGATAGGCATTTAATAACAAAGCATGTGATTTGCGCAACTTTGACACCGCAATCATTCGCATTGCGTTCGTGATTTTCATCGTCGTTTGAACGCTGGACATTTGCGATTTTAATTGCTTTAATCCGCTCATTTGTCTTTTTGCTCCAAAGTTTTAGCATCCATAAAATCCGAAACGGCTTCTTTGATGACCTCGTCTAATTGCTTGGCAACAGAGGCGGGCAACTGTTTGCCGGCCATCTCAATTTCATCAATGATGTCCGGCGCATTTAAATGAATAGCCTCCAACATCTTTGGCTCAAAATCCAAAATATCAGAGGGCGCCATTGTTGCATAAAAGCCCTTAACCACAGCATAAAGGCTGATAAACTCATCAACAAATGATAACGGCTTATAAACACGTTGCTTTAAAACTTCCGTCATACGCATGCCTTTTTGCAATAATTCCTGCGTTGAAGGATCTAAATCAGAGGCGATTTGCGCAAACGACAACATTTCGCGATATTGAGCCAATTCCAACTTCATCGAACCGGATATTTTTGCAATCAACGGCATTTGCGCTTTAGAACCGACACGGCTGACCGATAAACCGACATTGACGGCCGGACGAATGCCTTGATGAAACAAAGTGCTTTCAAGGAAAATCTGACCGTCCGTAATTGAAATCACATTCGTCGGAATATAAGCCGATAAATCACCTTCCTGCGTTTCCACAACCGGCAAAGCCGTCAAAGAACCACCGCCTTTTTCTTCGCTCATCATCGCGGCGCGTTCCAACAATCGGGAATGCAAGTAAAAAATATCTCCGGGGTAAGCTTCTCTTCCGGGCGGACGGCGCAACAATAACGAAATTTGACGATACGCGTTTGCGTGCTTGGATAAATCATCATAAAAAACAACCGCATTCATACCGTTATCACGGAAATATTCCCCGATTGTCGTCCCCGTAAACGGCGCAAGATATTGTTGCGACGCTGTATCGGATGCCGCCGCACAAACAACACATGTGTAATCCATAGCGCCCATATTTTGCAATACGTTCACCACTTCCGCAACAGTCGATTGTTTTTGCCCGATACAAACATAAATGCAATACACTTTTTCTTTTTCGGTTTTAGCCGTATCATTCAACCGTTTTTGATTCAAAATCGCGTCAATTAAAATAGATGTTTTACCGGTTTGACGATCGCCGACAATCAATTCGCGCTGACCTAAACCAATCGGGACCAAAGCATCAACCACCTTTAAGCCGGTTTGAAAAGGCTTAAACACCGGTTGACGATCAATAATGCCGGGGACCGCAGCTTCAACAGGCATCATCTTTTCGCCTTTGATTTCCCCTTGCCCGTCAATCGGTTTGCCGTAAGCATTTACAACACGTCCGATTAAACCTTTCCCGACGGGCACCTGCAAAACCTTTCCGGTTTGTTCAGCCAAATCGCCTTCGTCCAAACGACCCGCCGCCGACAACAAAACCACATCGGCATATTGCGTGTTAAAGTTAAATACAATGCCTTGCACTCCATTGGGAAAATCAATCAATTCACCGGCACGAACTTTGCGCATTCCGCGCACGCGCACAATTCCGTCTTTTACCGAAACGACGCGCCCGACATTTTGCACTTGAGCAAGCAGTTTATCTTCTTTTGATAAGCGGCACAACAATTCTTCAAACTTTTCAAGCGTCATTTGCTTTAATTGCATAGAATCCAAAGCCGCCTGCAACGATCGCAACTTTTTACCAACCGACGCGTCGATCAAAGAAGACCCGATTTGCAGTTGAAAGCCCCCCACCAAGCGCGGATCGATTTTGATGTTCAACAAAACCTTGCGAACGGATAAAGCGTTGCTGATTAAATCCGCAATTCTCTTTTCTTGCGCCTTTGTCAATGCGGCCGCAGCCGTCACATCAACAACCAATTGTTCAAAATCAAAAGTCTTTTCCGGCATTTTTTCATCCCTTTTTTAGTTGCTTTTATGAATGTAGCACAATCATCGGCGCCACGCAAGCAATTTTAAGGATAAAAAATGTCTTGAAGTTCGGCTTTTTTAAAATTGATTTCGCCCCAATGCACGTCTTCGTCAAACATAATTTGAACAAACGTTCCGTGAGCACATTTATGACATACTTTTGCTTGCGCCCCGCTTAATGCTAACAGTTTTGGCAATTCATTTAAAGCGCGCCCGTGGCCGACAATCATAACGCTGTCGATACTGTCTTCCAAAAAGCTGATCAATTCCAACACCGTATAACCGGAAGCCAAATACAAAAATTGATGGTAAACAACCGGACATTTAGGTAAAACAGACGCTATCGATTCCCACGTTTCGCGACAACGCACGGCCCCCGAACAAAAAACGATATTCGGGTGAATTTCCGTATGCTTGTTGAAATAAGAACATAAATGACAGGCTTGTTGCTTGCCTTCTTTGTTCAAATGGCGGTGAAAATCATCGATTGCTTTGCTCGGTGCTTGCGATTGAACATTGCGCAACCAATATAATTTTTTATTCTTTTTCATTTTTGCGTTCCGTCCCTTTAATGAAAATGGGCGGACAAAAGAATAAATGCAATATCTACTTTCGTTTCGCGGCAGCGCTGTTATTTAATTGCAGGATCCGGCGTTGAACCATTTGTTGGATTCGAGACTTGGCCATCGGAGCGGCCGAATAAGGCTCTTGTACGGCTTGATAAGTATTGTTTTTTAACTTGGCTCTTTGCGTTTCAGCCTGACGGCGCTGTTTGTAAAGTCCCGCCAATTCGGAAGATAAATCCTTGTCTCCGCGCGCCAACGGACTGTTATATTTTTCGTGATACAAAAACACGCCTTCCGAATACGCGGTATTTTCCGTCCCGTCAAAAGTCATCAGAGCATATCGATCATAAGAAAATAAAATCGTCAAGACGATCACGACTGCAAGCAAAATCCAAAGCAAAAAGTGATTGATAAACAAAGCGATTGTAAAAATAAATGAAAACACAGCCCGAAACCAATTAATCGGGTTTAAATAATAAAGCGCGGACGAGGTATTTATACAGTCCGGCTGTCGCGTGTCAATTTCATCTTCTTCAATCATTTTAATCAAACTTTCTGGCGACGGATTCGATTCGTTTATCCATAGAACTACCGGCTCTTTTAATTGCTTGAATAGAATCGCCGGCGTCGGAAACGATTTCGACCTGCCCCACTTTATGCAACAACCAGTTAATCGATTGTTGAACAGTCATTCCTAAAAAAAACCACATACACAAAACGGCTAAGCACCCTAAAAAGGCACCGTAAAATAACATTGTGAAGATAAAGCGCAGCATTTTTTCTCCTTTTTGTTCCTACATACTTTTATTATACCTTATTTTTTTTATTTTGTCACGCAATTTAATTGATTTTTTGCAAAATAAAGAATATAATTGACGATTATGAAAACACAAAAAAAACCATTTTGGCAAACAAAATCATTACAGCAAATGTCGGACAGCGAATGGGAAAGCTTATGCGACAGATGTGGCAAATGCTGTTTAGTAAAAATCGGCACGATATTCACCCGCTTTACAAAAATCGGCTGTCCGTTGTTGGACGTTTGCACGGGACTTTGCAAAGACTATCCCAACCGCAAAAAACACGTTCCGGAATGCATTAAATTGACACCGGAAAATATAAAAAAATGCCGCAAATGGTTGCCGAAAACCTGTGCTTATTTATGGGTAATGAAGTATAAAACTTTGCCGCCGTGGCACCCGCTTGTGACGGGCAAAAAAAGCTCTGTCCACACCTATGGCATTTCCGTCAAAGATCGTGCGATACCTTTTTGCCAACCGGAAAATTATAAGGATTATGTCATCAAATGGGACGATATTTAATCATTGATGACATTCAAATCGATGTCGTACGCAAAAAAGGCAAGCATTCTTTGTCCTTAAAAATCAACCGCAAAACGGGGCGCCCCGAAGTATCAATCCCGTACTTAGGCCCGCTTTTTATGGCCAAAAGCTTTGTTGAATCGCATCTGATATGGCTGAAAAAAAATATGCAAATGACACCCCAAAAACAAACATTTTGCGATCAAATGCACTTGTCTGTTTTGGGAAAAGAAGTATCCGTTATGCACACGCAAACGCGCGTCCCTTCGCATATCGAAGGGGATCTGTTAATCGTATCGGGCGCGCCGGAGCATTTACATCGACGCGTAAAAGATTTTATAAAATCACAGCTTGACGATTACATCAACATCAAAGCGCGCGAAATCGCCCAAAAAACAGGGCAAACTATTCAAAAAATCACGATTAAAGACACAGCTTCACGTTGGGGCAGCTGTTCTTCTGCGCATTCTTTGTCGTTTTGTTGGCGTTTAGCTTTGGCGCCGCAGTTCGTACTGGATTATGTCATTATTCACGAAGTCGCACACTTATCGCATATGGATCATTCTCCGGCTTTTTGGGCGTGTGTGCGGCAATTGGGCGGACAAACCGTCAAAGCCAAAAAGTGGTTAAATGAAAACAGCGCTTATTTGCATTCTTTTTTATAAGAAAAATGCATTTTTTATTTGTAATCCAAAGTAAAAAGAGCTAAAATAGCAAATAGAGGAGAAAATAAACAAGGATTTTGTTATGATATACTTATTGGCGGTATTGACTTTTATTGCAACGATTATGTTCTATTCGTTCTATCCCCGATCGGACGGATTTGAAAAAATTGACAAGCCCGGTGCCAAAATCGCCGTCACCGAATTGATCGCACAGCACAGCGCAGCTTTACACGCCGCATCTATGATCACCACAAATTCAGCCGACGACACAAAGAAAATGGCTTATGAAAGTTGGGGAACAAACATTATCCCGCGCAGCAAATTCACAACTTATTTACCGGCGGGATTTAACGCCTCTGAACACGGTTTGCGTCCGGAATCTTATATTTTATGCCAAAGCAACACAGACGGCACATTAACCACGACGTGCGCTTCTCACAATGCCACGGCATCAAACAAAGGCTCTTCCGATTATTTAATTACGTTTATTTCTTTGAATGCCCTAAAAGCGCAATACGGGGATTATATCGCTTTATTAGCGCCGCGCGCTTTGGGCGAAAAAACATATTTGCTGGATTATAAAACGAATGCCCATTTATCCACAAACTGCGGCATTATTGAAGAACGCAGCGACGATATGTCTGTCGGTGGCGACTTTGATCCCGGATCCAACTATGTTTTAAGTAATACACGCTATACAACGGTCAGCATTCCCCGACCTTTTGTAAACCAGCTGCAAAGCGGTTACAGTTATTTGGCTTGCATTACACGTTTAAGCGCGGCTTATAACGTACAATGTCCGGCTCAAAAGACAAAATCAGCCTGTGCGGCTGTCGCAAATTGCTCTTGGAATGACACGACGGGCGTCTGTAAAAGCGAAATTGTAAAGCCCCCAAAAGGAGATTAAAATGAAACACAAACAAAACACACAACAACAAGGATCTTTATTGATTGAAATGATTGCCGTTATCGGTTTATTAGCTTTGGTAACGCCGATTTTGTTTATGCAAGTTCAACGACGCAACGAAGAAATCATCAATACGCAGGTGGCCAGCGAAATGCGTATGTTAAAAGACGGCGTATCCGCTTACATTCAAGCGGCGGAAGATGTCTTAGCCGGCGACTGCGGATTGATATCAAACGGCAAATACAAAAACGTCGCGACGACAACACACTTCTGTTTCGAAGGCACTGTAAATAATGTGATAGATTTCCTGCCGGGTCCGGTATCCGGCAATTTAAACGCAGATTACAAGATCTATTATTATGGATATACAGTCCCGCAAAATTGTGTTGCAGAAGGTGAAGGCACCGTTTGCGATGATTATCGACCGGTCATTTATGCCGTCATCGCGCAATCAGAGGCCAGACAAAACCTGCGCCAAGCGGCAAAAATTGCGGCTTTAATCGGGTTGGAAGGTGGCGTTGTTGTGGGTCAAAGCGGCGCTTCCACAATCGCCGGAATGCAAGGCGCTTGGGGATTGCCCAACCAAGGAGGAAAAATTCAGCAAGACGCGGTTGTTGCAATAACCTCATTTGACAATGCGTCCAACGCGTCCATCTTAAAAGATGTTGAATGGCAACATTTAAAGTCAGACACGGCTCAGGCTGATACAATGGCAACCGAACGGTTGGGCGTCAAACAAATTTTAACCGTTGACAGCACCGAAAACTGTATTGCGAATTATAAAAACAATACCGTACAAATCAAATCGTCCTCAACGACCAGCACTTGCACGCCGTTTTTCGAAGTCGACCCAACCACCAAGAAAGTCACTTTAAAAGGGATTATCGGAACGGGCAAAACAAGCGGCGGCGCTTGTGCATCGATCACGAACAGAACAACTTGCGAAAATACAGTCAACTGTGTTTGGGCAAACGACATTTGTACGAACGAATATTTGTTAAATCCTGCCGAAACTTCTTTGGTCAGCGATATCAAAATATCCGCGCGCGGCGGGGCAAAGTTAAGCGAGATTTTGCCAAAATGGATTTTGAAAAATGTCCGCCATATTTCGGGCAGTTCAGCCTCTTTTACAGCAGGGAATTGCCCCACAGGTTACCGTTATGCGATTACGGCTTCACCAATGGCATTTTACCATGACGCAACGGCGGCGTCTACGATTTCGGTTGAAGGTAAAACAGAAATGAAAGACAACAAAAACATAACAGTGACAACCACCGGTGCGACCGAAATTTTAGTCCACGAATATTGTGTATATACAGGGTCTTAAAAATTATGCAAGAAAGAATCAAACAAGCAGTAGCCATTTTAAAAAATGGCGGATTAGTTGCGTTCCCGACCGAAACAGTTTACGGATTGGGAGCAGATGCAACAAACGACAAAGCGACAGCCAGTATTTATGAAAAAAAAGGCCGACCCAGTTTCAACCCATTGATTGCACACGTTGACAATGCCGATATGGCGGAAAAGTACGTTAAAATTACACCGCTTGCCAAAAAGCTGATGGACGCGTTTTGGCCCGGTCCATTGACTTTGGTTTTAAAAAGAAAACCCAAATGCGCGGTTTCCTTGTTGGCCTCTGCCGGCTTGGATACTTTGGCGGTTCGTTGTCCAAACAACCCGATTGCGTTACAGTTAATCCACGATTTCGGCAAACCGATTGTTGCGCCGTCGGCCAACAAATCCGGACGTATCAGCCCGACAACTGCCGGCCATATTTTGCAAGACTATGGCGCTGACGCGCCCTTTATTTTGGACGGAGGTCCTTGCCAAGTCGGCGTTGAATCAACAGTGCTTTTATGCGATGATGACAAAGTTGCCGTCTTGCGTTACGGTGGATTGGCGATCGAACAAGTGGAAGACTTAATCGGACCGGTTATTCGTCCGGAACGTGATGAAGATGCTCCCCACAGTCCGGGGCAAATGAAAAGTCATTATGCGCCGCATTTACCTTTGCGTATGAATGCAATCGAAGCATTTGAAGGCGAAGCATTGCTCGGGTTCGGGTATGCTCCGAACGCTGTATTGAACTTGTCCGAAAGTGAAGATTTAACCGAAGCGGCCGCCAACTTATTTTCAATGATGCATCAATTGGACAATTCCAAATATTCCGGAATTGCCGTTATGCCTGTCCCTATGCAAGGTTTGGGCTTGGCCATCAATGACCGCTTAAAGCGCGCCAGCTATCCCAGAAAATAACCCATAAAAAAACGCTCTTTTCATTTGCCAAAAAGAGCGTTTTTATTTTTGACATTTCAGTTTTTACTTATACACTGACAATCCCGCGCGCCATAGCATAGATTGCAAACAAAGCAATCAAGATAACCGCCCAAGCAAGCACTTTTTCTTTGCCTGTAAAGCAAGGATGTCCGGCGTCGTTTTCTTTGTGAGCCCAAATATAAATCGGAATCCCCAAAGCCAAGAAAATAACCGCCATTAACAAGTAATTCAAACCGGCAGCATAGATCAACCAACATGCATAGATTGATCCCAAAATGCTGGTAATCAAAGCAGCGGCTCTGCCCGTTGTAATGCGCGGATATTCGCCGTCTTCGCATATCTTCCACAAATAAGCGGTACTGGTTAAATATGCCGGTAAAACCATCACGGCCGTAATCGACAACATTGTATTCCACGCGTTCGATGAAAAGTAAACCAACAACATGGCAAGCTGCATAATAATGCTGGTTACCCACAAGGAAGTCGACGGAGACCCCACGGTATTTTCTTTTTTAAATGCTTTGGGCATCGTCCCGTCTTCGGCCATAGATTGCGGCATTTGTGCCGTAATCATCGTCCACGCTAACCAACTGGCCAAAGTGGCGATAATCAACCCGATATTCATTAACCAAGCGCCCCAAGGACCAACGGCTTTTGCTAATACACCGGCCGTAGAGGGATTTGGAACTGTGGCCAATTCTGCTTGGCTCATAAATCCGTACGGAATAATGGACAGCAAAACATAAATAACCAAGCACCCCAAAAATCCGATCAATGTTGCTTTGCCGACGTCGGATTGGCTTTCGGCGCGGTTCGATAAAACCACAGCTCCTTCAATACCGATGAAAGCCCACAAAGTCACCAACATTGTGCTTTTCACTTGGCCACCGACATCGCCCAAAGATTTTACCTTGCCGGCAATTGCTTGCCCCCAAAAATCAAAGTCGAATTTGTCAAGGTGAAAGAAGAAACACATAATGATGATAAACAAGAAAATCGGCACCATTTTTGCAATTGTCGCAATTAAGTTGACAATACTGGCTTGCTTCATTCCGCGCAAAACCAAATAATTAAATGCCCAAATCAAAATCGATCCGCCGATAATTGACGGGATATTGTTCCCGCCCGTAAACACGCCGGGGAAAAAGTAATCCAAAGCGTCCATCACAATGACGGCATAACCGACGTTACCGAAGATTTGGCACAACCAATAGCTCCAACCGATATTAAAACCCATATAAGACCCGAAACCGGACCTTGCATACATATAAATACCCGTTGTCAAATCGGGCTTTGCCATCGACAAAATCCGAAAAGAGTTTGCAATAAAGTACATACCAAAGCCGGTAATAATCCACGCTAAAATCACAGCACCGACTGACGCGGATTGCGCCATATTTTGAGGCAAACTGAAAATGCCGCCTCCGATCATCGAGCTGATTACAATACCGGCCAACCCTAAAACGCCCATTTTCCCGACAACGGAAGCAGATGAGCTTGCCGATGCGGCGGGCGATTTTTTCATATTTTCTTTTGCCATTTTAAATTCCCTCGTTTTTTTAAAAAAACAACTGCGAAAAGGAGCGCCGGCACGAAACCAAAAAGCGCTCCTTTTTTTGCTCAATTATTTTTTCACTTCCACAACGGGTGCGTATTCGAAATTCAAAAATCCCAACGCCGTTAATGAATAAGCAAAGTTTTGCGTGATATTCACATAGTTATGGAAAATTTGAAAATCGCTGTGTTTATCCACGCCGCGCAATTCCAATTCGTGATTCATTGACTTTGTCAACCACATTTCCGCGTGCGCTTTAGCGATATCGTCGTCAATATATGTATCGAAATATTCGACGTATTCAGCCGCCCAACCGCCAAGGAATTTTCCGGATTTATCTTTCCCCCATACAACACCGATACCGGTTGCGATGGCTTTGTGGTCTTCGATACGAGCGCCATTACCGGCCATAATTACTTCCAATACAGCACCATGCTTAAAGTCTTTTTCAACTTGTTCTACCGGTACGATATTGCCAAACAATTCCGGTGGCAAAACCGATGTATAGGGAATAACGTTAAAGTCTTGAATCTTTGCTTGTTGCAAAGCCGAATCATAGCAAAACGTTTCAAACGGTTGCGGTGGAATGCCGTCATCGGCTTGTCCGACGCCGCCTGTGTGAAAAGCCAAAGTTGGATATCTGGTTCCTAATTGAGTTGTCATTTTTGTCTCCTTACATTAAATTAAAATCGTTGCACTGTTGCAACCATTGAAAGACTTAGTAATCCCCCAAAAGTTTGTCAATTCGCCGGCATACTGCCTTATGATAGATTTTAGGTCAGGTTGAAATTACCGCCTCTTTTATCAATATATCTGGCGGAGGTAACACCTATGAAACAAAGCATTTTTTTGATTTTAATTGTTTTTGCATTGGCGGGCTGTCAAGCAAAAGTTTCCAATTATGAACGTTTTTTAAATTCGTGGCTGGGTAAATCAGAGGCGGATTTAGTTGCTACTTGGGGAGCGCCTGTCAATATGCAAACGATCGCCCCTAATCGGCAGATATTCACCTATATTCAAGAAAAACAAATTACAGTTCCGGCCGGCCAACCCGACGAACAAATTTTGGGACAAAACAGCCTGTACAATCAAAACAACGATATGTTAGGTTCGGTTTATGATTATTACTGTCAAACGACATTTACGACGCAAGACGATATCATTGTTGATTATGCTTGGTCCGGTGATGCGTGCCTGATGCAATAATTATTTTTGCTTTTGATATTTACCGCGACGCAAAAGCCCATAAATCCAATCGGACAACAAAAACAAACAACTGATCGCAAGCGGTAGAAAATAATACAAAACCCGAAAGCTGATCAATACGGCAAGCAAAGGCAATTTTTCGGCGGGGGTGTGTTGAAACAGGTATAAAAAGCCGGCCTCAAACACGCCCAACCCGCCGGGGACTTGCGTTGAAATCCCAATCATTTGCGCTAATAGGAAAATAACGGCTACATGAATATACGGCGCATCCAAATGCGCACAAAACAATGTATAAAACACCAAAGACGCCGAAAAAATATCAACGCCGCCCACAATCATTTGCTTTAATGTTAAGCTCAATGTCGGCGCCGTAATTTCAATATTCCCCCATTTAAATCGACGTTTCGGGCACACGACAAACAAAACGTACGCAAGCAAAGCCAAAGAAACAAAGATTGCACCGGCGTCCAGCCAAAATTGATAGGCCGCTAAATGCCCCAAATGCATAAAGTGAGACAAAATCAAACAAATATCCAAAACGATCCCCATCCCCATCAAAAATGTCAGGCTTTCAAAGGCGATCATTTTCAAAACTTGAAACTCAGTTAATCCGGCTTTGGAATAGAAGAAATATCGCACAGAGCCGCCGGCCATATAAGCGTGACCTGTTGTATTCGTTACTGAAAAGCCTACAAACGCCGTTTTTAAAACCAATTGTTTTTTCAAATGCGCGCCGATATAACGCAAAGCCAAAAAATCATACCCTGACAAAGCCACATAATCGCACGCGATAAAAAGCAATGTTAAACCCAAAATCCACAAAGGCAATTCGGTGACTTTATCGACGATTTGATCAAATCCCAAAGTGTGGATTTCTCGGTATACCAGCCATAAGGCAAGTCCGAAAAAAAACACGCCCATAAACTCAATACCGATTTTTAATATCTTCTTCAACATAACTTAATAAATGGCGCAAATGACAAAAAAAACAATTGATTTATAGCCGAAAAAAGAGTAAAACATATTTACTTATGTAAAAGGATATAACAAAATGAAACATATTTTATTTGCGCTTTCAATCTGTCTGGTTTTATCCGGTTGTACGTCCGTCACCGAAACAATAACAGCCACCGACAAAACGAATGATGTCAACTTACAAACGGCGATAATCCGTAAAGATTATAAACCGATGGGACGTGTTCATGCAGAATATTCCAGAACGTGTTTTTTCTTAAACCTGTTTTGCACAGCACCCTATTATCCCCACAACGATTTAATTGCCCAGGCCGAAAAGTTGGGTGCAAATGAAGTAATAAATACAGTATTAGACATATCTCAAACGCCGGCGATTTGGTCTGTTTTCTTTTCTCATACAACGGTTAAAGCCAATGGATTGGCGATATTATTAACGCCCGAAGATTTAACCCGATTAAAAACAATCAATAAAAAATAGATAAAAAAAGCGCCCCGATAAAAGGACGCTTTTTGTTTTTTAAAGGATCAAAGCTTTTAGTCTTCTTCGTCCAAACGTTTATTGATTTTTGCGATTTTCTTTTCGCAACCATCGGCCAATTCGTCTTGTCCGTTTTTATCCGCCCAAGCTTTTAATTCCTTTAAAACCGCCACTTTTTGCGTATCCAAACTGCGCAACATATCTTTGACGTTTTCCGGTAATTTGCTCCATACGGGGTGGATTAAATGATGCAAATGAACTTTGCCATCGGCCATACAGCCGCAATCTTTTTCGGTTGTGCAACCGCAGTTTTCTTTATTTTCCATCTGAATACCTCCTTTTTTTCATATCAAGATGACACAAAAATATTTAAGGCGTTATTCAAATAACGTCAATCGCACTTTGGTCTATAAGACTTTTGATTTAAGCGTCCAACGCCGGCAAGCGTTCGACTTTTTTCAACGGAACCATATATTCACGAACAATCGATTCATCGTGTACTTCGATCATCAGCAACTTTGACACTTTTTGCAAAGCCTCGCGCACTACTTCCGGAACGTCCGCCAGATAAATCGTTTGATCTTGGTTGCGGTAAAGCAAAATCTTATCCGCACCATCATATAAAATTTGCGGTCTGTTGACACCACCCAAGCGCGCACGAATCGCAATCAAGACTTCGTCGTCTTCATTCAACAGAATGTCATATTCATCTACCGGTTCAATAATTACTTCTGACATATATCGTCCTTTTTTATAAAATAAGACTGCTCCTTTTTCTATAATACTTGATTTTAGCAATAATTGAAAGAAAAAATTTATTTTTTTTATGACAAAAAGCTTGGCAAATAGCGCATTAGCCTAAAATCAAAAAGCTAAGCAAGATCGCACCCAACAAAACACGATAAATCATAAAGGCAAAAAATGAATGTTTCTTAACAAAGCCCATTAAAAACCATATAACGATCAAGCCGCCCGCAAAAGAAAACAGCACGCCTTGCAAAAACACTTCGTTCAACACCCGCATTTGATGATTAAGCACCAATTTTAACAACAGCCAACCGCCGGCCGCACCAATCGCCGGAATAGAAAGCAACATTGAAAACTTGGCCGCGTCCGAACGATTAAGCCGGCAACAGCGCGCGCTGGTCATCGTAATGCCGGATCGGCTGGTCCCCGGAATCAGCGCCAAACATTGGGCTATACCAATCAACAAAGCGTCTTTATATGTCATTTGAGAGATATTTTTATCTGCTTTATTGTATCGATCTGCCAACCACAGAATAACGCCAAAAACAATCAACATAACGGCAACGATATAGGGGCTGCGAAAAACTTGTTCGATACAATTTCCCGCAAACAATCCCAAAACCAAAATCGGCAACGTTGCCACAATCAACAACAACGCCGTTTTACGGGAATTTCCGCCCGTAAAAAGCCCGATAAACATCGTCCATAAATCACGAGCAAAATAAACACAAACCGCCAACAATGTGCCAATGTGCAAGGCGATATCCAATGCAACGCCTTGATCCTGCCAGCCCAAAATAAAGGGGAGTAAAATTAAATGACCGGAAGAGCTGACCGGCAAAAATTCGGTTATACTTTGCAACACGGATAAAACAAGCGTATGAATAAACATTTTTTCCTTTTATTTTTTACTGGCTATTTAATGCGAAAAAGGATATCATCTTTTCATATGTTTGAAAAGAAAATAATGAAGAATTTAACAAATTTTACACAAACCTTATTTGAATGCGAAAGCCAAAGACTGAACTTATGGCTGCCGGTGGCATTTGCTTTGGGAATCATTTGCTATTTTTCATTACCCTTTGAGCCAACACTTTTTATCCCCATCCTCGCTTTTATTTTATCCTTGACGGGATACATGGTTTTGCGCTTAAAAAGCAATGCCGCACTTTTGCTTTTGTTTATCGCATTTTTCTTGGGCGGTTTTATACGCATTTTAATCCAAACGGATATAGCGGCCGCGCCCTTTATTCATAAAAGCTATTCTTTCGTATCCGTTGTCGGACGCGTCGAAAAAGTCGAATGGCGACAAGCCGGCATTCGGTTGACTTTATCCGAACTTACAATCAACAAAATCCCCGAAAAAGAAAAGCCCGTTCGGATTCGCGTCTCCGCAAATGGCCATAAAATCATACCAAAAGTCGGTGATTTTGTCGCATTAAAAGCCAAACTATCGCCGCCATCGCTTGCGTGGTACCCGAACGGATATAATTTTGCAAGATTGGCTTTTTATCAACAAATCGGCGCAACCGGTTTTGCAACCAGTCGTTTAAAAGTCATTTCAACCAACAATAAAACCAGCCGTCTGGAAAATATCAGAATGGCCATCTTAAAACGCATTTTAAGCATTTTGCCCAAAGACACGGGAAACATAGCCGTTGCTTTGGTAACCGGAGAACAAGGCGGTGTTTCACCCGCCATTCGCGACAATTACACCGGCGCCGGCATTGTTCACGTTTTGTCCGTATCCGGATTTCATATGAGCTTAATTGCCGGATTTATCTTTGCCCTGCTCCGGTTTATATTCAGCCTTATTCCCACGATATCTTTACGCTATAACACCAAAAAGATTTGCGCTTTGTTGGCATTGATTTTAACATTCGGCTATTTACTGATTTCCGGAATGGCCATACCGGCCGTCCGATCCTATTTAATGATTGCTTTCGTCTTAATTGCGGTCATATTGGACAGACAAGCATTATCAATGCGTTCGGTTATGTGGGCCGGATTTTTAATTTTACTGATCAGCCCGCAAGTCTTACTAACCGCCAGTTTTGCATTATCTTTCGGCGCAGTGATTGCTTTGATTGCCGGCTATGAAAGCTTGGGCCAACAGTTCAAACACTTCTTTGCGGCAAAGCCCGCATGGGTTAAATGGACGTTGGGTGCTTTTTGTGTTTTCATCATTATGAACTTAATCGCCCATTTTGCAACCGCACCGATTGCCGCTTACCATTTTCACCGATATAATAATTACGGCGTACTGGGCAACTTTTTAACCAGCACGACATTCAGCTTTTTAATTATGCCACTGCTGTTTATCGCTACTATTTTAATGCCGATCGGATTGGATCGCCCGTTTATTTTCATCGTCGGATTTTTATTGGAGAAAATCAATTCAGTGACTGCGTGGATTAACTCGTTGCCTTATGCTACGATTTTTATTCCGTCCTTTCCCGATTGGGGATACGGGCTGATTTTATTCGGCGGATTATGGATTTGCATTTGGCAAAGCAAAATCCGTTATTTAGGCTTTGCGATTTTAATGATCGGAACGCTTTCGCTTTTCTGTCATCAAACGCCGGACTTGATTATCGGGCAAGGCGGCAAGTTAATCGCTGTGCGCCAAGACGACTCTTTTGCCTTTACGGATTTGCGCAAACAAAAAGCTTTTCGCAAAGCGTGGTTGGAAGCCAACGGCATAGATCCGACCGAACACCAATATAAAATAAACAACACCGACAACTTCACCGTCAAAGGATTAAAAATCAACCCGACCGGCAAAGGATCGGGCGACATCATCATTAACACAAGCGGTAAAGCTTGCTTTGCCCGAAAGCTGTGTATCCCGCGCGGCAAATTATGGAAAGAAGGAACGCATACGTTATTTATCAAGAACGGGGACATTAAAATTGAAACTTCGGCCGACGGCACTTTTAACCGCCCGTGGGGACAAGGAAAGTTTTAAGCTTTATTCGGCGTTATCTTGTGTCACATACAAAGGCCAACGCCCTTCGATCAAGTTATCCAAAGAATCGACATTTTGGTTCATCAAAGTTTGATAGATCCAATAATTTGCCATAATTCGTTCGACAAAACCCCGCGTTTCACGGAAAGGAATGCTTTCGATAAACAACAAAGGATCGTCATTATACTTCATTCTGGTTTTCAACTTGTACAAATTACCGGGGCCGGAGTTATAAGCTACCGCCGTAAAAAGCAAATTGTTTTGAATTTGTCGATCCTTCATCAACCACAGCAAATAATTTTGCCCCAAAGCCAAATTGTATTCGGGCTCGGTCAACTTTTTTTGATCCCATTCCAATTTTAAACGCCGCGCAATTTGGCGCGCATTTGATGGCATTAACTGCATCAACCCCAGCGCACCGACCGAACTTTTAGCCTTTTCATTAAAACACGATTCTTGTTTAACAAAAGCAAATACCAACGCTTTATCAACCGTCCAACCGTTTTGCGGTTCCCAATCAGGAGCCGGATAGCGTGGCGCTTTTTCATCATTATCCAAGTTGCCGGCAATACGCGTTAAATCCGCGGCTATGCCATTTTTTTCGGCCACCGCCACCAATAAAGAACGCGTATCCGAATCGGCCTTTAAGAACAAGGCGGCCAATTCTTCGCGTGCCATTTTTTCTTGCCCTATTTGCTTTAAAGCCAAAACACGGCGGAAAGTCGGGTGCGAAAATGTTTCGGTCACATCATCTTCCGGTAACACAGGCTTTGCCCAAGTATGGTTTAAATCTTGCCCCAGCGCACGCGTTGCCATAATACCATAGAATGTACGCGACGATTCGGCTGCCTTTTCCAAATATGAATTCACCACAGCAAAATTGCCCATTTTTAAATTAGCACGACTGGCCCAAAAAGCCGCTGCGGATTTTAACAAAGGATACGCTTTAGGGCTGTTGACAATCTTATCAAAATGAAAGGCAGCCTGTTCAATTTTGCCCATACGCCAAGCGGACAGCCCAAGCGTCCAATGCCCCAATGGCAACTTGTCACCGGATCTGGCCACCGCTTTTTGCCCCATTTCAAAAACTTTATCGTCCATACCGTCCAAAAAGTACGAAAAAGCCAACGCTATCCGCGCCGCATCATGATCCCGAACATTAAATAATTGTTTGGCGTCACTGCCTTCAATTAACTGTTTAGCATTCAACGTACGGCCGGCTTTAATATAGCGCACAATTTGTTTCATTGTCTTTTGTGCTTTTTTGCGCTTGTCCCCCGAAAGATATGAAAATGACAAGTTTTCAATGCTGTTAATCGGCTCTGCCCGATACACAAAAGAGCATGTTCCGGCACGCCCGCCATATAAAGGCGTCGGTTGTTTTTTGGGCAATTTAGCTTTCTTTTTAACGCCCAAAGAATACATGCGGGACGCTTCGGGGTGATCCGAATATTTTTTCATCCACGCTTCGATTTCCTTTGCTTTTGTGCGCCACGTTTTGGAAAAATATCGCCCCGCCAACACATGCCCCATTAACAAAGGGTCCGATAATTTTGCAATTTTTTTATCCGCCGTCGTCCAATCTTCTTTTTTTTGCAACGCAAAGATTTTTTCATACAGTTCAGCGTCCGAAGATGATAAAACACCTTCGCCATACGCCGGACAAACAAGCACGGACAAAAATAAAATAAACGCAAAAATTCGTTTCATCAGCCCTACATTTCAGCCAATCTTAAACGACATTGCTCGGCTGTCAAACCTTCCATAGAGCACGTTGTAACATTAAACTTTGCCCCCTTTGTCACGCGGTTGCATACATCGCCTGCCAAAGCGATGCCGACCGACGCATTGCCTCTGATGCCGACGTCGGTAAAGTCTGCAAAAGTTTTGGTGTCGCCCCAAGTATATTCAACATGTATTTGCTTTAACTGGCGCGGCGTGTAGTTAAAAACATTTAAACGCATTTGACAATATTGCATACCGGTCGATGTCGTCGTAATACGAAAATCGGTTGTCGATAAAAAGATTCTGTCCTGCATCATATAATCGGCATATTGTTGTTGTTGCTCAGGTGTCATTTTTTCCATCAAATCACCACGCAATCCGCGTCTGGTTGCTTCAATTTCTTCGTCTGATTTGGCAACCGGAACGGGCGCTTTGCTACCGTCGTCCATATCCATCATTTCCGGATTCGAGTTTTGCGGAATAACCAATTCGCCCGTTTTTTTATCAAAATAAACTGGTTCGTTTTCCTCCGACAATCCATCAGGCGCAATATCGCCCCTGCTTTTCAGCATTTCCAACTGCTGCGGGGTTTGAGCCAAAGCCGACATAGCGGTGAAAATCACTCCCAACCCAAGCGTTAAAACAAAAGAATGTTTCATTTTTATCTCCTTTATTTCTTTACATAAGCGAATTTATTTTATAGTATACAGTAATAAGTTCAATTCGTAAAGGAAGAAATGATGAAATATTATTTTTGTGGTATCGGCGGCATTGGTATGAGTTCCATTGCTCAGTATTTTGCTTTAAAAGGTCATACAGTTTGCGGTTCGGATCGAGCGTTTGATTTGGGTGACAACAAACGCGGCAAAGACTTTTTGCAAAGTTTAGGCATTACCATTTTCCCGCAAGACGGCAGCGGTGTCACAAAAGATATCGATTATTTTGTTACGTCTACGGCGGTGGAGGTACAAATTCCCGATGTGAAAAAAGCCGTTGATTTAGGCTTGACAATGCGTCGGCGCGCCGAAATGTTGGCCGAAATCCTACACTCTTATACAGGCATAGCCGTTGCCGGAACCAGCGGAAAGACAACGATCACCGCGATGATCGGCCATATTTTAACGATGTGCGGCTTATCGCCGACAATCATTAACGGCGGGATTTTAATCAACACCTATCACGAAAATGCAACACCTTCTAACTTCATCATGGGAAGCGGTAATTTTTGCGTCATCGAATCGGATGAATCCGACGGCACTATCGAACTTTATCACCCCGCAATTTCGGTTGTTTCAAACATTTCTTTGGATCATAAGCCTTTGGACGAATTGCGCCCGTTATTTATCAACTTCATCGAGCGCACAGAACAAAGCGTTATTTTAAATTTGGATTGCGCGGAGACAGCGGCGTTGAAAAACATTCATAAAAACACCCTGACCTTTTCGTGCAACGCAGACAGCGGCGCAACTTTGATTGCTGCGGACATTACGCCCGCCGAACAAGGAATTGATTTTAAAGTCAACGGCATTGACGCACATTTGCAGGTAATGGGTCTGCACAATGTACAAAATGCTTTGGCTGCCGCAGGAGCGGCTATGGCGGCCGGCGTTGAATTAAAAGATGCTTTATCGGCTTTATCTTCATTCAAAGGCACCAAAAGACGATTAGAAAAAATCGGCACAATAAATGGTGTGACGGTTTTTGATGATTATGCTCATAACCCCGAAAAGATCGCAGCTTCGCTTCAAACACTGCATCAAGATGATCATACTTTGTGGGCAATTTTTCAACCCCACGGTTTTACGCCGACAAAGCTGATGAAAAACGATTTAATCAAAGCTTTTATCGAAAAATCGGGAGTCAACGATGTTTTGCTTTTCCCTGAAATATTTTATCAAGGAGGGACCGTTTCAAAGGATATTTCCTCAAAAGACTTGGTTGATGCGTTGATTAAAGCCGGCAAAAAAGCTTTCTTTTTTGAAAATCGTCCGGATATTGCCGATTTCATCGCAAGCAAAGCCCAAAACGGCGACCGCGTTGTTGTTATGGGCGCAAGAGATAACAGCTTAACGGCTTTGGCAAAGGACATTTTAAATAAAATCGGAGAAAAACAATGAAAACAGTCGGTTTGTTTAACCCGTCCAGCCCGTCGTACAGCCCCATCAATATGGAGCGCATCACGGCGTGGTTTCAAAGCAAAGGATTGAACATTATTCAATCCGAACATTTGTTTTCATACGAGCGTTTTTTATCGGGAACAGACACTGAACGCGCCGCCGATGTAATGGCTTTGTTTCAAAACAAAAATGTCGATATGATGATCGCATTAAAAGGCGGATACGGTTCGGCACGCATTTTGGATTTATTGGATTTTGATAAAATTGCGCAACACAAAAAAACGTTAATCGGCTTTTCGGATACAACCGCTTTACAATTGGGATTGTTGGCAAAGGTTGGCCTAAAAAGTTGGACGGGATTATCTCCGCGGCGCGATATTGCCGACGCTCAAACGATGGATCAGCTTCTTTCGAAAAGCTTTGATTTGTTTTTGTCCGGCGGCTCTGTTTCATTACAATTGCAACCCTTAACAAAAACCGCATCAAAAGATATATCGACCCCGTTAATCGGCGGGACATTATCGCTTTTTTGCGAATTGCTTGGCACACCTTATTTGCCGGATTGTACAGGGGCTTTATTATTTTTGGAAGACGTTAAAGAAGAACCGTATAAAATCGACAGAATGTTAACGCAACTGCGCTTATCGGGCATTTTAAGCAAAGCAGCCGGCGTTATTTTCGGCGATTTTTATAAGTGCATATCCAGCGATGAAAACGACGGCTTGATGATCGAAGTATTAACGGATTTAGCCGAACGATTACCCGAAGTTCCGATGTGGACGGGCCTGCCGTACGGGCACAGCGATACACGAATCATTATGCCGATCGGATATACGGGTCGCATTCAAAAAAATACTTTATTATTTGACTATCACACTTGAAAAAAAACGAAAGGATTACAAATGACAAAATTAATGGAAAATAAACGCGGTTTAATTATGGGCGTTGCAAATGACCATTCGATTGCGTGGGGAATTGCAAAGGCTTTGGCCGACGCTGGCGCCGAACTGGCTTTCACATACCAAGGGGAAGCATTAAAACGCCGTGTACAGCCTTTGGCCGAATCCGTCGGCAGCCACTTTGTTTTGCCGTGCGACGTCACCGATGAAGATTGTATGAATGTCATTTTTAATGAATTAAAACAAGAATGGGGCAAAATTGATTTTATCGTTCATGCAATTGCTTTTGCCGACAAAAACGAATTAAAAGGACGCTATGTCGATACCAGCAAAGAAAACTTTACAAACGCTATGCGTATTTCGGTTTACTCTTTTACCGAAGTGTGCAGAAGAGCTGCCGAGTTAATGCCCGACGGCGGTGCGTGCTTAACGTTGTCCTATTTGGGAGCGGAAAAGTATATTCCGAACTATAACGTTATGGGAATTGCAAAGGCTGCTTTGGAAGCATCTGTTCGCTTTTTGGCTTTTGATTTAGGAGTAAACAACATTCGAGTCAACGCCATTTCAGCCGGACCGATCAGAACTTTGGCCGCATCAGGAATCGGCGATTTTCGCAATATGTTGGAATGGAACAAAGCCAATTCGGCATTACGGCGGAATATGACCATTGAGGACATCGGCAAATCGGCCGTTTATTTATTGTCCGATTTAGCGTCCGGTGTCACAGGCGAAATCATTCACGTTGACGGTGGCGTTAATAAACAAGGTATGATCAATTTGGACGACACAAACGCTTTATCCGAATTGCTAAAATCTTTTTAAAGACGTTTAAAGGAAAAAAAAGAAACGCCCTTCATCACGAAGAGCGTTTTTTATTATTTATCTTCCGCCGGCAAAAAATCCATCATCGGATAACTTTGCGTTGGAGCAAAAGGGCTTTCCTCGACATTCATTTTAATATTCACGGAACAGCCCGTTAAAAAAATGAACCCGATCAGGAACAACAGATTTTTCATCTTATCTTTGTGCCTCTGCTACTTTCTTGGGAGTCCCTTGCGCAACAGAAACTTCATAGTTAAAAGTACAAGCCGACAAAGCGACACAAGCCAACATCAATGCAAATAAAACTTTCATAATATAACCTCAAAATAAAAAAATAAAAACAAGGTTTGCAATTATACACGATTCAATAGAATTGTCAATATATTTTTTTACTTTTTGTTAACTTTTTTTATGATGGCCGATTCTCAATGTCTTTTATTTTAGTTTCTTC
This sequence comes from uncultured Alphaproteobacteria bacterium, assembly GCA_934203105.1. Classification (GTDB taxonomy): domain Bacteria; phylum Pseudomonadota; class Alphaproteobacteria; order CAAHEQ01; family UBA3637; genus CAAHEQ01. The sequence continues at coordinate 48,864 of CAKPYQ010000001.1, forward strand.
GCGCACAATTTGTTCGTGATAATGTTCAACAATGTGACTTACTTTATGAAAAAGGCCACCCTCATAAGCTTTAAAAGTCCCCCACAGCGCCATAATGGAAACAATAATCGTAAAAAAGGCTTCCAAAATATCCATTTTATCTTTAAACGTTAATTGTTTCCAATCGCTGCGTAAACTCATTTTTCTTTAACCAAATCAATGCGCTTTACGTCAATTTCCGTTGACATAAATTCTTTTTCTATTTCCCCGTCTATCGTTACGGTATCTTTCGGGCTGACATCTTGTCCACGCCAAACATATTCGTCTATTTCAACAACAATCGTATCCGTACCGTCGGTAAAAACATACTTTTCATCACCCAAGCTTTGCGTAATACGACCGGTTAATTGAACACGCATATTGTCTTGTAAATCCTTTGCGTCCGCCACACTTAAATGATAGCTGTTATCCGGAACAAATCCGGCAGACGCCAAAGCGGGCAGCCCCAACAAGCAAAGCATCATCAATAATATTTTTTTCATTTTAAATACTCCTTTTTAAAAACAGATATAACTTAAAAACAAAAGCCGCAAGAGCCTCTTTTTATTTTTACCATAAAAAAAGCCCCTTTGCAAATAAAGAGGCTTTCTTTTTTTTATCCGTTCATAGGGACTAATACGCAGTTAAGAAATTGGAAATCTGACCAAGGGTACCCAGCGCTCTGTTTGCCGTACCAACTATTCTGTTATAGTTTCTTTCAGCACCGCTGAACTCGCCCATTGTATCGCCCATAGCCGAATGATAGGACAAATGACCGAATTCATAGGGGCGCAACATATACGAACGCAACATACCATAATCCATTGTCCACCAATGATATCCAAACATACTTAACAATTGGATTTCCGTATCCAATGCCATCATATGTCTTTGTACTCCGGTACGTTGAGCATTACCGCCCAAGCCCTGAGTTGTATCACCGACAGCCAAAACTCTTTTGGCATTCGTACCGACACCTTGCTTTGTATCACCGACTTTCAGTCGAACAACCGGCTCTTTACCTTCGCCGAATGTCGCCGAACTGTTACCCACTTGACCTCTGGACGCAACAGCCCTGTCACCTTTAATTAAATTGGCTCTTACTTGGTTAAAAATCGAATATGTACCAGTGTTCAGTCTGTCAATACTTGCCGTCAACTGATCATCATCATCGTTTGTATCACTATCTGGTGTAGCACCTCCGGCATTTGTATCGCTGTCCGGTGTTGTCCCGCCGGTGGTGGTGTCGCTATCCGGCGTTGCTGTTCCGGCGTTTGTGTTGCTATTCGGCGTCCCAGTCGAGTTGTTTTTCTCTACCGTTTTTGTTTCAGCTTCGCCGACCCGATTACCGTTTTTATCGTAATTAGTCGTCGTTTGTCTGTTTCCACGCGTAATAACTTCCGTTTTTGTCCCGTCCGGACGAGTTGTCACTTTTTTTGAAAACGTTGATCCGTAAGCGGTAAAGCTGTCCTCTTGCACAACAGTACCGTCTTTATGCGTTGTTGTGGCAGTGCTGGTTCCCGCACTGGATCTTTTGTATTTAGTTACACTGCCATCTTCATTTGTTTTTTGCCCAGCGGTTACAAGCGTATTTCCGTACTGAACCGTTCGTTCTCCGTCTTTGGACTTATTTGCCGTTTGATTAGCCCCCGCAGCATTGCTATTTGTTGCGTTTTTATTATCCTTGGCAGAACCTTTATTATCTGTCGACTTATCCGCCGACTTATCCGTCGATTTATCTGTCGACTTATCGGCAGATGCGGCAGGAGCGGTTGCATTATCGTTTGACTTTACGTCCAACGAAGCCAATGCATTTGAAAGCGGCATAATACATACACCCAATAAAGCAATCGCAATAAGCAAATTTTTCTTCATTTTTTACCCCTCTTTATTATGAAACTGTATATAGTATATTATACCGCTTTTTTTGCATTTCGTCAAATAAATATCGCAACCGATAGGATTTTTTTTATTTAGCCGTAACAGGAACAACCAACATTCCCATCATTTTGCCTTCCAGTTTCGGCTCTTGTTCGACTTTGCCAAGTTCGGCCAAGTCTTCCTTGATTTTCAACAAAACGTCCAAGCCTTGTTGTTGGTAAGACAGCTCACGGCCGCGGAATTTTAAAGTGAACTTCACCTTGTTGCCGGCAGTTAAAAATTTCTTTGCGCTTTTCAATTTCACTTCATAATCATGCGTGTCGATCATCGGCGTCAACTTTAATTCTTTGACTTCCACGACCTTTTGTTTTTTCTTGGCCTCATTTTTGCGCTTTTGCAATTCGTATTTATACTTGCCATAGTCCAAGATTTTGCATACAGGCGGTACGGCACCCGGTGATATTTCAACCAAGTCCAAACCGGCCGCTTTGGCTTTTGATAAAGCCTCTTTAATATGAACAACACCCACATTTTGCCCATCAGCCAAGATTAAACGCACCTCTTTAGCATTGATGGCTGCATTGGCTTTCGGACCGCCCGCATTATCCACAGCGTCAAAGCCAGCATTATTTTCGATAACTATTATAAACCTCCGTTTAAAAGTATTATTACGACATTCGGACACCTTTTATGGCGCCCTTTCAGCTAATAAGGATACAAATTTTTTTTGACAAAATCAACACTTTTTATATATACTTGTTATAAATGAGGTACTTTTTTTGTTTATTTTTATGTTTTGTGTTCTTTATTGGCGCTGCAAATTCGGCCGCCAACGCGACGCAAAGCGCTTTATTTAACAAAGGAAACCTGCTTGAACTGTTCAAAGGCAGCACCGATGGCAGCAGTGTCATATCGGGATCCGCCGGAGTCGGTGCTTGGCAACAAACGCCGTATGGTAAGATTCGCTTACTTGCCAGCGACTCGGCGACCGACGATTTAAAAGATACTTTATTCGGTCTGCAAGTTGAAATCAATTCGGGTGTAACGTTGTCCGCGCCGAAACTGGATTTAAAAAGTCAAACAAATGTAGCGAAACATAAATTTTTTCTGCCTGTATCCTTGCCATTGCAACCGGACAAAGGATTAGTTTATACAAAAAACGTCACTTTTCCTTTTATTATATCGCTTCAAAAAAGCAACGAAGCTCTGCAAATAGCCGTCGATTTATCGATTGATTATTGCCAAAACGACGCTTGCACGCCGGATAATCAAACGATTTTATTGTCCATTCCCGCCGGCAAAAACTATTTCACGCCGTTTGGCGGCTTTGTTCGCAGAGCCTTTGACTTTGTGCCGGCCGAATCTGATAAAGGGCAAATCAATGCCGGCCGACTTTCATACGATTCGATTTGGCTGGCAATTGACTTACCCGACACAATCAAAGATCCCGTTTTTTTATTGTTAGACAGTGCCACAAACAAAGCTATTCCCTATATCATTATTCGACAAGACATTCAAAACAATAAAGCGCTGTTTATCGTAAAATTAAAGCAAACAGATATCCAAAAAATAAGCATTTTTTTCAACGCCCGTATGCAAATGTATGCGCAAACGACACCTTTGATCCAAAAGCCGATCCCTTCTGATTTTTTCCAAAATAATACTAAATTCCCCTTTGGGCTGTGGTTTATTTTTCTGTTGATGTCGCCGACGCTGTGCCTGCTTTTCAAACAAGCGCCGCGCAACGAAATAATCGCAAAAACGCAAAGCCTTCAAAACATCGTTTGTATTATGGCGGGCGTTTTATGTGGCGTTATGATCAATCTTTGTTGGCCGTATGCCGCTTTGTCACAAAGCCCGATTTGGTTAATTTTCGGTGCTTTATTATTTGCTTTTTTGTCCTTTGTTTCATACCCCGTCACATCGTTCGGATATGGATTTTTAACGGCTATTTTGCCTTTGTTCGCGTTCTTTGAAGCCCATAACGTCACCGTCCCAACATCGTTTTTAGAATTGCTCAACTTTTATTGTATCTTGGCGGTTGTCTGTGCATTACCGTTTACGGTCTTTTTATTTAAACCGTTTTGGGCGGTTCGTTTAGGCAAAGCCTTATTGCACAAGAATCATTATTCTATGCGTTTTGCTTTTATATTGGACACATTTTTATTTTTATATTTATTGCTTATCCGATTTTTTTAAGTTCAGCGTTTCGATAAAGCCGCGCGCCAGTGCATCACATCGTTCATTTTCCGGATGTCCCGCATGACCTTTTACCCATTGCCAACGCACCGTATGAGGGCGCGTCAAATCCGCCAACTGTTGCCACAATTCTTGGTTTGCCACCGGTTTTTTAGAGGCTGTCTTCCACCCCTTAGCAATCCAACCGGGCAGCCATTCCGTCATTCCTTTAACCACATATTGACTGTCAGTTGTTAACGTAATGTCGCACGGCTCTTTTAATATTTTCAACGCTTCGATCACGGCCGTCATTTCCATTTGATTATTGGTTGTCATTTCGGCACCGCCGGACAATTCACGCTCATTGCCCTTATAACGCAAAACAACGCCCCACCCGCCGACACCGGGGTTACCGCTGCACGCGCCGTCCGTAAAAATATCAACGTGCTTCATTGCTTTTATTCCTTAAAATAAAAAGCCCTGCCCCGTTTGTTTTTTTAAAAGCGGGACAGGGACTTTACACCTTTATTTGACAACGATGTTTAATAACCGTTTTGGTACATAAATTACTTTAACAATCTGCTTGCCGTCCACAAAGCCTTTGACATGAGATTCAGACGTGGCAATTTGCAAAACTTCGTCTTGCGTCGCGTCAACTGGAACTTTCACCGTAGCACGCTTTTTGCCCATAACTTGAACCACGATATCAGCTTCGTTTTCAACCAACACGTTTTCATCAAACGTCGGCCATTTTTCATAGGCCAAAGTATCATTATGCCCCAAACGTTGCCATAATTCTTCCATCATATGCGGTGCAATCGGCGACAACATCAAAACAAAGTTTTCCATAACGGTTTTGTTGACTTTATCCGCTTTGTAAATCGCGTTCGTCAATTCCATCAACTTGGCAATCGCCGTGTTATAGGACATATTTTCCATATCTGCCGTAACACTTTTAACCGTCTTATGCATTAACTTATCCAATGCCTCATTGCCACCCGAAGCAACAATTTTTGCCGATATTTGGTCGTTGTCATCAATAAACATTCCCCAAACACGTTTCATAAAGCGATACGCACCGTTAATGCCTTCGTCCGTCCATGGCTTTTCGGCCGAAACAGGCCCCATAAACATTTCATACAAACGCAACGTATCCGCGCCAAATTCGCGGACAACATCATCAGGGTTGGCCACGTTATAACGTGACTTGGACATTTTTTCAACTTGCGTATTGACGCGAACATCGGATCCTTTAACATACCATTCTTGACCGCGGCGCTCAACTTCGGACGAATGGTAATATTTACCGTTGTCGTCACGATAAGAATACGCCGTAATCATACCTTGGTTGAACAATTTTTGGAACGGTTCTTTTGTGGAAACCAATCCCGCATCAAACAAAACTTTGTGCCAAAAGCGCGCATATAACAAATGCAAAACAGCGTGTTCCGCACCACCGATATAAGTATCTACCGGCATCCAATAATTTTCGGCTTCTTTGCTCCAAGCCTGTTCATCATTATGCGGATCGCAGTAACGCAAAAAGTACCAACTGGATCCGGCCCATTGCGGCATTGTGTTTGTTTCGCGCTTTGCCGGCTTTCCCGTTTCGGGATCAACCGTATTGACCCAATCGGTTGCTTTGGACAGAGGCGGCTCACCGTCTGGTGACGGATTAAAGTCACGCATATCAGGCAAAACAACAGGCAAATCCTTGACAGGAACGGATTTAATTGTACCGTCTTCACAATGGATAATCGGGAACGGTTCGCCCCAATAACGTTGACGCGAAAACAACCAATCGCGCAGTTTATAATTGACCGTGCCTTTACCCAGGCCGCGTTCTTCCAACCATTCAGTCATTTTCTTTTTTGATTCGGCAACATGCAACCCGTTTAAAAATCCGGAATTCACCAAAGCGCCGTCACCTTCCCAAGCGGCTTTTGTCAAATCAAAATCTTTGGGGGCTTCGATCACCTCAATCACCGGCAAATCAAACTTTTTGGCAAAGTCCCAGTCGCGTTGATCGTGTGCCGGCACCGCCATAATTGCACCGTATCCGTAATCGCCCAAAACATAGTCCGCGATATAAACAGGAATCTTGCGCCCGTCAACCGGATTGATCGCATAAGCACCAGTAAAAGCGCCTGTTTTTTCTTTGGCTTCCGCCAAGCGATCCTGCGTTGATTTTTTGGATGCTTCTTCAACATATTTTTCAACTTCGGCACGTTGTGCGTCCGTCGTAATTTCTTTAACCAAAGCGTGCTCCGGCGCCAATACGCAGTAAGTGGCACCAAACAATGTATCCGGCCGCGTCGTATAAACCGTAAATTCGGCATTTGTACCGTCGACTTTGAATTTAACATCAGCGCCGGTTGATTTACCGATCCATTCGCGTTGCATAATTTTAACGCCTTCCGGCCAATCCAAATCGTCCAAATCGTTTAACAAACGTTCTGCATAGGCTGTAATTTTCAACATCCATTGGCGCATCGGCTTTTTAATCACTTCGTCGCCCGTTTCGACATACTTACCGTCTTTGACTTCTTCATTAGCCAACACCGTCCCCATTTTCGGACACCAGTTGACCGGCATTTGAACTTCATAAGCCAAACCTTTATCAAACAACAGCTTAAAAATCCATTGTGTCCATTTATAATAAGACGCATCAGAGGTTTTAATCAGCCGATCCCAATCATAAGAGAAACCGACATTTTTCATTTGTTGCGTGAAATAGTCACAGTTTTTAACCGTCACTTCGTGCGGGTGAATGCCTTTACGCGCCGCATAGCGTTCTGCGGGCAAGCCAAAACTGTCATATCCCATCGGGTGCAAAACATTAAACCCGTTCATTCGTTTATAGCGCGCGATAATATCGGACGCGGTATAGCCTTCCACATGCCCGACGTGCAAACCGTCACCGGACGGATACGGGAACATATCCAAAACATAATATTTGGGTTTTGTTTTATCAATTTGGGCTTTAAAAGTTTTGTTATCTTCCCAAAACTTTTGCCACTTTTTTTCGATTTCCTGATGTTTATATTCAGCCATTTTATTAACTCCTAGACAATATAGAATATACAAGACGCTAACACAATTTTTACTAAATTGCAAGAGTAGTTTTTGTTATTTTAAAAAACAGCGAAATAAAACGCTTGCATTAACACTAAAAGGAGATTATAATTGACTATGTTATTTTATATTTATAGGGATGTATCAAAATGAAACCATTTTTTCAAATCGGTCGAAGTATGATCGAAATGCTGGCGGTATTGGCAATTATCGGCGTGCTGTCAATTGCGGGGATTTTGGGCTATAAATTGGCTTTAAACAGCTTCATCGCAAACGACATTCTAAACGACGTCCGTTTGGCTGCGGCGACTGTACTGCACCAAGACCAACGAAAAATTGAAAATCAAAAATTGATTGATATATCCGAATTTCATCAAACTATTAAATTTGATATGGAAGCATTTCAAGACGATTGGGAAATATTTTCCATTCGTGTTTACGATGTGCCAAAGGGCGTTTGTCGATCCGTTTTGCGCAAAATCACCGATGAATATAAAATCCGTGTCGGAGAAGAAGGCCCGATTTACATCGATGACATTTCAATATGTGATCAAGAATTAAATGAAATGTTGTTTTATTTCGGAGATGCGGGCTATATTTGCTCGACCCCTTGCGAAGACGGTGAAATCGGTTGTTGCAACGGCTGCAAATGTGACGACGGTGCCGATTGCGTATCCGACGAAGTTTCCGGCGAACAAATGTGTTGCCCGTCCGAACAAATGGCGTGCAACGGACGTTGTTACACCGCTTGCGGACAAGGAATGCAGTTTGATCCGACCACTTGCACATGCGTTTGCGGCACCGACAGCAGTGGCCGCCCGCTGTTCCAAGATGCCGACGGCAAATGCACACGTTGTCCCGACATCGGTGGCGCGATGCAACTGCTTTTGAAGAACGGAACTTGTGAATGCGAAAAACCCGGTTATGTTTATATTGAATCGGCTGGTGAATGCCAAAAGATCAGCTGTGACCCGCAAGAAGGTGCCGGCGGATACAAATGTACCATTAACGGCATTTTATGTGGCGTCGGCTGTGACGAAAACGCCAAAAGTTGCAACGGCATTTGTTGGCCAAACGGTTGTCCGGACAAAACTACGTTTAACAGAATGCCCAATGCACACAGGGGTTTCGGGCAAGAATTCCATTGTCAAAAAAACAAAAATGACAGTTGCTATTACGACTATGATATAGGCGAATGGTCCGTCAACAAATATTTGGGCAAAGAAAGAACCGATTTTCGTTGTTGTCAAGCCGACAGCAATTGCAACTGCCAAAGCGGGCTTTGCGATCAAAGCTATTGCGCTGCAAGATGGCCGGGAAAAGCAAACTATGAAGTCATTTATTATAATGAAGGTCGCGGCGGTTGCTATTTTGCCCAAGAGCACGTTTTCTGCTACCCGACCGAAAGTAATTTAAATGGAAATTGGCATTGCTTTATCACCAGCGGATTAAAAACAGGCGAACAAAAAACATGTGATACAACTTGTTCGGCGGCCGATATGCCGTCATGCAATGCAAAATGCGATCCGGATGCGCTTTGCAATGTTTATAACATGGGTATGCACGCAGACAGCAATGGTTATTGTTGCACCACGATCAACGGACGAAACATCTGCGCCAAAGGAACGTATTTTTACGTCAAGACATCGGATTTAAAATACAATCGTTGTGGCGTGGATTGTTCGGCCGACGGCACATGTGAATTGGGCGATTGTTCCGGACAATGCCCAAGCGGCGAATATACCGAACTGAACAATGTTTACGGTTGTGCTCATGGCAGAATCGGTTGTTACTATAACGGCAATTATATGGCCGGCAGAGAAGGCTTTTCATATGATTGCACTGTTGATAAAACAACGCCTTGCGGTTCCAAATGCGACATCGATGGCAATTTGTGTGAAATCGTAAAAGATTTGGCTTGCGCACCGGACTTTATCGGCGCTTGCACAGACGCAAACGGCAATACGGTCGATTGCAAAAAGTGCCAAGACACCAAGGGCAACGAAGTTGTTTGCAAACAATGTGTAGCAGATCAACCGGTTACAAAAGAATGTATTTGTCCGGCTCATACCGAAACGGCCGAAGGACAGCTTTGCTGTTTAAAAACGCACCAATTGGTCAATGGCGGATGTAATTTGTTAAGCGGATCTTAATTTATTGTATTGAACCGTCTTTATATTTACCTTTTATTAACAAAAGCCACGCTATATTAAAGACAAGCGTAAATTATTAAAAGGAGATTCGATATGAAACGGACGCGCAATATTGCTTTTGTTTTGTCCACCGTGGCGGCAGTCAGCTTGATTGCGGCATGCCAAAGCGCAAAAGAAGAACAACCGCTGCAAAATGCGGCTTGTCCGGAAGGCTTTGTTGAAACGACTAATATCGGCATGGGTGATGAAATTATTTGCTGTCCGTACGGAACAACCGGCCAAGACGGTTATTGCGTTGATACACCGATGGATTATCAACCTGCCCCGTCCGAATATCCGCAAACAGATACGATCGTTGATACGGGCTTTGCCCCGCAACCCGATCAATCCGAAACGCAAGCTCCATCAGAAGAACAAACAAAACCAACTGAACCGGCTGAATTTGATGCTCGAACAACGCCTGCAGAGCCGGCCGAATCAGCTTCTGCACCGGCACAAGTTACGCAAGTTGCCGGCGAATTCGTTTATTTAACCGCCCCGAACGGCAAAGGAAGCGCTTATTGCCAAAAAAGAGCCAATTCTTTGGCGTGGAACGGCATTCAATACAAATGTTGCGGATACGGATTAACGTCAACCGTCGTTCCGTCTCGTGATGATTCGATTTGCTGTCCGGTCGGTTCTACTTCGGCACGTTGGGTTGGAACAGCCGGCTTTGATTATCAATGTTGTCCGGTCGGAACGGTTGAAACCCAAAATGAAGGTTCGGGCGATAAATACATTTGTTGCCAAAAAGGTATGGTCGGCAAAGACGGCGTATGTCGCACCAAAACCGAATTGCAAAAAGAAGGCAAAGTTTTAATGACCGCAATCGGCAATAAAGGCCAAGCCTATTGTCCGCAAAACGCAAACTCTTTAGCGTGGAATGCGGTTGAATTTCAATGTTGCGGCAAAGGAATGAAAGCGGCGTTGATTCCATCACGCGGCGATTCGATTTGCTGTCCGGAAAGCTCCGACGAAGCACGTTGGGTCGGACAAAAGTGGAATGATTTCGAATGCTGTCCGGCCGGTACAGTCGAAACAAAGAATGAAGGCGAAGGCGGCAAATATATTTGCTGTCCAAAGGCAAGCAGAGCTTTGAACGGGGAATGTTTAAGCGTTCAATAAACGGCTCTTGCGCCTGAAAAGCCCACAAGTTGGGGGAGGAAAGCACCGATGACTGATCATCATTGGTGCTTTTCATAATATAGATTAACCGCAAGCTTGAGGTTTTATTTACGCTATGAATGCAAGGCAATATGCGGCAAAAAACAAACCTTGTTTTAATAATAAAGTACCGATCAGGGAAAAATTTTAAAAAAGCACTTGACACGTTAAATTTAATGATATATAATTCTGCTATCTTTCACGGAAAGATCCCATCGCGGGGTGGAGCAGTCTGGTAGCTCGTCAGGCTCATAACCTGAAGGTCACGTGGTTCAAATCCCGTCCCCGCAACCAATAAAGATAAGAGGAAGTTTTGCTTCCTCTTTTTTTAACATTTAAATACATGGAATGCGATTATATTTAGATGAACTAAATCCAACAGCAGGAAAACACAAAGATTTATTACTTCCAGAGTGCGGAGTATTTTGTGAATTGGAAAAAGTATATTTTTAGTACCAGGCTTGAAGACATAATTCTAATATATACTGATCTCTATGAGGTTATTTTTTCCTACAATATGTTAATAACGGTTATTAAAATCATTACACGTCCATCACGTTGTCTGTCCAAAGTTCGCATTGTGTCATAACTGTTTGAACGGCATCATCAACACCTTCTGGGGGATATTTATGCTTTTTTAACAATTTTTTTATCATCATACGCATTTTGGCGCGCGCTGTTTCTTTTTTCTGCCAATCTATTGTTTTATTTTTGCGCAAAGTTTCGGTGAGTTCTTTTGTAATAGCAATTAATTCATCATTTTCATAAAAATCTTTAACTGCTTGTGGACGAGCCAATGCATCATAAAAAGCTGCTTCTTCAGCATTAAGCCCTAAATCATCACCTTCCTTTTGTGCTGTGGCAATTTGTTTTGCCAAATTAAGCAGCTCCTCAATAACTTGTTCATTAGTCAACATACCGTTCAAATAGCGGTTCATAGATTCTTGTATCATTTCACTGAACTTTTCCGAACGCACAACATTGGTATGGCGATAAATAGAAATCTGCTCAGCTATTAATTTTTTCAACAATTCGACCGCCAAATTTTTTTCTTTCATCTTGGACACTTCATCCAAAAATTTCGGGTCAAACAGCGAAAATTCTTCTTTTATATCTGAAAACAGATTAATTACACCATCGCTTTTTATACTCTGCCCCAACAGCTCGTTGATACGCTTATTCATTTCCGGCAAAGATATTTTCTTTTGCCCACCGCCTTCGGTAAAACGCAAAATCATAATACGAACAGCTTCCATAAATGCTGCCTCAATACGCAATATTTCTTCAACAATAGATGCGCAAAGAGACAAAGCCTGATGTAACATAAGGGCTTGCTTAATAAATGCGTCTTTTTCTTTATTTTTCTCTCTGGCAATAATAAAGTTTGCGGCACCGCTTATCAATCTTGCTCGGACTAAATTTGAACCGGTAGCAAATTCGCTATAATCAAAACCGTGCAATAAATCGCGACAAACCTGCAATTTTTCTTTGAATTTATTATATGCTGTGGTAGCAATATCCATATTACCATAGTTCTTTCTGTCGCGGAGAGTATAATCATTCATCGCCTTTTTCAAAGCACTGGCAATACCGATATAATCAACCACCAAACCGCCTTCTTTATCTTCAAATACGCGATTAACACGAGCAATCGCCTGCATCAGGTTATAACCTTCCATCGGTTTATAAATATACATTGTCGCAAGCGATGGTACATCAAAACCGGTTAGCCACATATCAACAACAATCGCAATCTTCAAAGGATCATTATTATCTTTAAATTTACGTGCTAAATCTTCCTTATGAGATTTATTACCAATAATAGCTCGCCAATCTTCTGGATCATCATTACCGGATGTCATAACCACAGCAACTTTATCTTTCCACGCGGGGCGTAACTCCAAAATTCGATGATAAATTTTCAATGCAATCGGACGAGAATAAGCTACAATCATAGCCTTACCGGTTAATAAATTTTCGCGGTAATTTTCGTAGTGATCCAAAATATCGCAGACAAGCGAATTGATAGTATCATCGTCGCTTAATATTGTTTCCATTTGCCCGAGTTGTTTTTTACTTTTTTCAATGACCTCTGGATCGGCATTTTGTGCCATTAAATCATATTCAGCATCAATCAGTTGTAAAATTTCCGGTTTTAAATGAAGTTTTATCACGCGGCTTTCATAATAAACCGGACGCGTTGCACCATCTTCTACTGCTTGTGTCATATCGTAAACATCGATATAATCGCCAAATACCTCTCGCGTGTTGCGGTCATCAAGAGAAAGCGGTGTCCCCGTAAAGCCAATATATGTCGCATTTGGCAGAGAATTACGAATAATTCGTGCCGTTCCGACTTTGATATTTCCTTTTTTATCTATCTTTTCAGACAAGCCATATTGACCGCGGTGCGCCTCATCAGCCATAACGATAATATTCCGTCGCTCTGACAGTGGCTCAACTGCTTCCTCAAACTTTTGCATCGTGGTAAAGAAAATACCATTGGCTTTGATACCATTCAAAAGCTGTTTCAAATGTTCTCGGCTTGTTGCTTGCACCGGTTCTTGGCGCAAAAAATCTTTGCATTTAGCAAATTGCGTATAAAGTTGGTCATCTAAATCGTTACGATCTGTAATAACTACTATTGTCGGGCTGTTTAATGCGCTTTGCAGTAAATGAGCATAAAATACCATAGAAAGAGATTTGCCACTACCTTGCGTGTGCCAAAAGACACCGCCTTTACCATCAGTTTGCGTGGCGCGTTTGGTCGATTCGATCGCTTTTTTTACCGCAAAGTATTGATGATAACCAGCCAAAATTTTTGACCTCCCCTTATTTTCGGCAGAAAAGCAAATAAAATTTTTCAAAATATCCAGCAGGCGCGATTTTTCAAAAATCCCATTAAAAAATGTATCAAATTGCGCATATTTGGTGTTTTCGTAGGAACCATCAACCGTTTTCCATTCCATAAAACGAGTCTCATCAGAAGTAATCGTTCCGGCTTTAGATACCGCCAAATCACTCATGACACAGATTGCATTATATATAAACATAGACGGGATTTCGTGCTTATAGTTTTGAATTTGCCGATATGCTTCCGAAGCATCTGTTTCTTCTCGCGACGGAGATTTCAATTCCATCAGCACAAGTGGCAACCCGTTGATAAACAGCAACACATCCGGACGTTTTTCGCTGTTTTCAATGAAGGTCCATTGGTTGGCAACAATGAAGGAGTTATTATCCGGATTTTCATAATCAATCAGATAAACAATCGTATCGCGTGGCTCGCCTTTTTCAGTATAGCGGACGGTAATGCCATTTTGCAAATAATCCATAAAAATGGCATTTTTTTGCGTCAATTCGGCATTTTCAAAATTTTTGAGCTTAAAAAGAGCCTCGTTTATTGCCTCATCCGGCAAATCTGGATTGATTTGATGTAGAGAATTTGTCAGTATCGGTTCATACAATGGCGAAGTAAAATCCCGCGTTTCCACATCCGGCCCATAAACATGTGTATAGCCAATTTCTTCAAACAACTCAATAATCGACTTTTCATACGCTTCTTCATTTACTGGATTGATGAAAGTATTTGTCATTTTTTCTCCTTTAATCCTTTAAGAAATTCAGCCATTTTGTTTTTCCGTTCTTTATTATCTTTAGCTAAAACACAGAATAAAAGTAATTGATAAATTTCGTCATATAGGTTTTCCAATTCGTTATCACTCATCTTAGCAATAATTTCTTTTTTATCTGCACCCTCTTTGTTATTATGACGTATATGAGCATTGTTAATCATTCCGCGAACGGTGGTAAAATAGGAATTGAAATCTGGTATACCGTCATCCAGCAATGGTTCATATTCTGTCGCAATGGTTAGTAATAATTTTCTTTTTTCCTCTAATTGTCCTTTTAACGATGCATGATGATATTTCAAAATAGCCATTGCTGTATCTTTTGATGAAATCTCTGCCACTGCAAACGCGGCAGGATCTTTAGGAATAAGTAAAATTTTCTCTTCATCTTCAATACAATATTCTTTGTAATTCAAACGCTCTAAAATTAGATTCAAATTTTGCAATAGCATAATATATTCTTTGGAGCTTTGAAAATTCATATTTTGTCCCAGTCCAACTTTATTTTGAGCAAGTCGTATTAGATTAATAAAATATTCCAAAGTTAAAATTAAATCATCTTGTTCGTTCGGAAGTTTACCAATTTTCAGTTTTTTCCGAATTTCTGCACAATTTAAACATCCATTTCTTTGTTTCCATCCATGCAGTAAAAATGTATCAACAATCCCCTCAATATTTAATTGTCCTTGATGAAAATTCATTGGGTTTACATATGTGAACATAGGCAATGCAAAAAGTTTGATAATCTTTTTCATTTCTGCATTTATATCATATTCACTGGCTAAAATTTCAAAGATATTTTTACGAGTCATGGAGTATCCTTTTGTTCTGAAATATCCACATTATCGACATTGATTTCACCAGACATGAGTTTGGGTAATAATGTGTCACGAATAGAGGCTAATTTAATATTTTCTAAGGCATTAGCTGCTATTTTATGCATTAGAGGAGATACAATATTTGTAAACTTTTTAACTGTATCTGGCAATGGAATAAATATTGGTAATCCTAGTAATTCACTTTGATTTAGACCTGGTTGAGCAGCTTTACTACACGCTAGCGTGTGCAGATAATTTTTATTTGTTTCATAACTTAAACAAAAGTAAATAAAAAATTGTGATGATATGTTTGATTTTCCACGTATAATAAACACATGCTCATTAACCGCACAAACTTTATGAGGAAATCCATCTAATGCAAGAGATACTTTTCCTGTGTATGCACCATCTTTATATAATAAAACATCCTCCGATAAGACCTTTCCTCGTTTCATTTGCTTGTAAAATTCTTCACTAATAAATTTTTCTTTACTGTAATCATATACACCAAATTTTTCAATATTTTCAGCTCCGATACTAGGTATTCCTTGACTTAGAGCTCCTCCTTTTGGTCGGCTACCACTTTCTGCAATATTAACAATATCTGCTAAAATGCCATTATTTTCAGAGCCATAAATAGATTTAAACAGAGCCTGAGCCTGTTGTTCTAAATTATTATTTATCCTATTATTCAGCTCGATTTTATCATCCAGCACCCCCAACACCCTTGCAATCTTCTTCTGAATATCAAGCGGAGGAACTGTGAATTCTAAATTTTTAACTTGTGTACCAGATATTTCTGCAAAAGTTGATCCTGATCCCATTCCTACAATATATTCAATGTTATTTTTTAGTAAATAATAGAAAAATTCAGAACAATATCCTTTTTTTAACACAAGACTTTTAAATCCTTGATTAGTACAAACATCATTTTTTGCAATCGCTACATATCCAATAGGAGCTCGACTTGTTAATAAAACACTACCTTTAGGTAACATATGAGCACTACTATTTTGAAGGCCTTCTTGAGCTATATTTCGTTCACCTTTAGAAATGTATCGACTATTATAACCTGATAAATCTTTAGGAGTTAGCCATGGGATATCTCCATTCCAAAAATCATAATTTTTAGTACTAGGAGTGCCTCCACCTATGACTTCACAAACATCACTTAATTTAATCTTCTGCCAATTACTATTCATCGGCTACCTCCAAATTTTCATCATCTATGCGAATTTCTTCTATTGAAAAAGAATAATCATCACAACTATTAATCCATAGTGTCATATCAAGTTCATCTGTAAAGGATAAAGCAGAATTCGTATCAACGGTTATTTCTGCTCGTATCATAACCTCATATTCTAAAAATATTTCATCTTCATGGTGTTGTTCTATATTGTATATATTTTTTACAATAAATTTGCTTAAAGACAAATATTTTGTATCTCCGATAATTTCATTAGAAAATGATCTTAAATCATTAAGAATATTATCTGAATTTAGATATTCTTTTATCTCGGAGTATTCTTCAGGATATTGAGGTGGAATAGGATATGTGTCATCTTTATCTTTTGCTATTTGATCTAATTTTGAGTTTAAAATGTCTTCATTTTTTGAATTAATAAAAATAATTTCTTGATTTGGAAATAACTTTTTATACTCTTCTTTTAACTCTTCATTGAACATTTTATCATTTGTATATAGGATGATATTTGTATCCGGATGTTCTTTTTTGTATTCTAAAATTGTTTCCCAAAGTAATGCATCTTTAAAACCCTTATCTGAGTTATTTTCTTTTCCCTCAAAAGGTGGTCTTTTATCAAATGCTCTATTTATAAGATTAAAATAACATTTATCAGATGGAAAATTTAATTCTACAATGTTAATAGGCTTATTTTTTAATGCATTTTTATAGGCATTAATGTTTTCATCAAGATAAGTATCATAATTTTTTGTTGTATCAACTTTATACGAATGGAAAGGAAATTTATGTTTTTTAAGCATATCTTCAAATTCTTTAACTTTTTTATGGTATGCTATAATATTTTGTTTTTTAGTTTCAGACCATACAATTTGAGGAATAGCAATTGATACAATATCATAAATATCTAACTCTTCAATGCGTGTCATGAAATTGTCAAGAGTACCATTAAAAGAAAAATCTGTAAAATCACAGCATCGAGTATAGTCCTTATATAAAGCATTTGTATCAAAAATAAGTAGATAGTCCATTTTAACCTCTATTCATAAATTACTCTTTTTGCAATCGATATAAGTTTCTGTAATAAATGCTTTAATTTTTCTCTATATTCATTATGTTCTCTACCAGTATAATACCCGCTTATTGCAGAATGAGGCAGTGGAATATAGTTTTGATTAAATGGACTTATATAATTCTTTGTCGGATTAAAATAATCACTTATCCAATTATTACGTGGCATACAATATCCAAAATTTTCAGATAAATATGAAGTATAATTTTGTAAATACGCTTCATCCATAAGTTTAATTGTTGATGAGGCATATTTTTCAAATGCTTCATATAAATCTTTATCTAAATGTTCATTGGCTAATAAATCTATTCCTTTACCTAGGGCTTCAAGCAATTCATTTAGAGCCTTTTGTTTATTAGGATCCAACATAATCATCACTTTCCCTCCGTTGATTTCATTATAATTTCTTCTTCCTTATTATTTTTTTCTTCAGCTTTTTTTATAAGTAATTCATCAAATGTTGTTTTATTTTCCTTTTGTTCTTCTACAGTTTCAGGATTAAGCTCAGCCCCACCAGGGAGTTTAGTTAAACGAGAAAGAATTTTGCGAATATCATTTTTAAAAATAAAAATACATCCACCAACTAAAATAGGCCACGCTAGATGTTCACATAATCCTAATATGAAAGTTTGCCAAGGATACATTTTTACATCTCCCAGCCGATGGCTTTCAGTTTGTTTTTAATCTCTTCTTGCAAAGCATCAGACTGCCTAAACATCTCTGCAAGCTCTCCGGTCAGGCGTTTCATTTTATCTTCAAAAGGTTCACCGTCATCTTTCTGTTCCTCAATGCCAACATAGCGTCCAGGCGTCAAAATGTAATCCTGTGTCGCAATTTCTGCCGTTGTTGCTACCGCACAAAACCCTTTAACATTTTCCAACTTTCCTTTTTGAAATGCAGTAAATGTGTCTGCAATCTTTTTAATATCTGCATCCGTAAAATCGCGGTGTTTGCGGTCAACCATGTAGCCCATTTTCCGCGCATCAATAAAGACTGTTTTACCTTTTTGAGCTTTGTTTTTACTGATAAACCATAACGTTACCGGAATTGTTACACTATAAAACAGTTGTGGTGGTAGAGCGATAATACCCTCTATCAAATCGGCCTCAATAATATTTTTGCGAATTTCACCTTCACCGCTTGTTTGGGTAGAAAGCGCACCATTTGCAAGGACTAAACCGATTTTCCCATTAGGTGCTAAGTGATGTATCATATGTTGAATCCACGCATAGTTTGCGTTTCCTGCCGGTGGAATTCCATATTTCCAACGCACATCATCTTGTAACTTATCCTGTCCCCAATTAGAAAGGTTAAACGGAGGATTAGCCATAATAAAATCAAACTTTTCATGCGGGTGCAGGTCATTAAAAAATGTATCTGCCTGATATGGCCCGAAATCAGCATCAATGCCGCGAATAGCCATATTCATCTTGGCCATTTTCCATGTATCAGCATTGGATTCTTGTCCATAAACCGATATGTGGTCGCGGTTTCCGCCATGTGCTTGTAAAAATTTAACCGACTGAACAAACATACCACCGGAACCACAACAAGGATCATAAACGCGGCAATTATCAAATGGTTTCAAAACCTCGACAATGGTTTTAACAATGCTTTGTGGCGTATAAAACTCACCGCCTTTGGTGCCTTCATATGCCGCAAATTGTGCAATACAGTATTCATAAGTTCTACCGAGTAAATCTCTATCTCCGTTGGTATCAGACATATCAATATTGTTTGTAAAAAGGTCAACAACATTGCCTAAAACACGTTTATCAAGATCTTGATTGGCATAATTTTTAGGTAATACATTTTTAAGCGATTTATTTTCTGCTTCAATCGCTCGCATAGCATCATCAATAATAATGCCGATTTCCGGAGTGTGTGCCGCTTCAGCAATTTTACTCCAACGTGCGGCCTCAGGAACATAGAAAATACCTTCTTCAATATATGCATCTTTGTCGTTTTCAAAACCATCACCTTCGGCGACAAGCTGATTATAGCGCTTTTCAAAGGCCGCAGAAATATAACGCAAAAAGATAAGTCCAATAATTACTTTTCGGTAATCTGCCGCAGGAATATGTCCCCAAAGTTCACAAGCTGCACCCCAGATTTGCTTTTCAAAACCTAAATTTGCATTATTTTTACCAGCCATTTTATCTCTCTTCGCATTGAAACTATTAATAGATTGATATTCAAAAGTACTTTTTGTAGTATATTAATTTTCAATAAAAAAGTCAAAGAAAATGTAAAGACTTACGCTAAAATCTTTA
This sequence comes from uncultured Alphaproteobacteria bacterium, assembly GCA_934203105.1. Lineage (GTDB taxonomy): Bacteria > Pseudomonadota > Alphaproteobacteria > CAAHEQ01 > UBA3637 > CAAHEQ01. The sequence continues at coordinate 68,368 of CAKPYQ010000001.1, forward strand.
TACTTTTGAGATAAATATCGTTAAACCACTGAGAGTCGACAAAATAAAAAATACAATTATTAATGAAGTTATGTTTAAAATGCAAATTTAGGATGCCTTTAAAATCAAAACTCATCCAATTTAACGTCTTGCCTTTTAGTCATTGTAACAATCCGTATTTTTCAGCACTTCTTTGGAATAAGAATTCTTATAAAGATTCATATACATATCTGCAAAATCAAGGGTATAGTTTAATTGAAAAATTATAATAAATAATGCAACATGCAACGATGATATATATAGGAAATTATTATAGCTATAATTAAAAGACAACACATTTAAAAAGAATAAAATAAGTAAAGAAAATAGAGACATCTTTAAGAATTTTTTATTATCACTAATAAAAATCTTAAACATATTACGCTTTTTCATATAGAGATTAATGTTTTGATTAGCATAGGCAGCCAAAAGAAATGACAGTGAAAAGGCAAAAATAATAGAAACACATGTAATTGCATCAGAAAGCAGGTTATCTTTTAAAGGAAATCCCAAACTTATTATTAACAAGAATAGCAATATCCATGTTCTTATTCTACATTTTAGCAAAAATTTCTTCGATTTCATAATATCCTTCTTCCTTTTCAAATTCAAAAATTTCCTTTGCCACAACGCTTTGTTCATTAATAGAAATAAAACCATCAGAGCTTTCCCCTTTTATATTGAAACTTTTTATGTATGAAGGAGACATTAATTTCTCGTATAATTTTTTTATATACTTAACATTAAGCGCTCTTTTAAAATCCATTTTTACAACGGTTGTCTCGGGTTTTTCTTTTTCTTCTAAATCATCACCCCAATGAGGATTCAAAAATTCATTTATAAATAAGTTGTTTGTTGCGGTAATAGAAATTGTTTCTATTGATTTCACCTGTTTGATAAAATCATCAATAGAAGTAGAAACGGCCAACAAATCACAAGAAAAATTCTTGTCCGTTTCATGCAATAAATTCAAAATTATATTTCTTTTATTATGATCTGAACTCAATACCTTATTTTGATAAATCACAAATATAAACTGATGCGTCATATGAACAATTTCATCTGACAAGACGCTGTCGTCATAAATCCTTTGATTCCTATTATAGCATCTATTGGGTTTTGATTTTCCATATGACACTAAAAAAACGATTTTATCTTGATCCATCATATGACGTATCGTATATGTGGTTTCACGCAATGGGTAATCTATGATTTCTTTGTTTTGCAGTTTTTCTTTTAAAATTCGTGTTCCTGCTCCTAAAAGGTCAACACATTCCGGAATATAACTAAACATACGCACAGAGCTCATCGTTCTAATCCTTTCAATATTTTTGGTTTCTTATCTATCTCCACTAATGTTTGATATTTTAACAATTTATTCTATCGTATCAACATTTGATAAAAAGGTCAAGTAAATATCGAAATTTGATAAAATTTTTATGTTTTTTTGAAAACACATCAATATCAATTGTTACAAACAAATATTGATTAAAAGATTTTTCTTTTCCTGATAACTTTTTACTAAACTCAAAACAAAATCGTTAATGACTTCCGCCAAGGGTAATTTCCCTTTGTCAGTATAAATAACCTGCGCAGTAAGACCGGCAAGCACTCTTTTTATTTCTGGTGTTAATTGCCCCATAAATGACCCCATTTTTAAAATATCCAAAACAGCCTGATCTGCAAAGGGGCGAAATGGTTCAATCAAATCATCAACAAGTGGCATTGTATTTGCCGATTGGCAATGCTTTAATCCCAAATAAGGTAATAACCCGTTAGCACAGACGCTGCGCGCAACCATTGCCCGTAAAATTGTATAAGCATAATTTAAAAGCATATTTATATCTGCCGCATTGCGATTGCGAATAAAATCAGAACCAAATAATTCATTAAAATAAAGATGCGCCGCCTGCCCTTCATTATTTTGCAGGTCATCGTTTTTAACCGTTTTTGACAACATTTGTAAACGCACTTTTATCGTCGAGTTCGGATGAACAAAAGCTAATAACTTAGCTTGATTGCTGATCTTCATTTGCACAATTTTCTTCCACAAATTTTTACGCAAGGACTCCGGCAAGGCCGTTTGCGCTTTAATTCTGGCCGACGTTAACCAATGCCCGACAATCGGTAAAGTTATTGCGGCAGGCATATATTTATCATTGCAAAAAATAAGGCATGCTTGATTTTCACATAAAGCATTAACGATATTTTTTGAAATCAAAACATTATGTGCGGAAATAATTAAACATAAAATGCTATCCAACGGGATCTGATTAACTTGATTGGTCCGTACATCTGTAACAATTAAAAAACCTTTCGATAAAGAAAGTTTGAAATGATCAGACGATATTTCTATTACCCGTTTTAACATTAACTACTTTAATCCTAAATTGTCGGCGGTCAGCAAACCGGCGCCGGATAAAACCGAAAAATAAGCCGATATTTGCGCATGCTTTGCCCGCGTCAACGATACCTTCGAATCTAATAATTCCTGCTCGGCATTCAATACATCTAATACCGTACGACGCCCGCGTTCCTGAGCGTCTCTGACGCCTTCCAACGCTAAACGATTTGCATTGATGCGCATTTGCGCTGTTTCTATCGCTGCACCTTGCGCTTGGTAAATATTCCACGCTTGACGCAACTTTTCTAAAACAATCCGCTGGGTGTGAGTGATATTTTCTTTTAAAGCAGATGCTTCATACTCGGCCTTATCCGTCCGTGCAAAAGCCGTTCCTTTATCATACAACGGCACCGTCAAATAAATGCCGATCCGGCCGTCGGAAACTTCGTCAATCACAGGAACATCTTTTAATTTCACGGCAGACGCTTTGATATCAATCGACGGCATATAGCTTTCACGCGACACCGTAACGTTGGATTTTGCCGCTTCGTATCCCGCGGCGGCAGCCAAAATAGCCGGATGCGATTTTAGAGCTGTCTTTTCGGCGTCATTAATTGACTTTGGGAAAAATTGCCGTGTACCGTTTAATTCAATATCTGTATAATTTTCTTGCAACGATCCGTAAATTCGGCGGAACGTTTCCAAAGCATTTTCATATCCGGCATTGGCATCAATAACCGCATACTTTGCCAATTCTAAACGCGCTTTTGCTTGGGCTAAATCTGTTTTAGTCAGCACGCCGACTTTTTCTTTTTGCTCACACAAACTGAAATACTCTTCCAATACCTTTTGGTTATTTTTATCCAAATTCAATACTTCGCGTGCATTCAAAACATTGATGTAAGCATTAACGGCTTGCAAAAACACATCTTGTTCGGTCGCATATAAATTCGCCTTTTCCAAAACCGCCATACTTTTGGCTGCGTCAATTTGCGCCGTTGTTGAAAAGCCGTGAAAAATATTTTCCGATAACGTTATGCCAACCTGTTTTTGCGTATAGTCAAAATCCGTGTTATTCAATTTTGTTTTTGCACGTGCTATGCCGGCCGTTGCCCCGACGGACGGTTGCCAACCTGTACGCGCTAAATCAACTCCGGCCGATGCGCTTTTGACTTTCTGCCGCGCGGATAAAATCTGCGGGTTGGTTTGATAAACTTGCTGCAAAGCCGAATACATATCCGCATTTGCCGGCACACAAAATAAAAAGCAAATTAAAAACAGTAAATACTTTTTCATTTTTTTCTCCTATAAAGTCGTTTTAAAGCGCTTCACCGCCCAAAGGGCTATCAAAAATCCCGAAACAATCATCACCCAAGCATGCGCGAAAAAATAGTTCCAATCCGCTCCTTTCAAGATAATGTTGCGCACCAAATAAGTATAGTGCGTCAACGGATTAACATACGCAATCCATTGCAAAACAAGCGGCATATTTTCGCGCGGAAACAACGCTCCCGATAACATCAACGCCATAAAAGCAACAATCATCAAGCCCAACATCGCTTGTTGTTGTGTTTTGGTATAATTGGCCAACCAAACAGCAATCGCACACGCCGGAAAGCAAAACACCAAAAACGACGCCATAAACATAAAAAACGATCCCGTGAAAGGCAATGAAAAGAAAATCACACCCACCAGCTGAATCAAAAACATATTGATTAACGCCACCAAAATATACGGCAATGTTTTACCCAAAATAATATCATACTTTGAAATCGGCGCCGAAATTAAAGTTTCAATCGTGCCGTTTTCTTTTTCTTTGGTAATCGAAATACTGATTAAAGTCAACAAAGACATAAACACCAAAACCGCCATAATCGCCGGCACCAAAAACCATTGCGTATCCAATTCCGGATTAAACAAAACACGCACGTTAAAACCAATCGGCCGAACGCCTTGCGTGTGCGTTGCATCAGATAATACATTTACAATAATGCCTTGTAAATACGCTTCAATGCTTTGCGCTTTGAGCACATTCGTCGAATCGATCAATATTTGTAATTGCCCTTCCCCGCGCATCAAAGATTTTGTCAGTCCATCTTTGGGCGCAATCAATGCCACATCAGCTTCGCCGGCTTGCACAGCCTCTACTGCGCTTTTTTCCAACGGATCAATACGCACAAACCAACCGGAACCGATTGCGTGATTATAAACGCGCTCCATAATCACATCGTTTGGAATGGTGTCAACAGCCAAACGCAAATTGCGGGCTTCCATTGTAATGGCTTGGCTTAAAACAATCACCTGAACCACCGGCATCAGCAAAATCGCCACCAGCATAACCGGATCACGCAGCAATGCAATTAACTCTTTTTTGATAAAGCCCCACAAAGTGTTCATTCTATTGTCCTTTTAAACCTGAAAACACACGCAAGCATCAGCACAATCGCCTGCACAGACAAAGCCGCAAACGGGATCCATAAATCCGCTATTGTACTGGCTTTTAAAAACTGGTCGCGCGATATTTCAACATAAAAACGCGCCGGAAACAAAGCCGATACCCATTGATAAATCCGTGGCATATACTCGATCGGGAAAATAAAGCCGGACAATAAAGCGGTCGGCAACAACCCGATAATAGCGGCATATTGAACCGCAACTTGTTGTTCGTGACTGACAACCGAAATATAAAGCCCCAAAGCCAAATACCCCAAAATAAATAAAATCGTCGCAATCGTTAAGGTGATATAGCTGCCGACAAACGGAACACCAAAAACCAATCGCGCCGCCAAGAAAACAATAATAAATCCGCAAAAGCTTAAAAACGCATAAGGAAACAACTTACCAAACATAATTTCAAGCGATGTCACCGGCGTTGACAATAACATTTCCATTGAGCCTTGTTCCCATTCTTTGCATACCGTCAGAGCGGTCAACATAATCGCAACCAATGCAATAATCACCGCAGAGATGCCGGGGATTGCAAACCATTTTGTATTCAACTCCGGATTAAATAAATAACGCGGTTTGAAAACCAACAAAGCATCTTTGGATATCGGAATATCTTTGATTTTATAAATCGCGTTGACGTTAATTGTGTTTAAATAATTCATAATAGCCGATATGGACGAATTATCCGCGCCGTCCAATAAGATTTGAACTTGTCCCGTACGCCCCGCCATAATTTCTTTTTCAAAGTTGGGCGGAATGACCAACATCATTTTGGCTTTTTCGGCAACTAAATCGTCTTGACCTTTCGTCGGCGTTTGAACAACATAAGGCTTAAAATATCCCGAACTGCCGAACGTTTCAACCAATTTTCGTGAACTTTGCGTTCTGTCGTGATCCATATAAGCCAAATCAATCGATTTGACATTAAACTCGATCGAATTGCCCAAAATCAGCACGATCATCAACGGCAACAACAACGCCATCATTAACGTAAACGGATCGCGAAAGATATGTTTAAATTCTTTGCTGAACACAGCGTGCGCACGGCGATAAGAAAAATATTTCATCTGTTTTTTCCTTCCACCTGACGGATAAAGACGTCCTCTAACGACGGGTTAATTTTTTCAACTTCAAAATCGGATTGAAGACGCTTTAAATCAGCATTATCTTTTAAAATAATATGAAAGTGTTGACCGTACGGTTCCCACATTTCAAACAAAGCTTTATCCGGCAAAACAACCTTGTCCGTCTTGGGCGTCAAGTTATATAACTGTTTTGTAAAAGTTTTTGCTTTTAAGTTTTCGGGTGAATCCAACGCAATTAACTGACCGGCACGCATCAGCGCTATTCGGCCGCAGTTTTCGGCTTCGTCCATATAATGAGTTGTTACAAAAACGGTCTTGCCCGTTTTGGCCAACGCTTTAATCAATTGCCAAAAACGATAGCGTGCCGTCGGAGCAACACCGGCTGTCGGCTCGTCCAAAAAGACAACCTGCGGATTATGCAACAACGACACACACAAAGCTATTTCCTGTTTAATGCCGGTCGGCAATGCTTTGACTACCGTTGATAACTTTTCCTTAAAACCGATAAAGTCCAATAATTTTTGCCGTTGCAGCTCGTACGCTTTTTTGTTTAAATGATGCAATGCGGCCGCAAAATCCATATTTTCTTTGATCGACAAATCATCGTATAAAGTAAAGTGCTGCGACATATATCCGACTTTTGATTTAATCAGGTTTTCTTTGCCCGCTACAAACTCTTCATTATCGATTTTAACTTGGCCTTCACTGGCTAAAAGCAAGCCGCACAAAACGCGAATTGTCGTTGTTTTACCGGCGCCGTTTGCGCCCAAAAATCCGAATATTTCACCACGCGCAACCGAAAAAGAAACATCTTTTACCGCATAAAAATCACCAAAGCGGACAGATAAATGATGCACATCAACAACATAAGGATTGCTTGTCATTTCGCCCCTCCGCGTGATAGGAAAAATTCATCAAAGTTTTTGACTTTTTCTTGCAAAAGCAATGCCTTTGGCTCACCTAAACCCAGTACTTTACCTTGCTCCATCAAAACGACTTGCCCGCATCTTTCGGCTTCGTCCATATAGGCGGTTGTCATAATCACTAAAATTCCCTGATTCACCGACGTGTGCAACATATCCCAAAACTCACGACGCGAAATCGGATCAACACCGTTGGTCGGCTCGTCCAACAACATCACCTTGGGCGATCGCAACAAAGCACACATCAACCCTAATTTTTTATACATACCGCCCGACAATTTACCCGCCGGACGATCCAAAAATTTGTCCAATCGGGTCAATTGCAACAACTCTTTTTTCTTTTTGGCATATTCTTCGGGATCGATGCCGTATAAATCTTGGAAAAAATTCAAATGCTCCTCGATCGATAAATCGGCGTACAAGCTTTGCGTTTGAGGCATATAAGCAATGTTTTGACGAAAATCATCAAAACGCGTTTTCACCCCGTTCATAAAATAGGATATTTCGCCTGCCGTCGGCTTTAACAGTTGCAAAATCAAGCGAAATAACGTTGTCTTACCAGCGCCGGCAGGACCGATAATCCCGTAAAGTTTACCCGTTTCAAAGTGCATAGACACATCGTTCAGCGCTTTTGTTTCGCCGAAATCTTTTTTAATATGCGATATGTCCAAAGCAACGTTAATCATTAAACAGCGCGCTTTCGATTGTCATTCCTGACTTTAACACCAAATCTGGATTTTCAAATTGAACTTTAACCCCGTAAACCAAGCGCGTCCGCTCTTGCCTTGTTTGTACATTTTTGGGTGTGAATTCGGCTTCTTCGTTGATTTTGATAATCCGTCCGGTAAAGGTCTTATCTCCGGCTTCCGGCAAAATGCCCACGACTTTTTGCCCCACTTTTAAACGATACAGCTCGTCATGCGGCACATAAAAATACGCCCATATATCATAGGGATTGGCAATCGACAACAACGTTGTTCCCGCACCGACAACTTCGCCTTTTTCACGGAACTTTGTAATGACAACACCATCAATCGGCGATTGCACCTGACACCAAGCAAGCTTTAAATCATTATCGCTTTTGTTGCGTTGCAACACATCGAATTCGGCCTTTGACATATGCCCTTTTTTCACCAAAGCTTCTGCACGAGCGTAATCATTATCGATTTGTTTGGCAAGCACTTTATAAACGTCACAGCTCATTTGCAAAACGACCTGCCCTTTTTTCACAAAATCCCCTTCGGATACCGGCAAATCCGTAATATCAGAAGCCACTTTTGATGACAAAATAACTTTTGTCGTCTCCAACGTCCCCGCATAGCGGAACGGTTCAGCAAACAGCCAATATTTTGCAAGCCAAGCGCCCGTTGCGACAAGCGTTAAAGCCACCGCCCCGATAATTAAATTTTTCTTTGTAATCATAGTTTTTCTCCTTATCTTTTGGATATTATAAACAAGCAAAAGCAAAGAGTAAAGACTTTATCTTTAAAAAAAGCCACTTTTCATAAAAATGTAAAGCACTAACGGATCAAAGCAATCCTTTTTGCAATCTGCGTGGAAAGCTGGCCCATTATCTCACTTTGCTTTAAAACCAAGTCGCTATAATCCGTCGTAATGTCTTTGGATATGACCGTTTGTGTTTGATAAATTGTATTGCCGTTTTGATCAAACAAGCTCCATCTGGCGCCAAAAGTCAAACGCTGCCCCAACACGGCGTCAAATTGATTGACGTCAACAAAGACAATGACTTTTGCATCCGTGCGTGAAAAAGTTTTCGGCACGATCACCGATTGCGGCATTACCACCGTCAAATCGTTAATCAAAGTTCTTTGCAATAAATCGGATAACGATTCTGCCCAACGGCTCGTTTCGGAAAAGTTCAAAGAAATGTTATTTTCCTTTAAAGTCACAATCTGCGGCCGATCCAAAAAAGCGGGAATCTTAACCGGTTCAACAGCCACTTGCATTGACACTTGCGTTACGGGTTTTGCCTGCACAGTTTGCAAAGTGTAAAAATCGGCTTTCGGGCTGACACCGATGCACCCGCTCAAAAATAAAACCGCGATACCCAAAACAAATAATTTTTTCATTTAATATTTATCCTTTCCTTTTAATAAAGCCTCCGGATGGCGTTCCATATAATCCGCAAAATTGCGTATAGACTTTGCTGCATCGGAAATACTTTGCAATGTTTGGTTAAAGTTATTTAAAGTCATATCGGTTTGCGGTACATTTTTTTCAACCGACACCCGAACAACAGACGTAATTTTTTGCATATCCGGTAAAATCGTATCCAACCCTTTATCCAACTTATCCAACACTTCATTTAACCGAACCAACGTCGTGCGCAAAGGCAAAGTTTGAATGTCTTGCGACAACTGTTCGATCGGAGATAAAACCGTCGGAATTTCCAAAACTTCCGGATCGGGGCTTTTCAAAACGATCGGCGTTTTGGGCAACACTTCTAATTCAATCATCAACTGTCCGGTCAACAAGCTTTGATTTATCAACCGCGCGCGTAACCCTTTTTCAATAAAAGCATTCAATAACGCTTTGCGATATCTGTAATGACGTGCTACTTCAACGATATTTTGCGACTTTGCAAAGCGAACATATACCGGAATATTAAAGGTTAAAGTTTCCGGATTTCCAAACAAATCAATGCGCGTCACCTTGCCGATTTCAACACCTTTGAAAACAACCGGAGACCCGACGCTTAATCCTTTAACGGACTCATCAAAGTACATCACGATCAAATTATCATTGTTGGGGAAAAGTTTGTCCCAAACAAAGTTCAATACAATACCAAAAAAAGCAATCAAGCCTATCAGTACAAATAATCCTACTTTCTTTTTATTTGGTTCTTTGTGCATTTGTTTTTCCTCTTGTTAAAAATGAATAGACTTTTTCGTTGGGCGGATCTTTTAACAATTGTCTTGGATTGCCGTAAGCTTGAATACTTTTCGTTTCGCCGTCCAAGAAAATTGAGTTTGTTCCAATGTCAAAAATAGAACTTAATTCGTGCGTGACAACAACAATTGTCGTCCCGAACGAATGGTTAATATCCAAAATTAAATCGTCCAATAATTTAGAGCTGATCGGATCCAATCCGGCGGACGGTTCATCAAAATAAACGATTTTCGGATCCAAAGCCAATGCTCTTGCCAATCCGGCGCGTTTTTTCATTCCGCCGCTGATTTCGGCAGGATAAAATTCTTCAAAGCCCGCTAAACCGACCAAAGCTAATTTCAATGAAACTAACTCATCTATTGTCTTTTTGCTGTATGATGTATATTGTTGCAAAGGCAGTGCGATATTCTGCGCCAAAGTCATTGAACTGAACAAAGCGCCGCTTTGATACAAAATACCGGATTGCATTGCGATTTTCTTTTTGGTATTTTCATCGGCATCGGTAAAGTTTTCACCATCGATAAAAACGCAACCCGATAACGGTTCCGACAATCCGGTTAATACGCGCAGCAAACTGCTTTTACCGCAACCGCTGCCGCCCATAATGATAAAAATGTCGTGCTGTTTGATTTCAAAATTGATATCCTTTAACAACACAAAGTCGTCATAACCGATCGATAAGTTTTTTGCCGCAATTTGAATGTTGTCTGTCATATTCCGATCACCTCAAAAATCGCCGTTATGATACCGGTCATTACAATCATCCAAACAATCGCGGATACAACCGCTTTGGTGGTTGCTTTACCGACGCTGTCCGCATTACGTCCGCAATGAATGCCGTAATAGCACCCGCACAAAGCAATCACAACCCCAAAAATAAGCCCGTGAAAAACGCCGACCAAAAAGTTGGTCAAACCAAAAGCTTCAATCGAAAAGCGCCAATATTCCTGAGCCGGTATTCCCAACAACAGAACGCCGACGAAACCGCCGCCCAACATCCCCATAAAGTCCGCCAGTATCGTCAACAAAGGCATTGCTATGATTAACGCCATTAAACGCGGCAAGACCAAAAAATCAATCGGCGATATGCCCATCGTTTTCAGTGCATCGATTTCTTCATTGACTTGCATTGTTCCGATTGTGGCTGCATAAGATGCTCCGGTTCGACCCGCCATAATAATAGCCGCCATAATCGCCCCCATAATACGGATCATTGCGATTGTTACCAAGCTGGCGACATAAACTTGCGCGCCGAATGTTTTTAATTGCAACGCACCGACAAAAGCCAATATCAGACCGACCATAAAGCTGATTAACGACACAATGCCAATCGCTTTGGGTCCGCAATCGTCCAAAGCAAAGAAAAAATCTACCGGCTGCATAATGGCTTTTTTATGCAAAAGACGGCTAAACGATTGTTTGGCCTGCCCCATAAAGGAAAGCCCCTTTTGCACCGCGCTCCAACAAATAAGAGCTTTATTTCCCAAAGCGGATAAAAATCCCAAATGCCGAACGCGTTCTTGCGGCGGTTTGCGATCCACCGAAAAAGCCAATTCCAACAGTTGCCGCAACCCGGCCGGCAAGCCCGCTTGATCAACCTTTATATTCTTTTGGTTCGCATATTTTGTTAATTCAAACAAAACCAACAATAAAGACGAATCCCACGCGCCTAATTCTTTGCAATCAAAGGCTATTCGCTGCGGGTCTTGCTTTTTTAACGCAGCGAACAAAAGCGATTTTTCGTGCCCGTTATCATAAGCAATATAATCACCGCTGAATGATACCGTCAGAGTTTGATTTTTTGATGAATACAAAGCCTGCATCATACACCGATTATTTTAAGTAATATTCAACGGTAGACACAACACGGACGGTTTTGTTAATTTGATCACGCTCCATTTGATCGGGGACAGCTTCTCGGGCCGTAATAGAAAAAACACCTTGGTTTGCATTTTTGATTTTACCGACCTTTGAATTCGAATTAGCCGCAAATTCGTCCGCAGCGCGCTTTGCATTTTGCGTTGCTTCTTTTAACATTTCCGGTTTGATCGCATTCAACCCCGTAAAGATGTAAGCTACGCCGTTACCATAGGAATTAAATGTAACACCTTTGGAAACCAAATTGCCGATATTGGGCGCTGTTTTTTGGACTAAATCAACATTCAACGAACGCACGATAATATTTTCCCCCAACGTATAACGCGCCGAAATCGTGGACTTATCGCGATAAGAGTCCGCATAAGCATCTTGCGTTGTCAATCCTTGCACCATAATTTCATCGTCCGTAAAGCCGGCGGCTTTTAAAAACTCAATGACGGTTTTGGCATGTTGTTCGATATTTTTCTTTTCCTGTATAATGTCGTTGCCGGCCGTTTGGAAACGGATATTCCACAAAGCCAAATCCGCTTTAACGTCTTTTTCCGCCAAACCCTTTACAGTCACCGTACGAAAATCCATCTTCGTTCGATAATAATAGTATCCGGGGAAAAATCCGCCGACTGCCAATCCCAAAGCCACGCAAAGCGCCGGTATAAAATATGTTTTATTCATTGTCAATCTCCTTTATTTTCTTGATTTAATAACAGTTTATACTATTTTCAACAAAAAAGAAAAGTTTTTTTTATTTTTTTCTTGCAATCTTTAGAAAAAGAAATTAACCTATTATTAATAATGATTAATAACTTTATATGAATAGAGGGCAAAATGCGGGTACTGTTAATCGAAGATGATAAGTCAATGGCTCAAAACATCAATATGATTTTGACCAAAGAAGGTATGGTTGTTGATGTTGCAAACTGTGGCGAAGACGGCGCGGAATATGGCAAGCTTTATGATTACGACATCATCATTTTGGATTTGATGTTGCCTGATGTCGATGGCTTTGAAGTTTTGAAAAAATTCCGTTTGGAAAAAATTTCAACACCGGTTTTGATTTTGTCCGGATTAACTGCTCCTGACAAAAAAGTGCAAGGATTTATGGACGGCGCTGACGATTATTTAACCAAACCGTTTGATAAATCTGAATTAATTGCCCGTATCAAAGCGATTGTTCGCCGCTCGCAAGGACATTCCAAATCCGTTTTAAATGTGGGAAAATTAGAAATCAACCTTGATTCGAAAACGGTTTCCGTCGGCGGAGAAGTCGTTCATTTAACCGGCAAAGAATTTGCTATTTTGGAATTATTAGCATTGCGACAAGGGACGACCTTAAATAAAGAACAATTTTTAAATCATTTATACGGCGGAATGGACGAGCCGGAATTAAAAATTATTGACGTATTTATTTGCAAACTGCGTAAAAAATTACAAAAAGCAACCGGTGGAGAAGATTATATCGGTACGATTTGGGGACGCGGATATTTGTTGCAAGCTCCGGAAGCAAAAAAGTAAAAGTTTCACAAAGAATATTTAAAATCAGCATCGTCTTAATTTTTTGAAGATGTTTATTGTTGTGAATATTTTGCCCCCCTTGTGCTGTTATTCTGAACGAAGCAAAGAAGCTGTTTAAATCACTGTCATGGCCAAATGTGCGCTGCGCCAAAATTCGCGCGCCCGCGCCGCACATTTCACCATGAGTGAATGAGGTATCCCAATCGTCCCCGCGGATTGATCCGCGCGGCGCGGGGACGATTGATTCTTGGTGTCATTCTGAGCGAAGCGAAGAATCTCTTAATATGTGGCCTTGGGCGCAAAGTGGGGGACGCGAAATTTTCGCGCCGCGCGTCCCCCCACTTGATAAGCTGTTTTTTTCCACTCGTCATTCTGAACGAAGTGAAGAATCTTTTGAAGTATGGCACCCTAAAATGTGCGGCGCGCAAATCTCCGCGCGTCCGCGCCGCACATTTTGCTATATTCGATGACGCACATCAACTCAATAAAAAATCCTCCACAACTCATTCAAAAAAACTTCTTTCCTATATGAACAAAAACGATCGTTTAAAGTCAATAGATTTTTTTGCGGCGCGACCCTCTATAACTTATTGAAAATAAACAAAAGCCAATTTTTATATTTTGCTTGAAATACGACGAACACAAACGATCGTTTATGTAATATATGAAAGAAGCGGTTTTTTGATTTAGTTTAACAGAGAAAAAAGGAGATAAAAATGAATAAAAATCAGCTATTAAACATCAAAAAAATGATTTTTGAGTTGGGGCGTGGGGGCAGCAAAAATCATTTTTTTGATCGGGTGAATAACGTGCGGGAAGTTGAGAGATTCTTCGCTATCGCTCAGAATGACGATTGCGAAAACGCCAGCAAGAGGGGACGCGCCGTGCGAAAATTTTCGCGTCCCCTCTTGGATTGTTTTATTCGCCGTTATTCGGGAAAAAGCGCCCAAACACAAACCGGCCGGTCAATGCTTGAAATGCTGGGTGTGCTGGCGATCATCGGCGTGCTGTCGGTCGGCGCAATCATGGGCTTTCGGTACGCCATCAACCGCCACAAAGCAAACGAAACGATTTACGACGTTATGCTGCGCGCGACCAACGTCCCGATGGCTTGGGACAATTACGCCGAGCTGCACGACTTTAAATATCTGTTCCCCGAGCTTCGTCCAAACGATGTCAATCCGGTCGGCTTTGCGGTTGAAACTTGGGCCGAACCTGCGACCAGCAAATACGCTTACCGAGTCGAAGTCGCGGACGTTCCAAGCGCTGTGTGCCGGCAAATTATTGCTTTAAATCCGCCGGATATCTCGCTGTACAAAGCAGGCTCCGCAATCGATCGAACGGGCATTCATGCGACACAAAACGATTGCGGATCGGACAAAACGAACATGTACTTTTTGTTCGAAGAAGGTTGGTTTGATCCTACGCCTGGTCCTGATCCAACGCCGGGTCCGGGACCGGAGCCGGGACCAGAGCCTGGACCTGAACCGGAATGCGCGACGAACAATGATTGTGCAGCGGGCCAAGTTTGCAAAAACGGCATTTGCGAAGAGTGTACTTTGAACTGTACAGGCGCTTGCGAGCGATTGAATGCAACGACTTGTTCGTGCGAGGTTTTAGCGGGATGCACGCCGTGCGCTGATGCCTCTGATTGCCCCTCCGGCAACTATTGCGATGAAGGCGAATGTCAGACTTGTGATAAAACTTGCGCCGGCGCGTGTGAAGAATTGGATACCGCGACGTGTTCGTGCGTTGCTAAATCAGATTGCACGCCTTGTTCCGATAGCTCCGAATGTGGCGACGGGCAATACTGCAACGGAGACAAGTGCGATAACTGCGATCTGACTTGCGACGGGGCTTGTGAAGAATTGAACACCGCGACATGTTCGTGCGTTGCCAAGTCAAACTGTACGCCGTGTTCCGATAGCTCCGAGTGTGATGACGGACAATACTGTAACGGCGGCAAGTGCGACGGTTGCGATCTGACTTGTTCGGGCGCTTGCGAAGAATTGAATACCGCGACGTGTTCATGTGTCGCCAAATCCAACTGTACGCCGTGCTCCGATAGCTCCGAATGTGGTGAAGGACAATACTGTAACGGAGGCAAATGCGATACTTGCGATCTGACTTGTTCGGGCGCTTGTGAAGAATTGGACGCTGCGACGTGTTCGTGCGTTGCTAAGTCAAACTGCACGCCGTGCACCAGCAACGCAGATTGCGAAACGGGCAGCTATTGCGACGGCGTCGTTTGCACGCCGTGCCCCAGCGCTCAAAGCGGGTATGTGTGTTGTTCGGTCAAGCCGATCGACGGCGACAATCCGTTCGATCATGTATGGGTCGGCGATCCTTTGGGCGAGGGTTACTGCTGCACCAGCAAAGACGAAAGCGAGGAGTGTTGCACAGCCTATAACGCGGACTACGTTTACAAAGACGGTAAGTGTCAAGAATTTAAGTGTGACGACGGTTATCAAGCGGTAACGAATTATGCTTCCGACGGCACAAAATCCGGCAAAGCCTGTTGCGAGGTGAAGGAGGATGAAACCTCTACAAACTCATACGGATGGACAAGACAATCAACAGGATGGACAATAGCAGGAGCCATTAACGGTAGTTGTTGTTCAGGATGGAGTTTTATAGGAGAAACTGAAGGAACTGTTGATTCATATCACACTGCTACTACATATAACAATTCTTATGATTTAAAAACAAATGGTGGAGTAATGTATTGCGCTAAGCCGTTTAATTATGAAAAGAAAGTCTGGTATCCTGGACAAACAGATCCCGTGCAAGGCCCTAAGCGCGAAGATTATTATCCGAGCGCTTCGAAATATTGCTGTAAGACCAATTCTAGTTACGATAGTAGTACTACAACTTGTACATGTTCCGATTCCGGTGATCCGAAAAATGGATCGAGATGTGATTAAACAAAGCGAAGGCAGGCGCTGTTGACAGATGGCGCCTGCATCCTTTTTACAAATACATACTTTCAAACATATTCTTTGTTTTGCTTGACAAAAATCAAAAATTGATATATTATGTTTGCCATGAAAAAAATAATTACAGCTTTATTTATGTTGGCTTTGTCCGGATGTATGGCGAATTCGCAAGATAAACAAGTCAATACCATTTTATCTATGGCTCGCCCCAAATCAATTGGCGTTTTGGAGGGCAAAACCCCCGACCAAATCCGCGATTTAATGGGAGAGCCGACTTTTGTCCGCAAAGAAGATCCCAACGAATCTTGGGTCTTTAAAGCGCCCGATTGCGCGGTGTTCGTCTTTTTTAATGAAACCGGTATCGCAACCTTTACCGAAAGCAAAGGATCTTGCGATAAAAAAGTCGCGCGCCGGATTTTGTCCGAACGCGCAAATATGTTGTAATCATAAAACGCTTCTTTTACACGCACAACGCTTATAAAAAACTATGCCGTTTTGACTTTACCAAAGCGCCGATCACGCGTATTATAAGCCTCTATGGCTTCGTCCAAATCCGCCTCTGAAAACTCCGGCCAATGAACGCGCGGAAAGTAAAATTCGGCATAAGATGCTTGCCACAATAAAAAGCCGCTTAAACGTTGTTCACCGCTGGTGCGTACAATCAAATCCGGATCGGGCAATCCCGCCGTATCCAAATAAGATGAAACCACATCTTCCGTCACATCGTCCGGATTTAAGCGCCCCGCCAATGCATCACGGATCATTTTTTGCGTAGCGCGCTTGATTTCGTCGCGGCCGGAATAGCTTAAACACACCGTCAGGTGATAGCTTTCGCGCCCGCTGCACAACCCTTCCAACGTCGCCATACGTTGCTGAATATCGTCCGTAAAGCGGCTGCGATCGCCGATAAAGCGAAACTGCACATCATTTTCGGGTTTAAATTCTTTAATCGCTTCGGCCAAGTATTGGCGAAACAAAGTCATCAGCAAATGAACTTCCGGTTGCGGTCTGTTCCAATTTTCGGTCGAAAAAGCATAAAGCGTCATATAGTGAATGCCGCGTTTTTTACACGCTTCCAGCACGCGCTTTAAGTTTTTTGCGCCCTCTTTATGGCCGTCGGAACGGGTCAGCCCGCGCTTTTGCGCCCAACGCCCGTTGCCGTCCATAATAAAACCGATATGATTTAAGGGCTTATCCGTCATTTAAACCTGCCGAATTTCAGCCTCTTTGGCTTTTAACAATTCGTCCATTTCATGAGTTGCAGCGTCCGTTATTTTTTGGACTTCTTCTTCGTAACGCTTTTGGTCGTCTTCGGAAATATCGCCGTCATTTTTCATCTTTTTGACTTTGTCCAAAATGTCGCGGCGAATGTTGCGAACAGCAACTTTGGACTCTTCGGTATAACGGCCCGCGATTTTACCCAACTCAACGCGGCGTTCTTCCGACAAAGGCGGCAAAGGAATCCTTAACCCCGCACCGTCATTCATCGGATTCAAACCCAAAGACGATTCCCGAATCGCTTTTTCAACGTGTTTTAACAAATTTTTATCCCATACGTTCACGGACAACATACGCGCTTCGGGAACATTGACCGTCGCCACTTGGTTAATCGGCACAATCGACCCGTACGCGTCCACCATAATACTGTCCAGCAAACCGGCAGAAGCACGACCTGTGCGTAATCCTTGGAATTCTTTTTTCAACGCGTCAATCGTTTTTTGAACGCGCGTTTGCATATCTGATTTTAATTCATTAAAGCTCATACTTTTTCCTTTCTTTTTGTTACTTTAAAACAGAATAAACGCCTTTGCCGCAAACAATATCGGCCAATTTGTCCGATTGATTAAATACAACAACCGGCAAAGCGGCGTCAGAAGCCATTGCTATGGCCGTTAAATCCATAACCCCCAATTTGTTATCCAAAGCGGTTTTGTAATCAACCACATCATAACGCTTGGCATTGGGATTTTTATGCGGATCAGAATCGTAAATGCCGTCCACCTGAGTCGATTTAAAACACGCATCACAATGCATTTGAATGGCGCGCAAAACCGCGCAAGTGTCCGTCGTAAAGAACGGATTGCCCGTCCCACCGGCAAATAAAACAACAAAATGCTGATCCAAATATCGCAAAGCTTGCTTTTGATTAAAAACTTCACCAATCCCGCCGATCGGCATGGACGTCATCACACGAGCGGGAACGCCGCATTTTTCCAGCACGTCCGCAAAAGCCAACGCATTCATCACGGTTGCCAACATACCGATATAATCGCCGGTAATGCGATCAACACCTTTTGAAGCGCCTTTTGCCCCGCGCCAAAAATTGCCCCCGCCCAACACCAAAGCAATTTGAACGCCCTTATCATAAGCCGCTTTGATTTCATGGGCTAAGCGCGTCATAATTTCACTATCCAACGCACCGTTTACCGATCCCAATCCTTCACCGGATAATTTCAGCAAAATACGTTTATAAGCAGTTTGGTTTGTCATAACATTTCCTTGATTTAGGGTTGTTTTGCAGTAATTTTAATCGCTTCTCCCCCATTTTGTCAATAGAAATATGATTTTTATACGCATAAAAAAAAGCACCACAGGCGAACCTGTGGCACTCTTTTTTTTGGAAAGACTTACAAGCTAACAGAATTACTAATTTTTCTTCATCGTATCGGGGTAATCACCAGTTGATCCACCGCGATTTCCTACGTCAACAGCACCTGAAGTTGAATCAACAGTTACGTAGTCGATGATCAAACCGGCGATCGCAACAATACCCAAACCAACGCACAATGCCGCGAACCATTTCCAGTTCAATTTACCGAAAATTGCAAAGAATGCCAAAACAATCAAACCAAAACCGCCAACGATGAAAATCATCTTACGGGAATATTGGAACGCTTCGGAAACTTTAGTAAATGCGATACCCCAAGCAGTTTCAGATGAGCTAGTAGCAAAAGCATCGCCCGCCCACAACATAACGCCGGCCACCAAGGCCATTGCCATAATAGAGAATAATTTGTTCATAATAACCTCCTTGTTATAAAGTTGTTTTTCCCTATACTCTTTTTTTATTATACTAAAAAAATTACTTATTGTCTAGCATTTTTTTATGCACTTGTCCAGCACTTTTTTATGAGAAAATCCATATTACTACTTTTGCACGTATAAAATAGGAATTATACAACCATTTTAGGAAAACATTCCAAAACCACATTAAATAATTGAATAAAATCCTATCTTAACGCATTAACTTTTTCAAATACGGAATCCAGCATTGCCTGCGTCAATCGGCCGGTGTTCATGTTATAACGCGAACAATGATAACTGTCAATCAAACGCACGCCGTTTGGCAATTCGTGAACCGCTCCGTGAGCAAAAGGATATTTGGATTTGGGTTGATTTAAAACACTTAAAACCGCATCATGCGAAATGCGCCCCAAGCAAAAAAGAATGTGCAAGTTTTTCATACTGTCAATTGTTTGTTTTAACCGACCGCTACAATTTTTAATTTCAGCCGGGGTGGGCTTATTTTCGGGCGGAACACACCCCACCGCATTGGTAATCAAAACATTTTTTAATTCGAATCCGTCCTTTGGATCGGCTTTGTATTCGCCCTTTGTCCAACCGAATCGCTTCATTGTTTCATAAAGCGAGACACCGGCATAATCCCCCGTAAACGGACGCCCCGTACGATTAGCGCCTTTCAACCCCGGCGCCAAGCCCACAATCAACATAATCCCCGCCGAGTCGCCAAAATTTGGCACCGGAGCGTTGAAAAAATCCGGATACTGTTGCTTGTTTTTTTCGATAAAAGCGCATAAGCGCGGACATTTATTGCATACCATAAAAAAATCCTTGTCATTTGGTTTGTTTTTTTGATATGATAAAGCAAATCAGTTGGTTTGACAAGGAGAAATTGATGTCTAAAATTTTAATTGTAGAAGATAATGAAATGAATATGCGCTTGTTTTCGGACTTGCTGAAATCAAAAGGGTACGACGTACTGCAATGCTTGGACGGCAAAAAAGCGTTGGGAATTGTCAAAGATCAACACCCCGATTTGGTGTTGATGGATATTCAAATGCCCGGTATTTCCGGTTTGGAAGTCACGGCTTTGATTCGCAAAACGCCCGAGGTGGCCGACACAAAAATCGTTGCTGTGACGGCCTTTGCGATGAAAGGCGACGAACAAAAAATCATCGACGGCGGGTGCAACGGGTATATTGCAAAGCCTATTGCCGTGGCGGATTTTTTGCAAACCGTCGACAATTTTTTAAAAAATTAAACGCAGCGGATTTTTATTTAAGCAAACAACATTAGCACCGCCGCTATTACCGGCGGTGCTCAGCATTTGCGGCGGCGCTATTACCGGCAGCGTTCAACACTAGCAGCGGGGCTCAACAATCCGGGCGGCGTTTAGCATTACCGGTGGTGCTCAACACTAGTGGCGGCGTTTTGTAAAATGCACCGATGCTTTTTTTAAGGATAGCGCCCCTCATAAGGAGAACGCCCATATAACACAAAAAAGCGCACCGCTGTTTTATCAGGCCGGCGCGCTTTCTTTGCATCACGACAAGTTATTTATTATTTGTCCGCATTGTCGCCCTTCATATATGGCGCAAACGTTTCTTCAATGACGGCTTGATTTACTTGAACCTTTTCCTTATCCGCATAAAAAGCCATCATCTCGTCCACCACAGAAGCAACCATTTGACGTTGTAAAGCCAAATTTAAAGTTGCTTTGGATACAGCGTCCGTTGCGTCCGCCGGCGTAATCTTTTTAATTTGTGCGACAACATAATTGCCGTCCGCCAACGGGATCAATTCAATATCGCCTTGCTTCGCATTAAACAATCGCCCCACAACGTCCGCCGGCAAATCCGTTACATCAGCCCGTTTCACACCGTCCAAAGTTTTTTCATCCAAGTGATAGAACAACGCCACCGTCTTTAAGGCTTTGTCTTTTTGCGCCGCATTTAGCACAGTATCCGCAAAAGCCGGAGCTTGTTTCTTTTGCTCGTCTTTTAACCATTCAGCCTTTAATTCTTTTTGAACGGCGTCAAAGGGTTTTAAATAAACCGGCTCGATTTCTTGGACTTCGGCCACAATGAAACCGTTTTGATAATCCAACAAAGACGTTGCGTCGCCTGCTTTGGACAAGAAAACTTCCTGCACCAAATCGGTCGGCAAGGAAGCCGATTTCCCGTCTTTATCCATACCGCCGGCATCAATGGGAACAGCCTTTTCAGTCGTCATACCGATACGCGCGGCCGCGTCACTTAAAGCCAAACCTTCACCCAAAGTTTCATCCAATTGCTTGGATTTTGCATACAAAATATCATACGCTTTTTCGGCCTGAACTGCTTTTTTCAAATCGTCCTTGACCGCAGCAAAAGGCGTTTTTTCGGCCGCTTGCACATCGCGGACAATCAAAATGTGATAGCCGAACATCGATTGAACCGGCTTTAAAACTTGATTGACCGGCGCACTAAAGACGGCATCGCCCACTTCCTCAACAACGCCATTTTTTTCCAACCAACCCAAATCGACCGTCTCCTGACCGGCTTTGTCTTTCGCAATTTGGGCAAAGTTTTTATCCGTCAATAACGCAAACAATTCATTTGCTTTTTCTTCGCTGTCAACCAAAATTTGCTCAACGCGACGGCGTTCCGGCTTTGAATACAAAGCTTGTTTTTCTTCATACATTTGCTTTAAAAAAGCATCATCAACCTGAATGTCGGCGGCCACTTTATCCGGCGTCAACTTCAACACCGAAACCGTCCGATATTCCGGCGCATAAAGTTGATCTTCCATACTTTCATAGTACGCTTGCAACGTATCTTTGTCCGGTGTCGAGTTTACCTTGACAGCTGTGGAGGGCACCAAAATCACATCAATGTCGCGCGCCTCATTCACATAGCCATACATTTTATCGCTCAACACTTCCGGAACAGCAATAACCGCTTCGATTGCGTCCGTTAAATGCTTGCGGGATAGTTCTTCTTGCAAAGCCGATGTGAACATTTGTTCGCTCATTTGCATTTGTTGCAAATAGGCCATTAACAAAGCACGATCAAAAGTTCCCGTGATCGTTTGAAAGTTTTGATTATTGACGATGTAATTACCAACGGCGGCATCAGAGGCAATCAAGCCCATATCATCAGCAATTTGTTGATATAGCAAGCTGTTAATATCATTTTGGATCACTTTATCCAAAACGCCCATTTTGACCGCATCACCAATGCTTATATAGGTGCGATTTCCCGTCATTGCGGCAATTTTCTTTGTTTCCGTATCAACGCTGCGGAGCAACTCTTGCCCCTTTACGGTCGCATTGCCGACACGAATAGCGGTTTGCTCTTTGCCCCACATACTGGTCATAGAACCCAAACCGAACAACCCCATCATACTGACCGTAATCAAAGCCAGTAAAGCTTTTACGAACCAAGATTCGCTGATATTTCGAAAGAAAGTAATCATATTTCACACCTTCAAGTTAATTGATACCCAATGAATAAAAGACAGCATACGCGATTTTTTTTATTTTTTCAACCGAAAAATACACGCTTTTTACAGTTTCTTTTTCAAAACCAGCGCATCCGACTTTTCCGCCCCCGAAACATAGTAATTCGGACGACAACCGACTTGGACAAATCCCGCCTTTTCATACAAAGCTCGCGCCGGCGTATTTTTCACATCAACGTCCAAAAATAAATCCTGCACACCCAAGCGTTTTAAATAAGCCATCGTATGCGCAAGCAAAGCCGTACCGAGCCCTTTTTGTCGTGCGTTCGGCAACACACCCAAAGTCAAAATTTCGGCTTCCGTTCCGCAAACCGAACACAAAATAAAGCAATCCGAATTGATAAAGCCGCGCGTCGTCGGCAACATCAGCAAAGATAAAAATGTGCTTTTATCCCACGCCTTATCGAAGCAAGCCGTATGCATTGCGGCAAAAGCGTCTGCATACATAATACCGGCTTCATCAAAGTGTGACATCTGCGTCCCTCATGTAAAACGGTTCCGGCGGCAACGGCTTATTCAAACGCGACAAAGCAATTCGCCCCGCTGCCAATGCAATCGGGGAAAGTTTAAATATTGTTTTACAGCCGATCTCATCGGATAAAGTTTCCGCCCCTGTCCCGATGGCTTCAAACGGCATTTCGGTTTTTAATTGAGCGGATGATTTAATCGCCGGTAAATTTAACGGCTTATCTTCTCCGTCAAAGCTTTGTACAAAGTAATCATCACGCTTTGAATCCAAAACAACCGTGCACGGACGCCCCAAATGATAAGCCCATGCTTCAAAACACGTCACGCCGTAAACCGGAATATGCAAAGCCAATCCGAACGCACGCGCCGCCGCAAGTCCGATCCGAACACCGGTAAAGGATCCGGGTCCAACCGTCACAGCAATACCTTGTACATCTTGCATTGTTTTATGTGCCTGCTGCATTACATTTTGTATCATTGGCATCAAAGCTTCCGCCTGACCACGTTCCATTTCTTCTTCCGCAATCGCCAATACTCTGCTTTCATCAAGCAACGCTATTGAAACAAAATTCGCCGATGTATCCAACGCTAATATTAACATTTTAACCTCTTTTCTTTTTATTGACTTTATACCACAATTAAAGCGTTTTGAAAAGAAGAAAATATTAAAGGTTTGCAAAAATACTTAAAAAAAACAAACTGATAATCATCACCAATCCTGCTCTGGGCGATGTATAGTCTTTGTGATTGATGACGTGATCATACAGCATAATCCACAACGGCGCCGTCAACGAAAGCGCATTGACATAGCCCGTGTTGGGGGTATAATCCAACGCAATCCCTTTGCTGATGATCAGCAAAACACTGAACAAAACAATCAACAAGCCAATATACATCACTTTTTGATTAAAGATTTCCTGAACGGCTCTTTTCATTGTCGGACGCTCGGTTTTAATGTAAAAATACAGATTGTAAAATCCGCTGACCAACGTCACATAAAATAAGTAATACACAATGCCTTCAAACAACAAATGGCGTTGCATAATCATTTGCGTCAAAGAGCTCATCAAAGACCACACGACCACGACCGGTAACATATAGCGCAACAATTCGCGCGTCAAAGGCGTTTTCAACATTTGAACATAAGAAGCAATTGCACAGGCAACCGATACCAAAATAGCCAGCAAAATAAATTGCCTGTGCCATAAAGACAAAAAAACTTCGGGGTGCATCGTCCACCACAAAACCATAGACAATAAAATCGACAGCACCAAGACCCGTGATGTACCGGCGGCCCCGAAACGCGCGGAAGCAAAAAAGATGCGAGAATCATAAAAACCCGTCATCATACCTTGTACAATCAACATAAAAACAAAAACAATGTCCCATTCAAACGGTGTAATCAGCACCAACGGAAAACAGGCAAAGGCGACACCAAAGCCACGCCAAAGCCCCAAAACATAACCATTGACTTTATTGTTTTGGTTAATGTAGGTGTAAAAGCTCATAAACAGTCCGTAAAACAGACCCGTAATGACCCATAACATAAACGGCACCCCTTTCCTATCCAAAGGAAAAGATAGGCCGCGCATTAAAACTTATCAAGCAGGTAAGCGGCGCACGCGATCAAAACGATATGCAACGGGTAGTAAACATAAAATATCCACCAACGGCGCAACAACCTTGGCTCTGATACGGGATAAACAAACAACAACAATCCGATCGTCGTTATAAGTGACACCACGCCGCCCCAAGATTCGTTGATCATTGCGGAAAATATCAAACAAAAGACAATCCAATCGGGCGTTTGACGGCGAAAATAAAAGTAAAAGCAAAGAATAAAACAAAATCCCGCAAAGCCGTAATCCGATAAAACCGACGTTCCGCCGGCAATAGCAATGACACCCCACAATAAAACGTACTTGATAAAGGTATTCAGCGGACTGTTTTCAATCATATAAATCAGGTAAAGCGCCGCCACGGCGATCCAAAAGCTGATCAAAATATTAAACGGAAAAGCCAATGAAACGCCAAACAATCCGTGTATCGGCGCAAAGATGAAAAATGAAAGCACGCCGAAATACCCCAATCGCATCAGATACTTTTTATATCCGGACAAATCCATTTGCGCCAAATGCAACATCATCAAATAAGCAAATATCGGAAAAGCCGTCCGCCCGATTAAATACATCGCCGCATTAACTGCTTGCGGAACATCGATAAAGTGCCTTAAATGGTCGCAAGTCATCGTCACCAAAGCGATTATTTTTAAAATATCTTGATTGATTGCAAGCCGTTTCATCTTTTGTCCTTAATTTTTTTAGCTTTACTTTAAAATAAATCTGTAAAAAAGTATAGCTTTTTTATTTTTTTTGTTTTATTTTTAAAATAGGGACAATAAAAAAAGGTGGATAGAATGCATACATTAGTCATAGGCGGAGCCGGTTATATCGGATCTCATGTCGTTAAAGAGTTATTGAAAAACAATGTCAAAGTGACTGTTTTTGACGATTTATCGACCGGACACGAAATCAATTTATTTCCAAATGCGCACTTTATAAAGGGCAGCATTTTGGATACGGACGCGTTGGGACGCGCGATGTGCCAAAACGTTGACGGTGTTATCTTTCTGGCCGGCAAAAAAGCGGTCGGCGAATCGATGCAAAATCCGGCAAAATACGCTAACACAAACTTAATCGGCGCGGTTAATGTGTTAAATACGATGTTGGAATGCAACGTTAAAAAGTTTATATTTTCGTCTTCGGCTTCTGTTTACGGAAAGCCGCAATACTTGCCGATTGATGAAAATCACCCGATCAATCCGATGAGTTTTTACGGTTACACCAAACAAGCAACGGAACAGCTGTTGCATTGGTACAGCAAATTAAAAGGCATTCGCTTTGTTGCGTTGCGTTATTTTAATGCCGTCGGATATGATGCAAACGGCGACATTAAAGGATTAGAAAAAAATCCGCAAAACTTGCTGCCCATTATTATGGAAGTTGCTTGTGGCGTGCGCCCGCAGTTGAGCATTTACGGAAACGATTATGAAACATCGGACGGCACATGTATTCGCGATTATATTCACGTTACGGATTTGGCCATCGCACATTATGACGCATTAGAATATTTAAATAACAACGGGAAAAGCGATATCTTTAACTTGGGAACAGGCAAAGGCTTTTCCGTATTGGAAATGCTGCAAAAAACAGAAGAAGTCATCGGGCATAAAATCCCGTGTTCCTTTACGTCGCGCAGAGCCGGAGATCCGGCGGTCGTTGCTGCCTGTGCCGACAAAGCCAAAAAAGTTTTAAATTGGCAAGCACAAAACAGCGATTTAGAAAATATCATCAAAACAACGTGGGCAGTATATAAAACCAGTCAAATTAAATAACAATCCAAACCCATAAAAAAAAGCGGAAAAGTTTATTGCTTTTCCGCTTTTGTTTTTGTCGCAAATCTTTACGGCCTAATAGCCTTTTAATTGCTCTTCCAAACTTCCCGGAATAAAGTCAACCAAAGGTCGTTCAATCATCGTATAAGCACCGAATTGTTCCGATTGTTTTGCACGATATGCCGCACGGACTGCACCAACCAAAACATTGGCCGTCATCAACGGATTTATCCCTTCGATCGAATACTTTTGTGCAACATCAGGAGCAACACGCTCTAACAGGCCACCGTGATTGAGCGTATCGTATTCGGAAACATCTTTAACGGCCACAACATCCGTCGGATCATTTTTAAAATAATCATCTGTACGAATAGCCTCTGCAACCGCGTTAAAATCCGCATTGTCTTGCAATTCGACATAAACCAAACGTTTTTGAAGGCCTGCACCGTTCGGAAGCGTTAAAGAAACCGCATCTTTTACTCCGCTGATTGCTTTTACGGCCGCCGTATGGCCCATGCTGCGACCGCCTTTTTCACCGCCGAAAGTCGTTGTCGTCACCGAATGCGGACAAACAATTTGCATCAAACAACGCACAACGGAATCGCTGCCCGGATCCCAACCGGCACCGAAAATAGAAACGGCTTTATTTTCCTTTGCAATCGCATCCAAACGCTTTTTGCTTTCGATGATTTTGTCGTGAATGTCAAAGCTGTCCACTGTCGAAATACCCAACTTTAAAGTTTCGGCAACACGATCACCCGCCAATCTGGACGGCACGCATACCAAAGCCACATCAATATCTTTTAATGCCGTAATATCAGATACCACGGTCACATCGGCCAATTCTTCGTCAACATTATTCAAAGACGAAGAACGACGCACAACGCCAACCAATTCCATATCGGCTGTTTCATCCAAAACATATTTACAATAACGTCCTACATTTCCCCAACCTATAATAGCTACTCGAATATTTTCCATACTTATCCTTTCAGTTGTTGGTACAACGAATAATATTTTTTAGCTGAACGTCCCCAAGAAAAATCTTGTCCCATAGCGGTCTTGATCATATTATCCATATGCACCGGCCGGTCATAATACGTCGAATTTGCCCAACCGATTGTGTTGTATAAAGCGCCGGCAGATATATCGTAAAACTTAAATCCGGATCCTGTTCCGTTACTTTCATCATAATTTTGAACAGTATCGGCCAAACCGCCCGTCGAACGGACAATCGGTAATGTTCCGTACAGTTGGCTGTACATTTGCTTTAATCCGCACGGTTCATAAATCGACGGAATTAACGTAAAGTCACTGCCTGCATCAACCAAGTGCTCCAAAGGCCCGTTGAAACGATTAACGCTGATGCGGCCCGGATAATAATTTTGCAAATTTCCCAAATAAGCTTGCGCCCATACTTCGCCGTCGCCCATAATCAAAAATTGAGCCTGCATATTACGCAAAACACCTTCGATACATTCGGTAACCATACGAATGCCTTTTTGCTCGCTTAAACGCACGCACATCGAAAAAATCGGCATATCATTATGTTCCAAACCAAAATGATCTCGCAAAACTTTTTTATTTTTGGCTTTACCTTCCTTAAACGATTTGACATCGTACGGATAAGCAATATTCGGATCTTTCATCGGATTCCACAAATCCAAATCGATGCCGTTTAAAATACCCGAAACATCTTTTGCCCGCTCTTGAAGCAACCAATGCAAGCCGGCGCCGCCCAAAGGCGTCATAATTTCTTCGGCATAGTGCGGGCTGACCGTCGTGATTTTATCCGCAAAGCGAATCCCGCCCTTTAACAAATTAACGCGACCGTAATTTTCAAACGCATACATATTAAAATCGTTCCAATCGATTTTGGCGTAATTTAAAACGTCCGCATTATAAATGCCTTGATACGGCAAGTTGTGGATCGTCAAAACGCTTTTGGTATCAGCAAAGAACGGATTGCCGTCTTTTTTCAAATAATACGGAATAAGCGCCGTTTGCCAATCGTGCACGTGCACTACATCCGGCTGATAGCCCATATCTTGCGTCAACTGCAAAGCGGCACGACAAAAGAAAGCATAACGATAAGCATTGTCTTGATATTCTTCGTGAGTGTTTTTATCGTTATACACGCCATAACGATCAAAATATTTATTAAATTCAATAAAATAAGCATCATAATGGCACGGCGTTTCGGCATGATAAACGCTGTACCATTCTTCGCAATTTCCCATTTTGACACAGCAACCGTCATACATTTTGTGCAGTTGATATTTTTCACGGTCAATTAAAGAATAAAGCGGTAAAATTAACTTAACATCAGCACCCTGTCTTTTCAAATACTTCGGCAAAGCAGCCGCAACATCGGCCAAACCTCCGGTTTTAATGAACGGAGCCGCCTCACTGGCGACGAACAGGATTTTCATTTTTGACATTTTTCTCTCCCTTTATCTGTCTGAACTTTATATAACTTAATCGATTTTTTAATAAATAGCAAGGGAAATTTTTAACTTTTTTTTAACTTTTAATAATTGTATGCAAAACACCTGATGAACACAGATAAAACAAGCATTTACAACACGTTAAGCGTTACTTTCGGCTTCGGTTTCGGTTAAAGTTGTCGTCGCCGGGGTTAAAGCCGGAGTTTGAGTTGGTGCTTTTGCCTTCAATAAATCTTCCAATACGGGCAAATCGTCGCCTTTTGCCTCATCATCAAGCAAAGCCACAACACCTTTTTTAGCCTGCCACACCGGCGCCATAGCCGATGCATTCAATAACGTCCCGCGTGCCAAAACAACCGTCGGGATAACTTCCGAATCCGGCTCTTTTTCCCGCAGCAATGCACTGGCTTTTTCCATTAAATAAAACGGAGAGGTAATCAAACCTTGCGCCGAAAACCAAGTCGGCTCTAAATCGTCATCGGCGGCATCTTCATCGGCAATCCATTCGCGGTCTGCCGTTAAAAAAGACATCATAAAAGCAACACTGTCCGTAGCCAAAACCAACGCAACATTTAAATCGTCCAAACGCACATTTTCAAATAATTCGTATCCGTATTTAGCCCCCAAAGCTTTAATTTGTTCGGCTAATTCAGGGGTCAGCGCATCAACGGCATCTGCATCAACAGCGCTCGCCATTTTAGAAATTTCATCTGACAAGTCGTCGTTTTCATTTTCGGCCGATTGATTTTGTGCTTTTTGTTGTTCGGCTTGCTTTTGTTGTTCGGCCAACGCCAACGCGGCGCCGCCAAATCCGCGCATTTTAGGCATTGCCGCCGGCCGAGCAGTCATACTTTGCGCCACAACCGGTGTTTTTGGCAAAGGCGCAGCATGATGATGCCGCATATTTAAGAAAGGTTTGAAAATCAAGTGCAGCCAATGGACTTTACGCACCCAAAGCCACAGGCCGAACCAAACGGGAAAATAAAATAAAAAAACAAAAAAGATCAACAGATTTTTTGGCGAATTCACAGCCCAATTATCATATTGAAAACGCATATAGAGCGTATACCAGTCAGAAAAAGGATTCAAAAAAACTTCTTTTGTCGAATACGAAAAACAAGCAAACGGAGAATAGCCCAAATAAAGGCCGATTAAACTGCCTCCGACGCATAAATATAAAAAGCTGTACAACAAAAACAAAAAGAAATTGCGCATATTAATCCTTTCTTATTTTTTAAATCATAACAATATTTAAAATAAAAAACAAGAAAAAATTAAAAAAGCCCCGCAACATAAGTACGGGGACTTTTTTTAATCGGCAAACTTAGCGTTCTGCGCCGGTATTTTCGATCGAAATCGAACGATTGACATCTGCCCGCGGCATACGCGCCAACTTTAAAGCTTCACGGTTGGCAGATACTTCGGCTTGTTGGCTTCTGACCCCGGCCGCCGCAGTTGAGAAATGACCTATTTCATTTTTCAAAGCCGCCGGCGTCGTTACGGAAATCGAAAAATCATGCGCTTGCGACAGATTCATTTTCGGACGTTCAGACAAAGGCTTTGTATCAATCGCAATCATTTGATCACGTCCGCTTTGCGTGGTACGCAACATTGTCGGATCAACTTGCAAGTCCTCCGCTTTTATCGGTTGTTCCGGCGTCGGTTGTTCCGGTGTCGGCTGCTGTGGCGTTGGTTGTTCCGGTGTTGGTTGCTGTGGCGTTGGTTGTTCCGGCGTCGGTTGCTGTGGCGTCGGTTGTTCCGGTGTCGGCTGCTGTGGCGTCGGCTGTTCCGGTGTCGGCTGCTCCGGCGTCGGTTGTTCCGGCGTTGGTTGCTCCGGTGTCGGCTGCTGCGGCGTCGGTTGTTCCGGTGTCGGTTGTTCCGGTGTCGGTTGCTCCGGTGTCGGCTGTTCCGGTGTCGGTTGTTCCGGCGTCGGCTGTTCCGGTGTCGGTTGCTGTGGCGTTGGTTGCTCCGGCATCGGCTGCTCTCGTCTTTGCTTTTGCCGACCCAATCGTTCGTATTCCCCGCCTTTCATCATCGATTTAGACGTATCCGCTAACTTTTTCAACGTTGCATTTGTCGGCGGATGGCCGTACGTTTGGAAATATCCGTAATCTAACATACGATTACGCAATTCTTCCATTTGACCTTTGCTTAAATCGCCAATCATACGCCCGTCTTTATCAAACTTTAATTTCAAACCGTCCAATAACTCGGGATGTTCTTTGCGCAATTTTGCGGCCGCTTCCGGCATATTTCCGCAGCTTTCAATAAAAAGCTGGTGCACCGATTCAAATCGATCGTGCGCGCTCATTCCGCGAGCATCAGCCACGGTTTGATCATATTGTTCTACTTTGTCTTGAATATACTTTGTTTTTTCCTTAACCTTTTCGGCGGCCAAATCCAAGCCCCATGCGACTTGGTTAGGCAAGTAAAGCAACGCGCGGATAAACAAATTTTGGAAAGCTTGTTCCGGCGATTTTGCTTTTGAAAACTCTTCGACTATTCCCCAAAACGAATTTGCATGATTACGTTCGGCAATTTTTTCCCGTGCTTCTTCACTTAATTTAAAACCTTCGGAAAAGTCCATGCCTTCACGGACGGGAGGTTGATTTTCGGGTTTTGACGCCGGCCCCGGCACATACGGTTCGGCCGGCGTATCGTTATTGTTGCCGTCCGGA
Source organism: uncultured Alphaproteobacteria bacterium (assembly GCA_934203105.1). GTDB lineage: Bacteria > Pseudomonadota > Alphaproteobacteria > CAAHEQ01 > UBA3637 > CAAHEQ01. The sequence goes on from CAKPYQ010000001.1 coordinate 99,931, forward strand.
GCATAATAGTATGGTCCGTTATTGGGCACATTGCCTTGAATAGTAATCGGGGCAGCCTCCGCCATTTTTTGCGGATCATACGTAAAGTTATCATTTTCCAAACTGCCATCCACTGTAACGCCCGGTGTTGTCGGTGTTTCGCCCGTCGTTGCCATTGATGGTGTTTGTGGAATAGCTCCGTTTATCGTCGCGCCATTTTCCATTAAGCGATCAGCTTTCGGCTTATCAGCAATACTGACTTTGTCGGGATCGTAAGTGTATGGACTTTGCTCGTTACCGGTAACAGAGATATTGTCCTTGCTGTTTGAAAACAACGGCGCGCGATACGTCGCATCTTGCGCATTGTTTTGTTCAAACGGATTGCCCCCCAACAATTGCACGGCTTTTTGATGAGCAACCGGTTCCAATTCGCTCCAAATCGTATTCAAATTATCCATACGATTTTTATCGTAATCAATAACAGCTTGGCGTTCATCAAAAGCTTTTTGCGCTTCTTTTAAATACATCGAATCTGTACTGATGTTTCCCGTATTCAACGCTTTAATTTCATCGGTATTCATCAAAAAATCAGCCTGTTCTTTGGTCAGGTTTTCAATATTATCAACACCATAGTGTGAAGCCGCCAAACTTTTAAACACTTCCTTTGCTTTGGAGGAAGAAAGCGTTTCCAACTTTGAAAAAGCGTCCGGATCTCGGATCGGCCGAATTTGTGCGTTCAAATCCAATAAAGCTTGCTGCACATTCGGCGATAATTCACGCTCCGGATTGATTGTCAACGAACTCATAAATCCGATCGGCGCTTTGATAAAATCGGCATAATTTTCCGCCGAGCTTTTCGATAAAAACTCTTTTGCTTCCGATGTACCGATTTCCTCATCGACGTGCGCCGTACTGATGTTTTTGTAATCGTCCAGCTGTTGATTGTATCCGTCTGCCATTGCCTTATCTCCTTAATAATGATCTTTGATTGGTTTAATTATAGCATGCATTTTGTGTTCTGTCTACTTTTTTTAACATTTAAGCTTTTATTTTTTTAACAAAAGCACCTATTTTTTTGTTAATGTCTTTTGCGTCAGCAATGGACAAGATCCGTTTGCCGTTTTCGTCTTCGACGATAATCGGAGAAAAGAACGCCGGATTTTCAATCAAAACGTCCCATGCTTTTTGAGCATCTAAATCCGCCATATTCAAATAATTTCTAAACAACCGTTCGGCATTAACCGGAAAGTTTTCCGGCGCCATTTTAGAGGCAAAACTGTCAATAATTTCTTTGCGGCGACGTTGGAAATTACGCAATTTTTCGTACAAAGATAAGCCCTGCGATTGAATTTGTTGTTGTTGTTCGGCCAACTTTTCTTCATCTTCTTCTTGGCAAAGCTCAATGTAATTTAACAATAAATTGCGCCAAAAATCGTCTTTTTTGTAATGGCGATTCAGTTGGTCGATCATTGTTGCAACCGGCAATTCCGTCCCGCGCAACCCCAATAAATAAGCAATCACCGGAACAATTTGCGTTTTAATCGCATCAAAAGAGTTGGCTATCGAGTCGCCGGTCATCGCGTCAACATCAAACGTTAATGCCGGAGAGCCTTTTAACATATCGCGATATTGGTAAAGTTGCTTATAAATGTTGATTAAACGCTGTTGTCTGTCATTCAGTTCCATAATCGTCTCCCTTTATTAAAAAAATACGAATTTATATAAAAATAATTATAGACGAGTTTGAAAAAATAGTCTATAATAATATTAGAAAATTAGAAAAAACTTCTTAAAAAGGGGTGCATTATGGGGAATTTTTATCGTTTTTTATGTGTTTTATCAACGGTTTTATGCCTTGCATTGCCGGCGCGCGCAGATATTGTTCAAGGTTTTGTCAGCGGTTGTTGGAACGATTGCGACGCTATGTCCGAGGCGGATATTCAATCGATGGCAAAGAGTGTCGCCAAATGCAACAAACAAAGGAACTGCACCTCCTCTGATTATGAAAAGACTCAAAAATTTAAACAACTGCAAAAATGGAGTTATTGTCACGAATGTTCAAACAATGTTATTAAAGTTGCAGACAGGATAAAAAGACAAGCAGAGGAAAATCGTCGAAAATGCCTCGAACAAGGCAATAATCCACAACTTTGCGAGGCCGACTATAACACTGATAGAGCTTTTGCTTTGACACAGCATAGGGATTCCGTATTCTGTTTAAAAGCGGCGATTGGGAACTCATCGGGAGCAGGAACGGCCGTTATATACACCAAAATTTTGGATACATTCTTATCTTTTGGTGGCTCGGGGTGTTGGTTTTGCCCGATTTTCGACACGATATTTAATACGATCAATACAATGGCAACAAAAATGTATGACAAGTTGCGCGGTTTATGTTTAGCCTTGGTCATGACATTTGGTATGGCGTGGTTGTTATGGACGATATTTAAATTCATCACAACCATTCACGGCCCGAACGTCGGTGAATTGATGACGACATTATTTAAAGGATTGGGAACGGTTATGTTGGTATCCATCGTTTTATCGGCTTCGCCGTCCTTTATTACCCGATACGTAATCGACCCGTTTGCGGCTCTGGGTTCCGGATTATCGCAAGAAATTATGAATTTGCAAGGAACGAATAACAAAGATACGGTTACTTACTCACGCTATATTGACGGCAATTGCGGCAATGGAACAGTGGCTTCACGCGCCCAAGACGGACAAATCAAGGTTTGTACGCGCATTCCTTCAAACTCTTTTGAGGGATTGGCATTGTCTGCTGACGTCTACAACGATATGAATTGCTTGTTGCGCCGAATCAGTTTAGAGTTGGTCTTTGGTATGGCGTTGGGTGCTGCCATTTTTACAGAAGGCCTGAGCGGTGGATTATTTAATGTGCTTCCGCAATTTAGTTTATTGCTTGTCGGCGCATTGATTTTATGCGCTTACCTGATGCTTTTCATCTCTATTCCATTTAAATTGATTGACATTTTGTTAAGGATAGGCTTTGTCGTGATTTTATTACCATTCTTTGTGGCCTGTATGACAACGAAGGTGACCAGAGCCTATGCGAAAAAAGGTTGGGATATGTTCTTGGGCTGCTGGATCACGTTAATTGCTTTGTGCCTGTTTATAACATTCTCGTTGCAATTGATCGCTGTGGCAATGCAGTAAAGGAGGAAAATATGAAAAAATTAAAGATACTTTGCTTATCATTGCTGGCTTGGGGGTTAAGTTCTTACGCTGCCCATGCCGCAACGGTAGATCGTATTGTACAAGGCATGGCCGGCGACGACATCAAAGGAACGGTTTCAAAAGAGCTTTATTTTGATGGCGTCACGATTTGGGTTCTGCTTGCCTCTTTCTGTATTGCACAAGGATTGGTTAATTTGGCCAGCCAAGTCGCGCAGGCATTTGGTGGTGTCGAATTGGGCGGGCCTGTTGGTAATGCTGCATTTGGCACGGCCGCGGGCCTTGCCGGCGGCGCTGTCGCTGTGACAGGTAAAATCGGTAGAAAAGCAAAATCATTGGTAAAAAATGCTTTCAAAGCCAAAGACAGTAAAATGGCCTCTTCGCCAAGCGCAGGAACAAGAAGCTTTACGGAAACAACACCAACATCAGATCAAACACCGAATGGAAACAATCCTCCGGCCGGCGAAAAACCCGCTGGTGGCAAACCGCCAACACCGTCGACACCGCCGACAGATGGTTCCGGTACACCGCCACCACCTCCGACAGATGGTTCAGGTACACCGCCACCGCCGCCAACCGACGGTTCAGGCACTCCACCGCCACCAACAGATGGCTCTGGCGCAACACCTATGGATACGGCGGCGAACAACGCAACGGCCGCAGATACATCTGGTGGCGACACATCAGCGAGAACTGCCGCAGCCCTTGCTGCCGTGACTGGCGTAGCTACTGCAGCTGTGAAGAAGACCGGCGAGGCTATGGGTCTTTACGCAACAAATACGGCTTCTGATACAGATGCCTCGAATAAGAATACTGTACCGGCTAATGATTCTGCAAAAGCGCGCAAACCGGGCACACTCGAAAAGGTCGCGGACATTGTCGGGTTGTCTCCGGAAAAAGTGACCGCCACCGCAGCAGGTGTTGCAGGCGTGGCTGCAACCGCCAACGCCGGCAGAAGCATCGCAGAAGAGTTGCAAGAAAAAGTAATGGGTCAAGCCAGATCGCAAGTTTTGGATGAGTTGGATAGAAAGATCCCGCCAGAAGTTTCAAAAGCCGTCGAAAAACAAGCTTCGGCAAATGGAACGCAACCGGATTCAGGAACAAAAGTATCCGAAGAAGTCAACAGAAAAGTTGATGAAATCAAAGCAGCGGGAAGCGGATCGGGATCGGCAGCAGCAGCGCCGGCACCGGATCCGTACAAAGGGACACCGTTAGAAGCCGGACGACCGCCCGAAAACGACATAAAACCGTTACAAGTTGAAATGCCGTCTCAACCCGCGGCCTCTCCGTTGAACGTCGAACCGCCATCGTCGGTGAAAATTATGTCGGGGAAAGCCCCCGAATCAATGAAACCGCCGGTCAGCATACCACCATGGAAGAAGAAGTAAAGCTATGAAAAAATTCGTTTCGTCCATTTTGCAACGCCTTTTAAGAGTTCTGCCTTTAAGCAGCTTGCTCTTCCTTGGCGCGTGCAATTTGTCGAACGAGTTGGATTTGGAAAAAACCCAACAAACGATGACATCGTTGGAGGGGTGCTTTTCTTGTCAATTCTTCCGTATTGTTTTTGATTCGATTGCAAAACTGGCCTCAAACGCTTACCCGAAAATGTGCGACATTTCCTTGTCTTTATTGGCGTTGGGGTTAATGGCGTGGATCTTATGGCATGTCTTTAAACTGATAACATCATTGCGTGAGCCGAACTTGGCACAATTTTGGATTCAGCTTTTTCAAACGCTGTTCAAAGGTGGATTTATCTCCATTTTAGTTGCCTCAAAAGAACGGCTGTACGAGCTGATCAATACGATTTTGGAACCGATCGGATTGATATTCGTTAATTTAAGCAGCTCTTTATTGCGCAACAATTGGATATCGCGCGTTGAATTGGCAAACAGCGTTCAAACAGCGCTCAGCTCCGGCCCGGGCTTTCCGGCCGCTATGGGTCAACAGTTGGAAAACTTAATTTATCGAATTACACTTGCATTAAACTTTGGCCGTATCATCGGCTTGCGGTTAATGTTAGGATCGGATTTTACGAATTTTTGGTTAGGATTGACGACAACATCTATCTTCTTTTTAATGACGTTGTTTTTCCCGCTGTACTTAATTGACGGTTTGTTAAGGTTGGCGTTTGTCTTTACCCTGCTGCCGTTATTGTTGGTGGCTTGGGTTTTCAAAACAACATCGCATTATTTGAAAAAAGCATGGGATATTTTCTTGGGCGCATTTGCCCAAATTATGGTAGCTTGCGTCTTTGTGGCAATCTGTATTGCAACGTTTGAAGGATTTATCAGCTTGCGCGGATACGGTTATTTACTATCCCCAACGGCACAAAATACGGATAAGTTGTTCTTTGATGAAGCAAATCGTATGTCGTATTCGTTCTTGTCATTCCTTTTGATTGCGTTTTATATGTATAACTTATCCAAACGGATCACGACGGTGACGGCTCACTTTACCGGTGCGCCTGCTTCGTCGATTTTGGCAAGCTCTATGGAACGGGTAAAAAAAGCGGTTACATCTTTGGCTTTGACAGTCGTTGCAATTGCGGCAACCGTAACCGGAATGGGTGCAGTTGCTTCGGCGGCGGGCAAAAAGGCCAAAGAAAATGCAAAAGAGGCTCTGAGTCAGGAGTAATAGGGAGAAGAAAAAATGAAAAATCATTTAATCGCATACTTCATCTTCCTACCGCTGATATTATTAGCGGCGTTTACGGATATCGGTACATATCTGAAATACTTAGCCATTGCCAGCATTCCGGTATCTGTGGCGGCCATTATCTATGCTTTTATCCGGACAAAGGATTTTTATAACAAAGCCAAAAAAGCTTTGGTCATTTTCGTTTTCGGTTTGGCATTAGGAACGGGTATGATAATTCCAACGCCGTCGCACGCTCTTGGTGTAGGATTTGCAGGAGCCGCAGCGGCACAGCAAATTCAACGATCTGTTTTATTAAGTCAACAAAATGAAGCGCGCAAAACGATGTCGGAAATCGGGCGCATACCAGAAAGTTTACGCACACCCGAACAGCAACGCCAATACGAACAAGCGCGCGATCGTTATTTAAGAATCAGCGAACTGACCGGCATTTTCCCGTGCCCGACGTCGCAAGAATTGCACCAAGAAATTACGGCGGATTGTTGGTCTTGCGATATCGCTAATTTATTTATCGAAGCCGGCGATAAAGTCGCGACCCAATTTTATAAGCAAGATAAACAATACGGCTATTCGGTATCTTTATTAGTATTAGGCTTGTTCTTTTGGATATTAACTCACGTTATGAAGTTGTTAATGACCTTTGGACGGGGTGATATCGGGGCATTTTTTACCGCGCTATTTAATAAATTATTGTTAGTCGGCGGAATATTTATTTTGCTGACTTACGCGCCGATGCAATCGATTGTAAACTTTGCTATATCACCATTTTTCCTGTTATCCGCGACAATCAGCCAAGAAATCGCAGCAACAGCTCAACCGTTAACGGATTCTTTGTCCGGCACGAAAATCGATGTCGCAATGGAAAGTGCTTTTTCAAACCAAGTCGAATGCAAGTATTGCGAAGATTTAAAAGAAGGGAGCCAATCATTGCCGGACAGACGTATTTCCAACGCAATCGGTTACAATGCGTCTTTACAAGACCGCGTTGTTTCTCCGACCATGAGGAACTCTTTATTATGTACGGTTTGCACGATATATAAAATTACGGTACAGCCCACCGTCACCGGACAATTTTTGTATTGTGGTTCGAAGAAAATACAAGCTGATGGCGCCAAAATCGGTAAAGAAAAAATATACAGCGATTGGACGGGATGGATCGTCGGCATTGCTTTGATCTTTGCATTCTTTTTAATATCGGCGATGTTCTCGTTCTATTTAATCGATACATTCTTCCGGATTTGTTTTGTGTTGGTGTTGTTGCCGTTTTTGATCGTATCTTATGCTTTTGAATCGACGCGATCCTATTTATATCGAGGAATGACCGTGATCATTCACGCAACAGCAACTTACATCATTGTTGCTTTGTTTATGACGCTGGCCATTCAAGCGTTCTATGTCATGTTGGGATCGGACGCACCGGCGATGGTCGCTTTGACCAGTGCCAACAAATATGACGCCTTGCGTGATTTGGTCGGATTTGGTGAAAACGGCGGACGGATTATGTTGGCGTGTATCGGTGTTACGGCGATTGTCATCATGATGATGCAAAGCTTGGATCGCTATATTGCTGATTTAACCGGAATTAACTTATCAAACAGCGGCGGAACTACGGCCATGATGAGCACAGTCGCTGCGGGTATGGCGGTTAAAAATGCGGTATCCGATGTATACAGCGCAAAATGGAAAAACCCGTTAAGCAAAAAAGATGACGACAATAACACGGAAAGCAAAGCCGCAAAAATTCGCGACTGGGGCGAAGATAAATCTGACGGCAAATCAGAAAAAGCTGTTGATAGTGCTGCCAACACGACGGAAAAAGGAGTCAATACGGCCGGAAATGCTGCTGCAAACGGCGTTGACAAAGCCGGTACAAAAGCGTCCAAAGGAATGTTCGAGAGTGGAAAAGCTTTGTGCAAAGCGGGTCATGGTCTGGGAGCCATTATCGGTGTTCCGTTAATGATCGCGGCCGGCGCCGTATGGGTTGCCACAAAGGCGGCCAAATTATCGATAAAGGCCACATCAAAAGTATTGGCAAAGACGTCTAAATGGGCGGTCAAATACTCTGGACGTGCAGCAGTCAAAGCGATCAAATTCCCCGTCAAAGCAATTGCGCGCAATAAATACTTTAACAAAACGGTCGGACTGTTTTGGCAAATGGGCTCTGATACCAAACACGCAAAAGAATCTTTTGACCGGTACAGAAACAAAAGACGGCGCAAAAAAGCAGCCAGACAACGTTATAATCGACGCCGGAAAAGAAAATAATTCATAAAAAATGAAAAAATTTCATTTTTTGTCTATTTTCTTTTTTAAAAATCTGTTATACAATAGAAAAAATATAAAAAGAAAAGGAGTCTTAAAAAAATGGAAGAAATCATTTTTCCGAATCAGATTCGAATGATTCGCAGAACGCGCGGCAAAACAATGAAAGAAATCGCCGGCGTTTTGGGTGTCAGCTTGTCCGCAATCAGCAAAATTGAAAAAGGCTATCGCCGAATTGACGATAAACAATTGGCCAAAATATCCGCGTTTTTAAATTGCCCGAAAGAAAGCATTTTCGTTTACGAGAAAACTTCTCAGCCGGAAGTGTTACAAGCATGGGAAAAAGAGCAGGAACGCCGCAAACAAATCAACGAAAAAAGCGGGTTAAAAACATTGGGTGCAGGATTGCGTTATTTGCGCGGCGGCAAGATGTTAACTTTATACGACGTTGCCAAAGGTGCCGGATTAACTTTATCGGTTTATCACCGTATCGAAATGGGACAACGTGAAGTAACGGAAGATCAATTCAAAAAAATTGCACATGCTTTGGGCTTTGATCCGGAAGAGCTGCAAATCAAAATCTATGAATTGGATATGGCCGGCACATTGCAAGAGTTTAAAAAGACCGGCAAACCGGGGATTTTTCACCCTAAAGGCGGCTATAACGATTTACCGCTGCGGGATTTGAACTTTCAAAATCCGCAAATCAATGTCTTTGATGAAAACAACGCAGAGCAACCCAAATCCACAGAAAACGTTTTTTTGCCAAACGCAGCAAACTGCTTTGCCGTTCAAATCAGCGGCGATAAGTTGCATTTGCCAAAACAAACCGCATTGACTTTATTGGTATCGAAGACCCAACCGGCGCAAAACGGACAATTAGCTACGCTCAAAACAAACAACCGTTTTGAAGTCGGCTATGTCCAAGATCAAAACGGGCTTGTTTTTATCACACAAACGAACCAAATACCTTTATCGGATTTGACCGACACAAATAAAGTTATTGCTGTTTTAGCTTGAAAGAAAAAGGCATTCAAAAGAAATGACAAACGAAGCGTTAAAAAGAAAAGAAGATTTTTTAAGGCGTAAAAAAGGCGTCAGAAATGAAGCAGATATGGTTGCTCAACAGTTGGTCAACATCTATCGGCAACTGTCTATTTTGGGTGATGACGCCACTCAAAAGTATAATCAACAGTTAATTCGTCAAGCTAATCCGGAAGTATTATCCTCTTTACGGACGATCCCGGGCGGCGAAGAAGTCCGCGAGTATTACGCTTTTTTAACGCACACGGAAACAAACGAAGGAAATACAGACGCTCCGTTTGCAAAGGGAAATGATTCTTTGCTGCCAAAGCCCGAAGAAATGTCCCCCATTTGGGAAAGTTTCGGAATGAATAATGTCGGCACAGGCATCAATCGACAAAACCCCATTCCGATGGCGGTTGTCAATCCGATCCGCGCGTCCGTTGTCACAACGTCGGCGTCCGGCTCTACCAAAAATGCCGAAGCGCCGATCACACCTTTGAATCAACAAAGTTCCGTTGACTTTGATGCTTTGGAAAATGAAGTTTTAGACGCTTATGATAAACAAAAACAATCTATTTTACAGGCTTTAAAGTTCATCGTCATTGACTCGGACATTGAAAAGATGCATCAAAATTTAAAAAATGCAATCCATAAAGTCGAAGAGGATTTAGATACTTTAAAAGACAACTTGGTCACATCAATTGATCAAGCGAACGAAAACTCGGTTTTTCCGCCAATAATGCCGGAAAAACAATCGTTGCATAATGCGCGTTTAACGGCCGGTATTCGCGTCAGTGAAAAATTCCGTCGAAACAAAAACGGACAAAAGTTTTTGCTGGATACAACCGATGATGAAGAATAGTTTTCTTAAACAATCATTAACTATATTGCTTTATACTAAACTTAAAAAAAGCGGGTAAAGGATCGATTATGGCAGATGCAAACTTATTAAACCAGTTGGAAAACAGCTTAATTTCCTATCAAGAAACGCAAGAAACGCTTGACGCTGTTGTTCGCGCTGCCCAAGCCACGTTCGGCGATAATTGGATCAGCGAATTACCGCATGCATTTGATAATGCCCAAATCGAAGACGCGACAAAGTCTTTGTTAAAAGACAAAATCGATCACGCTGTTCATTATTACGGCGCGTTGACGGCTTGGCAAGAAGCGTCTGCGTACTTATCCGACCCGTCCTCTGTGACATTAGAAGCATTATCCGAACGTATTCCGGTTTTAGAATATTGGTTGGCTTTGTTCGGCAATGAAGGGACGGAATTAACAAACCAAGTTAAAGCTTTATATAGGCAAATCGCGCAAAATAACAATCAAACGCCTGAGACAGAACAAACAAATGTCACCCCCGCCACAAACGAACCCGCAACCGAAACCGTTGCCAGCGACGAAAAAGTTACAACCATTGCCGAAGAACAAGCTTTAAATACGGTGCAAGCACAAGAAACACCTGCTCAGCCCATAGCAGCCGAAACGGTAAGCAAAACCAGTGAGCCCGTTCAAATGATCGAGCCGGTTATGCGCCCGAATACAGATCGGGTTCAACATGCGCAAGAAGCTCCTGCTGAACAGAAAGAACCGCTTGTTGAACCGTCCGCATTGCTTGATGCGGACGCAGGCGCAATTGAACAAGCCGTCGCCGAAACGGCACAGATGTTGCAAGCAAGCGAAGAGCAAGGACAAGACCAGCCTATTGAAACACAGCCGCTCGAACAAACTCAACCGATTGAACAAACGCAGCCGGTTGAGGTACAATCAATTGAACAAACGCAGCAACCGCTTGAAGCACAACCTGTCTTTAACGATCCCAATGCGATCCCTTCGATTGACGCGGTTGTAACAGAGCAAAACGCTGTCTCTGCGGAGCCCCAAATAGCGCAACCTTCCACGGACAATTTGGTTGAAGAAACCGCAAACAGCTGGACAGATACGAACACTTCCGGTGAAGCGCCGTTGGAAAATTGGATTGACTTGGAAAACATTCCGATGCCCCAAACGCAAGACGTTCAAATTGAGCAAGAACCGATTATTGACGCCAAAGAAGTTATGGAAGGTTATTCAAGACCTGTTTCGCAAAATTGGGACATTGCGAACTTTTTACGGCAAAAGCGTTTATATGATGATGCCAACAATTGGCTGAGCGCTTGGTGCATTCGCATGGATAATGCGGAAAAAACATCTTACCCGCACTATGGTTTTATCGTGGACATTATGCACGATTTAAAAGAAAAAATTCAAAACGTGTTGGAAAACCAGCTATTAGAAGAAGTTGTTGATCGTGAAATTCCGGGCGGTCGTATCGGCATGGAACGTTTAGCCAAGGCGATTGACCAAGAAATCGAAGACTTACCAGATGATTTTAAATTATCGACAGAAGAAAAGATTAAATTAAATGCTCGTGAGATTTTGGGTCGAATGGACACATCCGAAGAACAAGAAGATATCGGACCGGCTCCGGACGGATTTGAGTTGATGGACGATCCGTATGCTGCTTCGGCCGACAAAATTATCAGCGATTTTGAAAAAACTGAACAAGAAGCTCAAAATCAAATTGACAAATTAAACGTAATAGAAGACAATAAAGACATTGAACAGAAAAAGGATTAACAGAATGGAACGCACAAAAAAATATTCAATTTTACCTTACACTTTGGGTTTATGTGCCGTTGGGGTTATGGCTCTGATGGGTTGCCAATCGAACAAAGACGAGGAGTTGTTTTTACAAGACAATACTTACGTCAACGAAACGGCAAACTATGATGAAAACGCACCGGAGCAAAGCCAAAACGATTTTAACAATCCTTACGGTGATGATATGAACTACGCGGACGATACCGGCTATACCGACGCCAACATGGACGGATATGCCTATAACGACGGCGCAGAATATCAAAACGACTATGAAACAGCCGCTCCACAAGCCGAGCAATTACCATGCTATCGCGTGCAAGACGGTCAAATTTCCGGCGTCGCAACAAACGTTGTTCATACGGAAGGTCAAATGCCTGCTCCGTGTGCAAAAGCTATGCAAGCTCAACAACAACAATCCGCATCGGCAACAACAACGCCGTCATCTGCGGGATACGCTCCGGCAATGACGCAACAACCTGCTTTTGCAACAGCACCTTGTCCTTATGCCGCAAACGTACCAACGCCGACACCCGTTCCTGTCCCGACACCGTATCCTTATGTTGTAAATGGAACAAATGGCGTGAACGGATCGGTTGGAACATTTAATCCTAACTCGATGCAACAAACAACTTCGTGTATGAAAGCGGCGGCCGCAACACGCGCAGCAAATGACACAATGGTAAACATTGAAACGCCGGCGCGCTGCCAAGTAGCTTTGCAATCCAATTCGATTATGTCTTCTGTTCCGATGAACGCGGATTCGTTTAAATTGGTTCCGATGGAAAAATCCGACCCTCTGCCACGCTTTGAAGTCAATGATTACACATTCAAAGATGTTCCATTAGATTTGGCTATTCAAAACTTGGTTATGGAAGCCGGCATTCGCGTTTATTCTGATGACGCTTTATTTCCGGACGTATCCGGCGACCATGTACGCGGAGAACTGTCCGCCGTTATTGATGAATTGACGGCTGCGGGTGATGTATATTATCGCTATGATGCGCAAAAGAAACAATTGATTTTATCTCGTTGGGCGCGCTTTTCAATGCAAGTTCCGGGTGGACGTATCGGTATGTATATGATTTTAGATGCTTTACGTGGGGCGAATATCACAAACTTACAACCGGACTTTGGCGCCAATGAAGTTTATATGCGTATCAATGTTGAAAAACAAAAAACGATTTCAAACTTGATTGATCTGTTAAAGCAATCTCCGAATTTATTGTTGTTCGATATTCAAGTTTATCGTTTAGCAAAATCGGCAAATGCTCCGAAAGTAAATTGGCAAGACTTGGTACAAAACTACGGCGTAACCAGAATTAACTCTTCCGTAAACGGCATTATGGGGCGTATTTTATCCATGGATCACCAACCCAACAAACGCAATATTTTGGATTTATTGCGCGGATATGGCTCTGTTAATATGATTTCAGAAGGTGTTGCGATTATGCCGAACGGTTGGAAAGTTCGTTTTGATATTGGTCAATGCACACGCTTTCAATCTCCGGAACAAAACTTATCGATGTTGTTCCAATCTAACGTTATGTCGAAAAACAGAGCCGAAAGCAATATCGCTTTGGACTTACCCACGGGTGAAATTACATCATTCCACACGATTTATAACATCGACGATGAGTTGAATATTATCGGTATTCCCGGCAAAGTTTTTGATCCGGCATGGGGTGACAATATCGAATATGTAATTATGTTAAAGCCAAGATTGCTCCGTTTAGTAAAATAATTTTAAAGGGTATAAAATGACTGACGAAATTAAAAAGCCTGTATTTAAAGCACCTCCTTTACCGCCAAAGACGATCTCTTTGTCTAATGTCGGATCGACGGGGACCGCACAGCAACCGGCTCAACAACCGGCAGGCCTTCAAGCACAAGCTCAAACGCCACCCGCGTCGGGAGCAATGCAATCGGCGACTTCTCAACGCCCGCAAACGCAGACGCAACAGCCAAAACAAGTTCGTCCGCAAATTCAACCAAAGCCGATTTTGTCGGCCGCGCAAACACAAAATCAAGTTGAAGGAAAGACTTCTTCAATGCCTGCCGCTGCGGCGTCCAATGGGTCGGAAGTTCCCGTTAAAACATTTGTGGAAGAATTAAACCTGCCGCCAAAAATTTTGGAAACAAAAGTTATGGGATCGGTTGTTGCGGGAATATTCTTATTCGGGATTATGATGGGCTGCGCCTTTTTTGGTGGCGACAGCAAGCAAGTTGTTCAAGGACTGACGGACGTTGTTCTCAATCCGGACATTCGTTATAATTTGCGTCGCTGCGGACAAATCGACCCGAACAGAGAATGCGTTTTATACATTATGAATTCTCAAACGCGTGATCGTCTGGGAAGTGATTTTTTCCAAGAAGCGCAAAATATGACCGGCGTTCAAAAGTATTCTATTCAGTTGGCAAATGTCAACTATGCAAATGCTTTGATCCGCCCGGGGTATATTGCTCAAATTTATATTCCGGCTCGAAAGTAAATTTTCATTGTCTCCTTACAAAACAAAGAAAGCCTTGTATTTTACGATACAGGGCTTTTCTTTTATCAATCAGAAAAAAGTGTTCTTAAAATAGGTGCGGATTTTGGTTATTTTAAGTGTGTTTTTCTGTGTCATTCTAACGCTGTTTCTCTATTGTGTCATTCTGAGCGTCCCTTTTCCCGTTCCTGTCATTCTGAGCCTTGGCGAAGAATCTTTTAGTATTCCCGCAGTCATTCTGAGCACCAGCGAAGAATCTCTTTAAAGGTACCCCTTGTGCGCCAAAGTGGGGACGCGCGGCGCGAAATTTTCGCGTCCCCACTTTTTGAAAAATGCTGTTTTTTCGGGTGTTATTCTGAATCTACCCTCCACATGTCATTCTGAGCGTCAGCGAAGAATCTCTTTACTTCGCGGTCATTCTGAACGCATGCGAAGAATCTCTTCAAACCATTATAACGTCTCACATACAGAGTCGCTGTATCTTGGATCTCCGGAATCGGAGCACCAGCAGCCACCCACTTCATAGTCACAATATTTACCAGCTGAAATATATATCCTTTTCTCGGTTGGTTTGGTTGGAATGTTTCCATACTCATCCACACGCCATTGTTCTGCATCCCTAGCACAATAAGCTACGCCACCATTTACGTTAATCTTATAGTTAAAATAATTTTTTTCAGAGGCGGGTGTTCCGTATTCCCCACTATTCATAACTTTATACCCGCCACAACAATTACCTTTAATTGCGCCTGCGACTGTATAGTCAGAAATGACATCATAATAACCAGATGAATCGACCTCATCTTCCTTTGTTTCACAACATACTTTACCGATATCGTTGCCGGCGCTGTCATAGTTCGTTACCGCTACTTGGCCATCGCCGCACGGATTGGCTTCTACGCACTCGCCGGCATCGTTTTTCTCAAAGCCTTCTTCGCAAACATCGCAAGCGCACGTCACGCCATTTTGTGTTTTACAATTGGCTCCTTTTTCCGGGCAAACGCAAGCCGTACCGTCAGCATTCGCGATCATCGGCGACGAGCATTCGCTACAAGCGCCGTTTGTGCAAATCCCATTTGTACCACATTTGCCGGTAACGTTTACAATCGCCGGGCAGCCGTTCTGCGTTCCGGTTGTTTGGCAAACACCGGGGGTGCCTATGCTTGGGCATTCACAGTGGTAATCCGTCGAGCAAACTTTCGGGCTGGCGCAAGCAATTGTGCT
>CAKPYQ010000002.1 GCA_934203105.1 uncultured Alphaproteobacteria bacterium
GTATAAAGTAGCTACTTTCGATGATGACCCCATCGTCTAGAGGCCTAGGACATCGCCCTTTCACGGCGGTAACGAGGGTTCGACTCCCTCTGGGGTCGCCAACAAAACCACCCAAGCGGTGGTTTTTTTTATGCCTGTTTTCAAAGAGTCTCTGTTTTCAAAGACTGCCTCTTTTCAAAAAGTGGCGGGCGTGTTTGCCTGATGGTTTAATAAAAAAGCCCCGCAAAAATAGGGTTTGTTGCGAAGCAAAGTCTCTGGAGATAAAAAAAACCGTAAGAGGGCTTTATCAACTGCTCACGCAAATTTACCAATAAAAAACGCCCCGTAAAGAGGCGCTTTTTTACCATAAACCACGTTTTTTTAAGCTATTTCGATTGAACGCGCTCTTGATATACCGAAATGGATTTTAATATATCCAAAGCTCTGTCCAACTGATAATCTTTCTTTTCTTGGCCTTTCGCGTCATCGCCTTTTGCAGCAGCGGTTTCAGCCGGTTCTTGAACTTTCTCTACGGCCGTTTTTTTATCCTTCTTTTGGCCGTCCTTTTTGCCCAAAGCACCGGGAAGATTCGATTCGCTGTATCCCTTGATAATTTCTTCTTCTTTAATTTCCGCGCGCGGGATTAAAATATCCGGTTGAATGCCTTCGGCTTGAATAGACCGTCCGGACGGCGTGTAATAACGCGCGGTCGTGATTTTGATCGCGCCATAGCCCGGAATAGGCTTTACGCTTTGAACAGAGCCTTTACCAAACGACGGCGTGCCGACAATGACGGCGCGTTTGTGATCTTGCAAAGCGCCGGCAACGATTTCAGAGGCCGACGCCGATCCTTCGTTAATCAAAACAACAATCGGCAAACCGTTTGTCACATCTCCCGGTGTTGCGGTTAAACGTACAGTATCTTCCACTTTGCGGGAACGTGTCGAAACGATTTCGCCTTGATCCAAGAACAAATCCGCGACGCCTTGCGCTTCGTCCAGCAATCCGCCCGGATCGTTGCGTAAATCCACAACAAAGCCGCGCAATTTGTCTTTACCGACTTTCTGCGTCATTGTTTCAACGGCCTTTTTGACGTTTTTAGCGGTGTTGTCGCTGAATGTGATAATGCGGATATAGCCGATATCGTCATTTTTAACTTCCGATCTGACAGATTCGATTTTGATGATATCGCGGATTAAAGTCACTTCAAATGCGTCTTGATTTTTCCGTCTGACCATAATGCGAACTTTTGTTTTGGGTTTGCCGCGCAACTTGTCAACGGCTTCATTTAAGTTCAATCCCATAACGGCTTCGTCATCAATGTGCGTGATTAAATCACCGGGTTGCAAGCCTGCTTTGGCCGCCGGTGTATCATCGATCGGCGACACGACGCGCAATAAGCCGTTTTCCATACTGACTTCCATACCGACGCCACCGAATTCGCCCTTTGTTTGGATCTGCATATCGCGGAACGTGTCGGCATTCATAAAGCTGGAATGCGGATCAAGCGATGACAACATTCCGTTAATGGCCGCTTCGATTAAGGCTCTGTCGGATACGTCGTCAACATAGTCGGTACGCGTCGTTTCAAATGCCGATCCGAATAATTCCAATAATAAATAAGGATCATCTTTTGCGGTTTTTTGAGGCTTTTCGCTACCGGCAGCAAATGCCGATAATCCCAAAGCCAAAATGCTCACCAAAGCCACAGAATAAAATAAAGTTTTTTTCATCGTTTTTTCCCTTTTTGTTATATTTTAGAGGCAAACCAGCGTTCAGGATTGACCGGTTGGCCGTTTTGTCTGAATTCCATATAAAGCTTGTCCGAAGTGTTGGCGGACATACGTCCGACGGGCTCTCCGGTTAAAACGTTTTGTCCCACCGTGCAATCGATTTGATTCAGGCCGGATAATAAGCTGTGATAACCATCCCCGTGTTCGATGATAATCAGTTTGCCATAGCCTTTAAATTCATCGGCAAACAGCACTGTACCGTCGAAAGGTGAAATGACTTGTGCATTGGATCTGGTTTGCATCGTTAATCCTTTTGCCGACCCGCCACCCAATGTTTTATCGCCATAGCGTTGAATGATGCGTCCGCGGGCGGGAAGAGGTAAACTGCCCAACGATTTTTGGAACGCGCCGGCAACCGGTGAGGGCGTCGGAATAGCTAAAATCGGTTTTTGTCTGGCAGCCGCATCGGCCAATTTTTTCATCTTTCTTTGCTTTTCTTTTTCCAATTTTGCCAATAAGTCTTCCAAGCTTTTGGCTTGTTTGCCCAAGCTTTCGGCTTTTTTCTTGGCGTCTTTGCTTTCAAATTCAAAGTGACTTTGCAAAATGGATTTTTGTTGCATTAACTTTTCCATTCTGCCGCGCTCTGTTTCCAAGCGGTTGGCGGCCAATTTGATTTGAGCCGCTTGCGCTTTAATAGCGGCTTGCAATGACGCCAACTTATTTAATTCTTGTTTTAATTTATCCGCCGTGGCGCGTAAAGGCTTTTGTGTGCTTTGTAATATCAAAGAACTGCGTAAATTATCAACCGGATTTTGAGGGGCAAAAAAGACTGCTTCCGGCGGGTAAACAGCCATTTTTTGCAATCCGGACATTAAAATGATAATTTGATTTTCTCGGGCGTTTAAACGGTTTTCGACTTGTTCTTTTTTATCTTGCAACTCATTTAAGTTTTTTTCCAACGCCGTCAGCGTCTCTTCATTATTTTGAACTTGCGTCGCCGCTTTGACCATTTGTTGCTTGACGGAAGAAACTTCCGCCGCAATGCTTAGAGCTTTTTCATGCAATTCGGTTTGGTTTTTTTGCTCTTCTTTTAATTGCGCCTGCAACTTTTCCAACTCGGCAGACGAGGGGGCGCCAAAGACGCTCCCCGCCATAAAGATTAAACATAAAGCTAAACCGAAACAAAAACGCATTTTTTTCAAGCTTTTTCAATCAACGAGTGGCCCGTCATTTCAAGTGGTTGAGGCAAATGCATCAACTGTAATAAAGTCGGTGCAATGTCCGCTAAACGGCCGTCTTTTAAGCCTTTTACATCGTCGGGAGCACAAACCAAAACGGCCTGTACCTTGCCAACCGTGTGCGCTGTATAAGGGGCTTTTGTGACCGGATCTTGCATTAATTCGGCATTCCCGTGATCTGCTGTGATCAACATACAACCGCCAGCTTTACAAACAGCGTCGGCGACACGGCCGATACATTGATCGACGGTTTCAACGGCTTTTACGGCCGCTTCCATAATGCCGGTATGGCCAACCATATCTCCGTTTGCATAGTTGACGATAATCGCATCAAACTTGCCCGATTCAATTGCGCCTACCAACTTGTCCGTTACTTCGATAGCCGACATTTCCGGTTGCAAATCGTATGTTGCAACTTTAGGACTTGGGACTAAAATACGTTCTTCGCCGGTAAACATTTTTTCTTCGCCACCGTTGAAAAAGAATGTAACGTGCGCGTACTTTTCCGTTTCGGCAATTCGCAATTGTGTTTTACCGTTTTCGGCCAAAACTTCACCGAAAATATGGACCAACGGTTCGGGTGGGAACAACGTTTTTAACCATTTGTTATGTTCAACAGAGTATTCCGCCATTCCGACAGCTGCCGCAAAATGGACAACGTGATCGCGCGGAGCTTTTGAAAAGTCCGGATTTAACAGCATTTCTGTGATTTCGCGGGCGCGGTCAGAGCGGAAATTGACCATTAAAACACCGTCACCGTCGTTCATACCGTGGTAATCACCGACGATAGCCGGAATCATAAATTCATCATACTTGCCGTTGTTATAGGACGTTGCAATCGCATCGTCGGCATTGTCAAAGCGAACGCCTTGCGCGTCCACCATAGCATCATAAGCCAATGTCACACGTTCCCAACGATTATCGCGATCCATAGCATAATAACGACCGCCCAAAGTAGCAATCTTGCAATTTGTTAGATCTGCCGTTTTGCGTTCAAATTCGGCAACAAAGCGACGCGCCGAATCGGGCGGAGTGTCACGCCCGTCTAAAAACGCGTGAACGCGAACAGGGACATCTTCGTTGTCCAAAATACGCGCCAAAGCGATAAAATGATTCATATGAGAATGAACACCGCCGGGGCTCATCAATCCCATCAAATGGCAAGCCCCTTTTGATGCTTTTAATTTTTGGATTAAATCAACCAAAACAGGATTGTTTTTTAACGTATCAGAGGTAATTGATTCGTCGATTCTGGGCAAATCTTGCATAACAACGCGTCCGGCGCCCAAGTTTGTATGTCCGACTTCCGAATTACCCATTTGGCCGTCCGGCAAGCCCACATTTAATCCCGATGTTTCAATGAATGAATGCGGGCAAGTGGCAATGAACTTATGCCAATTTGGAGTGTTGCCTGTTTCAATTGCATTGAATTGTTTTTCCGGACGGTATCCCCAACCGTCCAAAATGCATAAAATTACGGGACGTTTTACATTTTCAGTCATTTTATTTTCCTTTCTTGTTTGCTTTTCTTTAATATAATGGAAAATAAAATAAAAGTGTAGTGTTTTTTGATAAAAAAAGAAAAAAATAAGGCAATTTTTTTATAAATAAAATAAAAGAGCGTCCATCGCGCTCCTTTTTAAATTTTAGCAGGCCTTCTTAGCCGTCGGTTTGAATCTGGAGACCAGATCACTTGTGTTTAATGAGTGACAGTAGTTAAGGAAATCCTTCTTGCCGTCCTCTTTCTGTGTTTATCGACCTTGGCTCTACAAGATACCTGACAAACCAGAAAGCCCGCTTATACTTATATTATACTGCTTTTTAATGGCGGGCGCAAGAGGTTTTTTATTCTTTTTTTAATAAATCTGCTAATTCGCCGATTTTGGCGGCCAATCCTTCGATTGCTTCGATTTGAGCGGGATCAGGTCCGTCATTTTGTGTATTCCCGCCCGAATTTTTAGAGGCGAATAATTCTTGAGCAACCAAAACGCTGACCATAGCAAGCAATTGATTTTCCGGTATATATCCGATAGAGGAGGTTAATTTTGTCGCTTTATCGTTTAAATAATTCGCCAATTCCAAAATGTGATTTTCTTGCCCGTCTTGGCACGCGATTTTGTACGCATAGCCGGCGATTTTTAAGGTGACAACAGACATATTTCCTCCTGTTTTTCTTCGCCCGATTCGTCCGGCGCGTCCAAAACACTCAACGCGTGATCAATGCGATCGTAAGTGGTTTGAATCGCCTCTTGCAACGTTTCGATTTTTTCTTTATGCAAATTTTGCTTTTGAATCGAAAAGACAACTGCGTCTTCTAAATCTTTGACAGATCGATGCAATTTTTCCAAAGCCTGTTTTAATGTGTCCATTTTTGCCCCTTTTATATCTTTCGTCTGGTTTTAAAAGCGGCTTGCAGTGTGCCGTCATCAAGGTAATCCAGCTCGCCCCCGACCGGTACGCCATGCGATAAAGCCGTAATAACAACGGGGTATTTTTCCATAATATCGGTCAAATAGTGCGCCGTTGTTTGCCCGTCCAATGTGGCAGGAAGTGCCAAAATGATTTCTTTGACTTGCCCTGCTTGGACTTTTCCGATTAAAGACGATATATTTAATTCTTCGGGTCCGATCCCGTCCAAAGCCGACAAAACTCCGCCCAAGACATGATAAAGTCCGTGAAATGTGTTTGCTCTTTCCAACGCCCACAAATCCGCAATATCGGCCACAACGCAAATTTGCGATTTGTCGCGGCGCGGATCGGTACAAATCGAGCAAGGCTCGGTCGTGTCCATATTACCGCAAACGGGGCAGGGACGTACGTTTTTCATAACGTTATCCAACGCTGTGATTAACGGCGCCATATGGGTTTGCTTTTTCTTTAACAAAAACAAAACTGCCCGTCTTGCTGACCTTGGTCCCAAAGCAGGCAGTTTCGATAATAATTCTGTCAAAGTTTCAATATCAGTTTTGGACATTCACTTTTTCTTTTAATTTAGAACGGTAATTCAAAGTTGTCCGGTAAATTCAAGCTTTTCTTAATGCTGTCAAACGCCTTTTCGGAAGCATCATCAACACGGTCTTTGGCGTTTTTCATGGCAACGATGATCAAATCTTCCAAAGTTTCAACATCGTCCGGATTGACAACGGATTTGTCCAATTTAATACGAACCGGTACCAATTTACCCGTTACAACCAATTCAACCGCGCCGTTTGCAGCCAAACCCGTAAATTCCGTATTTTCCATTTTGTTTTGAACGGCGGCCATTTGTGTTTGAACGGCTTGCGCTTTTTTAATCATACCGACCATATCCATCATATTTTTCATTTTTTAAACTCCTTTATTTAAATATTTGTTGTACAAACTAAATTTGTCCGGCGCGTTCAAAATGCATGGCAAAATATCGTCAATTTTTGATACACTGAACACATTTTTTAATTGCTCCGGCTTGGAAAAGTGGTGTTTTATCGGCAAAAACGTCACTTCTTCCAACAAATCAAAGTATCCTTCAATATTAACAAGAATTATCGGTTTGTCAATCACATTGTACGCATTTAACAATAAAACGTGAAAATATTCGTCAATCGTGCCGAATGATCCGGGGAAAACAATAAACGCGTCTGCCAAATCGACAAACAAATCTTTACGTTTGCCCAACGTTTCGGCCAAGTACAGTTGATTAAACTTTTCTTTATCGTTGACTTCGTTTAAAAACGCGAACATCGGAACACCGGTAATCGAATGCTTTTCGGCGCGGATCGCTCCGTGATAGATTTTCCCCATAAAGCCTTCTTGTCCCGCACCGAATATAATGCGATAACCCAAATTTGATACTTTACGGGCAAAATCTTCCAACTGATCAGAATATTTTGCATAATCGCCCATTTGCGATCCGCAAAACATACATAAGTTTTTAATTTCTTTTGCCATACATCGGCCCCGTTTATTCCAAAACCGCTTTGATACGGCGAACGCCGGCCGAAGAAGCTTCTTCTTTCAAAATGCGGAAGTGCCCCATTTTGGAAGTGTTTTCAACGTGCGGACCACCGCAAATTTCTTTTGAAACATTGTCGCCGACAGTGTAAACTTTGACTTTTTCAGCATCATACTTGTTGGTAAATAAACCGATAGCACCAGCTTTTTGAGCTTCGTCCAAAGTCATTTCTTCCATTTTGACCGGCAAGTTTTGAGCAATGATCGCATTCACATCATCTTCGACTTTCTTTAATTCTTCGGCGGTCAGTTTGCGCCCGAAAGAAAAGTCAAAACGCATTCTTTCGGCCGTCAAGTTCGAACCGCGTTGTGAAATGGAGGAATCGATGTCTTTACGCAAAACAGCTTGCAAAATATGCGTCGCTGTGTGATAAGCCGTTGTTTTTTCGGAATGATCCGCCAAACCGCCTTTGAACTTTTGTTCTGCGCCGGCGCGGGATTTTGCTTGATGCTCTTCAAAGCATTTTTTAAAGCCGTTTTCATCAACGGTGATCCCGTTTTCAGAGGCAACTTCTTGTGTAAATTCCAACGGGAAACCGAAAGTGTCGTATAAATGGAAAGCTGTTTGTCCGTCGATTTGCTTGTTGTCGCCCAATTTAGCCATTACTTTTTCCATTTCTTTTAAGCCCGATTGCAACGTGCGTTTAAACAAAGTTTCTTCTTTTTCCAAAGCTTGTAAAATATCGGCTCTGTTTTGTTCCAATTCCGGATAGTGGTTTTTGTGTTTTTGAATGAACATATCCGCCAATGTCGCAAAAACATTTTCTTCGACACCCAATTGCTTTAACGAACGAATCGCCGAGCGAATAATTCGTCTCAAAACATAACCTTGCTCCGTATTTGACGGTTTAACACCGCGAACGTCGCCCAAAATGAATGTAGCCGCTCTGACATGATCAACGATTCTGCGGAACAGTTTTTCGTTTCCTTGATACGTTTTGCCGCTGATTTGTTCCAATTTAGCAATCACATCGGCGAACAATTCAGTCATATAAACGTCGGCAACGTTGTTTAAAACACACAAAACGCGCTCTAAACCCATACCGGTATCGACGTTTTTTTGCTTTAAAGGTTCGAATGTGCAGTCGGCTTTTTTAAAGTATTGCATAAATACGTTATTCCAAATTTCCATATATTTGCCGCAATGGCAAGACGGGCCGCAATCAGGGCCGCAAGCCGGTTTGGACAAATCATTGACAAAGATTTCCGTATCCGGACCGCAAGGACCCGTTAAACCGGCAGGCCCCCACCAGTTATCACCTTCACCATAAAAGAAGATTTGATCATCTTTTAATCCGCACTCTTTCCACGCATTTGCCGCTTCTTCGTCTTTGGGAGCGTCTTTATTGCCCGCAAAGCAGGTGACTGCCAATTGTTCTGGTTCAAAGCCCAAAACTTTGGTTAATAATTCATAACTCATATGAATTGATTCATTTTTAAAATAATCGCCTAACGACCAGTTACCCAACATTTCAAAGAATGTTAAGTGTGATCTGTCGCCGACTTCGTCAATGTCGCAAGTTCTGATACAACGTTGAACATCGGTTAATCTGTGTCCTTCGGGGTGTTTTTCGCCCAATAAATACGGGACCAACGGGTGCATTCCGGCGGTTGTGAATAACACTGTCGGATCGTTTTCCGGAATCAAAGAAGCGTTTTGAATTTCTTTGTGTCCGTGTGATTTAAAAAAGTTTAAATAAGCACTGCGCAATTCTTCATAAGATAATTTTTTCATTTTCCATATCCTTTAATTTAAAAAAACATTATTTTTGGGATTATATATGCTTTTTTACCAAAGCGCAAGTTTTTTAATAAATAATTTTATCGCCTTTGTTTAAAGTCGATGCGAACGCATTTTTTTTTAAAACAAAGGCGATGTTTTTTTATTTTACGCAGGTAAATTGAGCTGCTGTCGTCGGGTGAACTTCCGCTCCGTTGTAGCCGTCATAAGCAAATCCCGCTTCGTTGGTACAGGAATAAGAGTAGGGCAGGCGATTGTGACGGTCAGATCCCGGATAGGCCAACCAATAATAATTGATGTTATTGATGCCGCAATAATTTGTCGTTCCGGAATCAACCAATGTGTTACAAGAGACACGACCAGTAGTAACTTCTTTCAAAGTCGGCAATCGTCCACCTAGGTTGGCGCACGTTTTTTTTGCATTTGCAAAGGTTGCTTTACCAACAGGGCATTTTGGATAAACGCATCTGGTAGTGCCGGCCATGTATGAATTCAGACACGTCCAGCCTGGACCGCATTCGTCTTCATAATATGGGCAGACGCCGGCAGAAGCCTCTACATATACCGTGTTGCAACCGGAACTAACGGCTTTCGGACAGCATAAGCCGGCCTTGCTGTTATATGGCTGATCGTATGGACAGCAGGTGTTGTCAGAAGCGTTCCAAGTTCTGCTTGCCATTTTACAACAATAATCGTCCTTATCCGGATCAATAGCCGTTGAACAAGTGTTTGTTTCCGGAAAATAGTTATGACATAGCGTGCAGACGGCTTTATCTTGGCATTCTTTGTTTACAACAACTTGACCCGTCGCACAGCAAGCAGACCCGCTCCACAGACGACCGGCAAGCGTACAGCATTCTGCTCCGTTTTCTGGAACATTGCCATAGCAGGTATTTGTTGCGGCGTCATATGCTTGGCATGTCGTGCAGACGGCTTTATCTTGGCATTCACTGTTTACAACAACTTGACCCGTCGCACAGCAAGCAGACCCGCTCCACAAGCGACCAGCCGCTGCACAGCATTCTTCGCCATTTTCTGGAATATTGCCATAACAGGTATTTGTTGCTTCTTCGTACGTTTGACATATCGTGCAGGTCGCTTTATCTTGGCAAGTGCCATTTACAACAACTTGACCCGTCGCACAGCAAGCAGACCCGCTCCACAGACGACCTGCCGCTGCGCAGCATTCTTCGCCATTTTCTGGAACATTACCATAACAAGTATTTGTTGCTTCATCATATGCTTGGCATGTCGTGCAGACGGCTTTATCTTGGCATTCACCGTTTACAACAACTTGACCCGCGGCGCAACAGGCTGACCCGCTCCACAGACGACCGGCCGCCGCGCAACAATCCGCTCCGTTTTCGGGGATATTCCCATAACAAGTGTTTGTTGCGGCGTCATACGTTTGACATATCGAGCAAGCAGCTTTGTCTTGGCATTCACCGTTTACAACAACTTGACCTGTTGCACAGCAAGCAGACCCGCTCCACAGACGACCAGCTGCCGCGCAACACTCCGCGCCGTTTTCGGGAATATTGCCATAGCAAGTGTTTGTTGTGGCGTCATAAACTTGACATACCGAGCAAGTGACTTTGTCTTGGCAAGTGCCATTTGCAACAACTTGACCCGTGGCGCAACAGGCTGACCCGCTCCACAGACGACCGGCAGCAGCACAACACTCCGCCCCGTTTTCGGGGATATTCCCATAACAAGTGTTTGTTGCGGCGTCATACGTTTGACATATCGAGCAAGCAGCTTTTACTTCGCAACGGCCGTTTACAACGACTTCATTGCTTTTGCATTGACACGTCGCCGTATCCGCGCCGATTGGTGTACCGGCCGGACAAGAACAACCTTTTGTTTGGGAATTTCTGACCAACGGCAAAACACATTTGGGAATACAAACGCCGTCGTAAATTTCATTGGACGCGGTATCGCATTCGCAACGATAAGACAATAAATTGCAAATTTCCAACATTTGACAATGGCTGTTTTGGGTGCATTCAACGCAACCCGTGCCGTCAACCCAATAATTTAATCCCTCCGGACAGACGCATTTGTCGTTTTTTTCGATTTGGTTGAGCGGACAAACGCAGGTATTATTTTCGATGATGTGGCTTTTTTCACATTCGCACGTTTCTTCCAAAGCGTGTTTAGGCGTTGACGCCGGACATACACATCGGTTGTCTCGACAAAATTTAGGTGCCGGACACGCCGGAACACAATAGGTTACGTTTTCGACGCTCTTTAAAGAAAAATAAAAACTCATTTTTTGATGATCGTTTAAACAAATTTCGGGGCCGCCTTGGATTTCTTTATCTTCATCATTCCAAACAGTCACTTTTTCAACTGCCGGATTTTCCAAGTTCAACGTGTGTTTACAAACCGCCTTTCTGACATCTTCAACGTCAACGACAAAGCCGTCAATTTCATCGGTTTTGAAAACTTGCATAGGAAAGGTAGAATCCGGATGTGTCAATTCGGTGTCGATTTGTTCACCGCCTTGCCAATCGTCCAAGCTTTTATTTGACGTTGCCACGCTGGTTGCATGTAACATTACATCGCTCCACAGGTCGTTAGAGGATTTTTTGGCCATGCTATATTGATAAATGACAAGCCCGCCGATGGACAGCACACCGATGATCGCCAGCACGCCCAGCATTTCAAGCATGCTACGACCTGCATTATGTCCCAAGAGGGGACGCGAAAATTTTCGCGCGGCGCGTCCCCTCTTGCCGGCGTTTTCGCAATCGTCATTCTGAGCGCTTGCGAAGAATCTCTCAACTTCCCGCGCATCATTCACCCGATCAAAAAAATGATTTTTGCAGCCCCCACGCCCCAACTCAAAAATCATTTTTTTGATGTTTAATAATTGATTTTTATTCATTTTTATCTCCTTATTCAGCGTCGACAAATAAAAAAAGAAATAATTATCTTTTATACTATACACAACCGATTGTTTACTGTCAAGAGGTATTTTAACGCCAAAATCAAAAATAACCGATTGAAAATAAATAAATGTTGCCGGAAAAATAGGTTTATAAAAGAAAGTATGTTAATTTTACGCTTTTTGAGCCATGAATAAATATCCTTGGCAGGGCGCTTTGTTTTCCTGACGCAACGTAACTTCTTGGGCTGTAATCTCATCAAAGCCGGCATTTTTCAAGGCCGAATTGATGATGTCAAAGCCGTGTTGATAACGTCCGTTCGGTTGAAGTGTTATTTGATCGGGATTTAGCGCTTTTTCCACTGTAAAAATAAAAGTGCCCCTCGATGTTAAATATTTATGTACTTCTTTAATAATATCGTCTAATTTGTTGATATAACAAAAAACATCTGCAGCGACGATTAAATCAAAAGCTTGCGATACATTTTGCAGATAATCCAAAATGTCCATCGTAAAAAGCGCATCATAAATATGCTTTTTTTCGGCTTTTTGAATCATTTTTTGTGACATATCGACGCCCGTCAAGCGCTTGGACTCGGTGCGCAATAAAGCGCCGCTTAAACCGGTGCCACAGCCTAAATCCAACACGTTTTCAAATGTTTTGCCCGCCGTTTTTTGCGCAATCAATTGCGGAATTTGGCAATTTAAAATTTGCATTTTTTCATCATAGGTATCCGCAAACGCATCATAAAATGTTTGCGTATAGGCAAAATCAATGTCCGTCCCCGACGATTGTCCGTTTAAAGCGTTGTTTGTATGAATTGCCAGCGGATTATCGGGAAAGTTTTTTACCCAACCGGAAGCGTAAAGTAATGCCGTTTTGGGTTCTGTTTCAAACCATTTAGGCAGCATATTTGCCAAACGCAAATGAATAATAGATTGCAGTTGTTTTTGTCCCAAAACCTTAAAATAAAGACCGGCAGCTTCTTCAAAATTGCCCAAATCTTCCAAGGCAATGGCTAAATTAAACGCAGCTTTTGTATCCGTGGGGTCGATGATAAAAACGTTTCGATACATTTCGAGTGCTTCCATAACGCGATTTTGACGATATAACAAAGCCCCTAAATTATTGTAAGCGGCGACATTGTTGACATCTGTGCGCAATACGTCGCGATAGGCTTGTTCAGCCAAATCGGGATTTTCATTTTCCAACAACATCGCTTTTTCAAAATAAGCGTCTGTACAAAAACGGTTTACTGCGATTGCTTTTTCAAACGCCGCAAGCGCGTCATTTTTTTGACCAAGCAGATTTAAAACTTTACCGTATTCAACAAAAAGAAAATCAACATTGTTTGCAATTTTTATTGCTTTTTCAATATATTGTAATGATGAATTGATGTTGTTATTTAATCTGTTTTGTACCGATGTTTGATAAAGAGCCTGTACAGAATTCGGATCAATTTTTAAAGCCTCAGCCAATAAATTTTCGGCTTGATTTAAATTGTTTTGTTGCCGTTCTAACAGAGCCTTGTTCACATAAGCCAACACCATATCGGGGTTGATTTGAATGGCTTTGTCAAAAGCCGTACGTGATTTATCCAATTGTCCCATTTGGCGATAGATATTTCCCATATTATTTTGGCTTTCGGGCATATCGGCAATTTTTTCATATATAGCTAATGCTTCGTTCAACTTCCCGCTTTCCTGTAAAGCCACAGCCAAAGAATATTGAAAATCTTTGTTTTTGGGATCGGCCAGCGTGGATTGATAAAGCAATTGACACGCTTCATCAAAAATGCCTTTTGACAAGGCAATTAAACCCAAAAAATACAGCGCTTGCGGCAACGCCGGCGATAAATTTAAAACTTGGCGAAAGGCCTTTTCGGCTTCGTCTAATTGTCCGGCCGCATACAGGTTAATTGCGTTTGATAGTAAGAGGTTTTGATTCATTTATAACGTCCTTTTAAATGCCAATAGTAAGGGCTTTTGATTTTGATTTCAAGTTAAATTTAACAACTTTGTCACAAAAGTTGAATTGCGTTTTGTTAATACGATGATATACTTCAATTAAAATATAACGATGAGAAGGATTTTTTTATGGAAAACATCAATAAAAAAGCGATTTCGGAATTATCAGAATTGTTGCACGCGAACAATTTGCGGGAAATTGAGTACGAAGCGGATAATGTCCGCATTCGGGTGGTGGCTAATTTGCCCGAAGAAAAAGGCCTGACGGTGGCGCCGGTTATGTCGGCTGCCAATGCGCCTGTTTCGGCTCCGGCAAAGCCTGCTGCTGATGCGGATAAGGAAAATCAAGTAAAATCACCGATGGTGGGTGTTGTTTATTTGTCGGCGGATCCGTCTTCTGCGAACTTTGTGCGGGAAGGGGATTTGATCGGGGTCGGTCAAACTTTATGTTTGATTGAGGCGATGAAAACATTTAATCCGGTGAAATCGACAAAATCCGGACGCGTAAAAAAGATTTTAGTTCAATCGGGTATGCCGGTCGAATTCAATGAACCTTTATTTGTGATTGAATAAGTAAATGATGTTTGAAAAAGTTTTAATTGCTAATCGCGGAGAAATTGCTTTACGGATTCACCGAGCCTGTAAAGAAATGGGAATAAAAACGGTTGCCGTTCATTCGACGGTTGATGCGGACGCTATGCATGTTCGCTTGGCGGACGAAGCCATTTGTATCGGGCCGGCGCCTGCGCGTGATTCGTACTTAAATAAAGCGGCGATTATCAGCGCGGCATTGATTTGCGGAGCAGATGCTATTCACCCCGGCTATGGTTTTTTGTCGGAAAATGCGGATTTTGCGGAAATGGTCGAAGCGCACGGATTAACCTTTATCGGCCCCAAAGCGTCAATGATCCGCAAAATGGGAAATAAAGTTTTGGCGCGTGAGGCTGCTCAAAACGCCGGATTGCCAGTGTTAAGCGGTTCTGACGGTGCTGTTTTAAACTTGGACGCAGCAACGATTATTGCCGACAAAATCGGCTATCCCGTTTTGGTCAAAGCGGCAAACGGCGGCGGCGGAAAAGGAATGAAAGTTGCTTTCAGCCGTGATGAATTGGAAAGCGCGTTTGTTTTGGCGCAAAAGGAAGCCAAAGCCGCATTCGGTGATGATACGGTTTTTATTGAAAAATACCTGCAAAACCCGCGCCATATAGAAGTCCAGATTTTGGCCGATAATTATGGGCATGTGGTTTGTTTAGGTGAACGCGATTGTTCTTTGCAACGCAATAACCAAAAGATTTTGGAAGAAACGCCGTCGCCGGCTTTGAACAGGCAACAACGAGAAGCTTTGTTTGAATCGGCCAGAACGGCGATTGAAAAAATCGGTTATTCGAATGCGGGGACTTTGGAGTTTTTATTCGAAGACGGCAAATTTTATTTTTTGGAAATGAATACGCGTCTTCAAGTCGAACACCCGATTACGGAAATGGTGACCGGTATTGATATTGTTCGGGAGCAAATTCGTTTGGCTGCGGGCGCTCCGTTGGGGTACAGTCAAAAAGATGTTCGCATAGAGGGTTGTGCCATTGAATGCCGGATTAACGCCGAAAATCCGGAAACGTTTATTCCAAGCCCCGGCAAAATCGGTTGTTGGCATGTTCCCGGCGGTTTATGGGTTCGTGTTGATTCGGCGATGTTTTCGGGGTATAAAGTACCGCCTCAATATGACAGTTTGGCCGCTAAATTGATTGTGTTTGGTCGTACCCGCAACGGTGCTTTGATGCGCTTGCGCCGTGCTTTGGACGAATTTGTCATTGACGGCATTGAAACGACAATTCCGTTGCATCAACGCTTGGTTCACGAAGCCGATTTCATCGACGGGCAATACAATATTCATTGGTTGCAACATTTTTTGGAAAAAAATACCAAAAAGTAGGCTTTAAACCATAATTAAATATTCTTTTTTTTTAAGGTGCTATTGCTTTTTTGATAAAGCATCAGCACCTTTTACCTTGTATCTTTTTTTAATTTGGAGGGTAAAAATGAAAAAGAAATTATTTTTAAGTACCGGTTTTGCTTTTATGTGTTTGTTGGCTTTGCCGGCAATGGCGGACTGTGTTTGCGGTTCGGCGGGTTGCAAGCCGTGCGATGATTCACAAGATTATTTGGAAGATGTCGGCAAGCATATGAAAAAGCAAGCTAAACGCTTAAACAAGCACATAGCAATTAAAAAACAAGCCAAAGCAAAGATTTCTCCTTGCGCCGATATAGCGCCCGAGTTTTGGGAAGAAGAGGCCGAAGTTTTGGATAAAAACGGAAATGTGATTTTGTATTATGCTGATTTGGTGGAAGAAGACACGGTTGCTTTGACGGCCGAACAACAGGCAAAAGCCAAAACAGATGCTGCGTCATTGAAGCAGGCGGGACAAAAGTTAAAAGAAAATGCGGCCAAGCAAAAAGCGGAGTGTGCCGAAATTTTAACGTCTGTCAGCGAAGAAGTTATTCCGGTTCAAGCTCAAAACGGCAAACATAAAAAGATGATTAAATCCAAACGTGCGCAAGGCGAGTTGGTTTGGTTGGACGCTATGGAGAAAAACGGTGACATGTTGATCGAAGTCGGCGATTTTATCGATACCAATATGACGAAATAATCATGAATGATCAAGAAAAGCTCTTTTAACTTAATGCTTAAAAGGGCTTTTTTTTAACAAAGGAGAAATAAATGAAAGAAGCGTATTTTGCTGCGGGTTCTTTTTGGAACGCGCAATTATCGTTTGACACAGTGCATGGGGTGTTGGCCACCTATGTCGGATATATGGGCGGCATCGTTGCCGATCCAAGCTATATGGAAGTTTTGTACGGCGTGACAGGACACGTTCAAACGGTCAAGGTTGTTTATGATGAAAAGGTTGTTTCTTATGCTGATTTGGTTGATTTTTTCTTTGAAATACACAATCCCAGCATTTTAAAACACGCGTCGAACAAAGCGCTTAACTCTGTTTTATTTTACAGCGACGCTAATGAAAAAAAGATTGCACAAAAAGCAAAAGCTTTGTTTAACATATACAATCGCTATCATAAGCCGGCATTGACGCAAATCCGCAAAGCCGGTACGTTTTATATGGCGGAAGAAGCTCATCAACACTTTATTGAAAAAAGTTGGCCTTTGTTTAATTAAGAAAGGTCAAAGCTTTTTAATCCTGATGGATTCCCTCCTTTTAAAAGCCTTGACCATAGCGAATATATAGGGGGCAAGGCAGATAAATACAAGACTGAACAAAAGTTCAGGTTATCGCACTTTTCCGGTTAATTTGTAATACAAGCGATCAAGCCAAGTAATTTTATGCCAACGTTTTAATGTTTTCAACGCTTGTTTTTCGCATTCGGCGGCGGACACGGTGATTTTGTGTTCAACAGCGCCGTCACCTGTCTGATAAATGTGATGAATATATTTTGGATTTTGGGGATCATTAAATATTTTGGACTTCATTCTAATACCTGAGGATAAATGGCATTTTTTAGTTGCTTTTCGATCATTTTATATTATAATGCTTTCGTTTTTTTATAAAAAAGGAGGGCATATGAGACAAGATTTTACAGTACTTACGGAACTATGTAAAGAAAAAAATATTCCTTTTCGTATTATTCACGACAGCGGAAATATTGTAGAAATCAAATCAAATACCGGAGCCGCTTACTTATTTATAATGGGAGCAACTCCTTTTGATTCGAATTCCGTTGTTTCTTTGTGTAAAGATAAAGAATTTTTCTATAATTACTATAAAAATGCCGTTGATATGCCCAAAACAAAAGGCTTTTTAAACCCAAACTGCGCACAAGAATGGAAAAACTATTTAAAGTTTTCGAGTATGGAGGAAGTTATAAAGGATAGCGAAAAAAATTTTTCCTATCCTTTTATTGCAAAAATGAACAAAGGATCGCAAGGAAAATGCGTTTTTAAAGTTCATAACAGAGACGAGTTCACAACGGCTTTAAACGAAATTTATAAAGAAGACTATGTTGCTCTTTTGCAAGATTGCATTGATATCAAAAGCGAATACAGAGTTATTTATTTGAACAAAAAATTGATGTTTGCTTATAAGAAAAATAATGAACATGCAGTTTTTACGGGCAACCTCAGTCCTTTGCATTTTGAAGGTGCGTTTGCTGAAATTGTCGAGAACCAGAATTTGTTAAATGCGTTTGATAAGTTTGTTCAGCCGATGTTAAAGCAAAAAGATATTCCTTATTGTGGTTTGGATATTGTTTTGGATAAGGATAATAAAATGTGGTTGATCGAGGGAAATTGTTCCCCCGGTTTTGGTTATTTGCTTCAAAATCCGAAAGGAGAGTCTTTACTGAAAGGTCTTTATACAGAAATGTTTAAGACTTTGGGTGTATTGCCTCAAAATGAATATAGCTATTTATTAGATTTTTGGCAGAAAAATAATCAAAATGTCAGGTGTTAAGCTTGAAACAGCGTGAAAAAAATAAAGGGCGGAAATTTCCGTCCTTTGTTTATGGTGGGTGTAACTGGGTTCGAACCAGTGGCCCCTACGATGTGAACGTAGTGCTCTACCGCTGAGCTATACACCCAAAAGCGTTTTCATTTATATTCTTTTTAATTGCGCTTGTCAATAGCCAAATGAATTATTTTTCATTTTTTTGCAAAATATGCACCGAAAACAAAAATCTATTTTTCTCCGAATTTAATAGATATTGCATATTTAAATGCTGATATTAATCATCCTACATTAAAATACTTTACATCATCCGAAAAATGGAGAATTTCGTTAATTTGAGGATGCAACATTGGTTTTCCCCCCCATTTTTTGTTGCCTTTTTTATATTTTTCTATATACTAGAAGTTAATGGTATATGACTATAAACTACATGTCAAGGAGATTATTTATGGAAAGATTTAAGTGTCCTATTGGCGTCTTTTTGCTTTTAAAGAAAGATGATAAATTGTATTTACAATTAAGAAAAAATTGTTCTTTTGAAGGAATGTATGGAGCAATAGGAGGACATGTGGATGGTGGAGAAACTATTGCTGCTGCTGTTATAAGGGAAGCAAAAGAAGAAGTTGGCATTGAAATATCTGACAAGGATTTACACGTAGCAACAATATGTCATTCTAATGCAGGGGGTAAAGAATATATGCAGTTTTTCTTTACTTGTGAAAAGTGGAATGGGATAGTAGAAAATAAAGAACTAGATAAATGTGAGCAAATAGATTTGTACGATATAAATAACCTTCCACAAAATGTGGTTCCTTATCTAAAAGGGGCTATTGAAAAAATCAATTCAGGAGAGATCTTTTTTGAAGATGGCTTTGACAAATGATTATAATTATAACGGGTAAGGCAGGAGCAGGAAAGACAACATTGCGAAAACTTTTGTTAGAAAAATTCACTTATTTTTGATGTTTTGTGTACCCCCTAAAATGGCGGATTTTGGTCAAAAAAAGTCCTTTATTCAATGAATTATTTTTCATTTTTTTGCAAAATTGGTTGCAATTCATTGACTTTTTTTGCCCCTTCCATCAATTGCGGCATCGTCATTTGTCCGGCTACTTCTTTAATGGCCTTTAATAAATCGTCTTGGCTGGCTTTCATCGCGGGGTGATTATAGGATAAAGTCAACCATACATACGCACACGTAAAGTTTTCTTGTGTGACGCAAAATTCCGCCATTTCTAACATAGCTTCCGGATCAGCAGCCAATGCCCGCAATTCAGTTTCTTTAATCGTATTTTCTTTATCTTGAACGGCTTTGATTTTGGCGATTTTATCCTCTGCTTCGTCCTTTAATTTTTCATCGTCGCTTGACAAAACTTTTTCATAATAAGCAATGGCTTTATCGGCTGATATTTCCGTTCCGCGCCCGTTGGCGTACATATTCGCTACCGCCATTTGTGATAAAGGATTCTTTTCGGCCGACTTTAAATATAATTCAAAAGCTTTCTTTTCGTCTTTTTCAACGGCTTTACCTTCCTCATACATCGATGCGGCTAAATACATTGCAACGCTGTTGCCTTTTTCAATCAACGGCTCTAATAACCCGACAGACGCCGCAGATTGAATGTTCAACATTTCCATTTGCGGGGCAATTTCTTGATAATCTTCCTGTAACGTGGAACAAAATGCGCCCGATGCACACAAACAAAGCGATAATGCAATATATGATATTTTCATTTTAAACAGACTCCTTTTTTAAGTTCTATTTTTAAACGAAGCGGTAAAAAATGTCAATAAATAAAAAAAATATATTATTTTTTGATGTTTTGACTTGACGAAAGTTTATTTTCATACTATCTGAATAAACACAAAGCCTTTCGTATAGGGCTTTAAAGGATTTTTAAAAAACAGAAAGGAAAAGAAAATGAAATTTAAACCTTTATTGGACAGAGTTGTTATTCGTCGTATCGAAGAAGAAAAAAAGACGGCCGGCGGATTGATCATTCCGGATACGGCAAAGGAAAAGCCGTCGCAAGGTATTGTGATTGCCGTAGGGCCGGGTGGTCGTGATGACGAAGGCAAGCCGGTAACAATGACTTTAAAGGAAGGTGATCGCGTTTTGTTCGGCAAATGGTCGGGAACGGAAATCAAGCTGGACGGCGAAGAATTGTTGATTATGCGTGAAGCTGATATCTTGGGTATTATTGAAGTTTAATCGTAAAGAAAGGAAACGAATATGTCTGCAAAAGAAATTAAATTCGGAGTTGATGCACGCTCTAAAATGTTGCGTGGTGTCGATATGTTGGCCGATACTGTAAAAGTGACATTGGGACCAAAAGGTCGCAACGTTGTTTTAAGCAAACAATATGGGGCGCCAAAGATTACAAAGGACGGTGTTTCCGTTGCAAAAGAAATCGAATTGGCGGATAAGTTTGAAAATATGGGTGCGGCGATGGTTCGCGAAGTGGCTTCCAAATCGGCTGATGTTGCCGGTGACGGAACAACAACCGCGACTGTTTTGGCGCAAGCGATTATTCGCGAAGGTTGCAAAGCGGTTGCTGCCGGTATGAACCCGATGGATTTAAAGCGCGGTATTGATATGGCTGTCGAAGCTGTTGTTGAAGATGTTAAACGCCGTTCTAAAAAAGTTTCGACTTCCGAAGAAATTGCACAAGTCGGTACAATTTCCGCAAACGGCGATCGTTCAATCGGTGGTTATATTGCCGAAGCGATGAAAAAAGTTGGCAACGAAGGTGTTATTACTGTTGAAGACGCCAAAGGTATGGAAACGGAATTGGACGTTGTTGAAGGTATGCAATTTGACCGCGGTTATTTGTCTCCGTACTTTATTACCAATCCGGAAAAAATGGTTGCCGATTTGGATAACCCCTACATTTTGATCAATGACGGCAAGTTGTCGAACTTGCAAGCGATGATCCCGGTTTTGGAAGCCGTTATTCAAACGGGTCGTCCATTGTTGATTATTGCGGAAGATGTCGAAGGTGAAGCGTTGGCAACTTTGGTTGTGAATAAGTTGCGCGGCGGATTAAAAGTCGCTGCGGTGAAAGCTCCGGGCTTTGGTGACAGACGCAAAGCGATGTTGGAAGACATTGCTATTTTGACCGGCGGTCAAGTCATTTCGCCGGAAGTCGGCATTAAGTTGGAAGAAGTCAACTTAAATATGTTGGGTTCGGCTAAAAAAGTGAACATTACAAAAGACGATACAACAATCGTTGACGGTTTGGGCGCAAAAGATTTGATCGAAGCACGTTGCAACCAAATTCGTAAACAAGTTGAAGAATCAACATCAGATTACGATCGTGAAAAATTGGAAGAACGTTTGGCTAAATTGTCCGGCGGTGTCGCTGTGATTAAAGTCGGCGGTGCAACCGAAGTCGAAGTGAAAGAGAAAAAAGATCGTATCGATGACGCTTTGCATGCAACAAGAGCGGCCGTAAAAGAAGGCGTTGTTGTTGGTGGTGGTACAGCTTTATTGTACGCAACAAAAGCTTTGGACACTTTGAAACCGGCAAACGATGATCAACGTGTCGGTGTTGACATTATCCGTAAAGCTATTCAAGCTCCGTTGCGTCAAATCGTGACGAATGCGGCCGAAGACGGCGCTGTTGTCGTTGGTAAATTGTTGGAAAAATACGATGTAACAGTCGGTTATGATGCTCAATCCGGACAATATGTCAATATGTTTGACGCCGGTATTGTTGACCCGACAAAGGTTGTTCGTACGGCTTTGGAAGGCGCTTCTTCCATCGGTGGCTTGCTGATTACAACCGAAGCTATGGTTGCGGATAAGCCGGAAGATGCTTGCTCTTGCAAAGGCGGTGCAGCCGGTGCCGGAATGCCTGCCGGAATGGGTGGAATGGGCTTCTAATTAGCCGGTAAGTTTTAAAAAGCTTTAAAAAGCGCTCTTGTTTTGGCAAGGGCGCTTTTTTTATGTGTCGGCAAAAGTTGTGCCGTTTTATTTATCGCTTTTCTTATGCTCTGATGACGATACAGGCAAAACAGGATCGTCCGATAAAGCGTTTTTCTTTATGGCTTTTTCCTGTTCTAATTTTTCTTTATACCGTTTGCGGGATAAAAATAAGAATATCTTTTGCGGCAAAGGGCTGATGCTTTCGTAAAACAAGGACAAGAAAGATGATACAACAACGCGTTCGTTGACTTGGCCTTCTTCATTGACTTTGCGTAAAAACAGCAATGACAGTAATGCTAAAACCGTTGCAAATAAAAAGAAAAAGCTCCAATGCGAAATTTGTAATAAAAAGACTTCTTTGATGTCGTTATTGCTGACCCACCGGATTAAAAATGACAGTTGCTTGTCGGCAAAATAGTCCGCAAATAAGCCGCCCAAAATCGGCGCTGTTCCGGCCATTAAAGCGTTGACAGTACCGTTGACGGACAGGTAGATAGCGGCGTTTCCTTTGGGCGCCAGCTTTAACGCGATGTTATTTGACGCCAATGTGATGCCGGCTTGGGCTATGCCCATCAGCGTATAAATCAAAACCAACAAAGGAATGGTATACGAATGCTTGCTGGGAAAACCCGTGAAGATAAACAAAAAAATGCACAAAATGTACAACGGACCGGATACCATTAAGATGGATTTATTGTTAAAAGTGTCGCTGATTTTTCCCCAAGAGCGCATAACAAGCACATTAACGACTTGCGTTAAGGTAGTCAAAACCAAAACCAAGCTCATATCCAGTTTTAACGTTTTTAATAAAACGACCGTGAAAAATGGAACGGCCAAGTTAATTGAAAAGTTCCAAGAGCTTAAAAACATTACTAAATGCGTAAAGTTACGGTCTTTAAAGACTTTAAAGATGCGTTTGAGAAAGGCTTCGTCAGAGGTTGGCTTTTCCATTGGCGGTTCGCCGATTTTATAGTAAACGTATATGGTATAGACGCCGACCAAGAAAGCAATGAAGAAAACCAAAGCATAAAACTTATTTGTCGAAAACGGCCAAAATTTCAAAGCCAGCGCAATCGTCATCGTTGTCAATAATGCCGTGGCCATACTATAAGCTAAACGTTTTGAAAAGAATGCCCCCAATATTTGCGGCGGGATCAAATCTTTCATCCATGAATTCCACGCACTGCCGGCCATTGACGAGCCGACATATCGCAACGTATAGCAAACGGCTAAAATGCCGGCAGCCATCGGCATATCTGGGGCTAATGCCGAAATAGCAATTCCCAAAATGCACAATCGTCCGAACGATGAAATGTAAAAGCATATAGCGCGTCGGTTTCGATATTTTTCGGTCAGCCAAGCTCCCGGAAATTGCGCCAAGTTCGCCAAGGCAGACAAAGCTACCAAATACCCGATCAGAGCGTTTGAAGCATTCATCATCAATGCAACAGCAATTAAGATCGGGCCGGATATCAGGCTTTCGAACAATTGAGCAAAAATGCCGTCTTGCAAAACCCAAAACAAGCTGCGTTTGACTTGTTCTTCCGATAAAGGCTTGGGTGTGATTTGTTGTTTTATATAGCTGATAATACTCATTTTCCACCTTTATATAAATGTATTTAATGACCAGTATAGAATCTTTTTATGAAAAAACAAGAAAAAAAGGCTTGCTTTTTTGTAAAAAATGATTAGAATGCATAATCGTTAAGGGTCTGTAGCTCAGTTGGTTAGAGCGGGGCGCTCATAACGCCTTGGTCGGGGGTTCGAGTCCCTCCGGACCTACCATAAAATTTTGTCCCACAGGGGCGCTATAAAAAAAGCCGAAGTTTATTGCTTTGGCTTTTTCTTTTTTTATGGGACTCGAATCCCGAGGGGTTCTACAATTGCGCCTAAATTGTTTTTTCCATAATTTTATCCTTTCGGGATCAAAATTTTACTTTAAAAAAATCTCCATTCAAGATTTTTTTCTTTTCATCTTGCAAAATATGGAATATATTCCTATGTATAAAGGTAAAGAGAGGAAAACTATGAATAACGAAAAATTAACAGACAGAAGTCAAGGTTTTATACAATCGGCTCAATCATTGGCAGTGCGTCATTCGAACCAATTTTTGATGCCCGAGCATTTGTTAAAAGTGATGTTGGACGATAAAGAAGGTATGGCATCTTCTTTGTTGGCGCAGGCCGGCGCAAATGTTGATTTTGTGCGGGCAGAAGTTAATGATGATGTTGATAAATTGCCACAAGTGCAGGGCAATTCTGTGCAGGTTTCGGCATCTCAAAGCTTTATGAAAGTGTTGGATTTGGCCGAACAAATGGCGGACAAGGCCAAAGATTCTTATGTGACGGTCGAACGGTTATTGCAAGCATTGCTTTCAATAAAATCGTATGGCGTTGACGTGCATAAATTAAATCAAGTTATCAATAATATGCGACAAGGACGTACTGCTGAAAGTCCCACGGCCGAAGACAGTTTCGATGCTTTGAAAAAATACGCAACGGATTATACCGAGCGCGCAAAACAAGGCAAGCTTGATCCCGTCATCGGACGAGATGAAGAGATTCGTCATACAATACAAGTTTTATCCAGACGAACCAAAAACAACCCGATTTTAATCGGTGAACCGGGTGTCGGTAAGACCGCGATTGTTGAAGGTTTGGCTTTGCGTATCATCAACGGCGATGTTCCGGAAAGCTTGGCGCATAAGCGTTTAATGGCGTTGGATATGGGGGCTTTGATTGCGGGGGCTAAATATCGCGGTGAGTTTGAAGAACGTTTAAAAGCGGTGTTGCAAGAAGTGGAAGCCGCTAACGGTCAAATCATTTTGTTTATTGATGAAATGCATACGGTCGTCGGTGCGGGAGCTACATCAGGATCGATGGACGCATCGAACTTGTTAAAGCCGGCTTTGGCGCGCGGTGAATTGCATTGTATCGGCGCCACAACGTTAAAGGAATATCAAAAGTATATCGAAAAAGATCAAGCTTTTGCGCGGCGTTTCCAACCTGTTTTTGTCGGCGAGCCGGCGGTTGAAGAAACTGTATCTATCTTGCGCGGGATAAAACAAAAGTATGAATTACATCACGGGGTGCGTATTTCCGATGCGGCGTTGGTAACGGCGGCGGTGATGTCTAACCGATATATCACAGATCGTTTTTTGCCCGATAAAGCAATTGATTTGATTGATGAAGCGGCCAGCAAATTGCGTATGGCAATCGATTCAAAGCCGGAGCATTTGGACGAAATCGATCGGCACTTGATTCAATTGAAAATCGAGCGTGAAGCTTTGAAAAAAGAAACGGATCAAGCGTCCAAAGAACGTTTGGAAAAAATCGAAAAAGATATTCAAAAATTGGAAAAACAATCCGCAGAAGAAACGAAACTGTGGAGCGTTAAGAAAAGCAGCATTCAAGAGGCCGGCCATTTGCGTGAAGCTTTGGATAAAGCCAAAATCGAAGTGGAGCAGGCGTTGCGTGACGGTCTTTATGAACGTGCGGGCGAATTGCAATATAAAGAGATTCCGGATTTGGAAAAACGCTTAAATGAAATTAACGCGCAAAACCAAAATCAAGCCACCGTTGAAACGGTAACGCCGGATATTATTGCCGGAGTTGTTTCCAAATGGACGGGGATTCCGGTGGATAAATTGATGAGCAATGAAAAAGAAAAATTGCTGGATATGGAAAAAGCGCTTGCCAGACGCGTTGTCGGACAAGATGAAGCCATTACGGCGGTTGCTAATGCTGTACGGCGTTCACGTTCAGGATTAAAAGACCCGAATCGTCCGATCGGTTCTTTCTTATTTTTGGGGCCGACCGGCGTCGGTAAAACAGAGCTGGCAAAAGCTTTGGCAGAATTTTTGTTTGATGAAGAAAGCGCTTATTTGCGTATCGATATGTCCGAATATATGGAAAAGCATTCTGTGGCGCGATTAATCGGTGCGCCTCCGGGATATGTAGGCTATGACGAAGGCGGCGTGTTGACGGAAGCTGTGCGTCGTCGGCCGTACCAAGTTATTTTGTTTGATGAAGTCGAAAAAGCGCATCCTGATGTCTTTAACATATTGTTGCAGGTTTTGGACGACGGCCGTTTGACCGACGGGCAAGGGCGTACTGTTGATTTTAAAAATACGTTTTTGATTATGACTTCAAACTTGGTTACAGGAGAAAAGCAAGAAGATGTGATGGCTTCTTTAAAAGCTTTCTTCCGTCCGGAATTTATCAACCGGTTGGACGAGATTATTGTTTTCCACCCGTTGAAGAAAGAACACATCAGATCGATTGTTGATATTCAATTAAAACGTTTACAAGATCGTTTGTCCGATCGTCATATCGAATTACAGTTGGACGATAAAGCCAAAGATTGGTTGGCCGAAAACGGATATGATGAAAACTTCGGTGCGCGTCCTTTGAAACGCTTAATCCAACAAGAAGTCGAAAATCCGTTGGCGATAAAATTGTTAAACGGGGATATCAAAGATAATTCGGTTGTCAAAATATCCGCAAATAAAGATAAGTTGATAATTTAAATTAACTTTAAAAGGCAAGTCATTAAAAGACTTGCCTTTTTATCCGTTCATTAAATGCCGGTCGATAAGTGATCGGCATTATTTATTGTCATCGTATTTTTTCATCAAGTCCATTAACTTAAATGAATTTATACCTTTCGGTGATACGATAAAATGATCTTGCATATTGATGTTTAATTTGCGGGTCGTGTCTTGGATTAAGTGCGTCAGGCGAATGTCATCGGGCGATGGTCGCGTATCTCCCGACGGGTGATTGTGTACCATAATAAAAGACATTGCATGATTTTTAATCAAGACTTCTACAACTTCTCGTATATATACAGAGGCTTGATCGACAGTCCCCTTTTGCAATTGCACGGCGTCAATAACGCAACACGATGCATCCAATAAAATCAAATAGACATACTCTTTTTTCTCGCGCCCCAGCAAAGCATAACAATAATTTTCAATGCTTTCCCAAGAGGAGAGCTTTGTTTTGGATTGCATATCTTTCTTTAACAAACGCGTTTGCATATAAAAGACCGTTTTGATCAGAATTGCCGTATTTTCTTTAATCCCTTTAATTTTCATCAATTCGTCGACGGAAGCCGTTAAAACTTCACCCAAAGAACCGAAATGCAAAATTAAAGACTTTGCAAGCGGTTTAACATCAACGCGCGGAATTGCATACGTTAATAACAGCTCTAACAATTCATAGTCAGCCCATGAGCCGGCGTCTGTTTTGATAAAGCGCTCTTTTATCCGTTGCCGGTGACCTTTTAAAAAGTCTTCATTTTCAGTCATCTTACTTTTTTTCTTTGTATGGCGGGAAATCAAATCCTTTCGGGGATAAAGTAAATATCTCCGGTCCGTTTTTGGTGATGCCGATTGTATGTTCAAATTGTGCGGATAAGCTGCGATCCTTTGTGATTGCCGTCCAGCCGTCGGACAAGACCAACGTTGCGCCGCCACCAAAGTTAACCATAGGTTCGACCGTAAAAATCATACCTTCTTTGATTTTCATTCCTTCGCCTTTGCGGCCATAGTTTAACACATTGGGCAATAAGTGAAAAGCTCTGCCGACCCCATGTCCGCAAAAATCTTCGACGACGGAAAAACGTTCAGCTTTTGCGCATTTTTCAATCGCATTGCCGACGTCACCCATTGTGTTACCGATAACGGACGCTTTAATGCCCGCCATCATCGAATCGTACGCGTTTTGAACCAAGCGTTTGGCTTTGACGGACGGCGTGCCGACAAAGTACATACGGCTGGAATCTCCAAACCACCCGTCCACAATCGGTGTAATATCAATATTGATAATATCGCCGTCATATAACACTTTTTCGCCGGGGATACCGTGACAAACAATGTGATTGGCCGAAATGCAACTTGCTTTCGGATAACCGCGATATCCTAATGTAGCCGGAATACCGCCGTGATCGCGCATAAATTCTTCCAATAACTTATCCAGCTGTCCCGTCGTAACGCCCGGAACAACAAACGGAGTAATATAATCCAACGTTTCGGCGGCTAAGCGACCGGCGCGGCGCATACCGTCAAATTCTTCAACAGAATATAAAGCAACTTCTTTTGACATAATTTCCTTTCCTTTTAATGTAAAACAGTATATACTTAAAAAAAGCAAAAGGGTAGTGTTTTTTATAAAAAAAAGGATAAATTTATGACAAACCGACAAAAATTGATTTTAATGATTATTATTTTGTGCGTCATCGGGATTTTTTTCTTTTCTAATTCTCCGTTGACAAACGTGCGTTAAAGAAAAAAAGCTCCGACATCAAAATCGGAGCTTTTAAAAAAGTTTATTTAACTTATTTTTTCTTGATTTCGGTCATACCGCCCATATATGGTCTTAATGCTTCCGGAATACGTACGGAACCGTCAGCTTGCAAGTTGTTTTCCAAGAATGCAATCAACATACGCGGCGGAGCAACAACCGTATTATTTAACGTATGAGCAAAGTATTTTTTACCGTCTTTGCCGGCAACGCGGATTTTTAAGCGGCGTGCTTGCGCATCGCCCAAAGTCGAGCAAGAACAAACTTCAAAATACTTCTTTTGACGCGGAGACCAAGCTTCAACGTCCAAAGATTTAACTTTTAAATCAGCCAAGTCACCCGAACAGCATTCCAAAGTCCGAACAGGAATATCCATCGAACGGAATAATTCAACCGACATTTTCCACATTTTATCGT
The DNA here is from genome assembly GCA_934203105.1 of uncultured Alphaproteobacteria bacterium. Taxonomy (GTDB): domain Bacteria; phylum Pseudomonadota; class Alphaproteobacteria; order CAAHEQ01; family UBA3637; genus CAAHEQ01. The sequence goes on from CAKPYQ010000002.1 coordinate 28,648, forward strand.
ACCAAGCCATACTATCTTCGGGTTTGCAAACAACAATCATTTCTTGTTTTTCGAATTGGTGGATACGATATACGCCGCGTTCTTCAATACCGTGAGCGCCTTTTTCTTTACGGAAGCAGGGCGAATAGCTGGTCAACGTATAGGGTAATTTATCCTCCGGAATAATTTGATCAATGAATTTACCGATCATTGAATGTTCGCTGGTGCCGATTAAATACAAATCTTCACCTTCGATTTTGTACATCATAGCTTCCATTTCCGCAAAGCTCATTACACCGGTGACGACTTGCGAGCGAATCATAAACGGCGGAATGCAATATGTAAAGCCTTTGTTGATCATAAAATCGCGCGCATAGGCCAAAATCGCCGAATGCAAGCGCGCAATATCGCCCATCAAATAATAAAAGCCGTTTCCGGCAACACGGCGGGCAGAATCTAAATCGATACCGTTAAAGCTTTCCATAATGTCCGTATGATAAGGTATTTCAAAATCAGGAACTTTCGGTTCGCCGAAACGTTCAAGTTCAACGTTTTCGCTGTCGTCCTTACCGATATGAACAGACGGGTCAATGATGTTCGGAATGATCATCATCCGTTTTGTAATTTCGGATTGAAATTGTTCTTGTTCTTTTTCCAATTCGACAATTTGATCGCCGATTTTTTGGCTTTCAGCTTTGATTTGTTCGGCTTGATCTTTGTTACCTGATGACATTAAACTGCCGATTTGTTTTGAAAGCTTTGTTCTTTCGGCGCGCAAAGTTTCGACTTTTACGATTGCAGCGCGGTTTTTCTTATCTAAATCAATTACTTCGTCGACCAAGACAAGCTTATTGTCTTGGAATTTCTTTTTAATATTTTCCTTTACAAGTTCGGGATTTTCACGAATCAGTTTAATGTCAATCATCTTTTATAACTCCTTTAAAATAAAGATAACTTTTATCTTTTACTCTGCTTTGCATAAAAAATCAAGTAAAATGTTAAAAAAAGGAAGATATTTTCATACCTTCCTTATCATTGATTATTTGTTGCGGAAAATATCGTTTAATTTCGGCACGATTGCCAACATTTGCCCCAAATACTCATCGCGCGTCGCATGCGCAAAAGCGTTTGTGTCTTTTGGGAAACATTTACCGCCGTAACCGAATTTTCCGTCCGGACCCGGAACAAAAGTATGTGTCGGGCTGATATAACCGGACAACAAAACGCCTTTTTGAACCGTGTCATAGTCAGCGCCCATTTTTTGACAATAGTCATAAACGGCGTTAAAGTAAGTCACTTTCAAAGCGCCAAACACGTTATGAACGTATTTTGTAATTTCGGCTTCTAATGAGCTCATCACCAAATATTTTTTGTTTGGGAAGATTTCTTTTAATAAATCAACGTGAGCAGTAAAGACGATGTCTTGATGTTCAAAGTCGCTGATTGACGTGCGTTCGGTTAAAAATTCGGGCATAAAGTAAACTTCTTTGCCGGTTTCTTTGGATAAAGCAGCGCTTGTCCCCGGCAAAATCGTCGTTCTGATAAAAATCGGCGTGTTGTCCGGCAACGTTTTTAAAATGCTTTTGTACAAAGTCATATCTTGGCTGCCGTCGGCTTCTGTCGGCACATGCAAGCTCATAAAAATTACGTCGCTGGCGGATAAATCATCATTAAAACCTTTGGGCGGGTCGGACACTAAAACTTTATGTTCCGTGTTTTTTTCAATCCAAGCCTTTAATGCGCCACCAATGACGCCGCAACCGACGATACCAACAGTTCTTTTAGTCATAATATTTCCTTTCATTGAAATTCGATAATGGCGTCATTTTATCACCCTATATCGATATGTCAAGATAAAATTATCGGGTTTAGGTTTTACTTTGCCGACCGCATAGAAAATCAGATTTAAGAAAAGCGCCGTTTATTCATTTTTTGTTTGACAAAAAACGGGTGCTTTTATATGATGCTTAAATAGGAAGTTTTTTATAAAGAGAGAAAATGAAAAACAATCAATGCAATAATAAAATCAATCAAACCGGCCGGTCGATGCTTGAAATATTAGCGGTGCTTTTAATTATGGGAATGCTGTCGATTGCGGCATTATTGGGCTTTAAATACGCGATGGACAACCTCAAAGCGAACGAGATTTTAAATAATGTGCGTTTGGCGGCAGCGGTCGTTTTGCAACATGAAGAAATCTTGGTTGAAAGCGACGGAAGCATTGATATTTCAGAATTTCAAAAAACAATTTTGTACGATATGTCGGCCGAGCAGGTGGGGGAAGAATATGCTTTTGCGATCAATGTGTTTGAAGTTCAAAAAGGCGTTTGCGATGCGGTTATTCGCCGTGCTGATAATCAATATTTGATTCGTTTGGACGGGGAAGATACGACCGAATGCCAAGACAAAAACAAAATGCAATTTATATTTAATATGGACGAGGCGTGTCCTTCAAATTGTCCGCCGGAGCGTTGTTGTAATAAAAACAAGTGTTGCAGCGAAGGTCAAACGTGCATTAACGGCCGGTGTGTAGATGAAAATTTATGTGACAATTGGGACACACAACAAGTTTGCGGAACGTCGACATGTTGTGATAAAGACAAATTTTGTTGCGCGGATAAATGTTGTGAAACACCGTTTTGTTCGGCGGATCAAAGCAAATGTTGCGGAACGGCTTTGTTGGGGGGCGTTGAAACGAACTTGATTCCCGACGCAAGCAATCCGTCCGAATGCGTTTGCCCCACGGTGAATGGAACCCGGCTGGTATTAAAAAACGGTTCTTGCGAATGTCCGGACGCCGGCTTTACTTTGGTCGATGGGGCGTGTGTTCGCTTTAATTGCGACGAAGGAACGGGCGGTAATACATACGAATGCTATATTAATGGTAAATTGTGCGGACATTTTTGTACTGCCGAAGCTTCGGATTGTGAAAACGGTATTTGCCGGCAAAAAGATTGTGTTGCAGGACAACCGTTGCTTTACCATGGTCATCCGGGATATTATTACGGATGCAAAAAAGAATATAACTCTGATGTAACATGTTATATGACGACCAAAGATGGTGTATACAAGTGCTATCGAAATGATGATGATTTATTGTGTGCTCTAGCAAAAATGAATGCGTCGGGTGAGCTGTATTTTATCTATGGAACATGCGACGATAACATTTGCAAAGCGATTGATCCTAATGCTGTGTTTATGCGTTGGGGGGATGCAAACAGCTATAATGGCGGGTGTTTGTTTGATGATAACTTGTTGTGTACGCCTTACGGCACGAAATATTGGACTTGTTTTAAAAACGGCTATAAATGCGGTACGGAGTGCACAAATCCGTTAAACTGCGGAACTTGCAACGATTATGATTGTCCGGACGGATTGAGCTATAACAGAGAGTTAAAACGTTGTGAAACAGAAACTTATTACTGTGACGTAACACAAGGAAAATGGTCAGAAGTTTGTTATATGAAAAGTGACAATTCGCGATGCGCTACAATTAACAGCAATGCTCCTGAGAAGGGTTTTGCTTACGGAACATGCGTGGCTGATAAATGTACCGCTGCGGGTATGAAGTTTGCATATGTGAGCGAGGAAAATTATTGGGGCTGCCTTGATGAGAATACGGGGATTAGTTGTATCCCTAATTATTCTGTATGCTATTATAATGGCAAGCTTTGCGGAAACTATTGTCAATTGGGAGGGACAGAGTGCAAACAAGCTTATCAAAAGCAATGTGCCGCAGCGGGATACTGCCCGCAAACCGGTTATTTAATTGATGATTGCGTATGCGATGGGCAAGAAAGCGAAGTTGACGGCAAACGTTATTGTTGTCCGGAGGGACATCGATATGAAAACGGCGCTTGCACGATGTTGTAAACGGGAATAGGGCGAACAGATCCCTGCTTTTAAAAATAAAAGTTATCGAATTATTTTGCGCATAAAGCCGTGGCAAAGCGCAATAGCCAAAGCATCGGCTGCATCAGGTGGTAATTTGTCCGGCAAAGTCGGCATCATTTGGCGTACCATTAAATCGACTTGGGGTTTAGCGGCATGCCCGACTCCGACAACCATTTTTTTGATTTGGTTAGGAGTGTATTCCGCGACCGGTATTTTATATAAAGCCGGTGTTAAAATAGCAACGCCGCGTGCTTGTCCCAACTTTAAGGTTGACGTCGGGTTGACGTTGACAAAGGTTTCTTCAATAGCGGCTTCTTGTGGCGCGTATTCAGTAATGACTTTAACCAAAGCATCGTGGATTTGCGCCAACCTTTCGGCCAAAGTTAAATCTGTATCGGCAGAAATAACCCCGGCCGCCACAAAACGAATTGACGAACCACTTTTATCAATGATTCCCCAACCTGTGTGACGTAAACCGGGGTCAAGTCCTAATATACGCATTAAGCGTTCAACTTTTCCAAGATTTCCGGTGCGATTTCAGCGTTTGTTGTCACGCGTTGTACATCGTCATCTTCATTCAAAGCATCAATGAATGTCATCAATTTTTCGGCTGTTTCCAAATCATTAACTTCGGCCGGAACTAAAACTTTCCAATCCAAACGGCAAACTGTCGGGTCGCCGAATTTGCCTTCCAATGCCGAGCGAACAGCCGACAAATCGTCCGGATTGCAATAAATTGTGTGTGTTTCTTCGTCGGATTCGACATCATTAGCACCCGCTTCCAAAATTGCTTCGAACATAGCGTCTGCATCAGCCGTGCTTGCCGGATATTCAATCAAACCGACGCGTTCAAAGTTAAAAGAAACAGAGCCGGTTTCGCCCATATTTCCACCGCGTTTTGTGAAAATCGAACGCAAGTTCGGAGCTGTACGCGCACGGTTGTCCGTCAAAGCTTCCACAATAACGGCAACATTGCCCGGAGCAAATCCTTCATAACGGATTTCTTCGTAAACCGTATTATCTTCGCCCGGAGCACCTTTTTTAATGGCTCGTTCAATATTGTCTTTTGGCATATTTTCGGCGCGGGCAGCCAAAATAGCCGAACGCAAGCGCGGATTAGACGCCGGATCCGGTAAGCCGGTCTTTGCAGCAACCGTGATTTCACGGGCTAATTTTGAAAAAACTCTTGCTCTTGCAGCATCTTGCGCACCTTTGCGGTGCATAATGTTTTTAAATTGAGAATGTCCAGACATAATATAAATCCTTTCAAATAATCCGTTAAGCATTCAAATTATTTGGCGAATATATCACAGTTTAAACCGCTTTTCAAGGGGGTAAATAAAATTTTTATTCTTCCGTATTGATCAAATGCGCGCCAATGCGAACGGGACGTATCGTTTGACATAAACCGGTGCGATCGTCAGTTTGAATAAACACCGCGCAAAGTGTTGCTTTTTGTTCGGCCGGAGCCATTCGAAGCGGCTCGCCCCCCGTAAATCGAGGCAAAACCGTTTCGGTGGTCATACCGATAATGGAATAATAATCGCCGCACATACCGATGTCGGTAATGTATCCTGTTCCCTTTGGCAAAATCATTGCGTCGGCGGTCGGAATATGTGTGTGCGTTCCGGCCACCAAAGAAGCTTTACCGTCGGATAAAAATCCCATAGCCATTTTTTCCGAAGTTGCTTCGGCATGAACATCAACAATAATGGCTTGAAGATCGCTCCCCAAGGGGTGCTTTTCATAAAAATCCAACAAAAAAGGCAACGGTGCACCATTGTTGCGCATAAAGATTTGTCCCAACACTTGAATAACTCCGACCTTGCGACCGTCGCTTAACGTGTAAATTGTACAACCTTGTCCGATTGTGCCTTCGGGATAATTGATCGGGCGAATGATGTCGGATCGTGAGGATAAAACAGGAAAAATATCTTTTTTATCAAAAGTATGGTTGCCCATAGTAATTACATCGGCGCCGGCTTTTTTTAATGCGTCAAACATCTTTGGCGTTAAGCCGAATCCGTGCGCGGCATTTTCTGCATTGACTACGATAAAATCCAAACTTAACTTTTCTTTTAATACGGGCAGTTGATTTAAAACTAACTCTCTGCCGGATTTGCCGACAATATCACCTAAAAACAAAACTTTCATTATATATGTGTCCTTTTTTGGGACTGATTATAGCATAATTGATTTTTAATTCAAGTTTTTTTAGATGTGTTAAATAAATATTTACTTTTAACGTCCTATGCTTGCGTATATCATAACATTATAACCATTGGGGGAGTACTTATGTCTTTTAAAAAATCTTTATTATTTTGTTCATTATTATCGGTCTTGTTAAACCCGTTGTCCGTACCGGCTTTTGCAGCGGTCCCCGGCAGAGGCGCTGTGCAAACAAAAGCAGTTGCACCGGCAAAACGCGTTGTGAATACCAGAAAAGCAAATTCCCCGCGTATTTATCGTCCGCGCAGCGTCGGCAAAGGGCCTTTCCAAGAGGTACAGAAATATTTACAATCGCGTAATTATTCGGGGTTGAAAACGGCCGCATCGCGGGGATTAGACTTGAACGCCAAAAATGCCGACGGTGATACATCGGTATGCGTAGCCGTCAAACAAGATGATTATAATTCATTCCACGTTTTAAAATCGTTGAAAGCGGATTTGGCGCCGAGTTGTATTCGTGACATTCCCGAATCGCAAAAACAGCATTTTATCAACACTTATTTAAGCAAAGGCGGTGTTTTGAGCCTTGCAACGCAAGAAGCAATGATGGCAGGTCCGATTAACTGGCCGTTGATCGCGGGTGTCGGCGTTGGTGTTGCCGTGGTTGGCGGTGGAGCTATTGCGGCAATTGCTGCGTCCGGCGGCGGTTCCAGCAAATCGAACGGTGGCAGCAGTGCTGACGTTCCGGGATTTGATCCGGATACCAGTCCGGACAACCCTCCGTCATCAGATCCGACAAGTCCTGAATATTATCGAACCAGAGAGTTTTTAGGAACAAATTTCCAAAACACCGATGGTTTTTTGGGACAAATCAGAGCGGATTACGCTTATGCAACAATGGCCAAAAACAATTTACCTATGGCAGGTGAGGGGATTGTGGTTGGTGTAATCGATAATGCTGTCGATGTCAATCATCGTGATTTGGCAAACAATATTTTAAAAGATGCCAGCGGCAATGTGATCGGTGCGAACTTTAATCATGGGCCGTGTCGCGGATCAGATAGAACAAACTGTTGGACATACAATTCTGATTGGGGTATTACCAGTTTTTACGATGGGGAAGGTTCTATTGCAAAATCAATTTATGCTCTTGAATCAGATTGGGAAGATTATCAATCGCTCTTTCCGGCTGATTGGGATTGGGATGCACATAAAAATGACCCGAGCCCGGTTGATTATTCGGAAAGTCACGGAACGCATGTAGCCGGTATTATGGCTGCAACAAAAGACGGATACGGAATGCATGGTGTTGCCTATAATGCTAAAATTTTGGGTGTTCAGCGGACTTTGGGCTGGTATGATCCATACAACAGCTATGTTGAAGACTTGTTTAAATTTGCCGTAGATAACGGGGCGCAAGTGATTAACAACAGTTGGGGAGGTGGCGGTTATATGTCTTATGACGTTTCCGACAACGCTGCCAACGCTGATGTTTACTTGCAAAATGCTGTCCAGTATGCGGCCGATCACGGAGTTGTTACTTTGTTTGCTGCCGGCAATGACGGTAACAGCCTTCAACCCGGCATGGAAAGTGCTGTACCAATGGCATTGCCAAATATATTGTATTATAAAGATGGTGATACATTAAAGCCTTTTACGTCCTATCCGGCCGATGAAAGCAAGATTGCATCCAGTTTATTTGTCACGGTTGTCAGTGTCAACAGCGATAATGAATTAGCCTATTATTCACAAAGATGCGGATCGGCCGCTAAATGGTGTATTGCCGCTCCCGGTGGTGAACAGTTTTCCAGCACTGAAGGCGGTATCGGCTCGACGGTTCCGGGCGGAAAATATGACAGAAAGCAAGGTACATCAATGGCAACACCGGTTGTAACGGGTGCTTTGGCAGCCATTATGGGCGCGGCTCCGTCGTTAAAGCCAGAGGAAGCCGTTGCAATTATGTTTGAAACCGCGACAAATATCGGATCGGAAGATTTATTCGGACGCGGTTTGCTTAATTTAGGTGCGGCTTTAAGCCCCGTCGGAACAACTTCTTTGGCGTTGGGAAATACAACGACCGGCAATGCGGTAGGCTTTGCGGGATCCCGTGTGACAGTTCCGGCGCGTTTTGCAAACTCGATATTGGAAAAATTGCCGTCTGATTTGTTGATTTTGGATAAATACAAACGCGGCTTTGCCGTTCCGGTTGAAAGCGTTATCCGTCCGGTCGGTCATTCCAAGCAAGCTTTTGCGGACAACTTAAAGTCCTTTACACGGTATAAAAAGCCGGTGCAAGTTGCTTTATCGGACAAAGTTTCGATGCGTTTTTCGCAAAATTCATCGGCGTTTGCGTCCAATAATTTAAACGGAATGGGGTTTGATGTCGGATTTAATCAAAGCGATCTTTTGAATGTCAGCTTTTCATTTACTCAAAATGCAAAAGAGGGTATGGAAAATTACTTTGATCAATCGTTACGCAATCCGTTTACCAGCTCGGCCAGCGACGTGTACGCGTTAAAGAATGTGATGAAGTTAACGGATCGTTTGGATTTTGCTGTTTCGGCTGCGGTCGGTAAAAACAACTTCTTTGACGGCAACGAACGCCTTGATTATCGCGACGAATCCGGCGTCCAAAACGGAACGGTTGCTTTGACTTATAAAGCCTTTGAAAATACAAATATGACTTTTTCGGGCGGTCTGTTGAATGAAAAAGGCTCTGTTTTAGGTCTGAACGGTTCGGGTGCGTTTGATGTGCCGGATTCGCAAACCTATTTTATGGGCGTCGAAGTGTCTTCCAACCCGATTAAAAACTTACGTTTATCGGCGGCGTACTATTACGGAACCAGCAAGGTCGGCGGTAATCAAAGCGCTTTGATGCGTTTGACGAATGTTGAATCGGAAAGTTTGGCTTTGAATGCGCAATATGCTTTGTCAAAAGATACAACGTTGGGTTTGAAGGGGGCGTCGCCTTTGTATGTTCGCAAAGCTTCTGCGGCTTTTGACTTGCCGACGGCCAGAAATGCAACGGAAGATATCGTTTATCGTGAACGTATGACGGTCAACTTAAAATCCGAAGCCAGAGAATGGGATATGGCTGTGTTTGGGTCGCATAAGGTCGGTGATTGGACTTTCCAAGCAGAAGCGATGACCCGATTTAATCCGGATCATCAAGCGGATGTTAAAAACGATTATCGTTTAATGTTCTCGGTTGGTTTTGGCTATTAGGCTTTAAAATCTTTCAAAAAAGCGCCGGCTTTATTTATCAGGCCGGTGTTTTTTTGTGGGGAGGGGGATAAAAAATGTGTGACACTTTAAAACGCGCCACACACTTTTATTTAAAATAAAAACTGATGTTTTATTCCGTCGTTTGACATTCTTGCTTTTCACCCAAAGTATCCAAAAACGCTCTTGCAAACGCAATGTGATCGTTTTTATACTTTGATAACGTCAGCAATGACAATAACATTCCGTGCTCATAGGCCGGCAGAATGCCCAAATCAATATACTGATCATCTTCATCTTTTAATAACATCTTGATTGAAAAGCCTTTTTCATCGCCACCGTCATCTAAAAATGAATTGACGCCGTCGGTAAACACCCATTCGCCGTTGACGCGGTGCGGCTGATAAGCTCCGCTTTCCAAATCATCGATTCGATCCGTAATGTAATCCAATATTTCTTTTGGGAAAACCAACGGAGAAAATCCGGCGGTGTGATTATACGCAATCGGTGATTTTTCAACCAAACGCCCGTTGTGAATGATACAATAGCGCGAAACGTCTTCTTGATAAATACCGGTTGCCAACATTTGCTTTTCGTTTTTCAAGAACATATCCAAAATCTTTTTGATTTGGTTGTTTTCATTATCTTTTGGCAGATAGATGTCGTCCGGAAAAATCATCACGGCGTGGCGATCCGGCGACAAGCGATGCGCCAAGCCCAAAACGTGCGAAGTGCCTAACGGCTTTGATTGTATCGCGTATTGAATACGAGCGTCGGCCGGAAGTTCCGTTTCCTCCAAAGCTTCCGCAATACGCTCGTGACCTTTGGCGCGCAAAGTGGCAACCAATTCGGGCGTCGGGCGTAAAGCCTCTTTAAACCGTTCGACAACGTCTTGTGAGCTGCAAACAATAGTAATATTGCGTCCGCCAATTTCAAAGATTTGCTTTAAAATATGGTCGATGATACGCATTGAACCAAAGGGCAACAAACACTTATGCCCCAATCCTTTTGCTTGCGGATAGTTGCGTAAGCTTTTGCCGCCGCATGGAATAACAAATTCTATATTTTCAAACATTTTTCTTCTCCCTTTACCAACTTTAATATATAGTGGGCCAGAAAAAAAATCCAGCATTTTTTTTCAAAAAGATTGTATTTTTTATAAAGTTGTGCTAAATCTTTTAAAAAGGAGCTTGATATGAAAGAAAATACCCAAATAAATATGCCCCCCGTTATGGATAAAGACGTTGATAAAACGCGTACTTATTTATATGAAACAAATACGCGCAACTTGGCAAAAGAGATTTTGTCCGATGGATATGTATCTGATCAAGAAAAAATCGAAATGCAAGCCAATCACGATGAAATTATTCGCGATTTTTTGATTGCTACCGAATTGTTGGAAAAAATGGAAAAAAATCCGCAAAATTACTCTGCAAAAATGATTGAATCGGCGCGTTTTGTGGTTAATCGATTGATGCGGGCGCGCGAATTGTCTTTGGCTAAGATGCAGGAAATAAAGTACGCTAACTATGTGCCGCCGGCAGAAAAAGCTCTGCGGGCAGAGCGCAAAAAACGTAAAGAGCATTTGGATATCAATTTTAATTTATATCAGATTTTTGCGTTAAACGGCAATGCGCATGAAGTAATTGCTTATGCCAGAAAGCAAGAAAAAAATCGTGTGATGACGCCACAAGAGGCCGAAAAAACAGAAAAAAGAATTATGGATTTGGTCAATCAAGTCATCGAAAAAGGCCAAGATGAACGCTGTATTCGCCAATTTTTGGAAAATAATATGCAATCCAGACAATAAATTTTTAAAATAACCGTTGACAAGTGTTTGAAAATCGGTTATATAAGGACATCTTGAAAAAAGATTGAAAGTAAATAAATTTGAATTAAGAACGGAGATTTTACCATGAAACGTACATTTCAACCCTCGCAATTGGTTCGCTCTCGCCGTCATGGTTTCAGAAGCCGTATGGCAACAGTGGGCGGTCGCAAAGTATTAAGCGCTCGTCGTCGTAAAGGGCGTAAAGTTTTAAGCGCATAAGCTTGTTTTCGGACTTTTCGGTCATGGAAACTGCTTTGTCGGTCTTAAAAAAGCGCAGAGAGTTTGTTCAAGTTGCTGAACAAGGTCGCAAATTCATAACCGGTGGTTTGGTTTTGCAAGTTTGGCAGCGACCAAAAGATAATTTATTTGGCGACGCGATACGGGTGGGTTTCACAACAACAAAAAAAGTTGGTATTGCTGTGAAGCGCAACCGTGTGCGTCGTCGTTTGCGTGTCTTGGCTAAAATGATTTTGCCTTCGTTGGGGCAAAAAGGCTGTGATTACGTCTTAATCGGGCGCAGTGCGACTTTTGATCGCTCGTTCGATTCGTTGCAAGATGATTTAAAGTATGCTTTAAAGAAGATTTAAAATGAAGATATTGTCGGCACTTGGTTGTTTTTTTGTTGACATTTATCGCATTTTTATATCGCCATTTAAAACCCCGTGTTGCCGTTTTACACCGACTTGTTCTGCCTATGCGAAAGAAGCATTACAAAAACATAGCTTTTTTAAAGCAATTCTGCTAATATTGAAACGACTCTTAAAATGTCACCCGTGGGGTGGTTCGGGATATGATCCGGTGCCCCCACCGACAAACGCAAACAAAAGAAAGAATGAAAAATGAAAACAGAAAATAAAAATTTAATTTTAGCAATCATTTGCACTTTGTTGGTCTTTTTTGCGATGGATTATTTTTTTCCTCGAAATAAAGCTGTGACGCCGGTTGAAACAAACGCGGTTGCAGATGAAACGCCGGCAGTTCAAATTAAGGCATCGGAAAATCTGCCGGTCGTGGCTTTGAACAATGCCGAAGATGCGGTTGTTAAAATCCAAAGCGCGACTTTGTCGGGTGAAATTCGCTTGCGCGGCGGTGTGTTCAATAATTTAAGCTTTTTAAAATATAAAGAAACTGTGGCAAAGAACAGTCCTGACGTTACTTTTCTAACGCCGTCATATTTTGCCTATTTGGGTGTATCCGGAACGGATATTGAATTGCCAAACAAAGATACTTTGTGGCATGCGAACAATACTGTTTTAACACCGACAGCGCCGGTGATTTTGACGTGGACGAATGCACAAGGCATTGTTTTTACACGAACAATTACTTTGGATGATCAGTATATGTTTACGATTACCGATTCGGTTCAAAACAATTCGGACAAAGCCGTTAATGTGGCTTTTTCGGGCAGCTTAAACAGATTAAATCCGGTTTTGGAAGGCGCAACCAGCGTTCACCAAGGCTTTGTCGGCGTGTTAGATAAAAAGTTAAAAGAAGAAAAGTTTTCATCGATCGAATCACATCAATCGCAAACTTTCGATTCCAACGGAGGTTGGTTTGGTTTGACGGATAAATATTGGCTATCGGCATTTGCTTTTAATCCGGCCGTTTCGAATTTAACGGCAAATGTAAAGTATGCACCGCAAGGTGAGGATAAATTATTTACGGCTGATTTTATGACGGCGGCGCAAAAAGTCGAAGCCGGTAAAAGTGTCGAAAACGTTGTTTATTTTTTCGCCGGCCCCAAAGAATTGGATTTGATTATGGGTTATCAAGATACTTTGGGGATTGATCGTTTTGAGTTGGCGATTGATTTTGGGTGGTATTATTTTCTGACAAAACCGTTTTTGTATATTTTAAGTTGGCTCTATGGAATGGTGGGCAATATGGGTATTGCCATTTTGATTTTTGCAACTTTGTTGCGTATTTTGTTGTTGCCGATTGCCGGAAAATCATTCGAAAGTATGGCTAAAATGCGCAAGATTCAGCCCAAAATATTGGAATTACAAAAGCGTTATAAAGACGATAAGTTGCGCTTGAATCAAGAAACTTTGGCTTTGTATAAAAAAGAAAATGTCAATCCGGCGGCCGGTTGTTTGCCGATGTTTATTCAAATTCCGGTTTTCTTTTCTTTGTATAAAGTGTTATCGGTTTCAATCGAGATGCGACAAGCCCCATTCTTTGGTTGGATTCAAGATTTATCAGCGCGTGATCCGTCTTCTGTTTTTACTTTGTTCGGGCTTGTCCCATGGCCGATCCCCGGTATTTTAAATATCGGTGTTTGGCCGGTTTTGATGGGCTTGACGATGTATTTGCAACAAAAGATGAACCCGCAATCTGCGCCGGCGACAAATGCGCCTGATGCGCCCGGCAATGAGATGGTCAAAGCAATGAAATGGATGCCGGTTATCTTTACATTTATGATGGGCAATTTTGCTTCCGGTTTAGTGATTTACTGGACATGGAGCAATGTTTTGTCGATCGCTCAACAACGCTATGTTATGCACAAGTATGGAGTTAAATAATGGCGCAAGATGTTTTAGATAAGATCCGCCAAAAAGAAGCCATCGAGCAGGGTGCAGCGTTATTTTTGCGTCCTTGCAACTTCGTTTTGGGTGTCGCGTGGTTGGAACAATTGCCGGACACAGAACGTATGGAAATTGCTTTTGCCGGACGTTCTAATGTTGGCAAATCCAGTTTGATTAACGCTCTTTTTTCCAAAAAAGATTTAGCCAGAGCTTCGGCAACTCCCGGACGGACGCAACAACTTAACTTTTTCGATTTGGACGGCGTGTTAAACGTCGTTGACTTGCCGGGTTATGGCTATGCGCAAGCGCCGGAAAAGCACGTCAAAACGTGGAATAATTTAGTCTTTACTTATTTAAAAGGTCGCCCCAACTTGCGCCGTGTTTATTTGTTAATCGATGCGCGCCACGGGATTAAAGATAAAGACGTGGAAGTGATGAAAATGTTGGATAAAGCCGCTGTTTCATACCAAGTTATTTTAACCAAATCCGATAAAGTAAAGTCGGTTGAATTGGAAAAGACAACCTTTGAAGTGAAAAAGAAAATGTCCAAGCATACGGCTTGTCACCCTGAATTATTGGTGACCAGTTCCGAAAAAAAGCAGGGGATTGATTTGGTACGCGCCAGCATTTGGGAATTAACGCAAAGCTGATTTTGGGCGTTTCATTTATCGTATTGCAAAAATGCTTTTTTGATGGTTTGCAAAACTTGTTCTTGCGGTATGTCAGAGCTGAATAAATTATTGATTTGATGTGACAGGTATGTTTCTAAAATATAAGCCTCGACGCTTTTAACAGCCGATCTGACCGAACGCAATTGAATTAAGATTTCTTCGCAGCGGCGATTTTCTTCAATCATCTTTTTTATGCCTTCGATTTGTCCGGCTATGCGATTGAGTTGCCGCGTATTGTTAAATTGAGTTGAGTATTTAGTCATTTTCAAACCTTATGTTAAGTTATTGTTTTTTATTTATAATAAAGAACTTGTTTGACAAAAGCAATTATTTTTTTATAAGCTTTTTTCATTTTGAACTTTCATTTCAATTTATTATTTTTGGATTTGAAAAAACACTTCAAATTATTAAAAATTCATTGACTTGTCGCTCACATTTTTTTATGATAAACCTGAAAATAGGAGATAAAAATGGCACATTCACATGAACATAATCACGAACATTCGCATGAAGTAAATCCCAAAACGATTCGTTATTTATTTATTGCTTTTATTATCAATATGTTGTTGACGGTGGTAGAGCTGGTTGCCGGATTTTTGGCCGGCAGTATTGCTTTGGTCGGCGATGCGTTGCATAATACCAGCGATGCTTTTTCGATTTTAATTGCGATTATTGCCTATAAAATCGGGACTAAAAAAGCGACAAATCGTTATTCTTACGGGTTTAAACGTGCAGAGACAATCGGCGGCTTTGTTAATTTGATATTGCTGTTTATTTCCGGCTGCTATTTGTTATTTGAAGGCGTTTCGAAAATCATAACACCGGAAGAAATTAACGGTTGGGCGATTATTATTGTTTCGATTTTGGCTTTGATTATTGACAGCGCGACAGCAAAGCTATCGCATACGGATTCAGGCCATAACACCAATATGAAAATGTTGTTTTTGCATAATTTAGCCGATGCTTTGGGATCCGTCGGCGTGATTGTTTCGGGCTTGTTTGTTGTGTTCTTGGGTTGGAGCTTTGTCGATGGCGTGATCGCGGTTATGATCGCAATTTATATGATTGTTCAATCTGTGCTATCTTTTTCGGGAATTGTCGACATTTTAATGGACGCAGCGCCGCAGCAATTGGATACAGAGGAAATAAAATCCGCTTTAAAAAAGCTTTCGGGTGTTCGGGACGTTGCGCATATGCATTTGTGGTCGATCAATGAAAATGAACTGGGCTTTGATTGCCACATCATTGGCGATAATACGCAAGTCGCGCAAGACGTTCAGAAAGTCCTGTCCGAAAAGTTTGGCATTCACCATTGCACGGTTCAAGTCGATAAAGATAAAGCCTGTGTTAAATGTTCGCTATCTTAACACGTCTTTTAAAATATCGCCGATTTCGTAAACGGGCAAACCGACAATATTGGGATACGATCCTTTGATTTTTTTGACAAAGGTCGATAACATTCCTTCAATTCGATAGGCTGCAACATTTTTCCATTCTCCGGATTGAATCAACGCTATTTTTTCGTTTTCCGTGATTTTTTTGATGTAAACCGTCGTGCGAACAAGTCCGGTTATTTGCTTGCCCGATGGAGCAATGACACTGTAACCCGTCAAAACAGAATGCTTTGAGTTAGAAATTAAATCCAAGTTTTGGCGTGCAACGGCCGCGTCTTTGGCTTTACGAATGATTTTGCCTTTGGCAACGATGATCGTATCGGCCGCAACAATGCATTCATTCGGGTGCTTTAAAGCGACAAATGATACTTTTTGAGCCGCAACACGTTTGACATAGTGCGCCGGTTTTTCACCCTTTAAAACGCTTTCGTCAATGTCGGCGGCAATGCATTCTTTCGGCTCAAAGCCCGCATCGAAAAGCAATTTCAATCTTTGCGGAGAGCAAGAAGCCAAGATAAATTCTTTTTGTAAATTCCATTTATTCGTCATTTTTTTTCAACTCCGCTTTTAAGAATGCCCCGTTTTAAAAATAAAGTCAATTAAAAATACTTGACAAAACGACCCGCTTGTTTTAAACTTTAAACATAAAAGATCACAAGGACAAAAGTATGCAACCCACAAACACAATTTCATCGCTTTATCGATTTCGCAATAACGAAAAGTTTGTACAAACTCGTTTAGCGGATTATTTGCTGATGCATATTTTTTCACCGACGGTTTTGTCTTTGGCCGCCGAAAAGTGGGAAACTTTGCCGCCCTATATTCGAGCCGAAGTTCCGGATCAAGTTTTAAAAATTGCTTTTGAAGCGCAATCCGACAAATCAAAGCAAATGGCTTTATGTCGCTATTGGCTGGAAAAATCCGTTCGCGTTTTAACGGCGTATAGTCAAGCGCCGGTTCCTTATTCAAAAGATCCGAAAGTTTCTTTTGACACTGTTGACTTGCTGTCGACAAAGGGCAAACAACAGCTTGACTTATTGCAAAATAAACTGCAAATGAACGACTTTTCCGCCGTGAGTGAACGCGCAGCAATCAAAGGCGGACATAAGTTTTTGTTGGATATATCTTTGTTTAAAAACTTTAATCGTTTGAAATCATCGACTTTTTATTTACGCCCGCAATTCGGACGCTTTAAGTTCGGGGTGCTATAATATGTGTGCGCATTGCGGGTTTGCGGCAAAACCGCCCGTGTCACATTTGCCGTATCCGGTTTTTGTCCGTTTAGCGCATTTGTACGGTCGGCAGTTGCGCAGTCCTTATTCCGGATTGTCTCAATTTTATTCGAACTCGGATCCGCTTTCTTATCGCGACGATATTTTGGACGTTGATGTGGGCGATGTTTGCCGTTATGTTCAAACTTGTTTGCCCAAAGAAAGCCAATTGCGCGCCAGCATTGTCACCAAAGGCGCTTTGTTTGAAAAAGATTTATGGGCTTTGGCAAAAGCGTTTGAAAGCAATTCGGTTTCGCTGTCCTTTGTTGATTTACCGGGCGAGCGCAATATCGGTAAAAATTGGAAACGGATTTTGACTTCTTTATCGGCGTTAAGCCAAGTTTCAAAAGATCGTCAAGGGGATAACAAAATCGAATTTCGGCATGTTTGCTTACCCGACGATACAAAGGAAAAGAATGACTTTTTGCTTGATGATGATACGCTGTTTCGAAAGCTTTTTCCTGTTTTCAACGGTCGATGGGTTGAAACAAGTCAAAAACAAAGTTTACCTTTTGCCTATCGCGGGCGCAAGGTTGGCTTTTCGATGACGCAAGACATTGTTATTTCCTCAAACGGCAATATTTATGATTGCAGATTAAAGCCGGGAGCTACACAATTTACATGGAAAAAGGTCGATAATATTTTCCGATATATGGACCGCGATTAAGAGGCGGATTTTTTGCGCATACTGCCGACGATGATCCCCGAAAAAAGAAACGCGGCACCGATCAATTCGCCCAAAGCCAAGTGTTCGTCCAAAACAAAGAATGCTTCGATTGAACTGAACAGTGGCAAAAGATAGTAAAGCAATCCGGCGCGCAAAGATCCGATTCGGCTTAAAGCAATATTCCACGCCAAATACCCGAAAATCGAATTGACAATGCCCAAATAAGCCAACAATCCCCATTGAACAATGCCGATATTTGACAGCGGATTTTTATCCAAAGTCGTTAAGAAAAACGGCAATAAAGTTAATGTGCCAACCGTAATCGTGACGGAAAGAAAGGATATTTGCGATAAGTTTTGCGGGCGTTTTCGTTCAAAAGCTCCGTAAAGCCCAAAGAAGAGGGCGAAAACCAACATCCATAAATTACCCGCCGCAAAACGAAAGTCTTGAAAGGCAGATATTTTGCCGCCGGAAATAACGATTAAAACGCCCAAAAAGGTAATTAAAAAGCCGATGATCTGCCTCTTGGACAAGGATACGCGGAAAAAAATCCACGAAAAAATGACCATTAAAACAGGTCCCATTGTCGCTAATAAAGACATATCAATAGCGCTGGTCGAATGGCCGGCTTGATAAATAAAATTGTTCATAAACGCCAGTCCGACGGATAAAAATAAAATGATTTTCCATGATTTTAATAATGTAATCTTTTCCTTTAAAACTTGTTTATAAGTAAATGGTAATAAACAAATACCAGCGATAAACCAACGAAAAAAAGATATTTGAAAAGGCGGAATAAATGGCGCTAAATATCTGGAAATGATAACGTTCCAGCTCCATAAAAAAATCGCCAACAAACCAAAAAAGTATCCTGATTTTGCAATTGGTTGCATTTTGTTTTTTCCTTCCGTTGCCTTTTTAAATGGCATATAAGTTGGAAATAAATGCTTTACAAGCAAAACAAAAGTCGAGTTTTTTACTCCTTGGTCAAATCGTAAAAGGGGGCTTTGACAAAGTCGGAAAGTTGTTGCGGATTTAATTGTAACGTAACGCCGACTTTACCGCCGCTGACGCAAATTGTATCGAACAAAATCGCTGTTTCATCGATGAATGTCGGAAAGGATTTTTTCATTCCAATAGGCGAGCAACCGCCGTGAATGTAACCTGTTAAAGGCAATAAGTTTTTCATCGGCATCATTTCTAAATTTTTAACATTTGCGGCTTTGGCGGCCTTTTTCAAATCCAATTCGTGTGCGGCCGGAATGACAAATACAAAATGTTCAAAAGAATGTGTTTGTGTCGCCGACTGCGTCACCAATGTTTTAAAAACTTGATCTGTTGATTTATGGACTTGGTTTGCAACCGACACGGCGTCGATGCCGATTTTCGGATCGTAAGTATATGCTGTAAAAGGAATTTTTGCGCTTTCCAAAATGCGCATTACATTGGTTTTTACGGTTTGCATTTTATTGTATCCTTTGGTTTTACAGAAAGGCTATCACAAATAAAATGTATTTTCAACAAAACTTTTTAATTTTTTACTTGATTTTTATTTTTTTTCCTGTATGATGGATTTGTTTTTGAAAAAAGACCGGTTTTCGGAGTACCGATTTTAAAACTTCGAGATGGTTTTGTGGATGGGTGGCTTAAGCGGTTTAATGCGGCGGTCTTAGTCGCGTTAGCGGAATGAAGCAAAGCTTCAGACAACACCGTTTTTGGACATCGTCCAAAACAACGGTTTTCGAGGTACCGATTTTAAAACTTCGAGATGGTTTTGCGGATGGGTGGCAGAGCGGTTTAATGCGGCGGTCTTGAAAACCGTTGAGGGGCGACCCTCCGGGAGTTCGAATCTCTCCCCATCCGCCAACAAAAAAAGCGTCCGATAAGGGCGCCTTTTTTTATGCGGATAAAACGGGGAAGATTCGGCCGACCGGAGCCGAGGAGTTCGGTGACCGCAGGTCACGATGTCCGCAAGGACAGTCCCGACGGCGTCCAGCCGCGGGATAAGCGCAGCTTACAATCTCTCCCCATCCGCCAACAAAAAAAGCGTCCGATAAGGGCGCCTTTTTTAAAAAAATCTAAATTAAAACTTTTTTCCTTTGCTTTTTTGTGCATAATCGAGTAAATTATCCCTATGATGAAAATGAATCGCTTTATTTTTGCTGCTTTGCTGATTTTCTGCGCTGTTGTGGCGCGGGCTGATCAGGATTTTGAAAGTTGGAAAACCGATTTTTATCAGCAGGCTTTGTCTCATAAAGTTTCAAATGCAATTTTGGATAAATACTTTGTAAATGCCGAGTACTTGCCGCGGGTTATAGAGTTAGACAGAGCTCAACCGGAATTTACTTCCAGTTTCGGCAATTATATGAAACGTGCGGTTTCCGATACGCGAATCTCAAAAGCCAAACAATTGTTAAAAAATCACAGCCGTATCTTTGGACGCGTTGAAGAGTTGTACGGCGTTCCGGCGCATTATTTATTGGCTTTTTGGGGCGTTGAAACAAACTTTGGTGCAGTAAAGGGGAAAATAAATACGCTGAATGCGTTGGCAACATTGGCTTTTGATCCGCGTCGCAGCGGCTTTTTTTCCGAACAGTTAGTGACTTTGTTAAAGATTTTAGAGCGTGAACATATCGATGTCCCGACCGGATCTTGGGCCGGCGCTTTCGGGCATTTCCAATTTATGCCGACCACATTTTACCAATACGCAGTCGATGAAGACGGTGACGGCAGAGCCGATATCATACATTCTTTTGATGATGCCGTTGCTTCGGCAGCGAATTATTTAAACAAAATGGGCTGGCAAAGGGACCAAACTTGGGGACGTGAAGTTGTTTTATCGGATTTAAGTGTTGTCGAAAAATTGGGTGAAAAGCACACCTTAAAAGAGTGGACAAAGTGGGGCATAAAGCGCGCTGACGGACAAGCTTATAAACCGCAAGAAGAGGATATTTTGGCCGAATTGGTTATGCCCGAAGGCGTCAATGGGCCGGCTTTTTTAACATACAAAAACTTTGATGTTATCAAACGTTGGAACAGATCCGATTTTTATGCTTTGGCGATTGTGGTTTTGGCCGACAATATTATCGATCGCGATACTTTGAATATAGCTGCTTTGGACATTAAACCCAATTTAAAAAACGAAGATGTAAAAGCTGTGCAACAAGCTTTAAAAAACAAAAATATGTATGATGGAAAAACGGACGGCCGTATGGGCAGTGGAACAAAAAAAGCGCTGAAAGCTTATCAAAAAGCAAATCATTTACCGGCGGACGGGTTTTTATCTGTTGACTTATTTAATAAAATAACCAATCAAAAAGGGGATAAGTAAAGTATGAAAAAGGTTGTTTTTTCGTTGATTTTGGCTTGTGTAATGACGGCCGGTTGCACCGATAACGGTTTATTGTTGCGATCAAACGGCAAAGATTATATTACACATGATACAAACGGCGTTTATAAAGTAGGTGAGCCTTATCAAATCAATAGTATTTGGTATCGACCGGAGGAAAATTATAAATATAAAGAAGTGGGCATCGCTTCATGGTACGGCCCCGATTTTCACAAAGGCATCACAGCAAACGGAGAAACTTACAATATGCACGAAATGTCGGCGGCACACAGAACTTTGCCTTTGCCGTCAATTGTAAAAGTAACGAATTTGGACAACGGCAAATCCGTGATTGTACGCGTCAATGATCGTGGTCCTTTCGTCAACAATCGCGTCATTGATTTATCAAAAGCTGCGGCGGAAAAGTTGGACTTTATCGACAAAGGAACAGCAAAAGTTCGTGTTGAAATTTTGGCCGATGAAAGCAAAGATTTAAAGAAACGTATTTTGTCAAACGGCGGAAAAGCGGTGGGCGGTGCTCCGATTGGTGATGTTTCTGATGCAGAAGATACCACGCAAACGGCATTGCCTGAACCGATTGTTTTAGTCCCCAATGACGTCGTCGTTGACGATGAAATGTCGCTAAACGGGGCAGGGGCCTTTGATAAGTCAATTGCTGATGATGCGCCGCTTTATTCGCCTAAAACGGGGGCAAATCCTATGTTCAAAAAAGCGGTGGCAGAAAAGGGAAATTATTATATCCAAGCCGGCGCCTTTTCGCAAAAAGCAAATGCTTTGGCTGTTAAAAACCGCTTGTCGTCTTTCGGCCCTATTTTAATCCAAGAAGTCAACAATGGCGGTCGTACAATTTATCGTGTCCGAATTGGAGCTTTTGAAACGGGCGCTATGGCGGCGGAAGTTATGGAACAAATCGAATCTTCCGGTTATTCAGATATCAGATTAGTGCAAGAAAAATAAAGGAGTTTTTAAAAAATGAAACGTTTAATTTTGGGTTGTGTTTTTTTAGGCTTGTCCGGAACATCTTTTGCGGCGCCGGCTTTTGATACGCTTGCAACGCACGCATATTTGGTTGATTATGATACCGGTGCGGTTTTATTGGACAAAAACGCCGATGAATTGATGCAACCGGCGTCAATGAGTAAGTTAATGACGGCCTATATTTTATTTGAAAAAATCCAAAGCGGGCAAATTAAGTTGGACGATACATTCGAAGTCAGTACAAATGCATGGAAAAAAGGCGGCGAAAAAAGCGGCAGCTCGACGATGTTTTTAAAGCCTCATTCAAAAGTAAAAGTCGAAGATTTAATCAAAGGTATTATCATTCAATCCGGCAATGACGCTTGCATTACGGTTGCGGAAAATATCGCCGGATCGGAGGAAAATTTTGCGCAGGAAATGACTTTGCGGGCGCGGGAAATCGGATTGGAAAAAAGTACGTTTAAAAATGCAACCGGTTGGCCGAACAAAGAACATTTGATGACCAGCAAAGAGTTGGCAATGCTTGCCAAAAAACTGATTACTCAATTCCCTGAATTTTATAAATACTATTCTGAAAAAAGCTTTAAATACAACGGTATAAAGCAAGAAAATCGCAATCCGTTGCTTTATTCAATGCCGGATCAGGCGGACGGTTTAAAAACCGGACATACAACAAAATCCGGTTATGCTTTGGTCGGATCTGCCAAAAGTAAAGATGGAAAACGGCGTTTAATTTTGGTCGTAAATGGTTTAAAGTCAATGAAAGAACGCGGCGCCGAAGCCAAAAAAATTATGGAATGGGGATTAAGAGAGTTTGAAAATTACAGCTTATTCAAAGACGGCCAAACTGTCGCGGACATTCCGGTTTGGTTGGGCGCAGATGAAACCGTTCCGGCGGTGTTATCAAAAGACGCTTTAGTGACCATTCATCGCTTGGACAAACCGAAAACAAAAGTGATTGTCAGCTATGACAGTTGGGTAAAAGCTCCGGTAAAAAAAGGCGCTCAAATTGCGTCTTTGAACGTGATTTTACCGGACGGTATGACGTACCGTTTCCCGTTGGTTGCGGCAAAAGATGTTGAAAAGATCGGCTTTTTCGGTAAAATGAAAGCGGCAATTTCGTCATTGTTTTATGGACAACAAAAATGAATAAAGGTCGTTTTATTACATTAGAAGGCGGCGACGGAGCCGGTAAATCAACGCAATGCAAATTGTTGCAACAGTTTTTGTTGCAAAACGATATTGATTGCATTTTGACGCGTGAACCGGGAGGAAGTCCCGCCGCAGAAGAATTGCGACAGGTTTTGTTATCCGGTAACAAGGACAAATGGGATTCGGTTTCTGAAACATTATTATTTTTTGCCGCGCGGCGCAGTCATTTAGTCGATAAAATTTGGCCGGCGATCAATCAAGGTCAGTGGGTCATTTCGGATCGTTTTGCCGATTCGACGATGGCTTATCAAGGATACGGCCGCAATGACGGTTTGTTAACGGCAGACGATATTCATTGCTTATACCGCTTGGTAGCCAAAGATTTTAAGCCCGATTTAACTCTGATTTTGGACATTGATCCGGCTCTTGGTTTACAACGCGTGTGCAATCGTGGCGCAAAAGACAGAATGGAAGGTATGGATTTATCTTTTCATCATAATTTACGCGCGGCTTTTTTGGATATCGCGCAAAAAGAGCCAAATCGCTGCGTCGTTATTGATGCATCGCAAACGCCGGATAAAATCCACGCTGATATTATCAAAGTAGTTCGGGAGCGCTTATTCAAATGATAATGCCGGCGGATAAAAGCTTTGAGCAGTTAAAACAGATTTTGGCTTCTGGAAAATTAGCCGGATCTTGGCTGATTACGGGGCCTTTTGGTGTCGGCAAATCGACAATGGTACGTCGCTTTGTCTCTTATCTGTTAACGGGCGATGAAACACCGCTTGATTTTCACGGCGATTTGAAATGGATCGAGCGCGATTACACCGAAGAAGAAAAAAAAGACATTATTCAAACATTAAATTCGGGCAGGGCGTTAGATCCCGATTCAGAGCAATCCAGAGCCAAAAAAGCCGAAATTACAATCGATGACATTCGAAGCGGGATTCAATTTTTGTCTTTAACATCAGCCAACCAAAATTGGCGGGTAATGGTGATTGATTCGGCCGATGATATGAACGAAAATGCAGCGAATGCGTTGTTAAAATTGTTGGAAGAACCGCCGGCACATACTGTTATTTTCTTAATTTCGCATAATATGGGTAAATTGTTGCCAACCATTCGTTCCCGGTGTCGTCAAATAATGGTATCTCCTTTGTCCGACCCTTTGATGAAAGGCTTTATTTTAGAGCATTATCCGCAAGCTCAAAACATTGATGCATTGCTTTCGTTTTTTGATGGAAGTGTCGGAAAATGCAAAAACTTTTTTGAAAATAACGGTGTCGAAGTCTATCAGAAAATGTTGCAATTTTCCGAAAATCCTTTAACCCAAATCGGGGCAATTATGGACTTTGCCGACAAAGTAGCCAAAGATGAAAAGTTGTATGCTTTGGTTAAAGATTTGTTGTTATTTTTATTATTTTCTTTGGCCAAAGACCCGAACATCGACAAAGATAAAAGAGATCAATATTTGGATCAATGGAGCCAAATCAACGCTTTATTAAAGGATATGGAAAACCTTTATTTGGATAAAAAAAGCGTCATAGCGCAAGTATTCTTAAAATTGGGAATAAAAAAATGATTATAGACAGCCATTGTCATTTAACGTTCGAAGATTACGAAGATGAATTAGATACAGTCATTCAAAATGCCGTTCAAAAAGGCGTCGGAATGATTTTAAATGTAGCAACCAACAAAGACGAATATGCTTCCCTGATCGGGACATTAGAGCGTTATCCGTTTATTTACGGGGCTTTTGGTATTCATCCGGATTCAATTGATCCGGACAACATTATAACGCTTGATGAATTGTTGGATTTGCTACATCATTTAAAAATTATCGGCGTAGGGGAAACTGGTTTAGATTATCATTACGAAACGATCGATCGCAAATATCAACAACAATCGCTTTATGTTCATATTGAAGCAGCAAGACGCACGCAAATGCCGTTGATTATTCACACCCGTGATGCGGACGAAGATATGGCCGCCATATTAAAAGAAAGTATGATTTATGAGCCTTTTAAAGCAATGTTGCATTGCTTTTCATCGTCTGAAAAATTGGCCAAAACAGCTTTGGATTTGGGGTGTTATCTTTCCATTTCCGGCATTGTGACGTTTAAAAATTCGAATGATTTGCGTGAAATTGTCAAAAAAATACCGCTTGATCGGTTATTGGTTGAAACGGACGCGCCGTTTTTGGCGCCTGTTCCTTATCGTGGCAAACGCAATGAACCGGCTTTTATCACCGAAACGTTTAAAGCGGTGGCAGACATTAAAAATATATCGCAGGAAAAATTAGCAGGACAATTGGAAAACAATTTTTACACATTGTTTGATAAAAAATTAAAAAGGGAAGATTAAATTATGGAAATAACGATTTTGGGGTGTGGCCCCAGTTATGGCGTTCCGACTGTTCGATACGGCTATGGATCTTGCGATCCGAATAATCCGAAAAATGCGCGGACAAGGTCTTGCATTTGCATCAAAGACAAAGATACAACATTATTATTTGATACACCGCCGGAGTTGCGTTTGCAATTGGTAAAAAACAATATAAGCTCCGTTGACGCAATTATTTTTACGCATATGCATTCGGATCACATTATGGGGATAGATGATGCGCGCGTATTCACTTACACGCCGTCGGAAGTCAGAGAACATGAAGTAACTCCGTTACCGATTTATATACACGAAAGCGATTTTGATGAATTTAAAACACGCTTTCCTTTTTATTTAAAGCCAATGACTTATATCGGCCAAGAAGAACCGCCATTTATTGCTCATTTGATAAAACCGTACCAAGAATTTACAATCAAAAACCTTACTTTATTGCCGATTTTGCAAGACCACATGACATGTCGCACGTTGGGTTTTAAGATCGGTAATTTTGCGTACAATACGGATTTGATTGATTTTATCGACTATGATTTGGAAAACTTAAAAGGCATTGATTTGTGGGTTTTGGATTGCGTGAACGAGCACCCAAATAAAAAGCACCTTTATTTGGAAAAGGCACTTCAATGGTTTGAAATTGTTAAACCAAAACGATTGGTATTAACGCACTTGGGCGCCAAAATAGATTACGATACCATTTCGGCCAAGCTCCCCAAAGGGGTAGAGCTGGCCTATGATGGTATGAAGCTTTTCATTTAAGACAAAGCCCTTGTAATTGTTTCCGTTAAATTGACCGACAAGTTCGGCGTTTGTGCAATTCGATTTAATTCGGATTTCATCAGCTGTTGGCGATGTGTATCAAAGCGCTTCCAACTGCATAACGGGTGAACAATGCTTTCGGCAATCTGCGGGTTGAGCGCATTTAATTTGATGACAAAATCCGCAACCAAATGATAGCCCGAACCGTTCGGAGCATGGAAAGCCTTTAAATTATGCCCGAATACGCCGATCAAGGAGCGAACTTTGTTCGGATTTGTGATGACAAAATCGTCCGTTTCGATCAAACGTTGAACGGTCGCATATGTTTTTTCTTCTTCGACGGAAGCTTGCAACGCCAACCATTTATTGATGACCAAAGCATCATCTTTGAATGTTTCGTGAAAGTCATTTAAAGCTTGCTCTGCAAAAGGTAAATCATTGTGCACCAATGCCGATAAAGCCGCAATTTTATCCGTCATATTGGTTGCTTTTTTGTATTGGTTTTTGGACAAATCCGCCCATTGAGGCAACAATGATAAATATCCCAACGCCGCGTTTTTCAAAGCTCTTTTACCAGCTTGCGCCGGATCAGTTGAAAAAACGGTGTCTGTGTTAAACATATCATAAATTTCCTTTAAACGGGATTCGTTTTGGCGGGCAAAAGCCAAGCGCAAATCTTTGCGTAATTGTAAGACTTTATCCACTTCGAATGTTTGCATTTTTTCCCCGATGTAAGAGCTTGCCGGAAAAATAATTGCACGCGCCGTAAACGCCGGATCAGTAGAGGCGATATCCAAATACGATGAAAATGCATCGATCAATGTTTGGAATACGGCCGGTTTTTCATCTTTTAAGGCTTTTAAAATTTCTTGCAACGCATACTCTTGACCGACTTCATAGCGGTTGAATAAATCGCTGTCATGTTTCATCAACAACAAACTTTCTTGGTCGGTATAGTGCATATCAATCGTCACCGGTGCAGTAAAGTTTCTGTTTATTGAAAGAACAGGGCGCTTTGAGATGTTTTCGAATGTAAAGGTCTGTTCTTTTTTATCCAAAATCAAAGTTTCATTGACGACGTCGGCTCCCGTTTCATCGACCAAACCGATTGCAAGCGGAATCATAAAGACGGCATCGCTATCTTTCAAACTTTGCTTTAATGTCAACTGATAAGTTTTTGTTTTATCATTATATTCTTGTTCAACATTGACGGTCGGACGACCCGCGACAGAATACCAATTCATAAACGGTTTTAAATCAATTTCGTTGGCATCTTCAACGCATTTGACAAAATCATCGATTGTAACCGCTTGTCCGTCATGACGCGAAAAATACAAATCTGTTGCTTTTCTAAAACCCTCTTTGCCAACGATTTTTTCCTGCATTCTGATCAATTCGGCGCCTTTGTCGT
Organism: uncultured Alphaproteobacteria bacterium; assembly: GCA_934203105.1. Classification (GTDB taxonomy): domain Bacteria; phylum Pseudomonadota; class Alphaproteobacteria; order CAAHEQ01; family UBA3637; genus CAAHEQ01. The sequence continues at coordinate 56,317 of CAKPYQ010000002.1, forward strand.
AAACCGTCGTGGTATAAAAGTTTTCAATCGTCGCGAAAGAATCCGGACGAACAGGGTGCTTTAAAGGCCCGTCATCAGATGGGAATTGATATAACTTTAACAAAGAAACATCGTCAATTCGCTTAACAACCGCCGAACGCATATCAGAGGAAAATTCTTGATCACGGTAAACTGTAAAGCCTTCCTTTAACGACAAGTTAAACCAATCGCGTGCCGTTACTCTGTCACCGCTCCAATTGTGGAAATATTCGTGTCCGACAACGCCTTCAACGTATTCATAAGTTGCATCTGTGGCCGTTTTTTCATCGGCAAGCAGGCACGAGTCATTAAAGATGTTTAAGCTTTTATTTTCCATTGCGCCGGCATTAAAATCCGGAACAGCAACGATGTTAAACAAATCCAAATCATATTCTCGTCCGAACTTTTCTTCGTCCCAACGCATCGCGCGTTTTAAGCTGTCCATCGCATAGTAAAGCCGTTCTTCTTTGCCTTTTTCGCAATAAATGCGCAAATCAACGTGACGCCCCGACATGGTTGTAAATTCGTCTTCGATATGCCCTAAATCGCCCGCCACCAAAGCAAATAAGTATGAAGGCTTTAAAAACGGATCATGCCAAACAACCGTATCGCCTTCATCTTTGATTTTGTTGCCGTTCGAAAGCAAAACCGGATATTGTTTACGATCCGCGTGAATGGTAACCGTGTATGTGCTTAACACATCGGGGTGATCCAAAAAATAGGTAATCGTGCGGAAACCTTCCGGTTCGCATTGAGTGGTAAACGTATTGTTTGAAATATAAAGCCCGCTTAAAAACGTGTTTGCTTTGGGGTTAATTTCAGTTTCGATATCCAAATCAAAGCAGTCCGGTAAGTTATTCAAAGTTAACCCTTCGTCATTTAAAAAGTATTCAGATGCGCTTAATAGCCGACCATTTAAAGCAATCGAGTTTAACTTTAAACGTTTTCCGTTCAAAAATAACGGAGCGTTGTCAATTTTTTGCATTTTTAAATGGCTTTTAACAATTGTTTTTTCGGGATTTAAAGTAAAATCCAAATCGGTTGTTAAAATCCGGTATGCCGGAGCAATATAATCTTTACGATAAGTCAGTTTCATTTTGTTTTCCCTTTATTTTGTTTTTTTCTCTGCTTTTGCTTTTGCTGTTTTCAGTTGATTTTTCCAATAATTTGCACGATCAATATTGACCGGAATGTCCGTTCCGCCGGAGTATATCGAAATCAAAGTTGCCATTGCATTTTGATGGCCCTTTTCGGCCGCATATTCATAAAGCGTTAATGCCAAATGTGGTTCGGCTTTTCCCGAATATCCGCGTTCCAGCCAAACCGCCGCCGCATAGGTTGCATTGATATCACCTTGCGCCGCCGCCAACAATCCCCAATCCAAAGCTTTTTCTTTGCTTTGAGCAACGCCTTCGCCGCGATCGTAAAGCAAAGCCAAAATATATTGGGCGTCCTTTAATCCCAAATTGGCCGCATTTTCAAAATAACCGGCTGCCTGTGTCGGGTTGGCTTTGTCTTCGGCATTTTTGCCTTCCATTTCCATTTTACCCAAAATATAAAAAGCTTGTGCATTTTTGTTTTGTGCCGCTTGTAATAAATGCGCCCTTGCTTTGCTGTAGTTTTGTTGACTTAAAGCCAGTAAACCTTCCTGTAAATGTTGGCTTTCTGTCATATTGGCGTTTTTGTAAATTGGCAATAAAATGACAAATGAAAACAAAAATAAAAACGCACCCACCCAAAACAGCGAGCGAACAGGGCGTAAATTTGACTTTTCACCCTTATTTTTACGGAACAAAGAAAACATTTTACACTCCTTTTTTAAAAAAAACTTGAAATATACACATAATATAAGATATATTTAAACCAACATCAACAAAAAAAAGGATTTTTTTATGTCATCGCTTTTTTGTTTTGAAAGCTTTAATTGGAACGAGCAGACTGGGCTTTTATCTTTGTTTTATTCGTGTCAAGGCTATCGCTTTGAAGAGCGGATTGCGTTCCCCGACGCTCCCTTTTGTTTAACGCAAGAGCGCCAAAAAGCGCTTGATCAAGTGTTCTTTTTATTGCATATTGCGGCCGGGGTCAGTTATTATAAAGCTTTCGGCAATCCCGCAATCCAAATCCGCAGCGGTGTTTTGACAAAAGATCAAGCTGCCTTTTTCAATGATTTTTATTATTTCGGATTGGGGCAATTTGCGGCCGAAAACCATTTAAAACTAAAGTTTGATTTTCCTTTTGGATCGGACAGAGAAAAAATGTTTGATTTACCGCTTGGATCGGGCGCGTTTGTTCCGGTTGGCGGTGGCAAAGATAGTTGCGTTACAATTACGCGTTTACAGCGCGCGCAAATTCCAACGACTTTATTTTCAGTCAATACAGCGCGCCCGATTGAAGATTGCAAACGAATCTCCAACTTACCGGAAGTGACGATTTGGCGTACAATCAGCCCGGTTTTATTAGAAAACAACGATCATTTTTTAAACGGGCATGTGCCCATTTCCGGCATCATCGCTTTTATCAGCGCGGCGGCGTGCATTTTATATGATAAGCGTTTCGTTGTAATGAGCTGTGAAGGGTCTGCGGACGAAGCGAACTTTAAGGATGTCAACCATCAATGGAGCAAATCATCGGCTTTTGAGCTTGCTTTTGGTGCTTTAATGGCAAAGATATTGCCTTCTTTTCGATACTTTTCATTGCTGCGATCGATGAGCGAAATGCAAATAGCGGCCTCTTTTGCCAAAAACTGTGCCGATTACTTTGATGTGTTTACCAGTTGCAATCACGCTTTTCATATTGACAAAAGCAAACGATTGTTGCGTTGGTGCGGAAAATGCGATAAATGCCGATTTGTTTTTTTGATTTTAGCGCCTTTTATGCCGAAAGAAAAATTGATTGAAATTATCGGTCAAAACCCGCTTGATGATCCGGCGCAAGAGCAGGGCTATTTGGCTTTGCTGGGGCTTGGGCAATCAAAACCGTTTGAATGCGTCGGCACTTATGATGAATGTCGGTTGGCTTTTTTAATGTTGTCCAAGCGTGAAAATTGGCAATCGGATTATTTAATTCAAAAATTGTCACCTCTTTTAAAAGATTATTCAATAGAAACGTTAGAAAAAAAGGTCTGGGCAACCGGCAGAACAGATTTGATTCCAAAGGAGTTTTTAAATGTTTGAAGGCAAAAAAATTGCAATATGGGGAATGGGAAAAGAAGGGCAATCGTTATTAAAGTATTGCAATAATAATGGATTACAAGCAACTGTTTTCGAAGGAAAAGATATTGATTTATCCGGCTATGATGTGTTATTGAAAAGCCCCGGGATCAGCCTGTATAATGACAGCCTGCACAAGGCTTTGGAGCAGGGGATCGAGCTTTGGTCTTCTACCAACATTTTTTTGCACGAAAAAGACAACGCAATGAAAACGATTGCCGTAACGGGAACAAAAGGCAAAAGCACAACTTCGTCTTTATTAGCGCATATTTTACGCTCATTCGGGTATTCGGTGGGCTTTGGGGGCAATATCGGCCAACCGTTGATTGATTTAATCGGTCAAAAATATGATTTCTTGGTGGCTGAATTATCCAGTTATCAATGCGCGGATTTGATGTATCCTTTTGACATTTCCGTCGTTGTTAATTTGTATCCGGAGCATATCGATTGGCATCAAACACACGATCGGTATTATGAGGATAAATTGCGTTTAATTCGTATTCGGGACAGCGGACAAAAAGCCGTTTTAAATTGGGAAAATACCGAAACTTTGGTTCGAACAAAAGGTGAAAAAGACGTCATATTCTTTAATAATCCGACGGGGTTTCATTTGCAAAACGGTTGGGTAATGGACGCACAAAATCCTTTATTTAAAATGGAGGAAATATCGAACTTAAAGGGCGTTCATAATTTTGAAAATATTTGTGCTGTATTGACTGTTTTAAAAGAGCTGGGGCTTTCATTAGACAATGTTAAAACCTACATTCAATCTTTTGAACCTTTGGCGCACCGTTTGCAAACGGTAAAAATGGTGCAGGGCGTTCGCTTTGTCGATGACAGCATTTCAACGACCCCCGAAACATCTTTGGCGGCATTAAAGGCTTTTGCATCAGCAAGCCATATTTATTTGCTGGTCGGCGGATATGATCGCCATCAAGACTATGGCGTTTTATTGTCATATGTATTTGAAAATAAGGATAAAATAACTTTGGTTACAATGCCAATTACCGGCAGTCAAATAGCTGCACAGGCTGATTCAATGGGGCTGGATGTCATCAATGCGGGCAGTGTTGCTGACGCCGTTCATTTAGCGCAAGATCGGGCAAGCTCAGAAGATGTCATTTTATTATCGCCCGGTGCCCCCAGTTATCATGCTTACAAAAACTTTGAAGCGCGTGGCGAGGATTTTAAAGCAAACATATGGGATTAGAAATGTACGAACGCGGTAACGCGCCGCACATTTTATCTTTTTAGATGACAAAGAATTAACAGAATATAAGTGGTTTGCTATAAACGCAGCAATAGAATTAACAAACGTCACGGACTCTTGCAAACGCGGTTTGATTAAATTGAAAAAATATTTGGGCGTATAAGTGTCGCATTCTTATACCGCATCGATTAAAAACATAAGCAATCTTCATCGATTTATTGAATAACAACGTTAGAAGACTGAACATAAGCTTTACAAAATTCGAACTCTCTATCTGTCATATCATTAACATCTTTTGATAAACAAAGTCTTTCGTTAGCGCAGGAAGTTAAAACAAACAAAACAATTAAAAATACGATCAACAACATTAAAAAATTTGTGAAGCGCTGACCGCGTCTAATATAATATAAAGCTTCCAAGATATCTGTATTTTTCATAATCTATCCATAAAAATTTGCAAAGATATTAATTTTTGTGGCTGGTTTTGCATTCCGCTCGGATGTCTTATTCAAGAATTGATTTTGGTATCACTTAGCAGAGCCACATCAAGAGAAATACTGTGCTTTGTGATAGCCGTTGATCATTTATTATTTATTTTTACTTCTTGAATATCCATAACATTTTTTAACCTCACTATACATAATATAAATTATGCGACAATTATTTTAAGAGCCTTGGGACACAGTTCAAAAAGATTTACTTATTTTTCAATGTGTTATATAATAAAAGTAATCCCCTGTGGATAACTTTGTGAATAATTGTGAACAAACTTGTGTATAATCTTTTGAAAGGAGTAATAAATGTTAGATCTGTTAAATACGTTCTATGAAACGAACTCTAAAACGCTCTTTGTGTTGGCTGATGAATTCCTGCAAATAGCCCAAAAATTAAAAGAATTGGCCCGCTATCGCTTGGAACAAGAAAAAATGGCTGAACAAATCGAAAAAGAACATAAGCGCTTGCATTTAACCGCCCTGCGCTACGCTTTGGGTCAATTGGACAAAATTCCGAAAGAATTTTCAAGGCAACAATTGGAAATTATGGCGCATTCGCGTGCAATTATTGCCAAAAAAAACAAAATCAATCAACGCTTTTTAAGAATAAAAGTGCTGCGAATAGCGCAAAAAGGCTATTTAAATAAAGAAATAGCAGAAAAACTACACATCATTTTTTGCTGTCTTTTCCGCTATTTTCACATAAAATCACTTAAAATATCGACCGCCGCTCAACGGTAAAACATTTTTTAATACCCGATAGATCCGATTTCTGCTAAAACAAAGCAAAAGGGTTGCCTTATTCGACGCCTTATTATATCCTTATCTACTTTATTATATAGAGAGTATATAAATTCCCTGCTTTGCCCCTTGCCTTTGCAAAAAAGCGCCTTTTAAAAGACGCTTTATGTTTATAAAGACAAATTATCCGTTTTGGCGCTCCATAGACGGCATTACAATATTGTGGCGCCGAACAATTTTTGGCTCTGAAACTGCCATTTCTTCCATTTTAGCATAAACTTTTGCCGACGAATTTTCGATATGATCCGGAACAATACCGTGAATAATCGCTCTTTCAACAATAAAGCTCTTTTCTTGCAAGCTTTGCGCATTTGCAAAATTTTTAATGGCATCTTTCCAAATAGCACTTTTCATTTTAACAATTTCTTTATCTGCTTGCACTTCGTTATTGGCAAAAATTGTAATGTCCATTTTTTTCTTCCTTTCGTTTAGACATAAAAAAAACACCTTCCCAAAAGGAAGATGCCATTCATTTAATATAAAAAAATCTGTTCTGATTATAAAAGCAAAAATCCTTTGGGCTTTATTATGTCAAGTCCAATAGTAGTAGGTCCGCTTTTAAAATCAAAACTTTTTTTATCATGTTTAAGATTATCTCATATAAATCCGGCCGCGTCAAGCATATTTTTCAAATTAAAGCTTTTTTTTGTAAATTTTGGTTGACAAAGAACGGTAATTGTGCCATCTTCATAAACAGATGTTAATTTAATTATAAGGAATAAAATAATGACCAGATCAGAACTTGTAGAACGCATTGCAATGAATAATACGCATTTGTATTCCAGCGATGTTGACCGCTTGGTGACAACGATTTTTGCACGGATTAAAAAGGCTTTGGCTGACGGTGATCGAGTAGAATTGCGCGGTTTTGGCGTTTTCGGAACGAAGCAAAGAGCGCCGCGTATCGCACGCAACCCGAAAACGGGGGAAAGCGTCAGCGTCGCTCAAAAAGCAGTCCCCTACTTCAAAGCCGGTAAAATTTTGAAAAAAAGAATCAACTTGCAATAAAGGGATACTTTTAAATGAATTGGCTGACCAACTATGTTCGCCCAAAGATGAGCAAGCTTGTCGAACAAAAAGACATTCCGGATAATTTATGGATGGGGTGCGCTTCTTGCGGCAAGATGATTTTCCATAAAGAATTAGAGGAAAACAGTTGGGTTTGCCCCTCTTGCGGACATCATTTTAAGTTGTCAACAGCCGATCGATTAAAAATGTTATTTGATGATGGGGCATATACTTTGGTGGATTTGCCGGACGTTAAAATGGATCCGCTGAACTTTACGGACGTAAAAAAATATACGGATCGCATCAAAGACGCCCGTAAAAAAACACATCAAAATGATGCGATTGTTGTTGCCGAAGGAGCTGTCGGAAAATGCCCCGCCGTTGTGGGCGTGTTCGATTTTGACTTTATGGGCGGTTCTATGGGAACGGCCGTCGGTGAAGCAATTGTAAAAGCGGCTGATGTAGCCAAAGAAAAAAATGCAGCATTGATTTTAATCCCCTCTTCCGGTGGCGCGCGTATGCAAGAAGGTATGCTTTCTTTGATGCAAATGCCACGAACTGTATTAGCTATTAAACTGTTAAAAGAAAAAAAACTTCCTTACATTACCATTTTCGCCAACCCGACAACCGGAGGTGTAACGGCCTCGTTTGCGATGTTGGGCGATATTCATTTAGCCGAACCTGATGCTTTGATCGGCTTTGCCGGTGCCAGAGTGATTGAACAAACTATTCGTGAAACATTACCGGATGGCTTTCAACGTTCCGAATATTTACAAGAACATGGAATGATTGATGCGGTGATTGACCGCCGCCATTTAAAAGAAGAATTAGTTAAGATTTTAAATCTACTTATGCACACAAGCTGTTGATTTTAAAGAATAAAGGAGATTGAGATGATTATCGTATGTCCGGCCGTGCAGGACGGTATCTTTGCAGACAAATATGGAAAGCGTGGAACGCAATTTAAAGCCTCTATGCCGACCTTCTCTTTTGGTTTTCGCTTGCAGGACATTCCCCTTGGAACAGTTTCATTTGCTTTTGTTTTGGACGATCCCGATTCAATTGCTCCGATGGGTTTTAAATGGATTCATTGGCTAGGCGCAAACTTATGCAAAGACGGGATCGAAGATAACGAAAGCATTCATGCAACAACCTTCATTCAAGGTAAAAACAGTTGGGGACAAAATATGTATGGTGGAATGGCTCCGCCGGACAGACCGCACAATTATGTTTTTCGCGTGTTTGCTTTGGATTGCCTTCTGAACTTAAAAAACGGCTTTACTTTTGAAGACTTAAAACGCGAATCTTCCGGCCATATCTTGGATTCTGCGTTTATTGAAGGGAGCTATCGTAACTAATGGTTAAAGTTATTTTATGGGACTGGGATAACACCCTGGTCGACACGTTTAATGCTGTTTTATCCGCACAAAATGACACGCGTACACATTTTGGTTTGCCGGCGTGGTCGCGCGAAGATGCCAAACAAGCAATGAATAAATCCGGCCGTGACTTATTAAACACAATGTTCGGCGAATTAAAAATGAAAGAAGCCAGAGACTATTATTTAAACGCTTATTTAAAATATACGCAAAACAATGATGTGCAATTGAAACCGAATGCAATTGACGTGCTAAAATTGTCAAAAGAAAAAGGATTTTATAATATTTTGGCCAGCAATAAAGCCTCTTCTATATTAAAAGACGAGCTGACCCGTTTAAAAATCGACGGATTTTTTGATCGCGTTTGTGCGGCCGAAGACATCAATTGTGATAAACCGTCCAAACAATTTACTGACGAAGCTTTAAAAGGGTTAGATGTTGATCTTTTGATCGCAGTCGGCGACGGCAGATCCGATGTTCAAATGGCACGCAATTATGAGGAAGGGATTGCAGTTTTAATCGGCACAAACCCGCACACAAAGGAATTCGAAGAAAATTTTGAAAAGGTAAAACCCGATTTATATTTCACGGATTTTAAAGCGGTTTTAAATTTGCTTTCCACGAACTCTTAATGAAACATTACGGCGCTGATCAGTATCGCCAAAAAGACACCGGCTAAATCCGCTATAATGCCGGCCGTTATGGCATGTCTGAATTTGGTCACACCAACAGCACCAAAATAAACGGATAAAACATAAAAAGTTGTTTCGGAACTGCCTAACATTACGGCGGCCGTCTTGGTAATCAAAGCGTCTGGCCCGTTTGCAGCGGCGATTTCGGCAAAAATACCGCGCGCACCACTGCCCGATAACGAACGCGTCAATGCCAAAGGCAATAATTCTGCCGGCATATTGATCCATTTCAACACGGGTGATAATAATTGAGCCAACAAATCAATAGCTCCGCTGGCGCGAAACATAGCAACCGCAACCATCATTGCAACCAAATACGGAATGATTTTAACGGATATTTCAAAGCCCTGCTTTGCCCCTTGCGGAAAAACTTCATAAACGGGAACTTTTTTGAACGCGGCGTAAAGCAAAATAAAAGCAATCAAAAGCGGGATAATCGCAAAGGATATTTGATTGATCATTTTTTTGACCTCCTTTGTTGCAATTTATTTGTTTTTGCCGGCTGCGGCGATAACTTAATCAGTATTTTGACGCAAACGATTCCGATCACCAAAGCGCCAAAAGTCGTTAAAATCGTCGGCACAATAATATCGGTTGCATTTACCGATCCCAAAGACATTAAAATCGCTATAACAGAAATGGGCAATATTTGAACGCCGGCGGTGTTGATTGCCAAAAAAGTACACATATCGTCCGATGCGGTGTCTTTATCATTTGGATTTAAACGTTGTAAACCTTCCATTGCCTTAATTCCAAAGGGCGTTGCTGCATTTCCAAGCCCCAAAGCATTAGCACTGATATTCATTGCGATATCGGCTTGAACAGGATCCTTTTTGGGGATTGACGGAAACAAAAGACGCAAAACAGGTGAAAATATTTTTGAAATCACATCCAGCAAACCGGCCTTTTGCGCAATATGCATCAAACCAAGCCACAGGCTCATAATTCCAATCAAGCCAAAAGAAACAGTAACCGCCATCGATGAAGCATTTAAAACGGCCGCAGAAACTTCGGCCATTTTACCATTGTAAAGCCCGATGATAACGGACGATACAATGAAAAACAACCAAATATAATTCATCATTTACTTAATTTCTTTCAAACTGCGCCATATACAAAGCACGATACGCGCCGTTTTCTTTTTCCAATAATTCGTTATGCGTCCCTTGTTCGACGATTTGTCCTTCATTCAAAACAACGATTTTGTCCGCATTTTGAACCGTCGACAAACGATGAGCAATGACAAAAACCGTTCTGTCTTTCATCAGGTTTTCAATCGCTTTTTGAACAATCGCTTCTGATTTATTGTCCAACGCAGAAGTTGCTTCGTCCAAAATAACAATCGGCGCATTTTTCAAAAAAGCTCTGGCAATAGCAACACGTTGACGTTGACCGCCGGAAAGCAAAGACCCTCTTTCCCCGATCGGCGTATCCAATCCTTGCTCTAAATCATCAACAAAATCATTTAAGCACGCCATTTGAATCGCTTTTTGAACTTCATCATCGGTGGCGTCCGGCTTACCCAGCATAATGTTGTCACGAATTGTACCGGAAAATAAAAAGTTGTCTTGAAACACAACGGCGATTTGAGAGCGTAAACTGGTCAAATCAAAGTCGTGTATGTCTTTTCCGTCAAATAAAATTTGCCCCTCTTTGATGTCATAAAAGCGCGGGATTAAGTTGATAATCGTCGACTTACCACCGCCGGAATTACCCACAAAAGCAATTGTTTGACCTTTTTTTAAATGCAAGTTTATATTCTTTAAAACCGGCGCGTTCGGAACATATTCAAAGTTCACATTTTTAAATTCAATTTCTTTTTTCAACGTCGGCAAGGGAACGGCATTTTTGCTGTTTTTTATTTGTATAGGCTGCTCCAAAATTTCAAAAACACGCTCGATCGCCATAAAGGACAATTGTACAGCATTAAAGTTTTTGCCGATGTTTTTAACCGGCGTATACAGCATCAACATCGCCGTCATAAAAGCCACAAAATCACCGGCCGTAATGCGACCGGAAATAATCAAATAACTGCCCGCCCAAATCACGCCCGCGATACCAAAAGAGATGATCACGTGCATCATCGGGGACAACCACGCTGTGCGTTGCGTTTGCTTAATCGTCAGCTTAAACAGCTTTCTTTGAATAGCATCAAACAACCCCATTTCGTGCTTTTGTAAATTATATGAAGTAATGGTTTTAGCGCCGGCATAGGTTTCATTAAAAGCCGTTAAAACTTCGCCATTGGTTTCTGTGGTGCGTTTGACGACTTCTTTAATCATTTTGCGAATGCGCGTCAACGGGTAAAAAGACAAAGACAACACCGTGATCGCAATAATGGCCAAATGCCACGAAGTGTAAATTAAAACGCCCAACAAAGAAATGGTCGAAAAAACGCGCGATACAAACACTTTGATATTGTTCAGCAAACCGGAACACGCCAAATTCGGATCGGAATCAAAGCGATAAACGATTGTGCCGGAACTGGTTTTATCAAAAAAAGCGCTTTCGAAATAAACCAATTTTTTATACAATTTTTCCTTTAAATCCATCGTGATTTTGGATCCGACCCATGTATTTAAATAGCTGGACGCATAATCCAAAAAGCTTTGGAAAAACGTAAACAAAATAATGAAAATCGGAATCACCCACAAAGGAACCGGATAATCGGCTTGGCCTTTATCGATGATGACAATGTTCATAAACGGCTTTAAAGTCAACGCAATGACTGCGTCTAAACAACCGATCGGAATAGTGATTAAAGCGGCTAATAACGCTCTACCCCAATACGGTTTGACAAACGGCCACATACGTTTATAATTGACATAAAACTGGTTTGTTTTAAACGCCATAGTAATCCTTTATTCTTCAACAATGCTTAAACGTTTTGCAACCCGATCGCTGCCCAATACATTCATAATCGAATATAAATCAGGCGATTGCGTTTTGCCGGTCATAAACACACGCAAAACAGTCGCAACATCGGAAACATTTCCTTTAAATGCTTCCGGATTGGCTTTGTAAGCTTTCATATCACACGTAAAGCCGATGTCGGTTGCGACCTGTTTGATTTTTTCAAACCAAACATTTTTGTCATCAGCGGGATTGTAAAGTTCTTTAAATTCTTTAACAATCTTATTTATGTCATTGACGGATAACGGTTTTAATACCGAATATGCTTCACCGGTTGTCAATGAAAAATGATTGTCAAAGAAGAATAAATTTTCTTTTTTAACGTCGCTCCAAATTGTGATATCTTTACGCACTTTTTTCACATTACTGCGTTCAATATCCAAAATGCGCTTCATATAATCAGCATTTTCCTTCAACATTGTTGCAAAAGGAACGTCATATTTTTCGCACCATTCTAACGTATGATCATAAACTTCCTGCGCGCTCATACGGCCGATAATGTCCCTTGAAATACTGTCAAGCTTCACAAAGTCGAACAAAGCACCCGAAGAGCCCATTTTCTTTAAACTGAACGGAAAATCTTTATACGATTTATCCGGATTTTGACGACGCCAATCTTCAAAATTGGAGTTAGCCAAATTCAACAAATACTCAATAACGGCTTCTTTCGGATAGCCTTTTTCATCAAAGTATGTGACATTTGCTTCTGGGTCCAAACGCTTTGACAATTTGCGGCGATTGCCGTTTTCATCAACCTTTTGAATATGGGGAAAATGTGCATATTTCGGAGCTTTCCACCCCATGCTTTGGAATAATTGAATGTGCAAAGGCAACGAAGACATCCATTCTTCACCACGCACAACAATCGTTGTTCCCATTAAATGGTCGTCAATTAAATGCGCAAAGTGATAAGTCGGCAAGCCGTCTCCTTTCATAATAGGAATATCTAAATCGCTTTGCGGAAATTCGCGTTTGCCACGCAACAAATCTTCGATTAAAACCTTTTGCGAATAATGTCCGGTTGATTTATACCGAACCACGAAACGTTTGCCGGCTTTTAAATTGGCCAACACCTCATCTTCGGTCAACTTGCGGCATTTTGCAAAAGCCCCGTAATACCCCGGTCGAATATTTGCTTTGCTTTGCAATTCGTGCGTTTTTTCATTATCTTCTTCCGTACAAAAGCATAAATAAGCTTTATCTTCTTCCAACCATTTTTTGATATAGGCTTGGTAAATTTCTTTGCGTTGGCTTTGGAAATAAGGGCCGTAAGCACCTTTTTCACCCTCACCCAACACCGGACCTTCGTCATTATGCAAGCCATAGTCTTTAAAAGCCTGTAAAATAATATCGACAGCGCCGTCAACTTTACGCTTTTGATCTGTATCTTCGATACGCAAAAAGAACACGCCCCCGCTTTGGTGTGCAATGCGCTCCGGAATCAACGCAGCCGACAAAGTTCCTAAATGCAAATATCCCGTCGGACTTGGCCCCACACGCGTCACTTTTGCGCCTTCGGGTAACTGGCGCGCCGGATATTTTGCCTCAATTTCTTCTGTGGAAGGCAAAGGATCGGGAAAGACCAAATCAATAATTTCTTTTTTCATTTTATTTTCCATTTCTGTTTTGATTATCAATAAATAAGCACATCATAAAAGAATTATGATTAAAAATCAAGCACTCTTATTCATTTTTTGCAAAATTTTTTGAACCGGTTTGCTGATCAGATAAACACGAATTTTATCAATCAACACGGCCGCCACAAAGACAACAAAGGCGCAGAAAAATGTATTTGCCAACAAATGCGGGCTTTGAATATAATCTTGTCTGTGGAAAACGTCGTCCCATAAAAAGCCAAAAACATACGGATTTTCGCGAATTAAATAAACCGGCAGCATTGACGCCGCAACCCAATTTATCCAAGGATAATAAGGTATATTTAATTGCTCAAAGACTTTAAAAATACAAAACGCAATTCCTAAAATCAGTATGGAGTTTGACTCATGACTGATAAAATAAGTCTCTAAATAAACAGGTTGAGCATCATAAAGCCAATTAAAGCCCCATGCCATGCAAAAACCTGACATAATCCATATCAACAATTTCTTTATCGGACAATTAAACGGGTGAATGCGTATATAGGCCCCAATTAAATACATCACTATAAACCAAATTAAATCGTTAAAATACAGTATATTAAAGTTTAAAAGCGTTGGAATAATGCTCCATAACACAACACAAACAGCAATACATAACTGCAATTCTTTTAAAGTTGCATTTTTGATAAAAATATTGATAAACGGTGCAAAAATAAACAGCGCAAAATAAGCAGTTAAAAACCAATATGTACGTTTATATATCGGTTGAAAAGCAATCCCAAAGGGGTAATTGTCAATTTTACCAATTAAATACAAAACCAAAGGGATTGTTACGGAATAAAATAAAATTGTAAAATACAGACGCCCCAATTTTTGCCAAGAAAAAGATTTATTGACCATAAAATAACCGGTAATAAAAACAAATATATTAACCCCAATTTTTCCAAAAACATTTAATGATTGGATCAATAATGTATTTATGGAAAACGGCACGCTGTTTAAATCAAACCCCGCGTGAATATTGCAATGATAGAATACAATCATAAACATCGCAAAAATGCGTAATAATTCAAAGTTTGTTTGTCTTTTGATTTTATCCATACCGACCTCGTCTTTGGTTATTGCATATCAGCAAATTCTTCGGCAATTTGTTTTTTTAATGTGATAAAATCACGCTTGCCGCTGCCAAGCACAGGCAATTCGGGTTTATAAACAACCTCTCGCGGAATATAAAGCTCGGTAAAACCTTGTTGCTTGATAAATGGGAACAGATAATCTTTTTTGATGTCTTTGCTGGTGACAACCAAAATGATTTGCTCGCCTTTTGTATCGTGCGGAACGGATACTGCCGTACATTCAAAATCTTTGTTCGGATAAGCTCTTTTTACCAAACTTTCCAAAGACGGCAAAGAAACCATTTCCCCGCCAATCTTGGCAAAACGTTTTAAACGCCCTTTTAAGTACGCAAAGCCCATATCATCGAACGCAACGATATCCCCCGTATCATACCACCCACCGGCGGGAGGTATAACCACACCCGGATTGTCCGCCGACATTGCACCCAACATAATGTTCGGCCCTTTGACACACAAAGACCCGCCGTCGGTAATGCCTTCAATCGGCTTTAATTTATACTGAATTGCCGGCAACAACTTTCCGATTGAATTAAAGTTGCAAAAAATGCGATTATTCGCAGTTAAAAAAGGCGAACATTCCGTCGAACCGTAACCTTCGAACAGTCGAATTCCGAACTTTTCCATCCACAAATGCCGCGTTTCGGGCTGTACAGGCTCTGCCCCGCCCAAAACAAAGCGCAACGTGTGGAAATCAAACGGGTGCGCCACGCGACCATAAGCGCGTAAAAAGCTGTCCGTTCCGAACATCATTGTCGCACCAGTATCATAAACCATTTCCGGAATATTGCGGTAATGCAACGGACTTGGATAAATGAATACTCGTCCCCCGCAAAGCAGCGGATAAAAAGTCCCAATCACCAACCCAAACGAATGAAACATAGGCAATATGTTAAAGACTAAATCTTGTCGGTTGATATCAATCGCCGAAGATACTTGCCGAATGTTTGCCACCAAGTTTTGATGAGACAATACAATTGCTTTGGGGCTGCCTTCCGAACCGGAAGTAAACAAAATCAAAGCACGTTTATTGCCACTGTGCGGAAAAGGAATGTATTTTCGCTTATACAAAAAACCGGCGCGCAAAGCGTCTTTTGTTCCAAGCTTTGATTCGATATCTTCAATATTAAGCACTAAAATGCCCTGCACTTTAATGGCTTCCACAATAGCCTGCAAATTATTTTGCTTTACAAAGTTTTTGCTGGTCAACACGACTTTTGTTTTGGTCGTGTATAATGTTGACAACACGTTTGCCATACCCGACGTATGGTTAATCATCGCCGGCACGCGTTCATAAGCCATCAATCCCAACAAAACACACAAAGTTTGTACGCTGTTGCCCAATAAAACGCCAATCGTTTCTTGATGCGCAACGAACTGATTTAACGGTTTAGCATACTTATACGCCCGTACAATCAAGTCTTTATAAGAATAAGTAACCCGTTCGATATCTTCGGCAACCTGAGGTCGAGCGCCCAAAAAACCTTCATGAGCATTGTTTTTCGCCGCCCGCATAAATTCGGCAAAAAAGGAAGCCGTCGGCCGAAACGTAGCTTTAAAAGATACGTTTTGCATTAACTGGTAAATCTCATTACTGATGTAATTGCGGTTCTTTTTGCCCTGCGGTGATATTTTAAAGGGAATCGGCTTTTGGATTGTTATTGTCGTTCGTGGGCAAAGCCGGCGCACTTTTTTATTGCGCATTCGAGAACAATATCCATATTGAGCACCCTCTATCCAAATCGGCACAAACGGCACATTGGCACGATCGGCCAAAACACCCGATGCTTCATATATTTTCATCAAGTTACCCGTTTCCGTAATTTTTCGCTCCGGAAAAATAACACATGATTGCCCGTGTTCTAATCTGGCAACCATATCTTTGACGTCCGTTGTATCTAACGGATTAAAAGGTATTACATCAGCATAACGCATTAACCATTTGATTTTACGTTCTTTTAACGTCAACTTGTTGATAGCAAAACAAGGTCGGCCGGGTAAAAAAGCATATAAAAACAAAATGTCCAAACTGGATACATGGTTTGAAATATAGACAACTGTTTTCGGATAGCGTCGCGGATTTTTCAACCACACGACACTGACCTTAAATGTTTTAAAAAAGGCTCGAAGTAAAAAGCGTATAAAATTTTCCATTTTTTCAACTTGTTTTAAAATTAAGATCAAATCCTTCTTCTTGTAAAATGCGCAAGAAATCTGCTAAAAACAGCTTTTCTTTTTCATCGGTCCTGCCGTCCGCAACGATCAATTCCAACAACTTTTCCAAAAACATTTTAACAACCCAACCTTCTTTACCCAAAATGCGCTCCAAAGCAAAATAAAAGCTTTGTGCATCCGGATAATTCATCTGCAAATAACGCATTAAATGAGCATCGTCAAACGTCAAATCCGGACAACGTTTATGAACGTATTCAACGACTTTTTGCAATTCCCTTGGGTCACGATCACCGTCCATTGCAGACACAAACAACAGCGCCGTAATTTCGTGACGAGTGCGGTCAATCGCCGTTTTCAACTCGCCGTCCTTTAAGGTTGAATTAAAAGTATACGTTGGCGTGGCAGAGACGGCCGGCTTTGGTTGCCGGATTGTGTTTTGCTCTGATTTTTCGCCGATATCGACGCCCAAAACATCGGCAAAGAAAGCCAAAGGTTGTGCATAGAGCGTTTTAGTCTTTTCATCCACGATTTGCAAAATGTTTTGCATTTTGATAATACGCGGCGCGTTAATGTCCAAACAAAAAGCGTCAATAAACATTTCTTTTCCGCTTTTAAAAATTCGCCGGATAATAACGGATCTGTTTTTCACTTCCCCCGATAAAGAGGTATATTTCATTAAAACCTTTGCAGAAATGCCGCCGGCAATTAAATTTTTACTTTGAATGTTTTTCTGAGCCTGTTCAAAAACGGCTTGTTTTTCGGGTGTTTCCGCATTTCCGTCAATTTGCGCATTCCATTCACGACGGAAAGCGTCTACATCGGTGCCCGTAAAGCGGACAACCGCATCCATTAAATTGTTGCTGGTGGCCATAATCTCATCTCCTGTTTTCATTTTTTTTCAATGCCTTTTTTATCCATTTTTCATAATCGTGCAAAATCTTTTGCCGTTCAGAATCGGTTATCACCTGACTTTCAGCATATATGTTTTTATGCAAAAGGTCTACATATTCTTTTGAAAAAATCGCTTCTTTTAATAAAGAGTTCATAAAATCAACCCATTCGGCCTCATACAAAGCAGCTATTTTTTCTCGTCCAAAGCGGGCGATTGCAACTCTTTTGGCCAAGCGGTTTATTTCGGTTAATACTTGGCGATTGTCTTTAAGGCGGCGAATTTTTTTTAATTGATGTTCGACTTGGCGCGGCAATGAGTGCCCCCATGCAAAGACGGCAAAATATGCCCCAAAAATCACGACAAGCAATAAAATAATAACCAACCACCACCCGATCGCCAAAGGAAAAATATCCGGAGTTGCCGGAATATGCAATCCCCTTAATCCCGATACATCAATGGGAGCCGTGCTTGTCATCAGCATTTTCTCCTCCTGCGTTTTTGCAAAGCTTTTGCCACAACATCATAGTAATCTTGCTCTGAACAAACCGGAATATAGCGGATATGATACGCATTTGTAAAATTTTGAATCAACATCAATCGCTTTTGGAAATAGTAAATATAAGCGTTATGAATATCTTTTGAGCGCGTATCCAATGTCGAAACTGACTTGCCGTCCGATATCGCGTAAAGGTTCGGGCTGGGACATCTGCCTTCCAACACATCATAAACGTTGATAAAAGTCACTTCGTTTGTTTTGGATAACGAGGCCAAAGTTTTAACGGTTTGCTCGTTAAAATCCGAAAAATCGCTTAAAACAAAAATAATATTGCCGTTGCGACAGGATCGACGTAATTTTAAAGCCGCCTGCGTCAGCGATATTTCATCTTCAAGTTGTTCAAAATGTTGCGTTTTTTTTGTGTTTTGGCTGACCGCATAAAGGAATGACATAATTTGTTTGCGCAGTTTTGATGGGTGAAAAATTTGCATTTTGCTGTCGGTTAAAACCAACCCGCCGATTTTATCACCCTTGCCCGCAAAAAACCAACCCAACATCGCCATAATATGCGCTGCAATCACGGATTTAAAAGCTTGCTTTGTTCCGAATTTCATTCCAGAACGCAAATCAATCAAAAACCAAACATGCCGATCCCGTTCTTCATGAAAGACCTTTGTAAAGACTTTGCCAAGCTTGGCCGTCAAACGCCAATCAACCAAACGAACATCATCGCCTTGCTGATATTCACGCACTTCGTCAAAGTCCATACCGCGACCTTTGAATATCGATTGAGCCTCACCCGCATTGTGTTTGGCGGATTTTTTTCCTTCCACACTTTCCAACCGATAAGTTTGATACTTATCTTTGATCAGACTTTCCAAACTGGCAAAAATGGCGCTGTTTGCTTCCATTTACTTTTTCCTTTACGGCAAAGGGACTTTGTTTAATAATGTATCAATAAATGAATCCGGAGTAATGCCTTGCGCTTCCGCTTCATAAGTCAGCAAAATACGGTGACGCAATACATCGTGCAAAATCGCGTGAATGTCCACCGGCATCACATAATCGCGACCCGATAACCAGGCATGTGCTTTTGAACACATATCCAAAGCAATTGTTCCGCGCGGGCTGGCGCCAAACTCGATATAACTTGCCAAAGCCGGATCATAAGCCCCCGGATTACGCGTCGCAATAATAAATTGAACGATATATTCTTCCAATTCGTTTGACAAATGAACGTTTAAAACTTCGCTTCGTGCTTCTTTAACTTGCTTTTGAGTTATCTTATTAAAAGGAGTTTTGGCTTCCTGTTTTGCTTCGCCACGCACGATTCGTAAAATGCGATGCTCTGCGGCCGCGTCAGGGTGCCCGATCTTAACATACATTAAAAAACGATCTAATTGTGCTTCAGGCAAGGGATAAGTCCCTTCATTTTCAATCGGGTTTTGGGTGGCCATTACCAAAAACAGCTCTGGTAAAATATAGGTTGTCGCCCCGACCGTCACTTGACGTTCAGCCATAGCTTCCAACAAAGCGGATTGCACTTTTGCCGGCGCACGGTTAATTTCATCGGCCAAGATTAAATTGTGGAAAATAGGCCCTTTTTGGAAAACAAACGTGCCGTTTTCCGGTCTGTAAACATCGCTTCCGGTAATATCGGCCGGCAACAAATCCGGCGTAAATTGAATTCGGTGCGAATCGCATTCGATTGCATCGGCCATTTTTTTAATCGCTTTTGTTTTGGCCAAGCCCGGAGCGCCTTCCACCAACAAATGGCCGTCGGAAAGCAATGAAATCAACATCTTGTCAATTAATTGTTCCTGCCCAACGATTTCATTGTTCATATATTGGCGCAAAGCTAAAAAAGCATTTTGTGTTTCTGACATATTCAACTCCCTTTAAAAAAAACACTATACATTTTTTTAAAATAATATAGAATAAAATAAAAAGGAAATCAAATGAATATTACAATTTTAACACCTTACAAGCTTTTTTTTATCACGCAAGCCGATGCTCTGTTTGCTTTGATGAAAGACGGGCGCGTGTTAAAAGTCAAACAAGTTCCTTATTTTTCAAACATTTCTTCGGACGGTAAAGTCTTAACCGGCATTTCTTTTGACGGAGAAAACACACATATTTTATCGACTCCGTTCGGTTTTGATGTCGTCCCACAAAAAGAAACGGCGTCGTTATTTGGGTATTTTTACTATCCCACTTTAAGCCAAGACGGCAAAAAAATGGCGGTTGTAGAAGCCGATCTGTTAAAGCCAAGACCGGAAGGAGAGCTGCGCATATACAAACGTAAAATCAAAAAATGGTATCTTTTAAACAGCTTTGACGCCCGTATGAAGCCGCCCTTTATGTCGCAAAAAGATGATTCGCTTTTCTTTATCGACAACCAAAATAATTTGGTGCAATATAGCAACGAAACATTCGATAAAATTGCCGAAAATGTTTCGTGTTTTTCGCTTTCGAAAGCGCAAAATAAAATTGTCTTTTTTAGCGATTCGAAAATATGTGTTTATTCGTTGCAACGACGACAAACGGAAATATCTTTTCCGGCAAAAGATGTAACCGCGCTTTGCTTCGACAACGCCACAAACGAAATTTTATTTGCAACTTCGACCGAAAACAGATTTGCTATTTATTCACAAAATATCCAAACCAATAAAACAACTTTGCTGACCCAAGCCGACGAGCAAATCTGCTTTTTATCCACTTAAAAGCGGCACTATTTTAACATATCATCAATGATTTTATCGGCCGTGACATAATCAAATTTACCCGTGCCGAGCAAAGGCGGCTTTTTCATATAAACAACTTGTTTTGGCGTCCACAATTCGCTGATTCCGTTGGATTTAAAAAAGGCTCTGATATCCGAAATTTTGACGCCTTCAAGGTTGGTCAATAAAATCAACTGCTCACCTTTTCTGTCGTCCGGGCGCGTTAAAATGCCTTGCTTTGCATCGGGATACAGCTTTTCCAAAGTTTGCTCCACCGCCGACAAAGAAACCATTTCCCCGCCGATTTTGGCAAAACGTTTCGCCCTGCCCGTAATTGAAATATAGCCTTCCTCATCAATGCTGACAATATCGCCCGTGTCATACCACCCGTTTTGAACTGGTTGTAATACTGCCGGCTTTTCGGGGCGCATATAACCTTGCATCACATTATCGCCGCAAACAAGCAATCGACCGGCTTCGTTAATGCCTTTTACCGCTTCCAACCGGTATTGCATCGCGGGCAATAATCGGCCAACTGTCCCCTCTTTCAGATACATCGGCGTATTTAAAGCAATAACAGGACTGGTCTCTGTTGCGCCATAGCCTTCCAAAATACGAATACCGAACTTTTTCAACCATAATTGATTGGTTTTATCTTTTAACTTTTCACCGCCGACAATCGCATATTTTGTGTTGTAAAAATCATAAGGATTGGCGCGCCGACCGTATCCGTAAAAGAACGTATCCGTCCCGCAAATAATGGTGGCGTTGATATCATAAAACAACTCCGGTACAATGCGGTAATGCAGCGGAGACGGATAATAAAAAGTCTTAATCCCCGACAAAATCGTCACCACACCCCCGATTGTCAACCCGAACGAATGGAACATCGGCAAAGCGTTCATCACAACGTCGGAAGCGTTAAAAGCCAAAACGCTGGCCAGCTGATAGCGATTCGCTTGAATATTTTTATGTGATAAAAAGACCGCTTTCGGCATACCTTCCGAACCGGAAGTAAACAAAACAACGGCCGTTTTATCCGCGCTGTTTTTCGGTTGTTCTTTTTTGGAAAGCTTTTGAAGCCCCCTTAATTTAGTAATAAAGGATATTTTTTTGGCAAAGTCTTCCAAATATACGACCTTTGCACCAGATGAAAGAATGGCTTGTTCTTGCGCCTGTAAATGTGCCAAGTCAATAAATTGGCGCGATGTAATCACTGTATCCAATCGAACCGTTTTAACGCATGAAGCAATCTGTGCCGCGCCGTGCGAAAAGTTCATCATCACCGGCACTTTATCCACACTTTGCAACGCGTAAAAACTGACAATATTCGCCAAAGTATTTGGCAACATTAAACCTATTTTTTCAGATAAAAAAGCTTTCTTATAGGCTTCGCCTAATACATAAGCTTTTAAAATTAAGTCTTTGTATTTTAATTTTTTTCGACTGGCGTCTTCTGCAATAACTTTGGAGAAGCCAAAGCGCTCGGCACTATCTGATAATGACAAAAATAAGTTTTGATTTATGTTGCTTGTCTTATAGATCATTGACGTCATTATATCGTAAAGCTGTCGCGATAAAATTTGTCGTCTTGCACGACCTTTAATATCCTGATCAACCTGTAATTTTTCCGGCGCTAACACATGCAAGCGGATCTTCGGAAAGAAAAAAGTTTTTGTCTTTTTCCCCATATATGAAAACTTGGAAATGACGGCGTTTTCAATGCGCAAAGGCAAAACGTCAGCGCCCGCTTTGTCCGCCAATACCGCAGCGCCGTCATATATTTTCATCAATCCGCCGGTCACCGTAATGCGCCCTTCGGGGAAAATCATTATTTTTTTATTTTTTTGCGCTTGTTCAATCAAGCCGCGGATCGCCATCGGATTTGTCGGATCCATTGCAAATAAATCAACCAACAAAGCAAACGGCTTTATAAACCATTTGTGCGCCCACTCTGTATTGATTGCAAAAGTCACTTTTTCGGGCAAAAAAGCCGCAACCAACAAAGCGTCTAATAATGACGTATGATTAGCGATAATAACGGTTTTTCGGCTTGTTTTTTTAAAGTTTTCCATACCAAAGACGCGGACACGAAACAACAACTTTAAAACCGTTTGCATAATCGAACGCACCAACGCGTCCGGCAAAAGCAAACAAATATAAACAGAGACAAGGACGCTGACAATCCCGATAAATAAAAACAGTTGTGGAACACTTAACCCCAAAGCCAACAACACAATAGCTGCTAAAGAAATCCCCACCATTCCAAGCGCATTTAAAATGTTATTTGCGCCGATTATGGTGGCCATATATTTTTGGGGCGCTTTATATTGCATCAACGTATTTAAAGGCACAATGTAAAGCCCGCCAAAGAACGCCAACATAAAGAAAGAAACGGATATTGCCACTCCTTTTACATTCATCAAAAAAGTCATTAAGCCGACGTTTTCCCCCTGCGGCACATAATCGGCCGTCAACGCATATAAAACAAAAGAACAAACTGCCATACCGATTGCGCTGATCGGGACAAAAGTTGTGTGAATAAAGCCATGCAAAATCTTTTCGCACGTCAAACTGCCAACCCCGACACCGATTGAAAATAAAACCAAAAAGAATGTTGCAATCAATTCACTTCCTTTGAAAGTTTGGGCTGTTAAAGGATAAACCTGCACCACCATCAAAGCGCCGATTGTCCAAAACCAAGTTGCTCCCAAAATGCAACGAAAAATCAATTCGTAACGCTTTGTCAATTTCAACGTTTCAATTGTTTGTTTAATTATGTTAAAGTTTAACTTTAAGCTTTGTCGGGGCGCCGGCGCATCGGGAATAAATCGACTTGCTCCATATCCGATGATGGCGCAAATGACTAAAACAGCAATACCGACACCGATGGGCAACAACGTCCCCATAACAAGCCCTAAAATAATAGCTAAATAGGTCGTTGCTTCAATATAAGCATTTCCGCCGACCAACTCTTTTGTCTTTAACAATTGCGGCAACAAAGCATACTTAATGGGACCGAAAAACGCGGACTGCGTTCCCATTAAAAACAACAATAAAATCAGCAAATAAACGCTTTGAAGCGTAAATACGACGCCGACAAAGATCATTAAAATCAGCTCTGTAATCTTTAAAATGCGCGCAATTTTGGCGCGGTTATATTTATCGGCAATTTGGCCGGCCAGCGCGGAAAACAAGAAAAAAGGAAGAACAAACAATCCGGCAACAACATTGCTTAAAATACCTGCCTGAGCCGTCATACGAAAGGCAATCAACGTCAACAACATATTTTTAAACAAGTTGTCATTAAACGCGCCCAAAAACTGCGTAATCAACAACGGAGTAAAGCGCTTTGTTTTTAATAGTTCGGGTAATTTCATTTATTATTCCTTTCTGAATGCTTATTTTATTCATTAAAGGTTAAAAAAGTATTGATATTTTTTTGCACTGTGCTAGGATAAACAAAAAGTTTTGATAAGACAGAGGAAAAAAATAATGAAACACACCCTATTTTTATTGATTTGCTTAATGTTAGCAACGCCGGCATTGGCGACCACCAGCGAACAGGAAAAGAAAGAAACCGCCTATCCGACAACGTTAAAAGCAAACCTGCGTCGCGTGGGATTAGAGCTCTCTTCAACAGAGGTTAAAAATGCAAAATATTATCAAGACTCTTCGGTCAGTGCGTTGAATTCTGACAGTCAAAAAGTCGTCAAAGGCGTTTTGGACTTTGTTTTAGAGTATCAAACATCTTTTTACCGTTGGGACAATGGTGTTTTTGCCGAATACGCCAAAACAAAATTAAAATCGGCGGACGGGACGACGGACAACAACGAAACGGCGGACAAGATATTGTTTTCATCGAATTATACGCAACGCGTATGGAAGTTTGATCAAGGATCTTTGGGGCCCTTTGTCGATGCGGGTTATCAAACCGAATTCACACGTAATGATGACGCGCCGCGGACCAGCACTTTGCGTGGCAAATTGGGTTTAAAGTTGTTCGACAGCCCGTTATTAAAAGATTTATATGCCGCAGCAGTGGGCGAATATGATATGACGTACAATCCGGACGTTTCCAAATTGGCCGGTGAAGTCGGCTTTCGTATTGAACAAAACTTACGCGAAGATGTTAAATTGTCGGCGGACGGCTATTACCGCCGCTATTTTTCGTTCAGCGCATATGAAGCAGAGGATTTACGATATGATTTAAATATCACAGCCCGTATGGACGTTAAGATGATTAACAAGTTTTATTTAGGTCCCTATATTTCATACCGCAGAGCGCATTCAAGAGGAGCTCCGGTATCGGCCAGCAACTTTATGATCGGCTTATCGTTCAGCTATGCTGATGCGTTTGATTTGATAAAATCGGAGGAAAAATAAAATGTTCAAAAAAATGCTTATAGAATTTAAAAAATTTGCGATGCGCGGAAACGTGATCGATATGGCCGTCGGTATCATTATCGGTGCTGCGTTTGGGAAAATCGTCGACAGCTTGGTAAAAGACATTATTATGCCACCGCTTGGGCTGTTATTGGGCAAAATCGACTTTGCCAATATGTTTTTCGTATTAAAAGATGGCGCTAAAATTCCCGCACCTTACGATTCTGTATCGGCCGCGCAAAACGCAGGCGCTATCACCTTAAACATCGGATTGTTTTTAAATGCGGTTATCAGCTTTATTATCGTCGCTTTTGCGGTGTTTTTGCTGATCAAAGCGATCAATACGTTACAAGAAAAATTGGAAAAGCAAGAGATAGCCAAAGAACCCACAACAAAGGTTTGTCCTTATTGTTGCTCGAATATTCCGGTTGCGGCAACACGTTGTCCTTTCTGCACTTCTGAATTAACAGGCAAAAAATGAAAATCTTAATCATCGGCAAAAATAACATTATGAAATGGCCGCAAAAAATCAATGCGGCCTTTGAGCAAATGGGCCATTCAACCGAGTTATTTTTATTTAACCGGCAAACTGTCGGCTATTGCTTTTGGCGCTTGATGGGAAAGCAAAGACGGCTGAAATGGCTGGCTCAAAAATTTGAACGTAAAGTAAAAGCGTTTAATCCGGATTTAATTTTATTTGTCTCTTTTTGTTTCATTCCACAGATATTTTATGATACGGCCGGCCGGTTTGATTGTGTGCAAGCCGCTTGGGCCGCCGACCGTTTCGGGAAAGAAGAAAAGCCCAAAACAAAGCACTTAAACGCTTTATTTTGCACAGATACTGGATATTTTAAAACAACAAAAAACTTTTTTTGTCCGTCATATTATTTACCCCTATGCGTCGATGAAAGCATTGCAAAAGCCCCTGTTTTACCGCATTCGCTGCTTCCGTTCTTTGTCGGGGTGGCAAACAGTAAGCGAATTGAATATTTAAAAGCGTGTCAAACACCGTGTTTGATTTACGGCGTCGGTTGGCCGAAAGATGAATTGCCTCAACACAAAATTCATAACAAAAAAATATCGACAAAGCAAGCGTTTGACTTTATGCGTCGTTCGGTTGCGCCGATCAATATGGCTTTTTCGGCGAACAATATTAACGGATTGAACTTTCGCCCGTTTGAAATTGGCGCGTGCGGAGGGTTGATTATGGTCAACAATGCCAAGGATTTGGCTTTGTGCTATCGCATAGGAAAAGAAGCCGTCACCTATACAACGCCCAATCAATTTGCGCGTTTAATCAATGACATTGCTCAAAATCCCAAAAAATACGCCAAAATTGCCGCCGCAGGCCATCAAAGAACTTTGCGCGATCATACTTATTTTGCCCGATTAAACCAAATGTTAAAGCAACTGAAATTAAAGTAATTTACAAGCGTTATCTTTCTTTTTGCTTTGAAACTGTTACGGCAAATTGTTTCTTTGCCACCGGTTTGGGCCGTTCGGGTAATAACAACCCTCGTTTAGCGGCATGGCGGGCAATGTGATTTTGAATTTGAGATAACGTCATACAATGACCGGATAATTTGACGTCAAAATGAAATGTTTTTTTGACAAAATCATCAAAGTTCATATCAATATACACAATGTGAACAGCATCAGTGCTGTAATCTTTTGTAATCGCGGATAAAACCATTTTATTTAATTCGTCTCGTGTATATTTTTGTTTCATTTAAACCTCTTAAACTACTATTTAAAAGTTAAAAGTAACATATTTTTTGGTATTTGTCAATCAATAAAAAAAGCGCATAAAGCAAAATACCTTATGCGCTTTTTTACTTTTATACAAACGATGCTTTTTTTAAGCTTTCGGCTTTTTGGGCTCATCTTCACCCAAAATGCAGTTGGTTATTTGTAAATCTTCCGTTTTGGCTTCAAAAGTCACTTTGTGATCTTTGATATTCAAAACGTTTTCAATATCCGGCAAAGCTTTATTCAATGCTTCGATTGTTTTTTGAGACGCCGAAACCGTCAACATCATAATCGGCGTACGCAAAGAACGTTTTTCATCGGCTTTGGCTTTACGACCGGCTTCCACCATTGAAACGACTTTGTTGTACAAGTCCGCATCTTCTTTTACGTCAGCAAACATAGCCGAAGTCGGATACGGTTGAACGTGAACCGAAGTTTCTTCTTTGCCCCACGGACGCGCTTGGAAAACTTCCTCGGTAATAAAGACCAAGAACGGTGCAAACATTTTACAGAATAAATCAATCGACAACATCAATGATGAAACAGCCGAAGTCGGATCGTCACCATAGGCGCGACCTTTGACAATTTCCAAATAGTTATCGCAGAAATCCCAGAACGTATGTTCCGTGACTTCCAAAGCAAAGGAATAATCGTTTTGATCAAACGCTTTGCGCGCCGCATCCAAAGCGTCACACATCTTGCCGATCCACGCTTTGTCAATCGGTTGCGTAATATTGGCAACGTAATTTGCGTTTACGTCAATGCCCGATTGAGCCACAATATTAAATACAAAACGTGATGCATTAAAGAACTTCATACAAAGCTTTTTACCTTGTTCCATAATTTGTTCTTCAAACAAAGCATCAATACCCAATTTAGCACGGCTTGCCCAATAACGGACCGCGTCTGACGAATACTTTTCAAGCAACGACATCGGCGTAATCACATTACCTTTGGATTTACTCATTTTCTTGCGATCCGGATCCAAAACAAATCCACTGATGTGCGCTTCATACCAAGGCAGAGTATTTTCATTTGCAAAGGCTTTCATAATCGTATAAAAAGCCCAAGTACGAATAATATCATGTGCTTGCGGACGAACGTCAAACGGCAAAGAAAGGTGATGCCCTTCGGGCGCAAAAGCCATTGCAATTTGCGGAGTGACGGACGATGTTGCCCATGTATCCATAATGTCTTTTTCACCGATAAAGCCGCCCTTTTGACCGCGCTGCATTTCTGTGTAACCATCAGGAACGTCAATCATCGGATCAATCGGCAATTGTTCCATTTTCGGGAAAATCGGATTGTTATAATCGGCATTTCCGTTTTCATCAATTTTGTACCAAACAGGGAACGGCACGCCAAAGAAACGTTGACGCGAAATGCACCAATCTTGGTTTAATCCGTCAACCCAAGTTTCATAACGGGTTTGCATATGCGCCGGAAACCATTTGATTTTGCGCCCTTGTTCAATCAATTCTTTTTTAAAGCGCAAAATATCGATAAACCATTGACGAGACGATACAAATTCCAAAGGCCGCGACCCTTTTTCATAGAACTTAACCGGATGAGTCAAAGGCTTTGGTTCGGCCAACAGATCACCTGTTTGGCGTAAAAATTCAACGATTTTTTCACGCGCCTTTTTAACCGGCAGGCCGGCGATTTGATCATAATAAGCTTTTGCTTTGGGAACATCCAAAGAAACGAAATTGCCCTGCCCGTATTCTTGGCGAATAATGCAACCGTCCTTGCCAATAATTTGCTTGATCGGCAAGCCGGATTGTTTCCACCAAGCCACGTCGGCCGCGTCACCGAAAGTACAAACCATCATAATACCTGTACCTTTATCGATTTCCGCGTGTTCAGAGGGGATAATCGGAACAGGGATGTTAAACAACGGGACAATCGCTTTTTTGCCGAAATACTTTTTATAGCGTTCATCATCAGGGTGAGCCACAACAGCAATACACGCCGGCAAAAACTCCGGACGCGTCGTCGCAATTGTAAAGAATGTATCCGGCTCGCCTTCTACACCGAAGCGAATGTCGTGGAAGAAAGAGGACATTTCACGATCTTCAATTTCAGCTTGCGCCACAGCAGATTGAAAGTCAATATCCCACATAGTCGGCGATTCAACGGATTTGCACAATCCTTTTTTAACCAAATCCAAAAATGATTCCTGACTGACTTTGATCGCCTTTGGTGAAATGGTCGAATATTTTAAAGACCAATCGTAAGAATGACCGATACGGCGGAAAATGTCTTCAAAGACTTTTTCATCACTGGCCGTTAAAAGTTCACACGTTTCAACAAAGTTTTTACGCGAAATTTCTTTTAAATCTTTGATGTTTTCAACGTGTTCAGCCTTAAAATTTTCATCATAGGGTAATTCCGGATTGCACGCCACACCATAATAATTTTGTACGCGGCGTTCTGTCGGTAAACCGTTATCGTCCCACCCGATCGGATAGAAAATTGCTTTACCGTTCATTCTTTGCCAGCGAACTTTCACGTCTGTTTGTGTATAGCTCATAATATGGCCGATGTGCAAAGACCCGGAGACAGTCGGAGGCGGCGTATCGACGACATAAGTATTTTGTCTGGAAGCGTTTTTATCATACGCATAAACTTGGGTTTTATCCCAATAATCCATACAACGGAACTCAATCGTTTCGGAATTGAACTTATCGTCCAATTTTTTACTTTCTTTATATGTCGTCATAATATCCTCTTTTAATTAAAAAAAATAACAGGCTTCTTATTTTAAATACTTTTCGCGCAAATGCAAGTGTTTTTTACTAAAATTCTATGCGCAGCCAGCTGAACAACACGTTTCCGTTGTTGCGCCCGCCTGGAATATATGTGTTTTCCAATGATAAACATTTATATTGAAACGATAAAATCGGAGCAATATAAGGGAATGGAATCCAATCATAATCTGAACGCGCCGTCAAACCAAAGCTGTATCCCAAGCCGATTGAAAAATCATCATTTTGCCCCATATACCATTTTTTTTGGAATTGATAGCCGGCAATCGGTTCGGGATCTTTGTGAGAATCCAAAAACACCATGGCAACAAAGCTGTGCAAATCTTTGTCTTCATCGTAAAAACGTTTACCAAAACCCAAACCCCACGGACGTTCATTATAACCGTCGATGTTTTCTTTATCGTATGTTAAACGATTGTGCCAAGTGTTCACCGGAATGACTAAATCATAATCCGAACTGTGCCACGCTTGCCCCATGTGGGTAAGCCATGGCGATTTAGTTTGCGCGTCGTCTTCGGCCAAGACCGGCATTGTAAACAACATAAAAACCAATATAAAAAATATTTTTTTCATTTTTTCTCCTGTCTGGCGGACAATTTAACTCAAAAAGCAAAAAAAGAAAAGCTTTTTTTTACTTATTTTTGTATGCAGGCAAACAATATTTATTGACGCGCCTTTGTTTTTCGTTTAAAATAAGTAAAAATTTTTTAAAACCTAAGGAGGTAAAAATGATTGCATTACTGATGAATTTCGGGTTAATGGGAGTTCTTTTATTCGGCTTGATCAAAGCGTATTGCGACA
This sequence comes from uncultured Alphaproteobacteria bacterium, assembly GCA_934203105.1. Classification (GTDB taxonomy): domain Bacteria; phylum Pseudomonadota; class Alphaproteobacteria; order CAAHEQ01; family UBA3637; genus CAAHEQ01. The sequence goes on from CAKPYQ010000002.1 coordinate 86,762, forward strand.
TTCCGCTTTTAAACGAAAACCCACGAACCAGCGGTATGGTTACCGTAGCGGCTTTATTGTTGATTATGTGGATTTTTCCAAGAATTATCGGATTTTTAATCAAGTTTGCATGCTTTGCCACAGTCGTTTACTTTATTTGCCATGCGATGGGGTGGAACTTGGCTCATATCGGCGAAGTCAAAGACGATATTGTAAAAGAACTCCAAGATAAACGTGACGATTTAGACGACACGATCGGAAAATTAAAAGACGGTATCGTACCGGATAAAAAATATACTGTTACGCCAAGCGGCGTTGTAACAGGCGCGCATTTACAATTTGATAATGAAACGGTACAACTTTACGGGATTGATGCACCGTTTGGAAATCAAACCTGTAAAAATGCAACCGGCTTGACTTATAATTGCAGTATGATATCTCAACAAAAACTGTCCGAATTGGTCAACGGAAAGCAACTGACCTGCACGGATAAAGGAAAAGGCAAAAACGGACATCGTTTAGTTTCTTGCTCTGTGGACGGAGACGATTTAGCCGCGTTAATGGTGCGTTCGGGTTGGGCTGTGGCAGACAGAGACGTGACAAACACTTACGTTTCGGACGAAAAAAGCGCGCATGATCACAAAATCGGACTGTGGGCCGGAAAGTTTCAAGCCCCTTGGGTTTGGCGGCAAAGGGTTGAAAGCAGTACTTCTTCGCACCAAAATCAAAGAACAAACAAGTCCAATGAGGACTCAGGCACAAAAAGTTCTTCCCCAACCCCGTTTGAAAAATTAAAAAATCTTTTTAACATATTCGGAAAATGAAAACATTTAAAATAACAACTCTGCAACAAACAAAGCAATTGGCATCATCTTTGGCAAAGCAATTAAAGGTCGGTGACATCATTGCTTTATATGGCAATTTGGGCGTCGGGAAAACGGCCTTCACGCGCTTTTTGGTGCAATCTTTTTGCGGAGATGGCGAAGAAGTGCCAAGCCCGACATTTACTTTATTGCAAACCTATGACACAGATTACTTTCCGATTTTTCATTTCGATTTGTATCGGCTGAAAAATCCGAATGAAGTTTTTGAATTGGGCATTGAAGATGCTTTTTATGACGGTGTATCATTGATTGAATGGCCGGAAAAAATGGGATCATACCTGCCGACAAAAAAGATTTTAAAAATTGAAATCGATTGTAAAGATGAAGTTCGCACTTTTACTTTTTCTTCACAAAATCCATCGTGGCAAGAAAGATTGGAAAAATGGACAGAAACGCTTTAATCAACGATTTTTTGAAAAAAAATCATCTGGACAAAGTTCACCTTGATTGGTTACCCAGCGACGCGTCTTTTCGGCACTATGCGCGCATTTTCGCAGGTCAAAAAAGCTATATTTTAATGGACGCACCGCCGCCGGAAGACCCTCATCAATTTGCCGTCATTGACCGCATTTTATGCGAAAATGATTTAAGCGCGCCCGTAATCTATGCGTCCGATTTTGAAAACGGATTGTTATTGTTGGAAGATTTCGGCTCTGACAGCTATGCAAAAATGTTGCAAAGCGGTTTTGATGAATTGACGCTTTATAAAACCGCCCTTGCCTCTTTATTACAATTGGAAAAAGTTCGGGATTTCAAAGGTGTTCCTTTATATGATCAAGCGTGGATTGATTATGGCTTATCGGCCTTTACGGATTGGTTTATTCCGTGTGCTTTGGATCGCGAGCTGACAGAAGATGAGCGCAAAGATTTTTATCAAATTTGGATCGATTTATTTAATTCGATAACAAACGCTCCTAAAGGTTTGATTTTAATTGATTACCACATTGACAATATGATGTATTTAAAAAACCGTACAGGACATAGAACTTGCGGATTATTGGATTTTCAAGATGCACGCGTCGGACCTTTGGCGTATGATTTGGCTTCTTTGATTGAAGATGCGCGACGTGATATTCCCGCCCAAATCAAAGACGAGATTTTACAGTTGTATTTATCAGCTCATCCTGATTGGGACAAAGATTTGTTTATGCGTTCATATCATATTGTTGCGGTAAAAAGACATCTGCGCGTCATTGGTGTTTTTACGCGATTGAAGGCGCGTGACGGCAAAGACAAATATTTGCAGCATATTGCCCGCGTATGGCGTTTGTTGGAAAGCCATTTGGATTTGTCCTATATGCAACCTTTGCAACAGTGGTTAGATAAAGTTGTTTCAAAAGATTTAAGGAAAGCACCCCAATGTCTGTTAAACCAAAAATAGCTTTTATATTAGCGGCCGGTCGCGGTAAACGTATGTCTCACTTAACGGACGATTGCCCGAAACCTTTGGTTAAAGTCAAAGGAAAAGCTTTGATTGACTATGTTATCGATAAGATAAAAGCATTAGGCATTCAAACGATTTTTATCAACTTGCATTACCAAGGCGAAAAAATCCAACAACATTTAAGCAAAAACTATCCCGACACAGACTTTCGCTTTGTTTGGGATTGGTGCGACGGCTTGGAAACGGGCGGCGGGATCGAGCAAGTCATTGATGAAATTACACCCTTATCCCCCGACGGATTTTTTGTATTCAACAGCGATAGTATATGGACGGACACAACACCTTCGGTTTTGACAAAAATGCAATCGGATTTTAACCCCGACACAACGGACATTATGTTATTATTTGAACCCAAAGAAAACGTTTTTCCGGCCGAAGAAGGAAATTATTTTATTGAAAACGGCCTGCCCAGACGCCAAAGACCGAATGAAACAAACATTCCATACCTTTATGCCGGTGCGCAAATTGTACATCCGCGCATTTTTTCAGGCGCTCCGCATGCCCCTTTTACCATTCGCGATTTATTCGATAAAGCCGAAAAAAACGGACGATTAGGATATTTTATTCATACCGGATATTTTTTCCACGTTGGAACACCAAACAGTTGGGAAATAGCCAATCAATCGGAGTTGATTTAAATGATTTACACTTTATCGTCATCAACTTCTTTTTGCGATACATTAGCCAAAGAATGGTTGGAAAACAAAAAAGATCCGGTATGGGGATTATCCCACATCACGGCGATTGTACCGACAAATCGTGCCGCAAAGACGTTTAAAGAAGCTTTTTTGCGTCAATCCCAAGGCAAAACCGTTTTATTACCAAAAATTATTTCTTTTGCAAATATGGATTTTTTAGCGCCAGATGTTCCGCCGGCAATATCCCCTTTGGCGCGCCAGTTGCTTTTGGCAAAACTGGTACAAAAAAAGCAGCCGATGAGCGAAGATAAAGCCTTTACATTAGCATCATCTTTGGCCGAGTTGATTGACCAAATGCACAATTATGACGTCAATTTTGATTCTTTAAAAGAAATTGCGCCGGATGCTTTTGCCAGCCATTGGCAACAAACGCTTTCTTTTTTGGAAATCATCGAAACCTATTGGCCGGAAATTTTAAAACAGCGTGGCGAATTAGATCCGGCTTTGCGCCAAATTCGTTTGATTGAAAACTTAATTTCCCGTTGGCATACGGATCCGCCTAAAAATCCGATTATAGCCGTAGGCTTTACGGGCGGTTTGCCGATTATTGAAAAGTTTTTAAAAGCGGTAAATGAATTGCCTCAAAGCGATATTTATATTCCGAATTTGGATTTATCTTTGTCCAAAAATGATTGGGATCATTTGGATAACACGCACCCCGAATTTTATATCAAACGATTATTGAACGCGTTAAATGTGAAACGAGAACAAGTCGTTTTATTGAGCCCAAAAACAGATCGTTTTTCGTTGCTGTCGCTTGCCTTAAAGCCCGCTCAAACAACGGCCGATTGGATAAACGAAGCCCCTGCGTTAAGTCAAAATGCACTGATTGGATTTGAGCGGATCGAATGCAAAACGCCGCAAACAGAAGCTTTTGAAATTGCTTGTCGCCTGCGTGAAGTATTGCAAACGCCCGAAAAAACAGCGGCTTTGGTGACAACCGATCGTTCGCTTGCCCGACGTGTACGCATTCAAATGTCCCGTTGGGGGATTGAGTTGGACGATTCAGCCGGTACGCCTTTGGCCAGAACGCCGATCGGGGTATTTTTGATTTTGTTGGCCGAAGCGGCTGTCAGCTGTAAAAGCAAAGATTTATTGACTTTATTAAAGCATCCGCTTGCCTTGGACGGTGACGACTTTACGGATTTCAGAAAAAAAATCCACGCGGCGGAAAAACAAGCCCGCAAAAGTAAGCTGCCTTTTTGTCCACTCCTTAAAACGGATTTATCGACCTTTATGAATTTATTTGTCAATCCGATCCGCCTGCCCTTATCCACGATATTAAAGGCGCATTTAAGTGTGGCGGAAAGCCTTGCCGCCAGCGCGGATAAAAGCGGCGCTGAACGTTTATGGGCAAAAGAAAGCGGCGATGCGGCCAGCACCTTATTGACGGATTTATTGTCTTTGGCCGACATTGTCGGTGACATTGATCCCGTCACTTATCCGGCGTTTTTAACGGCCGTGCTAAATACGGTATCCGTGCGCCCCAAATACGGAATGCACCCGCGTTTGGATATTTTGGGGCCGATTGAGGCACGTTTACAGCAACCCGATGTCGTTATTATCGGCGCAATGAATGAAGGTGCTTTTCCACAAATGCCCGAAGCCGATGCGTGGATTAACCGCCCAATGCGTGCCGCTTTGAACTTGCCGGCACCGGAAGAGAAAATCGGCGTTTCTGCACAAGATTTTATGCACTTGGCTCAGGCCAAAGAAGTCGTATTAACGCGTGCGTTAAAGGTTGACGGGACGCCGTCGATTGCCTCCCGCTGGTGGGCACGGTTGGAAGCGGTCGCTCAAAGCGCGCACCTTTTTTGGCCTGTCAAAAATGAAAAGTTTGCTGATTTGCTGCAAACAAAAGACAGTTTTACGCCGGCAAGCAGACCGGCACCGACGCCGCCGTTATCAGCGCGCCCGAAGCAATTATCCATATCGGATATTACGGCATTGCAATCCGACCCTTACGGCGTTTATGCCAAACGTATTTTAAGCTTGTTTAAATTGGACGAACTGGACGCACAAACTCAACCGGCAGACTTTGGAAATGCGGTTCATAATGCTTTGGCCGTCTTTGTCAATCAGAAGGATAAAAGCTTAAACAACTTATTAAATATTGGCAAACAAGCATTTGAAAAAGAAAGAATAAATCCAAAGACTAATCCGTTTGCATGGGAAAAATTTAAACGCATTGCATCTTGGTTTATTGATGAAAATCAACGCTTACTTCCCGCACCGATAAAGACGTTATCCGAACAAAGCGGAAAAATGAAAATTACTTTGCCGGCGGGGGATATAACATTAAAAGGACGTGTCGACAGGATCGACATTTACGATCACCAACAAGTGGGCATCATCGATTATAAAACCGGTTCGGCGTCGACAAAAAAACAAGTCGAAGCGGGCTTTGCTCCGCAGCTGCCTTTGGAAGCCGTTATGTTGCGCCAAGGTTGTTTTGAAAATGTTCCCAAACAAAAACACGATGTTGTTGATTTAAGTTATTGGCGCTTAATCGGCAAAGCCAATGCCGGTGAAATAGTGCACGTTTTACCGGAAGAAAAACAAATCAGCAAAGATGATTTTTTTGCTTTAACGGTGCAACGTTTGATGTCTTTGTTGGCGCTATACCAACAACCTGAAACACCTTATACAGCCTGCCCTTTTACGGGACATGCGCCGGATTATAATGATTATGCGCACCTTGAACGCATAGCCGAATGGCAAGTTGAAGAAAACGATGATGAAGAGGAATAAAAATGACGAACACGCTGACTTTATCCGACAAAGCCAATATGGCACAACGTGAAGCGTCTGATCCTTTTATCAGCGCTTGGGTGTCGGCTTCTGCCGGTTCGGGCAAAACAAAAGTCTTAACGGATCGTGTCTTGCGTTTATTGTTGGCCGGCAATGCGCCGGAGACGATTTTATGTTTAACGTACACCAAAGCGGCGGCGGCCGAAATGGCCAACCGTTTATCCAAAACATTGCGCGATTGGATCGGGTATGATGACGTAAAGTTGTTAACAGCATTAAAAAACTTAACCGGAGAGCCGGAAGAAGAATTAACGGAAAAAATCGATTTTGCGCGAACGTTGTTTGCAAAAGTTTTGGATACAAACGGCGGTATGAAAATTATGACGATTCACAGCTTTTGCCAAAACGTTTTAAAGCGCTTTCCGTTGGAAGCCGGTGTATCTCCGTCCTTTGAAATTATCGAAGAAACGGCCGCCGGCGAAATTTTAAGCCAAGCGATTCGCCAAACGCTGCAAAATCAGACGTTTGCACCGCAAATGCACATTCTGTCGGCCTATGTAGACGAAGCAAAATTGTTGGAATTGTTGCAAGATTTAAGCAAAAAACAAATGGAGTTGATGCATTTATTGGATACGAACGCTTCATTTGAAAGCTTGCAAGAAAAAATCTATGCCGCACTTGATGTCCGTGTTGATCAAACCGAGCAAAGCTTAATTGCATCGATTTATGACGGCGATGATTTTCACAGCTATCAAGATCATTTTTTAACCAAAGACGGACAGATCCGTAAAAATTTAAAAACGGAAAAAGACCGACAAACGGCGCAAGACGTTTTTGAAGTCAAAGAAAAAATAAAAGCTTTGCAATGCGCTTTGGCAACGTGCGCTTATTTAAAAATTGCGTTGGACGTTTTTCGAAACTTTGACGCGTTAAAGCAAATGGCCGGCGTTTTGGATTACACGGATTTGATTTTAAAAACGCGCGCTTTGTTGGAAGAAGCCAATATGTCGGCGTGGGTTTTGTATAAGTTGGACGGTGGCATTGACCACATTTTGTTGGACGAAGCGCAAGATACAAGTCCTGATTCATGGGCGATTATTCGCGCGATTACGGAAGAATTTTTTGCCGGTGCCGGACGCAAAGAAGATAAAATCAGAACTTTGTTTGCCGTCGGTGATAAAAAGCAATCTATTTACCGGTTTCAAGGAGCCGATGCCAATGAATTTGAACGAATGCGTTTATTTTTTACGAAACGCATTCAATCATCGGAAAATGAATTCAAAGACATTCCGTTAAACATTTCTTTCCGTTCGACACAAGCGGTGTTGGATTTGGTCAATTACCTGTTACGCAATGATGCGGCCAAAAATGGCGTTTTAAGAGCGGGTGAAGACGGAACGCACTTTGCTTTTCGTTCGGGACAAGCCGGTATTGTGGAAGTATGGCCTTTGGAAAAGTACCAAAAGGTCGAAAAAGCCAAAGATGTTTCAGATATTTTAACCCAAAATGCTCCCGTTTCATCGGCGTGCGAAAGGCTGTCGGAAAAAATCGCCGATCGTATTGCCAAAATGTTAAATGAAAACGAAATCTTAACATCGCAAAATCGCCCTATTTGCGCCGGTGATATTATGATTTTAGTACGCGGTCGCGATCGCCAAAACATTGTCGGACAATTAGTGCGGGCTTTAAAAAAGAAAAATATCCCCGTCGCCGGTGTCGACAGATTGACTTTAAACACGCATATTGCCGTTATGGATTTAATATCTTTGGGGGCTTTTTTATCCCTGCCTGATGATGATTTAAGCTTGGCCGAAGTCTTAAAAAGCCCGCTGTTTAACATATCGGAAGAACAGCTGTTTGATTTAAGCTATGACCGCGGGGATCATTCGCTATGGTCGCAAGTGGCGTTAAAACGACCGGATATTTATGAGGCGTTAAAGCAGATATTAAAGTTGGCTGATACGATGCCGCCTTTTGAGCTTTATTCATATATTTTGGACGTATTGCATATGCGTGAAAAGTTCTTGCAACGCTTGGGCAATGAAACGAACGAGATGTTGGACGAATTTTTGAATTTGGCTTTAAACTTTGAAAAAAATCATTCGGTTTCGTTGGAATCCTTTTTACAATTTTTGAAAAAAGACGATATAAAAATCAAGCGCGATTTGGATAATACGGCAATAAATGCCGTCCGTATTATGACTGTCCACGGATCAAAGGGGTTACAATCGAATATTGTTTTCTTGCCGGACGCTTATTCAAAAGTGAAAAGCGCGCCGGCGTTGGTGTGGAAAGACAACTTGCCGATCTGGACGCCGTATGCAAAATTGCGCACCGAAACGGTAAATAAGCTTTTAGATCAAATTGCCGATGCCGAAGACGAAGAATATAATCGCTTGTTATATGTCGCACTGACCAGAGCGCAAGACCGGCTTTACATTTGCGGTTTTGAAACAGGAAAAGCAACCCCGCAAAACAATTGGTATGATATGGTGGCCGCCTCCATTCCCGGATACAAGGCCGACAATGGCGCAACATTAAAATGCGCGCAAACGATTGCCTTTAAAGAAAAAACAAAATCCGATGTTTTAACAACCGAACAAATGCAAAAACCGGCTTGGTTTGATTTGCCGGCACCACCAGAACAAGTGCCTTCAAAGCCTTTGTCGCCGTCCAAGTTAAACGAAGAAGAACCCGCTGCGCCTTCACCTTTAACGCCCGAGCAGGAAAAGGCTATGCAACGCGGGACATTCATTCATAAATTATTGCAACATTTGCCGGACATTGCGCCCGAAAAGCGCGCAGACTTTATCAAAAAAATGACGCCACAAGGTTTAACGGCGCCTTTGGAATTGCTGGATTTATTGGCAAAAGATGAAGTGCGGGCTTTGTTTGATCAATCGTCGTTGCCGGAAGTGCCTATTATCGGCACCATCAGTAACAATAAAGTCATATCCGGACAAATCGACCGCTTGGTTGTCAAAAACGACGAGGTGTTAATTATCGATTATAAAACAAACCGCTACCCGCCCGAAAGTCCAAAAGACATACCTTTGGCGTATATCGAACAAATGCAAGCATATAAAGACTTGCTAAAAAACATATTTAGTGATAAAAAGATTCGGTGCTTTTTATTATGGACAACCACGTTGACTTTGATGGAGATAAAATGAAAAAACAACTCTTTGCTTTATTTTCTTTACTTTGTTTGACCGCCTGCGCCGGAACAGAGCCCAAAATCAAAGGTTTTACACACGAAACATTTATCGCAAATGATGTGGCTTTAACGGGGCAAGTCAAAGAAATCAAAGCCGGTCATAAATTGCGCGTTTATATCGACGCCAATGCGACGACAAAAGGGATTTTCTTTAAACGAGCGGCACTGCCTTATCCCGTTGCGGCAAAGTTGGCCGAAAAAGACAGCTACCCTTATATTTTATATTTAAATCGTCCGTGCTATTTTGTGCGCGATAAAGCCTGTACGCCTCAGGTTTGGGAAAACGGCCGCTATATGCCGGAAGTAATCGAAGAAATGCGCCAAGCTTTATTGCGTATCCAAGCCAAATATCACATTCCGGAGTTTGAATTTGTCGGTTATGATGGTGGCGCGGCAGTGGCTTTGTTGTTATCGACGCGGATAAAAAACACCCCGACAAAGGTTTATACGGTCGGCGGGATTTTGAATACGGAACAATATGCCGTTTTGATTGATGAGCAATTATTGCCTGAAAGTTTAAATCCGGCAACCGAAGGATTTTCTTTGTCGAATATCCCGCAAGTCCACCTTGTCGGCGGCAAAGATAAGCAAGTGCCTTTATCTTTGACAAAAGATTATGTCCGACGTATTCCGAACCCCGTTTCGATGAAAATAAAATCTTATCCGTCGGCGGATCATTTTAATTGGCAACAATTTAAAATCGAATACTAATTTAAAATCGCGGTCATCAAGTTTAAATAAGCGGCGAATAATCCCCATACAAAATACGGCAATAAAAGCAATCCGGCCAGCTTTGAACGATTGGCATATGACAACGTCATCAACCCGACGACAACGCATAACAAAGCCAAAACGCCGAATGCCGGCCATAATAAATGGCGGACAAAATAAGTATAGCTCCATAAAATTTGCAAAACCAATTGCAAGAAAAAATAAAACCGGCCCCCTTTATCCCAAACCAACGTTGCGGATATGGGAATCAAAAGATATAAAACTGTCCACACGATCGAAAACACAATTGCCGGCGGCGTCACAGAGGAATGCTTTAACCCTTGATACCAAATCATTTGATCCGGCGTTTGCAAAAATGAAACCAAGAAAAATCCCGTTCCGAATGTCAAAAGAAGCAGTAATAAAAACCTAATTATCCAGCGCTTTTGCGGCAAATTCGACGTTATCATTTTGTTTTAAAATCCCCTCCAACACATTACCAATAATCCCCAGATGGGCAAAAGATAATAAAGAATGATCTCCACCTTTAATACAGGTAATTTGTACATCGGAAGATGTCAAGACGTCTTTGATATGAAAAGATGTTTGATACGGGACTAATTGATCTTGATCGCCGCAAATCAACCGCACCACGCCCGTATAATCAATTTTTTTCGTCAAAACATAGTTTTCGGCGGCATCAAGAAACATCTGATAAGTAAAGCAATAACCTTTTGTTTCCTCATTAGGTCCCAAAGTTGCACCGGATTTCAAAGCCGCTTTGTGATCATCGGTCAATAAATGATCCCAAATAAACTTGGTAAAATCCGCACCGGCCGCAAGCCCGACAAAAGCCGCTACTTTTTCGGGGACTTGTTGACACAACAACAAACCAATCCAACCGCCCATACTGCTGCCGACAATTATTTGCGGCGCTTTGGTGTAGCGGGATAAAATATCTTTCGCATCATTTAAACAACGACTGATTAAAAAATCATCGGGCTTTCCCCACGAATTACCGTGCGCCGTAAAATCACAACATAAATAAGACAATCCGTGCGCTTTGGCAAAGGCCTTTAAATAACTTCCTTTTTTGCTTTTCATCGACGAAAGCAAACCATGCAGATATACAATCCCGGGCTTTGTATCGTCTTTGCCCGCGATATATTCCACATTTAAAAAAGTCCCGTTCGGACGCGTAAATATTTCTGTTGTCATTTTTTTTGCCTTTATACTTGATCTTTATTTATATTCGTAAGATAATACAAAAAACAAAAAAAGAAAACAGGAAAATGAAAAAAATAATTAAAAGCTTTGGGTTTTTGCTGGATTTACTCTTGCCGCCGCGTTGCTTTATTTGCAAAGACGTCGTGTATAAGAACAGCGGGCTTTGTCCAAAATGTTTTAAACAAATTCGCTTTTTATCGGACCAAAGTTGTCCTGTATGCGGTCGCCCTTATACCTTTCCGGTTGAAAATGAAAAAGAGCCGGTTTGCGCAAAATGCTTATCCAAACGCCCGAAACTGCAAGCGTTAAAAGCTGTTTTTGCCTATGATGATTTTTCCAAAAGCTTAATTTTGCCCTTTAAGCACGCAGACAGAACGGATTTAGTCCCGTTTTTATCAAAATTGCTGCAAACACGAGGCAAAAAGATGTTGGATAAAGCCGATTACATTATTCCGGTTCCTCTGCATTGGCATCGGTTAGTCAAACGAAAGTATAATCAAGCGGCTTTACTGGCCGTTCATTTGGAAAAAATGACGCAAAAACCGTGTTTGTTAAACGTGTTAATACGCTGTAAAAATACGCTGTCGCAAGGCCATAAAAATGCAAAAGACAGAAAACTGAACGTCAAAGGCGCATTTGAAATTAAAAACGCCCATAAAATAAAAGGCAAAAATATCGTCTTGATTGACGATGTTTATACAACAGGCGCGACTTTGAATGAATGTGCAGATCAACTGCGCAAAGCCGGTGCAAAACGTGTTGAAGCTTTGGTGTTGGCAAGGGTCTGCCATTTCGAATAATTCAACCTATGGTTATGTAAAACAAAAAAAATATCATATTTTTGTAAATTTTTACTTGCAATTTATTTTTGTTTGTTCTATATTTGTTCTGTAACAAAAAAATGAAGGGAAGAAATATGAAACGCTTTTTAATATTTTGCTTTTGTTTTTATTGGACAGGAGCGGTGGCTTTGGCCGGAACAGAGGTTTATTTTACCCCTTCTTGCGATTGCGAAAACCGCATTGTATCGTTGATCCAAGAAGCGCAAAAACAAATTGATGTGGCCGTTTATGCAATCAATAACGATGCGATTGTTGAAGCATTGAAAAGTGCGCATAACCGCGGCGTTCAAATACGCATTTTAACTGACCGGACACAGGCGGGACAAAAAAATTCAAAAGTAAAAGAATTGGAACAGACGGGAATCCCTTTAATTCGTCATAAAAAATATCGTGTTCAACACGACAAGTTTGCTATTTTTGACAAGCAACGAGCGGTAACGGGATCATATAATTGGACAAATTCGGCCAGTCGCAAAAATGCCGAAAACTGTTTCTTTTTTTCGGATCGAAACGTCAAAAAATATGATAAACGCTTTGAAAACTTGTGGCAGATGAATGAACGCAAACTAAAACGCTCAACCTGAGGAAAAAAAGAGCTTTTTTGAATTAAATCACAAGATTGCCAATAAGTCCAAAGCCCCCTGTAAAATATAGGCGGCAGCAACTTTATCCATAACTTGTTTTTGGCGTTTACGGGATAAATCGGCTTGTTCGATAAAGACGCGCGAAACGGCCGATGAAGATAAACGCTCGTCCCAAAATAAAACCGGCAAATTAAAGCGTTCGATTAACTTTTGCGTCCAAGCGCGCGTTATTTGAGCTTGAGCGCCCTCCTGCCCGTTCATTTGGCGGGGCAAACCCACAATAAAACCGCCGATTTCACGTTCGGCCAACGCTTTTTTTAACTCGTCCAAAGAGCCGACAATTTTAATCGGTGTCGCCGTCATTTGCATCAAATCAGAAACCGCAACGCCGATCCTTTTAACCCCGTAATCAATTCCGACCAAGTTTGTCATTGGCTTGATCACCTTTTTAAATTCAGCCGGAATTGTATAAATTTTTTCCATTTATCTGTCTTTTCCTTCTTGCAAATGCAATGCATGTACATAACGTTTTTTTATTTTTAAATTCGGTAGTTTCTTCAAATTATCAATACAGTTTTGACGCCATTGATCAGATAATTTAGCACAGATAATAAATGGAATCAATGCTTTTTCAAGGTCTTTTTTCTTTTTAAAAGAAACGCTTTTTTTCCTACCCTGATCCATATAACTGATCCAATAATGCGGTGCTTCGTTTGCGTTTTTCACCTCAGTCAAATAAAGATTATTAAACTTTGTTCTTTGCTCTTTTTTACGGAAAACCAATGCGCCTTGTTGATCGTATTCAAAATGCGTTGACAAACGTTTGTCATAATCATCATACCATTGTTCTTTTAATCTTCCGTTTTCAGTATGAAACTTTTTTAAAACATTTATATTGCCGTTTTGAATTTCTTGCTTTGCCAGTATGCCGTCTTTAAAATAATTTTTGACAATCATACCGTCCTTATCTGACCAAGCCTCTTTTTTATTACCGTTTTCATCGTATAAAGAAAAAGCGATTTTTTCACCCGTCATAGAAAAATCATCACGCCGCTGCAATATATATTTATGTTCCGATTTATTAAACGCAAATTCGTTGATACGAATTAATTTACCGGCTTTATAAATACGTTCAATTCGCGTTTCTTCTTCATATGAAGTGCGGCGAACCATATCATCTTGCAACTTTTCTATTTTTCTTGACAACACCTTTGATGTAACCGGAATCCCAAACAAAGTCTTTTGCTTATAAAACCGGGTGCATTTTTCTTTTTCGTTTTTAACTTCTTTTTTCTTTAAAAACATAAGCTTTTCCTTTTTTTAACGTTCGTTTTGCATTTTCAAAGCACGGATATAGCGCTTTTTGGCAGTCAATGACGGCATTGTCGATAAAGTATCAATTTTTCTTTGGCGCTTTGTATCGGCCAACTTGGCACAACGCAATAATACTGCAAAGCTTTGATACATCTCTTGCTTGGTATTATACTGCTCTTTCACACAATCATTTTTGCCATAAACAGCAATGCCGTATTTTATTTTTCCCGAATATTCGTTCTCTTCGGTCAAAAAGATGTTCTTTAAACCGGTCTTTCGTTGAAGTTCATACCCCAAACAGTCGTTTTGCTCATTATATTTATAACGAACAACATCGCCGTTTCCGAAGACAACAATTTTATAAGATTGAACTTCATTTTTATCTGATGGCATCTTTTTTTTTCTCCTTTTAATATATCACACACTCCTACCAATATACAGATTTTTATTTTTTTGTCAAGTTTTATTTATTTTTTTAGGCTTGTAATTATCTTTTTTTTGTTCTAAAATGCTTTTTATTCAACAAACGAAAGGGATAAAATATGTCGGATAAAACAATCGTCATTGCATCAGATCACGCCGGATATCCTTTAAAAGCGCAAATCGTCAATTACTTAAAATCATTGAAATACGACGTTTCGGATTTGGGCGTTGATACGGACACTGTTTCTGTCGATTATCCTTTGAAAGCCGAAGAATTGGCGCACAAAATGCACTCGGACACGACTGCGCGCGGGATTTTAGTTTGCGGATCGGGAATTGGAATGTGTATCGCGGCAAACCGTTATCCTTTTATCCGTGCGGCTTTGGTTTATCAACCGCAAGCGGCTGAATTGGCGCGGCGTCATAATGACGCAAACGTGCTGTGTTTAGGGGCCAGAATGACGGACTTTAACACGGCGCAAAGCTTGGTTGATACTTTTTTAACTACACCCTTTGACGGTGGACGCCACGAAAAACGCGTTTTGGAATTAGGAGATTTAAAATGACTTGTAATTGCACTCACCATTGTGAAACAAAAGATTTTTTTGATGAAAGCTTAAAAGCAAAAGATCCCGAAATCGCCCGTTTAATTCAAAAAGAATTGTGGCGTCAACAAGATCATATTGAATTGATTGCCTCCGAAAACATCGTATCCGAAGCGGTTTTACAGGCGCAAGGTTCTGTTTTGACCAACAAATATGCAGAAGGATATTCAGGACATCGTTATTATCACGGATGTGAATTCATTGACGGAATAGAAACTTTGGCAATCGAGCGCGCCAAAAAGCTGTTTAATTGCGCCTATGCAAACGTGCAACCGAATTCGGGCAGCCAAGCCAACCAATCCGTTTATTTGGCTTTGTTGCAACCGGGCGACACTTTGATGGGGATGAGCTTGGACGCCGGTGGCCATTTAACGCATGGCGCAAAAGTTTCCAGTTCCGGAAAGATTTACCATTCTGTGCAATACGGCGTAACTGATGAAGGTGTGATCGATTATGATCAAGTTGAAAAGTTGGCTGTTGAAAACAAACCTAAATTGATCATCGCCGGCGGTTCGGCGTATGCACGCATCATCGATTTCAAACGTTTCCGCGCAATTGCGGACAAAGTCGGCGCTTACTTAATGGTGGATATGGCGCATTTTGCCGGATTGGTTGCCGGCGGTCAATACCCTTCTCCGTTGCCGATTGCCGATGTCGTCACAACAACAACACACAAAACTTTGCGCGGCCCGCGCGGCGGAATGGTTTTAACCAACAATCCGGACATCGCCAAAAAAATTAACTCCGCCATCTTCCCCGGCTTACAAGGCGGTCCTTTGGAACACGTCATCGCCGGCAAAGCCGTTGCTTTTGGGGAAGCGTTAAAGCCGGAATTTTCCGAATATGCCGAACAAATTATTCGCAATGCAAAAGCTTTGGAGCGCGCGTTGGCCGAACGTGACATAGATATGGTAACGGGCGGAACAGATACGCACTTAATCTTAATCGATTTGCGTTCGAAAGGCTTAAAAGGAATCGATGTTTGCGATTCTTTGGCAAGAGCCAATATCGTTTGCAACAAAAATGCCGTTCCGAACGATCCGGAAAAGCCCAGCATTACCTCCGGCTTGCGCGTTGGCACACCGGCCGGCACGACACGCGGCTTTGGTGTACACGAATTTGAAGACATCGGCGATATGATCGGCGATATTATTGACGGATTAAAGTTGACAAACGGTGATAATTCTGTTATGGAGAATGTCGTTCGTGAAAAAGCGATTGAAATGTGTCGCGATTTTCCGATTTACCCGAATAAATAAAGTGAAGTAAAATGAGATGCCCTTTTTGTCATAACGAAGACAGTCAAGTCAAAGATTCACGCACGACCGAAGACGGTTCGGCTATTCGTCGCCGGCGGATATGTCCGACCTGTGGCGCACGCTTTACGACGTTTGAGCGCGTGCAGTTGCGTGAATTAACCGTTGTCAAAAAAAATAATTTAAAAGTGCCGTTTGATCGGGATAAATTGGCAAAATCTTTATACATCGCAATGCGTAAAAGACCGGTTGATAGCAAACAAGTTGAAACTTTGGTCAATCAAATTCAACGCCAATTGGAAGAATTGGGCGAAAGCGAAATTAACAGCACCCAAATCGGACAACTGGTTATGTCTGCGTTATTGAAATTGGACAAAGTCGCTTATATCCGTTACGCTTCTGTTTACAGAAACTTCAACGAAACCAAAGACTTTGAGGACTTTATTAAACCATTACTAAAAGAAGAAAGCTAAAGAAAAAATGACAAAAACTAATACACAAAAATTCACAAATGCACGATTAAATGCTGTGCAGGCTTTGTATGCATCACAGTTCAGTGACCGGCCGATTACAGACATCATTTATCAATTTTTGAATGGTGAAATCGGCAAAGACGTTATTGAAGAAAATGAAAAAGGCAAAGAAAGTTTTATTGCTTTGCCGGATATGGACAAAGAATTATTTTCAAAAATTGTCCAAGAAGCCGACGCGCGCAAAGACGATTTAAATAAAACGATTGCCGACGCTGTTGCGGCCGGTTGGGAAAATGATCGTTTAGAGGTTTTATTGCATTCCATTTTGTTGGCAGGATTGGCAGAGTTTTTCGTCAATCAAAACTTGGACGCGCCGATCATCATCAATGAATATACCGACATCACACGGTCATTTTATGAAGGGCCGGAAGTGGCTTTGGTCAACGCAGTTTTAAACAAATTTGCCAATGCTATCAGAGGATAACATTCCCTAAATAAACAAACGAACGGGCGCTTTTACGAGCGCTCTTTTTTTATACTTTGCGCTTTTCCATGCTTGGTGCACATTCCAAAGTTTTTTTAATCGCGCTGGCGCACAAAATCCTTTAAAATCGTCACGGGAATCTTGCTGCGATAAACAAAAGCATCTGAAACGGCCTGTGACGGTTTAGAATTATCGTGCAAAACATAAGTCGGGCTATGGCGCGACAAAACTTGAATATTCACGCAATCTTGATCCGAAATAATGTAATTATGACCTGCTCCCGTGCTGATCCCTTGTATTCCCAACTTGCCGTCAGTAAACGGATGGCCGCAGGCATTTTTATAATAGGCATTTTGCCCGCTGGGCGTTGCAATAATAACGCCATCACCACTTAAATCAATTTCTTTTTTTAATCGGTGCTGCACGGATAAAACATCAAGATGTAAACGCACCATTTTGAATATTGCCGCTTTTAAATAAATCTCATTAAATCCAAAAACAGTTTGTTCCGTGATACCGTTATATTCGGCGACCAAATGATAATCCGCTTGAAGCGGGTATTGTGTTGTCGGCTTGGCGCGTTTGATTCTGGGAACAAGCTCATCAACATGCTCTAAAGGCGGATTCATCAAAGCCCCAACATGAAACGGATTTTGAAGCGTATCACTGCAATCTACATCATAAATCGGCAATAAATGCCCCGTTGTTAAATACGCGCTTAACATTTCGCGCCGCGCAAATAAAGCCGTTCCATCACCGCCCAAACTAACCACATGCGTTGCTTCGAAAATATGGTAATTGCCCCACTTACGAATGCATGCGGCTCCAAACTTTTGAGCGTACTCGGTCGGACTGATAACAAAGTGAATTTTAATGTTTGACATAATAAAACAAAATATAACACTAAAGCGCATTTTTGTCAAGCATTTTCGTAACAAAATAATCAAATAAAAAGACTTGAAAAAAAATAAAAAATTGCTTGCAATCGTTATAAAAGCGTGATAAGAATAATTTGTTTTAAAAGAATGCATATTCTCGTCAAGCGATTGATTTTTATTTCGATAAAGCGAGGATTTGTTTTTTTGTTTGTTTAATTTAAAGAAAGGATAATTATCCATGACAAAATGGGTTTATACATTCGGAGACGGACAAGCAGAAGGTCGTGCCGATATGAGAAACTTGCTGGGCGGTAAAGGTGCTAACTTGGCCGAAATGGCAAGTATCGGTGTTCCTGTTCCTCCGGGATTTACAATTACAACGGAAGTTTGTACATATTTTTATGATAACAACAAGTCTTATCCGGCTGATTTGAAAGAACAAGTCAATGCGGCTTTGGCTGGTATCGAAGCTAAAATGGGCAAAAAGTTCGGCGATGCTGAAAATCCGTTGCTCTTCTCTGTTCGTTCCGGTGCGCGCGTTTCTATGCCTGGTATGATGGACACAGTTTTGAACTTGGGCTTGAACGATGAAACTGTTAAAGGTTTGGCCAAAGTTTCCGGTAATGAAAAGTTTGCTTATGACTCTTATCGTCGTTTCATTCAAATGTACGGCGATGTTGTTATGGGCGTTCATTCTGACAACTTCGAACACGTCTTGGATAAAGTTCGTGAAGAAAACGGATATAAATTCGACAACCAAATGACGGTTGAACAATTAAAAGACGTTATCGTTAAATTCAAAAAGATTTGTGATGATGCCGGTAAACCGTTGCCGCAAAATCCGCAAGAACAATTATGGGGCGCTATCGGTGCCGTTTTCGGTTCTTGGATGATTGATCGTGCGATCACTTATCGTAAACTCAACAACATTCCGGGTAACTGGGGGACAGCCGTTAACGTTCAAACAATGGTGTTCGGTAACTCCGGCGACAACTCCGCAACCGGTGTTTGTTTCAGCCGTGACCCGGCAACCGGTGAAAATTACTTCTATGGCGAATACTTGAAAAATGCACAAGGTGAAGACGTTGTTGCCGGTATTCGTACGCCGCAACCGATGACAAAGTTGGTTAAGGAACGTTCCGGTGTTGATATGCCGTGCATGGAAGAAGAATTCCCGGAATTGTTCAAACAATTATCTGACATTCGTGCAAAATTGGAAGCACACTATAAAGATATGCAAGATATGGAATTCACAATCCAAGACGGTAAGTTGTGGATGTTGCAAACTCGTAACGGTAAACGTACGGGTACAGCAGCTTTGCGCATTGCCGTAGAAATGGTTCGCGAAGGTTTGATTGACAAGAAAACAGCGATTATGCGTGTTGAAGCCGGTCAAGTAGATCAATTATTGCACCCGATGTTCGACAAAAAAGCGAAAAAAGAAGTTATCGCTCGTGGTTTGCCGGCATCTCCGGGCGCTGCGGTCGGTCAAGTTGTTTTCTCTGCTGCTGATGCAGAAGCTTGGGCTGCACAAGGCAAAAAAGTCGTCTTGGTTCGTGTTGAAACATCTCCGGAAGACATTGCCGGTATGCACGTAGCTCAAGGTATTTTGACAGCTCGCGGCGGTATGACATCTCACGCAGCCGTTGTTGCTCGTGGTATGGGTAAACCGTGCGTTTCCGGTGTTCCGGAATTGCGCATTGACTATGCAGCAAAATACTTGAAAGTCGGCGACTTGGTCATCAAAGAAGGTGGAATGATCTCCATCGACGGTTCGACCGGTGAAGTAATGAACGGCGCTTTGGCGTTGGTGTTACCGGAAATGACCGGCAACTTCGGTGAATTCATGGGTTGGGTTGACGAAATTCGCAAATTGCGTGTTCGTGCGAATGCTGAAACTCCGAAAGATGCTGAAACAGCTCGTAAATTCGGTGCTGAAGGTATCGGTTTGTGCCGTACAGAACATATGTTCTTCGACCCGAGCCGTATTAACCACATGCGCGAAATGATTTTGGCCAAAACAGAAGCTGACCGTCGTCAAGCTTTGGATAAATTGTTGCCGTATCAACGCAATGACTTCGTTGAATTGTTCAAGATTATGGAAGGCTTGCCTGTCACAATTCGTTTGTTGGATCCGCCTTTGCATGAATTCTTGCCGCATAAACACGAAGAACAAGTTGAAATTGCTCAAGAATTGGGTGTAACAGTTGAAGAAATTCAAGCTCGTACGGCTCAATTGCACGAAGCTAACCCGATGTTGGGCTTGCGTGGTTGCCGTTTGGCTGTTGTATTCCCGGAAATCTGTGAAATGCAAACACGCGCTATCATTGAAGCAGCTTTGGAAGTTTCTGCTCAAGGCATCAAAGTTGTTCCGGAAATTGAAGTTCCTTTGATTTCCTCCAAGAAAGAATTGGAAATCTGCAAAAAGATCATTGATGCAACGGCTGAAAAAGTCTTTGCTGAAAAAGGCGCCAAAGTTGAATACTTTGTCGGTACAATGATCGAATTGCCGCGTGCGGCTTTATTGGCTGACGAAATCGCAGAAATTGCGGACTTCTTCGAATTCGGTACAAACGACCTTACTCAAACAACTTTGGGTATGAGCCGTGACGATGCTGGTTCATTCTTGCCGAAGTATGTTGAAAAAGGCATTTATGAACGTGATCCGTTCCAATCCTTGGATGCTACGGGCGTTGGTAAGTTGATTGCTATGGCTTGCCAAGATGGTCGCAAGACAAACAAAGAATTGTACTTGTCAATCTGTGGTGAACACGGTGGCGATCCGGCTTCGATTATGTTCTTGAACCAATATTTGGACGGTGTGTCTTGCTCTCCGTACCGCGTGCCTATTGCACGTTTGGCTGCGGCACAAGCTGCTGTTAAGGACGAACAAAAATAATCATTTGATTATTAAAAGCGTTATAAAAGCTCCCTCACCTTTTGGCGAGGGAGTTTTTTTTATCCAGCAAAGCACTCCTCCGTCGCTATTTTTCCTTTTGCCGTTATTGTGACCTTTGGTGAAGAATCTTTTCAATGTGTGCTAATGCGCCAAAGTGGGGACGCGGTGCCCAAATCTCCGCGCGTCCGCGCCGCACATTTCTCCATATTCGATGACGCATCATCAACTCAATAAAAATTCCTCCCCCATTCAAAAAAATCATTTTTTTGAAGCCTAAAATAGCTTTGTCAATATACGACAAAAACGATCGTTTAAAGTCAATAGATTTTTTTGTGAGAGAGCCCTCTATAACACACTGAAAATAAACAAAAGCCAAATTTTACGTTTTGGCAAAAAAGCGACGAACACAAACGATCGTTTATGTAATATATGAAAGAAGCGGTTTTTTGATTTAATTTAACAGAGAAAAAAGGAGATAAAAATGAATAAAGATCAGCTATTAAACATCAAAAAAATGATTTTTGAGTTGGGGCGTGGGGGTAGCAAAAATCATTTTTTTGATCGGGTGAACGATGCGCGGAATGTTGAGAGATTCTTCGCTGGCGCTCAGAATGACGATTACGAAAACGCCGGCAAGAGGGGACGCGCCGCGCGAAATTTTTCGCGTCCCCTCTTGGGATATAACGCAGGCCGGTCAATGCTTGAAATGCTGGGCGTGCTGGCGATCATCGGCGTCTTATCAATCGGCGCTGTCATGGCCTTTCGCCAAGCGATGAACCGTCATAAAGCAAACGTCATTTTGAACGATGTTTCTTTGGCTTTTGAAGAATTAGCAA
>CAKPYQ010000003.1 GCA_934203105.1 uncultured Alphaproteobacteria bacterium
TATGGATCGGTGCAGCACTTTATGGAAACGGACACGCACACGACGGCCAAAGCCGGTATTAAAGTCGGATTCTAAACGGACGAGAAGTTCGACATAAAGAAAAAAGAGAAAGCCTTGCTATTATTGCGGGCTTTTTCTTTTGGTGCTTGATTAAAAAAGAAAGACGAATATAATATTAAACATTTTAAAAGGAAAAAAAGTTTTAATGAAAGCCAAAACAAATATGCATCAAAATCCCCTTGTCAGCGTTGTAATGCCCGTTTATGAGCACACGAATCAACAGCTGAAACGGGCGATTTTAAGCATACTTGATCAAACTTATCAAAACTTTGAATTGATTATTGTAGATGGTGGGCAAGGGAAGGCGAATGCAAAAATAGTTCGCTCATTTCACGATAAACGAATTCGGTATTTTAAAAAAATCGGTTATATAAATTGTTTAAATGTCGGCATTGAAAAAAGCCGCGGCAAATATATCGCGCGCATGGATTCGGACGATGTTTCCTATCCCGATCGATTAAAGGTGCAAGTCAATTTTTTGCAACAGCATCAAGATGTTTGTTTGTGTTCTTGTTTGGTCGATTATGAAGGCGCGATTTTGGAAAAACAATCCCATCACCAAAGGCCGATTACTTTGCTCAATTTGATTAAAAAACAAGAAATCGTACACCCTGCGATGATGTTTCGTAAAGATTTAAATTTGCATTATGATCATATAAAACCATTGGAAGATTGCTGTCTGTTTCGCAAGTTGTTGTTGCAAGGCAAAAAAATAGCAATCATTGATCAAGTATTGCTTTTATCACACGTTTCATCAACGTCGATAATGGAGCGCCACCCCGATTTAATGCGTTGCTGGGAAGCCAAAATGAATATATGGGCTTTGTCACGATATTATGGCTATCCGCTGTCTTTTGGTGATGATATTTTTCGCCGCCGGCATTTTTCGCGCGAACAAATAAAGGAGCTGTTGACATTTGTTTGTCATTTGAAACGCCCGTTAAAAGAGCACGCGATCAAATCAGATAAATTGTTTTTTCACTTTTATCGATATATGTTTCGTCATTGCTCTGAAAGCCGATATTGGTTGTTTTTCAATCGGCGCTATTATGCGGCATTTTTAAAGCGTGATTTAAAGTATGCGTGCAAAAGGGTGTTGCATTTTAATAAAAGATGATGTATAAGTTGTTTTAAACGAAAGGCAAATGATGACGGATTTATTAAATGCGTGGCCGCACGCCAAAAAAATTATTTCATTAAGTCAAGCAAAAGAAATTGTTGCCGCCTTAAAGGAAAACGGCAAAATTATCGGTTTTACGAACGGTTGCTTTGATTGTTGCCATTTGGGGCACTTAAATTCTTTTGTTCAAGCCAAAAAACTGTGTGATGTTTTGATTGTGGCGGTTAATTCGGACGCGTCCGTGAAACGCTATAAAGGCGAAAATCGACCTATTCAAGACGAAATGACGCGCGCGCTTTTATTGGCGTCAATGGATTTAATCGATTATGTGATTATTTTCGGCGAAGACACACCGTTGCACATCGTTGATGCTTTGCGACCCGATATCGTGGCCAAAGAAGGCTATACTTTGGATCGCTGGCCGGAGGGGCGTTTGGTGCAATCTTATGGCGGTAAAGCCGTGACGCTTGATCGATTGGAGGGGTATTCAACCTCTTATTTGGTCGAAAAAATGCAAAAAGACTAAGAGGGGATTATGCCAAGTTCAAAAGCGCTTTTTTTGGATCGTGACGGAACAATAAACGTCGATTACGGCTATGTTTACCGGCAAAAAGATTTTCATTTGATTGACGGCATTTTGGATTTGTGCAAAAAGGCGGAACAAAAAGGGTATTTAATTATCGTTATCACGAATCAATCCGGCATTGCCAGAGGATATTATTCGGACGCTGATTTTCAAAAATTAAACGATTATATGATTGATTTATTCAAGCAAAACGGCGTAAAAATTACCGATGTTTTTTATTGCCCCGATTTACAAGGCGTTCGCCGAAAACCCGAATGCGGAATGTTTATCGAAGCGCAAAACAAATACGATATTGATATGGCTTTGTCCGTTTGTGTCGGTGACAAAGAACGCGATATTCAGGCAGGACAAAAAGCCGGTGTTGGTAAAAACTTATTATTTACGGGAAACAATTTTGACCAGATTATGGAGGAATTATGATTATTATTACAGGCGGAGCCGGTTTTATCGGTTCAAACATTGTAGCGGAATTAGAAAAGCAAAACTATAAAGATCTTGTGGTTGTTGATTGGTTGGGCAATCAAGACAAATGGAAAAACATTGCCAAGCGTGAATTGGCGGCAATCGTTGCACCGGAAAATATGTTTGATTATATCGAACAACACAAAGACGAAATCGACGCCGTGATCCATATGGGGGCGATATCGACCACAACGGAAACGGACGTTGATTTGATTATCCGTTCTAATTTTGAACTTTCTTGGCGCTTGTGGGAATTTTGTCGCGACAATCAAAAACAATTTATTTACGCGTCGTCCGCTGCAACTTATGGCGATGGATCGCAAGGCTTTGTTGATGATAATTCTTTGGCGGCTTTTGACGCTTTGCGCCCGCTCAATCCGTATGGGTGGAGTAAAGTTTTGTTCGATCGAAAGGTCGCGCGTGAAGTAAAAGAAGGGCGGAGGGCGCCTAAACAATACGTTGGGTTAAAGTTCTTTAATGTCTATGGCCCGAACGAATACCATAAAGGGGGACAAAAAAGCGTAATCGCTCATATTTTCCCGTTGGTTAAAGACGATCAAGAAGTCAAGTTGTTTAAATCATACAACCCAAAATACAAAGACGGCGAACAATTGCGTGATTTCGTTTGGGTCGGTGATGTGGTTAATGTCATTTTATGGGCTTTGCAAAACCCGCAAGTCAACGGCATTTATAATGTCGGAACGGGACAGGCTCGTTCTTTTTATGACTTGGCCAAGGCCACTTGGGCGGCAATGGGAAAAGATCCCAAAATCGGATTTAAAGATATGCCCGAAACGTTGAAAGATAAATATCAATATTATACGCAGGCGGATTTGACACACTTGCGCGCGGCGGGCTATACGCAACCTATGACATCGTTGGAAGAGGGCGTTCGTCAATACGTTCAAAACTATTTGGCAAAGCAGGACGCTTATAAATAAGTTTTGTCGGATAAAAAAAATCCTTGTTCTACATACAAAAATATGATAGCTTATAGCCAAAGGATCGAAAGACCTTTGGCTATAACTTTTAATGAAAAATAGGGATTTAAAAAAATGAAAAAAATTTTATTAACTGCCGTTTTTGCTTTGGCTTTGACAGGGTGCACAACGGCGCCGTTCCAACCGTCCGTCGGCGTTTTATATTCGGATACAAAAGCACCTTTGCAATTGGATTACGATAATACGGACTTGGGCAAAAGAAAAGGCAGAGCTTCGGCTATCAGCATTTTCGGTTTGTTCGCCTTTGGTGATACCAGCATTCAAGCGGCCGCAAGAGACGGCAATATTCGCGTTGTCAAGCACGCCGATTATGAATTTACAAACGTTTTCTTTGGTTGCTTTACTAAAACAACCGTTTTCGTATATGGAGATTAATCGTGAAAAAAGTATTCGCAATTTTGTTTGTGATGCTTTTCTTGTCGGGCTGTGTTGAACCGCCAAGAGCGCCGTTTGCACCATCAAGCGGGGCTTTGTTTACCTATGTGAAAGCGCCGCTTTCGACCAAGTTTGATAAAACAAAAGTGGCAGATACCTTTGGCGAAGCGTCCAGCGTACACGTCGCTTATTACATCTTTCAGTTTTCCATTGGCGATGCGTCGCTGAAAAAAGCAATGAATGATGGCGATTTAATCAATGCGGCTTATTCGGATTATGAATGGTTAAATGTTTTGGGAGTCGTCGGAAAGTTGACTGTTCGAACTTACGGTCCCGCAAGCCAGCCTTTGCAATAATCATCAACAAACATAATAAAACCACCAACCGTTAAAAGTTGGTGGTTTTTGCTATCGGTTGATTTTAAAAAAATCAACATCAAACCATAACGCGATTATTTGCTGCACGGAGAGATTTGTTCGATGATCGAAATACCCAAGAAATAGTTATTTCTGCAAACTTTTTGGTTGCCATCATAACCACGAACACCTGTGCAAGCGGACAAAGCCAACATACCGGCAACAGCGGCCAAAACTAATAATTTTTTCATATTTTTATCCTTTCTTTGATATAAAAATCTAAACACAATTACATACTACCATAATGCAAAATTATGTCAAATGAAAAAAACGTATCAAATAAAATTTTTTTTGTGCGCTTTAAAAAAAATCCCCCGCCGGACGCGCCAAGCGGGGGACTTTTAAAGATTAAGCTTTTATTAGAAGTTATACTTTAATTTTAAAGTACCTGTTTGCGATGTGTAATCGCGGCGAACCCCTAAATCATAGCTTAAAGTCAACTCGGCATCTTTGTATTCCAAAGTTGCACCAACTCCGAATTCAGCACCGAATCTGGCCAAGCGTTTGCCTGTGACCATATAAGGCGAGGCACCGGCGACCGTTACAACAGACTTACCGTTATCAGATAAGAAGTCGTATGTTGCAAAAGCTTTTACTTCCGGTTGGAAAGCAAACTCTTTGCCAACAGCCGGAGCCGCATATTTAACACCGGCAACACCCGTTAATACATCATTGTTTTTGGCTTTGATGTCGGCCAAACCGTTGTTGTATTTTTCTTGGTGAACATAGACATATCTTGCACCGGCTTCCGGCGTAAAGCCATACGGCAATTCATAACCGGCTACTGCTTGTGCGCCGTAAGTGTCTGTGTCAAACTTGCTGTTAAACGCGATACCTAATACATTTGTTTTTTCTTTGTATTCGGAACGAGCATAGTTTAACGCACCATTGACATAGAACTTGTTCGGTTTGTATTGACCGTATAAGAAGAAGTTATGTGCCCAAACGTCCATTTTACGACCCGTCGGTTTTACGGTCGATGCAGAGTATGCATAACCCAAACCAACTGTGTAAGTGTCGTCTAACAAAGCATCAAAACCGGCGGCCAAGCCTTGTGTATAGCCTTTAAATTCGCCGTCCAATTTGGATTTGTTATACATCGTTTGTGCCCATGCACCGTAATCGACTTTAACATCGCCACCGTTGCGGCCAAAGCCCGTCATACGATTGTTTAAAACATTCAAAACTTGCGTGTGATTGTTTTGTGCAATCGTTTGTGTGACCGGAGCTGTTTCCGGATTTAACTTGTCAACTTCTTGTTTTACAACTTCGGTGTTGCCCGCTTGCAAAGCTTCTTGGGCAGCCAAAGCCAATTGATTGGAAAGCTCTGTATCCGATTGTGTCAAAGCCGCCAAAGCATTTGCTTGGTTTTGATCCAAACCTGTATCTTCGACAATCTTGTCAACCGATTTTGTGGATACTTTAATCGATCCTGTGAAATATTCCAAACCAGAAGTTTCATCAACGTCTTTGATTGCTTCAAAGTCGTACAACGGGTTGGCCATAATTGTCGGCAAAATATCACCGGCATAAGTGTCCATTTCGCTGTCAAATACGTTGTAAGTACCGACTGCACCGATTGTCAAGTTCAAGTTTGTCGTACCCAAATAGTTAATTTCATAAGATTTGATTTGAGTATAATCTGCTGCGCTGGTCAATCTTAAACCCAATGTTGCGCCGTCACCGATGTTCAAAACGCTGCCGGCTGTGGTTGTATCAGCGTCGATACCGCCGTCAAAGTTGACGGTTGCACCGGCGGCGATATTGATGATGCCGTCGTTATAAATATCGTTTTTGACATTGCCCGCGGTGTTGCCTTCAAAGTTGACTGTACCGGAGAATGTAATAGCGCCTTTGTTGCCTTTTTTATCAAGTTTGCCGTCGTTATAGATTGCACCGCCGTCGCCGGCTGAATTGTTCGTAAACGTTCCGTTGTCGATCGTCATTGTGCCGTTGTTGTAAATAGCACCGCCGGCTGTGGCCGCTGTATTGCCGGTGAACGTCGAATCTTTGATCGTCATATTACCGCCCAAGCCGTTTTTATCCAAATCGCCGTGGTTGTAAATGGCGCCGCCGTTTTCGGCCGAGTTCGTATCAAATGCGGAATTAGCAACGTAAACCGAACCGGAAAGCGTATCGCTGTCGTGTAAATGGTTGTCGATCGCACCGCCGTTTGTTGTGGCTTTGTTTCCTGTGAATGTTGTGTTAATAATATCCAAAACACCCGTGTTGGCGTTTTTAGTGCCGTTTGCATTGACCGCTACACGTGTTGCAATAGCACCGCCAACAGTTTCGGACGAGTTATTTGTAAATGATGAATTGGCAATGTTCGTTCTGGATTCAGAACCGGCAAAAATTGCGCCGCCACCTGCATTTGTGCGAATGGCTTGGTTGCCTTCAAAACGCGTATTGTCAATCCACATACCGGCATCGCCACCGTTTCTGATAGCGCTTGCAAAGTTACCGATAGCACCGGCTGCTTCATCGCCTGCATTTGTCGTTGTACCGATGTTGTTTGTAAAGACTGAGTCTTTGATTGTGACTTTTACAAAGTTGTGTTCGCTGGTGTTATTTTTGGAATAATTGCCTGTATAAGCATAAATAGCACCACCCAAACCGGCCGTATTTTGGTCGAACGTTGAATTTGTGATGTTGACCGTACCAGATTGAATTGATAAAGCGCCGGCATCGCCGTCAACGCCGTCCGCGTTGTTCGCAATAAACTTTGTATTCGATATGCTTAAAGACGGCATTTCGGTGACGTCTTTTGCGCTTGCCCCCGTCGGGCCTTGAACGCGAATCGCCCCACCGTTTTTGCCTGTGGAGTTGTTTTCAAACGTCGAGTTCGTGATCGTGGCTTTTCCTTCGATTTGGATAGCTCCGCCGTTTTTATCCAAGCTGTCCAAGTCCTTTGCCAAAATATCATCGTAAGTGACGTCATCGGACGCGGATACAACAACGCGATCTGCCCATTCGGTTGCGGCCACAGCCGGCATAGCAACCAAAGCGCCGATTAAAACGGCCGCATTGAATAAAGCGCATTTTTTCAATACCGAGCGGTATTGTGCGTTTAATTCTCTGATTGTAGTATTTGAATATTTCATAGTATCTCCTTTTTTGTTTAATATCGCCTTTTGAGATATGTATATCAGTTTATTACAATTGACATAGAAGTCAACCGTTTTTTTATGTTTTTTTTCATAAAATGTTAACTATTTCAAATAAAAGAGTAATTATTTTAATTGGCTTTGGTAAAGCGACGCATAAATCGAATTGGGCGTATTGACTAATTCTTCATGAGTTCCGATCTCTGCCAATTCTCCATGATTGATGACGACAATTTTATCCGCATTTTTGACCGTCGATAAACGGTGCGCGATAATAAACACAGTTCTGTCGGCCATTAAATTATAAATGGCTTGTTGTACAATGCTTTCGGATTTGTTGTCCAATGCGGAAGTGGCTTCGTCCAACACGACAATCGGTGCGTTTTTAATGAACGCCCGCGCGATGGCAACGCGTTGCTTTTGTCCGCCTGATAAAGTCGTTCCTCGCTCGCCGATCAACGTATCCAAGCCTAATTCCAAAGATCCGATAAACTCGTCCAAGCACGCATTTTTAACCGCTTCGGCGATTTGTTGTTCGTTTGCCGATTCGTTGCCCAGCAGGATATTTTCCCTGATTGTGCCGCCGAATAAGATGTTATCTTGGAAAACAAAAGCGATTTTATCACGCAGCGAATCCAATTCCAAGTCGCGAATATCTACGCCGTCGATTTGTATCGAACCGCTGTTTAAATCATAAAAGCGCGGCAGCAAGCTGACTAAAGTCGATTTTCCACCGCCCGAATTGCCCACCAAAGCAATGGTTTGTCCTTTTTGTACGTCCAAGTTGATGTGCTTTAATACGGGTTTGTTCGGCTCGTACTCAAAGCAAACATCATTAAAACGAATGTCGTGCTCAATGCCTTTTAACGGGATCGCATTTTCGTTGTTATGAATGCGGGGTGTTTCTTCCAAAATCTCAAAGATACGCTCCATCGCCATAAAGGAGTATTGAACGTTGGTAAAGTTTGTTCCGATTGATTTGATCGGGTGATATAGCATTAACAACGCCGTAATAAAGGAAACGAATCCGCCGGGGGTCAGTTGTCCTTCGGCGATTAAATAACTGCCCAGCCAAATCACACCGGCAATTCCCAAAGAAATAATAAAGTGCATCATCGGCGTTAACAGGCCGGTCTTTTTGGTCATTTTCATACCGATTTTAAAGATTTGTCGCAAAGTTTCTTTAAAACGTGC
Organism: uncultured Alphaproteobacteria bacterium; assembly: GCA_934203105.1. Taxonomy (GTDB): domain Bacteria; phylum Pseudomonadota; class Alphaproteobacteria; order CAAHEQ01; family UBA3637; genus CAAHEQ01. The sequence goes on from CAKPYQ010000003.1 coordinate 8,322, forward strand.
GTCTTGATAATCGTATAAATTAAATGATGAAACAACGCGGTTTCCGCTGAATGCTTCGTTATAGTGTGTCATAATAGCGGCGTTTGAAAAAACGCTTTTGTCCATCAGGGCTTTGATTTTGCGGCGCACGGTCGATAACGGATAGAGCGCGCCGAACAAAACAATCAATGCGATAATGGATAATTGCCACGAATTCCAAAATAAAACAGCAATCAATGAAATAGATGAAAAAATTCGTGTCGTAAACATTTTTAAGTTGGATAATAATCCAGAGCAAGCCAATTCGGCATCGGTATTAAAGCGCAACAAGATATTACCCGACGAATTGTGATCAAAAAAAGCCGGATCGCAACGCATCATCTTTCTGAACAATGAGTGCTTTAAATCCATCGTGATTTTGTTGCCGACCCATGTATTTAAATAAGTGGCGGCATAGTTCAGTAAGCTTTGAGCCAAGCTGAACACCACAATCAACGCCGGAATTAAAGACGTTGATCTGACGGTTTTTTCAATCATTACCGTGTCCATATAGGGCTTTAACACCCACGCGATAACGGCGTCCATAGATCCGATCGGCAATGTGATCAGCACGGCCAACAAAGCGCGCCCCCAATACGGACGAACGTACGGATATATTTTACGATAGTTTTGTACAAAGTTTAAACTTTTAATTTTATCACGAATAGTTTTAAAAAACATTTACTTACTTTCTCTTGCGCTTATTTGTAACAAAAGCGCAGTATAATGAATTATCAAAAGCTTGTCAATCGGTTTTAATAATGTGGCGGCGGGGTTTCTTCGCTTAACGGTTTGACGTTGCCGCCGATGGTCTCTTTTAAAGCTTTATTTTCGCGCGCCAGCCTTTCAATGATGCGCGATTGACGAATGCATTCGGTATTTAATTCTTCAACCGTGCGTTCGATGTCGGACAAAGCTCTTTCAATTTCGGTTAAGCGTTCATCTAAATCAGTCATAATTTTTCTCCTTGTGAAAATAAAATAGCGGTGAAAATGAAAAAAATCAACAATTTTTGCTTGAAATTGCTTAAAAAGTTTTGTATGCTACAATCCTTATATTTATAAAGAAAGGATTTTTATTATGAGAAACAGTAAGCTAATCGGCAAACGTTATAAGGAAAAACCGGCAGAAGCGCAAATCATCAGTCATATTTATTTGTTGCGCGGAGCTTATATCCGACCCGTGGCAAACGGGATTTATACTTTATTGCCGCCGGCTTTTCGTGTGACTCAAAAAATCGAAAACATCATTCGTGAAGAAATGAACAAAATTGAAGGTCAGGAAGTTAAAATGCCGGTTGTGTTGCCGCGTGAATTGTGGGACGAAACCGGCCGTTATGATTCGGTCAAAGACGAATTGTTGCGTTTTTCCGATCGAAACAACCACGGTATGTTGTTGGCTATGACGCACGAAGAAGCTGTTGTTGCGTTGGCCAGAACTGAAATGACCAGCTATAAAGACTATCCGTTTATGCTTTATCAGATTCAAACAAAATATCGTGATGAAGCGCGTTCGCGTGGCGGCCTGATTCGTGTGCGTGAGTTTACAATGAAAGATGCGTATTCTTTCCACAGAACGCAAGAAGATTTGGAAAAATACTACGATCGTTGTGCTGTGGCTTATCACAACATTTATGCGCGTTGCGGTGTGCCGGAAGTGGTGGCTATCGAAGGTGATAACGGTATTTTCGGCGGTAAAGTTTCGCACGAATATGATTTAATTTGTGATGCCGGCGAAGACAAGATTGCTAAATGCAGCCAATGCAATTATGTTGCCAACGAAGAAGTTGCAACGTCCGGACAATTACATTATTCGAACGAGGAAGCAAAGCCTTTGCAAGAAGTGCATACGCCGAACACAAAAACAATTGAAGATGTTTGTGCTTTGTTGAACTTAAAGCCTGAACAAACGGCTAAAATGGTATTTTATGTTACTGCGTCGGGCAAAGTCGTTGCTGTGACTATTCGCGGCGACATCGAAGTCAATGAATGCAAGTTGCAAAAAGTGTTAAAAGAAGAGTTTATGTTCGCAAACGATGAACAAATTGCCTCGATCGGTGCCGTCCCCGGTTTTGCCTGCGGGATCGGTTTGCACGATTGCGTTCAAGTTGTGGATAAATCGGTTGCTCATACGCCGAATTTGCTGTGCGGTGCGAACAAAGAAAATTATCACTTATATAACTTTAACTTATCGCGCGATGTGCCGGATGCGATTGTGACGGATATTGCTCAGGTGCAAGAAGGTGAACGTTGTCCCAAATGCGGTGCGCCGATTAAATTGGTGCGCGGTATTGAAGTGGGTAACATTTTCCAATTGGGAACACGCTATTCCGAAGCAATGCATATGACGTATACGGATGAAAACGGAGTCGAACAAACGCCGATTATGGGTTGTTACGGTATCGGTGTCGGCCGCTTGCTTGCGTCAGTTATCGAAGCACGGCACGATAATTATGGACCTGTTTGGCCTTTGTCGATTGCGCCGTGGCAAGTCCAATTAAACGCTTTGCAAATGGACAAAGACGGTGTGCATGATGTGGCCGAAAAATTGTATGACGAATTACAAAAAGCCGGTGTTGAAGTCTTGTACGATGACAGAAATTTAGGTGCAGGGCCTCAATTTGCCGAAGCGGACTTGATGGGATTGCCGTTGCGTTTGATCGTGGCGCCCAAAGCGTTGGCCGGCGGAAATGTCGAATACAAAGTGCGTGGCACGGATGAAAAAGGTTTGATTCCTTTGGATCAAGTTGTGGACTTTGTTCAAAATTGGATCAGTCAAGAGATGAAAAAATATCAATAAATTAAAGGGGAGTGTTAAACTCCCCTTTTTGATAAGGCGGGCAGAAAAAGAAAAATTTTTGCTTGAAATTGATTTTAAAGTTATGTATAACCGTATCAAATCATCAAAAATAAAGGGATAAAAAAATGGATTATTTAATCAGTGTTCTTTTGGGTTACTTTTTGGGTTCTGTCCCATTTGGTTTGGTTTTGTGCTATTTGTCCGGTTTTGGTGATATTCGCAAATCGGGTTCGGGCAATATCGGTACGACAAATGTATTGCGGGTGACAAAACGCAAAGATTTGACTTTGTTGACATTGATTTTGGACGCAGGTAAAGCGGGGTTTGCTGCTTTGTTTGCCGGTTGGATTTTTTCAAATCCTTTGGCGGGGTTGGCCGCCGGTTTTGCCGGTGTTATCGGACATAATTTCCCAATATGGTTGAACTTTAAAGGTGGCAAAGGTGTCGCATCAACTTTGGGTATGATGTTGGCAACTTTCCCGTATGTCGGCGTGCTTGCGTGTTTGACGTGGGTTTTTATGGCGCTTGTCTTTAAATATTCATCGCTGTCGGCGTTGACGGCTTTGACTTTATCGCCGTTTTATGCCTATGCTTTGGGTGGCGAAAGTGCAGCCGCTTATGTCTTGGCATTTGCGTTTTTAGCATTGCTGTCGATGGTGCGCCATCGTGCCAATATTGAACGGTTGCTTTCGGGTGAGGAAACAAAAATTAATTTTAAGAAGAAAAAATAATGCAATTAAGAAAGCTTTCCAGTCAAGAGAAAATAGCATGGTTGCGTTTGATACGCAGCGAAAACATCGGTGCTGCGACTTTTGAAAACTTGATGAAGTTTTATGAAAAGCCCTCCGACGCTTTGGCGGCGTTGCCGGATTGGGCAAAGCGTGGCGGAAAATCGCGCCCTGTGCATTTATGTTCCGCAAAGGCGGCAGAAGAAGAAATGCAGAGCATTGAAAAGCTGGGCGGGCATTTAAGTTGTTCTTGTGATGAAGATTATCCGCATTTGTTGCGGGGCATTAAAAATCCGCCGCCGGTTTTGACAATGTTGGGTGCGCGTTCGGTTTTAAAAGCTTCCTCCGTGGCTTTTGTCGGTGCACGCAATGCGTCTTTGAACGGTAAGAATTTGACGCGGCAAATGGCTTTTGATTGTGTGCAAGCCGGTGTAACAGTCACTTCCGGTATGGCGTTGGGCATTGACGGCGCTGCGCACGAAGGCGCTTTGTCGTCAAAGAATCCGAATGCGGGGACGATAGCGGTTTTGGGCTGTGGCGTTGATGTTATTTATCCGCCGGAGCATAAAAATTTGTATGATGAGATAAAAGAACGCGGCTTGATTGTTTCTGAATTTGCTTTAAAAATGCGCCCGACGGCGTCCAATTTTCCACGCCGTAATCGTTTGATTTCTGGTTTGTCCGTCGGTACTTTGGTTGTCGAGGCAAAAGAAAATTCCGGATCACTGATTACGGCCGAATTTGCCAAAGAACAAGGGCGTTTGGTGATGGCTGTTCCGGGCTCTCCTATGGACGATCGCAGCGCTGTGCCGAATGCGTTGATTAAATCCGGTGCGGTTATGGTGCAAAACAGTGCGGATATTTTGTCGGCTCTTCGGCAACAGGAAAACAAGCAAGACACATTCTTTTTGCATGAAAATACGCAACAGATGTCTTTTTACCATTTACCCCCCGACAACGAAGTTGATTTGGCTCGGCCGCGCGTGTTATCGGCTTTGTCGACGACGCCGTTGTCGGAAGACGAATTGACACGTCAATTGGATTTGCCTCCGGCAATCGTCAGCGTTGTTTTGTTAGAGTTAGAATTGGCCGGTCGTATTGAGCGGCATTCTTTGGGTCGCGTTTCTTTGTTGTATAATAATGCATCGGACAGCTTGTTCGAACAATCGGATTTTATGGAAGATTAAAAAGGTGAACAGATGAAGTTAGTAATTGTAGAATCTCCGGCAAAAGCCAAAACGATTAACAAGTATTTGGGAAAAGATTATCAGGTGTTGGCCAGCTTTGGCCATATCCGCGATTTGCCGGCAAAGGACGGGTCTGTTTTACCGGACAAAGATTTTGCAATGAGTTGGGCGGTTGATGCAAAAGGCGAAAAGCATGTAAAAGATATTATTGCGGCATTGAACAGGGCTGATGAAGTTTATCTTGCCTCCGACCCGGATAGAGAAGGGGAAGCGATCGCTTGGCATATAGTTCAGGAATTAACACGGCGCAAAAAATTAAATGTGCCGTATCATCGCGTGGTTTTTAATGAAATCACCAAAACGGCGGTTACCGAGGCGATGAAAAATCCGCGTGATATCGATATGGATTTGGTCAATGCGTATTTGGCACGTCGGGCTTTGGATTATTTGGTGGGCTTTACCTTGTCGCCGGTTTTATGGCGCAAATTGCCGGGCAGCAAATCCGCCGGCCGCGTGCAATCGGTTGCTTTACGTTTGGTGTGCGAGCGCGAAAGTGAAATAGAGGCTTTTAAACCGCAAGAATATTGGACTTTGTCGGCGCAAATGCAAACGCAGAGCAAGGAAGATTTTAAAGCCTCCTTAACCCAAGCCGACGGCAAAAAATTGGATAAGTTTGCTCTTGGTAACGAAGGGACTGCCGCAGCGATTAAGGCGCGCGTTTTAAACAGTACTTTCCATGTCGGCGACATCGAAAAAAAGCAAGCAAAGCGCAATCCGGCACCGGCATTTACGACATCGACTTTGCAACAGGAAGCATCGCGCAAGTTGGGCTTTGCCGCCAAGCGCACGATGAAGTTGGCGCAAGAGCTATACGAAGGCGTTGAAATTAACGGCGAGCGTGTCGGTTTGATTACTTATATGCGTACTGACGGTGTGGCTTTGGCGCAAGAAGCGGTTGCGGCAATGCGCGAGTTTATCGAAAAAGAGTATGGAAAAGATTATTTGCCACCCAGCCCGCGCATTTATAAAAACAAAGTCAAAAATGCACAAGAAGCGCATGAGGCTATTCGTCCGACCAACATCAATCGCACGCCGGAAAAGGTCGCCGCCTTTTTGGACAAAGATCATTTGCGTTTGTATGAATTGGTTTGGAAACGTGCTTTGGCGTGCCAAATGGCTAGCGCTTTGTTGGACAAAGTCGCGGTCGATATTCCGAGTGCCGACGGTTCGTTGGTTTTGCATGCGACCGGTCAAACAATTGCTTTTGCCGGATTTATCAAAGTATATAAAGAAGACGTCGATGATGAAAAAGAAGAAGAAGAAGGCGGCTTATTGCCTTTGATGAATCGGGGCGATGCGCTGGATTTAACGGACGTTAAAACGGAACAGCATTTTACAGAACCGCCTCCGCGTTATTCGGAAGCCAGCTTAGTTAAGAAAATGGAAGAGTTGGGCATTGGTCGGCCGTCCACATACGCATCGATTTTGTCGGTGTTGCAGGATCGTCAGTATGTTGTTTTGAACAAGAAACGCTTTGTGCCGGAAGATCGCGGCCGTGTTGTGACGGCATTTTTGGAAAATTATTTTAACCGTTATGTACAATATGATTTTACGGCAAAGTTGGAAAGCTTATTAGACGACATTACGTCGGGCGAGGCCGAATGGAAAAAAGTTTTGGCTGATTTTTGGCGGGACTTTTACGCGACGGTGCAACAAGTATCGCCGTTTAAAACGTCGGAAGTTTTGCAAAAAGTCGATGAGGCTTTGGAAAAGCATTTGTTCCCCACTCCCGAAAGCCGAGTTTGCCCCGAATGCGGCAAAGGCACTTTGTCTTTGAAAGTCGGGCGCTTTGGTGCCTTCATCGGCTGTTCAAATTATCCGGAATGTAAGTTTACGCGTCAATTTTCCAGTGCGGTTGTTGATGAAGACGGAGAGCAAAAAGCCGAAGTCGAAATCATCGAAGATACGACTCGTACTTTGGGTAAAGATGGGGCAGGACAAAATGTGCTGGTTAAAAAAGGCCCTTACGGGTGGTATGCGCAGTTGGGCGATGGAAAAGATGCCAAGCGGGTTTCTTTGCCGAAATCGTGGAATGCGCAGGAAGTGACTTTGGAACAGGCCGAAGCTTTGTTGTCGTTGCCGCGTCAGCTTGGTTCAGATCCGAAAACCGGAGAGCCGATCGAGGCTTCTATCGGTCGATTCGGGCCTTATGTCAAGCGGGGTAAAACTTTCCAATCTTTGAGCGCGTCCGACGACGTGTTGACGGTTGATTTGCAACGGGCTTTGGTGTTGCTTGAAAACGGCAAGTCCAAGTCAAAAGATGAAGGTATTTCTTTGGGGGATTATAAAGAAGCGCCGGTTATGTGGATTGTGGGGCGCTATGGTCCGTACTTGAAGTGGAACAAGCAAAATATCGCGTTGCCTAAAGAATTAAAGGGATTGGATACAAAACCGACTTTGGCGCAAGCGATTGATTTAATCGAAGAAAAAAATAAAAAATAAAAATTATATTTTTTTACTAGCCAAATACATTAAAAAAGGTTATAAAGACGTTACAAATTTAAATAAAATAGAGGAAATGAAATGGAAAAAACAAAACGAATTGGTGTCTTAACAAGCGGGGGCGATTGCTCTGGTTTAAATACGGCTATTTGGGGCGTGACTTTTGCGGCGATTTCGCGCGGTTGGGAAGTGTTTGGCATTGAAAACGCGACGGACGGTTTGATTGTACGCCCGATGCGGTACAGACAATTACAACTGACGGATTTTGATTTTCCGGTTGCGCGCTTGGGCGGTACGATGTTAGGGACAAACAATTCGGGCAATCCGAATGTTTTACGTCGTGCGGACGGTACGATCGAAGAATTGACAAACGAACAAATTATTGAACGTTTCCGTGACGGTGTTAATGAATTGGGCTTGGACGCTTTGATTGTGATCGGCGGTGACGGGAGCATGGCTATTGTCAGCAAGTATTGCCAACAAGCGGGCGTAAAAATGATCGGCATTCCCAAAACAATCGACAATGACGCACCGGCAACGGACGAAGCAATCGGCTTTGCCTCAGCCCGAAACATTGTGATGGACGCTTTGGATAAGTTGGATACAACGGCCAATTCGCACGAACGTGTGATGATTTTGGAAGTTATGGGACGCGGAGCAGGGCATTTGGCTTTGGAAGGAGCTATTGCGGGAATGGCGGATATTTGCTTGATTCCGGAGATTCCGTATACTTACGAAGGTGTTGTCGAAAAGTTGCGTTCTTTGCGTAAAAGCGGTCGCAAGCACGCTTTGATGGTGATTGCCGAGGGCATTAAAAATCCGGAAGGAAAACATGTATTTGCTTCGAACGGTCGCACATTCAACGGTGTTTCGAATTACTTTGTTGAACGTTTGTCACAAGAGCCGGATAATTTCAATATTCGCTCGACTATTTTGGGTCACGTTCAACGCGGAGGCAATCCGGTTGCGCAAGATCGCATTTTGGCATCATCTTTTGCGGTTCACGCGATTGATTTGTTGGAAGAAGGTTTAACAAATCGTGTCGTCGTTTGCCGAGAAGGAAAAGTGTCTGATATGTTGTTGGACGATGTATTGAAAATCGCTCATACCCCTGTTGATCCGAACGGGCAAATGGTTCATACCGCTCGTGGTTTAGGTATGTATGTGGGCGAATAAAATAATATTTATGTAAATCAACATATTATTTGTTTTATTGATAAACGGTATTGATTTTTGATAAAAGTTGATCTATACTATATTATGGTGTTAATGAAAGGGAGTTTAAAATGACTACAGAGAAACAAGATAAGCATTTGAAAGCATTAAAAGAAAAACATCACGCATTAGATGTGATGATTGATGAAGAGTTGGCACGTCCGGCTCCAAATGAAATGTCCATTCAAGAATGGAAAAAACAAAAATTGAAATTGAAAGAAGAAATTGCAGAAATCGAATCTGAACAATAGTTTTTTCGTTTCGTGTATTTTAAAAAGCGCTTTTTATTAAAGAGAAGCGCTTTTTTTATTTTGCTCCGATCACAACGCCGGCAAATGCTGTTCGATTTGCACAAATTCCGTCTGTTGACAAATCGGCCGATGTCGGCAAATGAAGCTTGCTGATTTACCGTTCGTTACGATTAAGCCATTTTTGCATCATACGTTCCATTGCTTCGGATATTTCGTGATTTTGCGACATGGATTTTAATTCTTTTGCGCTGACCCATTTTAGGGCGTTTGATTCATCGCTGATGACAAAATTTTCGGTGGGTGCTTTTAACAAAAAGCGGACATCGTAATGTTTATGAGCCGGCTCTTTCTTTTTAATGTTTTCCGGAATTGTATGAATGTCTATATCAAAAATGTCTTTTATGACAAACTGAATCCCTTGAATGCCTGATTCTTCTGTGGCCTCTCTTAATGCGACATTCCAAGTGTTCGGATCACCGTCCGAATGGCCACCTAATTGCAACCAACGATTCAGCTTTTTGTGGTGCGTTAATAAAACTTTCTTTCCATCCGGACTTAAAACCCACGCCGAACCGTTGACGTGTCCCGTCAGGTTTCCTCGTTCAAAACAATTGGGATTTTTTTGTATAAAATCAATCGTTTCTTGAATGAATGGTCTTTCCGTTTCAAAAGACGTTGTGTATGTTTTTAAAGCTGTTAACAGCAAATCTCTTTGATCCATTTTTTCCTCCTGAGGCGTTTAAGATTACAACAATAAATTGTAAAGTCAAGGATTTTTTTGTTCAATGAAGACATTTATAAATAAAAAAAGCGCCCGTAAATCAGACGCTTTTTGTTTGCAGATTGTTAAAATCTTTTTAATCCCTTTGTTTTTGGTACTTGTCCATTGGAATGGGCTGTACTTCTTTGGCCAAAGCTGCCAAAGCAAACTCTTCCTTTTCCGTTTTGTTTAATAAATAAACTAACTTGCGGGTCGCCAATTTCCATGTCTGATCAGGAATGCGACGAATAGCTTTGTTTAAAACGTTTTCTTTGCTTGTTCCCAATAATTCGGACAGCATAGAGCAATGCTCTTTGGCAAAAAGGTTGTTGTTGAATGTTCCTTGTGCTTGGGATACATAATCCACCTCTAAAAACGGGTTTTTCGTTTCCAATTTTATTTCTAATTTGGACGAGCCGTTCATGATTTTGTATTCTTGAAAAAATGAACAGTTTTTAAAATAGCTGGTCTTTGTTGCCGAAAAACCGCTTAAATCAATAGATGTTTGTTTCATTTTGTTTAAAGCTTCCTTTTTTTAACCACGTTGCTTTTGAAATAACGCAGCAAAGCGATTGTACGCGCTTTTCCATTGCTGTTTGCGATAGGCACGTTGAACTTTTTTCAATTTAACCATCATCGTTTTTTTATAGCTTTGAGCTTCTAAAAAACGGATTTGTTCGGCTTTGCAGTATTCGTCTAACCAATTGTTTAAAACTGCCAGAGGAATATCATTTTTTTGATTTTTCGGGTATGGTGGGAAAGGTGTTAATTTTTCTTCCGGAATAGCCATACTTTCTTGATGTTTGCCTTTTTTTATAACGCCGTCATCGTAAACGGTATAAGGACCGATTTTATCAACAATCGCCATGTGTTTTGAACTCCTTTAAATAATCAATGAATGCTATAATTTAACATGTTTGTTGCTATTTGTCAACTTTTTTGTTGCCGGATTAGATAAAAATAGAAAAGTTTTTTATAAAAATGCTTGCAATTTGTTTTATTTTGGTGTATAAAAGTGAAACTTTTTCCGTTGGGGGAAAAGTAAAGCTCTCCACCACCCCTGGAGGAGTTGGGCTTTTAATTATTTTTAAAGGATTATAAAAATGGTAAATATTATCGAAATTAAAGCGGTTAAACGTGAAAAGGCTGGTAAGGGGGCCTCCCGTGCTATTCGTCGCACAGGCTATATCCCTGCCGTAATTTATGGCGACAAAAAAGCACCGATCTTGTTTAACGTTGAAGAAAAAGTGATGACAGCCTTGTTGAACAAACCGGGTTTCTGGACACACCAATTCGAAATCGACGTCGATGGTGAAAAAGTTCGTACTTTGTGCCAAGACGTTCAATTCCATCGTGTTTCGGATCGTCCGATACACGCTGACTTCTTGCGTATTTCCAAAAATTCGCACTTGACGATGGAAATTCCTTTGCACTTTGCAAACGAAGAAAATGCTCCGGGTATCAAAGACGGTGGTGTTTTGAACATCGTTCACCGTTCTTTGGAAGTTTTGTGCTCTCCGGATAACATTCCTGAAAAATTGGTATTGGATATCGGCGATATGAACATCGGTGATACAAAAACAAACAAAGACGTTCAATTACCAAACGGTGTTAAATTCGTTCATGATGACGAAATCACTGTTGTCACGATTGCTGAACCGGCAAAAGAAGAAGTTGTTGAAGAAGCTCCGGCTGCTGATGCTGCCGCTGCCGCTACTGATACAGCTGCTGCTGCTCCGGCTGCGGAAGAAAAAAAGGAATAGGCAATGTTTTTGGTGGTCGGTCTTGGCAATCCGGATAAGGAATATCAAGCAACCCGCCACAACGTTGGTTTTATGGCGGCGGACGAAATATTCCGCCGCTATCCTTTTTCGGATTTTAAGAAAAAAGCGCAAGGTTTGGTGGCAGAAGGTACAATTGCCGGTGAAAAAGTTTTGTTGGTTAAGCCGTTGACTTATATGAATTTATCGGGTAACTGTGTGGGTGAGTTGGTAAATTTTTATAAATTATCGCCGCAAAATGTGATTGTTATTCATGACGATATGGATTTAAATGTGGGTATGATAAAGGCTAAATGCGGCGGCGGTGCGGGCGGTCATAACGGGTTAAAGAGTATTGACAGCCAAATTACCAATAACTATGGTCGTATTCGTATCGGCGTCGGGCATCCGGCGGATCGGTTGCAAGTGGTTGATTGGGTTTTGTCGGGCTTCAATAAAGCGGACAAAGAAAGAATTGATTTTGCTCTTGACTTGGTTGCGCAAAATATAGATATTTTTATTTCCAAAGGCTGGGCGGCCTTTGCATCAATTATCGGAGAAAAAGTAAATGGGATTTAATTGTGGAATTGTCGGTTTGCCGAATGTGGGAAAATCAACTTTATTTAATGCTTTGACGCAAACGGCGGCGGCGCAAGCGGCTAACTATCCGTTTTGTACGATTGAACCGAACGTGGGACGTGTAGCTGTTCCGGATACGCGGTTGGACGAATTAGCCGCGATTGACAAATCGGAAAAAATTGTCCCAACGCAGTTGGAATTTGTCGACATTGCGGGATTGGTGCGCGGCGCTTCCAAAGGCGAGGGCTTAGGCAATCAATTTTTGGCTAACATTCGGGAAGTTGACGCAATTATTCACGTTTTGCGTTGCTTTGAAAACGACGATATTACGCATGTGGAAGGGTCGATTGATCCGGTGCGTGACGCGATGACGGTTGAAACGGAGTTGATGTTGGCGGATTTGGACAGTTTGGAAAAACGAATCGTGCAAGTTGAAAAAAAAGCGCGTGCAAATGATCGCGAATCGAAAGAAATCTTTCCCGTGATGCAAAAAGTTTTAATGGCTTTGCGCGATGGAAAACCGGCGCGCAGCGTTAAAATGGACGACGAAAACCAAGAAAAGATTTTAAAATCGCTTTTTTTATTGACTTCAAAACCGGTTCTTTATGTATGTAACGTGGACGAACAAAGCGCGGCAACGGGAAACGAATATTCAAAGCAAGTTGTTGATTTTGCACAAAAAGAAGGGGCAAAATCTGTGATTATTTCGGCGGAAATTGAAGCGGAAGTGGCTCAATTGACAGACCCCGAAGAGCAAAAAGAATTCTTGGAATCTTTAAATTTAAAAGAAACGGGCTTGAATCAAATCATAAAAGTGGGTTATAATCTACTTAACCTTTTGACGTTTTTCACCAGCGGGCCGAAAGAAGCTCATGCGTGGACGGTTAAAAAAGGGGCGACAGCTCCGAATGCGGCGGGCGTGATCCATACGGATTTTGAACGCGGCTTTATTCGGGCGGAAGTGATTTCCTATGCGGATTATGTGGCTTGCCACGGTGAGGTGGGCGCAAAAGAGCAAGGGAAGTTGCGGTCGGAAGGAAAAGGCTATGTTATGCAAGACGGGGACGTGGTTCATTTCTTGTTTAACGTATAAAGGATAAGGAGAATAAAAATGCCATTAGCAACTTGGCGCGACAGTATGAAATTGGATTATCCACCTTTGGACGACGAACACAAAGCGTTTTTAGATGTTGTTAATCAAGCGTATATGGCTGCACAAGTCGATGATTTTCAAATGATTGAAAAGGTCTTTGAAAAATGTTATGACTATGCGCGCAACCATTTTTCGCACGAAGAAGACATTATGGAGCGCATACAATTTCCGGATATTGAAAATCATATGCGATCTCATCAAGTGTTTATTCACAACGTTTCGGAAATGCGTCAACAGTTTGATGTTGCGCCGTCGGTTGAAGAAAAGCGCAAAATATCATTAAGGTTGGCGAACTTTTTAAATGTGTGGTTGTTGGGGCATATTATGAGCCGTGATAAGATTTTAAAGCCTTATTTAATTCGGATTCGCAATTTGCCGCCCAGAATGAATTTTTAAACTTTATATTTAAGCAGATCATTTTTGTAATTGGGGGAGATTAAAATAATATGTACAGCGTAAAACAGCAATTAAAGCTTTCTGTTTCCGGTCGTTCTATGGTTGAAATGTTGGGCGTTTTGGCCGTTATCGGTGTTTTGACAACGGGAGCGATTTCCGGAATGAAACTGGTTATGAATCGTTACAAAGCCACAACGATTTTAAACGAAGTCGGTTTGGCTTATGCGCGTTTACGTACGCGCCGTCCGGGACAAGCTGTTCCCAAATACAAAGTGAAAAATGAAACGTCTTGGAGCATTTCGGCGTATCGTACGGCGGATTTAAATAACTTTGTTGTAGTGGAAGGCATTCCCAAAGATATTTGCGAGATTTTATTAACGTATAAAAACGAAGGTGAATTGGGAGCAATTTATCAAGGCGGTAACACCAGTTCTTCATCATTGCCGGAATTGGTGACGTGCAGCGACAATCAAACAATGGTGTTTGGTTTTTCATCGAATGGTGGTTCGGGAACAACGCCGGTTGATCCGACTGACCCCGATCCTAATCCGAATCCCAATCCGAATCCTTCCGATCCTTGTTCGGGTATAACGCCGGCGGCAACGTGCGGAATTTTTTCGGATCAAATGGATTCAAACGGGTGTTTGATTAAAACCGTCAAAGAATGTGTTGACGGATCAACATATTGTTCGGGTGGTTCATGTGTGCCATGTCCTGTGACTCAACAAGCGTGTGAAGATGAAACGGACGCCAATGGTTGTCAAGTCAAGAAAAAAGTTGTGTGTCAAACGGGTTCGACATATTGTTCCGGCGGTTCATGTGTTGCTTGTCCGGAACCGACGGAAGATTGCAGAGATTCGGCGACGGATAAGTATGATTCAAACGGTTGTATGACAACGAAAAAGGTAACATGTACTTCATCACAAGTTTGCGAAAAATTTGCGTGGACTTGTATGGATTGTCCGACGCCGACGGAGTCTTGTGCGGTTTCGGCGGATCAATACGATACATACGGTTGTGTAATGACGAAAAAAATAACCTGTGATTCATCGAAAGTTTGTGATACCTCTACGGGTCAATGCAAGACTGAAGAAAAATGCGGAAATACAAATGAGACTTGCGATGCAACATGTGCGACGACATGTTCGGTCGAGGGAGTATATGGATATACCTGTACAAAGGGTGAATGTACATGTAATGTTCCGTCCACTCACGCTTTTTCCCAAGGCATTTGTCCAAATGGTTATTGTTCTTATATTGGCTCTGCCGGCTACATTATGTGTCCGACACAAGATGTTGTTTATTATACGGATACAACAACTTATACAAACTCGTCTCCGGAAGAAATTTCCAAAATTATTGGCACTTGTAAAGCTGTAACCTTTTATTCTACTGGTGGTTATGTTTTGGAGCCTAAAAATGGGGATAATAGAAATGCTCGTTTATACTGCCGTGGCAATTATGAAGGAAATGGCTATTTTGACACATGCTATCCGGCGGGGACGATGATTACCTTGGCCGACGGTCAATGCAAAAAAGTCGAAGATGTTACTTACGATGATGATTTATTGGTATGGGATTTTGATAACGCTTGCTTTGCTGTGGCAAAACCGTTGTGGTTGAAAATCAAGGAAACTACAAATCGCTACAACGTTTTGAAGTTTTCGGATGGTTCCGAATTGCGCACCATTGATCAACACCGTATTTTCAATAAACAAGCCGGTAAGTTTACTTATCCGATGACGGATGAAACGCCGATCGGCACAATCACCTTTAACGATAAAGGTCAAGAGGTAACTTTGATTGACAAATATGTTGAACAAGGCGAAGTTGATTTTTATAATATCATTACAGAATATCATATGAATTGTTTTGCTAACCATATTTTAACATCGTGCCGTTTCAATAACTTGTACCCGATTGCAAATATGAAATTTGTCAAAGATGATCGTCAACCGGTTCCGATGTCTGCTTATCCGAAAGTACCGGAAAAATGGTTCAAAGGTTTGCGTTTGGCCGAACAACCGACACAAATCAATCGCGGGAATGATGTTGCGCATGCCGCAAGCATTCAAGACCATGTTTTAAACGTTTACATTCGTAAAGATAAAGCGCATCAGGCGGCATTATAAAATCAATGATCGCATTAGGGGCAGGGCTTTGATATGTTGGGATAGAAAGTATCCCGTCAAAGCCAAGCCTGTGCGCAGGTCTTGCGAGGTTGCAATCGCTTGGGGTTGCCATAAAAACGCGGGTAAAATCAACAATTTTTCGCGGAAAGGATCGCCTTTTTCACGGCTGACCGCGCGTCCGGTTTTTGGGGACACATAGGCCAGCTCATTGCTGTTTCCGCCGCCGGCGCATTCGGATAAATCCAATCCAAACCCCAAAGCGGTCAATAAATCCAATTCCAATTTAATATAACGCGCTTGCCAATCATCATTGTTCAGGTGGTTTAAAAAATCGCACACCGTGTTATAAAAAGCAAAAACAGGTTCGCGTTCGGGCAAGCTTTCGTCCAACAAAGCGCAAAGCGAGCTGATCGCGGACAGGCGTTTTTTATCGTCCATAAAGCCCGCTGACAACGGGCGTACAGTTTCGGCTTTGAAATTGCCCAAATGTTCGGGTAATCGTGCATGCCATTTTAAATTGACAAAGCTGCCTGCAAGCGGCAAAGTTTTAGCGTGAAATAATCCCAAATGCCGGCCGTGCGTTGGTGTCAAAGCCGATAATATAATGCCGTTTTCACCAAAGCGCCGTACCGCCAAAACAAAGCCCGTGTCTTGCCAATCAGGCATTGAAATCCAGCCCCCATTCGCTGTATCTTTCCGGATCGTTGACCCAATTTTCGCGCACTTTGACAAACAAAAATACATGAACAGGGCATTCGAAAATCTGCGTCAATTCATATCGTACGGCGGATCCGATTTTCTTTAACATCGCGCCGCCTTTGCCGATGATGATTGCTTTTTGTCCTTCACGTTCAACGTAAATGGTTTGTTCAATGCGAATGTCGCCTTTTTCGGTGTTGCGTTCAAATTTGTTTGTTTCCACCGCAACCGAATAAGGCAATTCTTGTTGCAAATTTAAATATAATTTTTCGCGCGTGATTTCCGCCGCGAATAATCTGTTGGGTAAATCCGACAAGCTGTCAGAGGGGAACATAAAAGCCCCCGGCGGCATTTGCGAAACCAAATAATTTAATAATTCTTTGACGTTTTCACCGGTTTTGGCGCTGATCATAAACGTTTCTTTGAATATCGAATAGCCTTTTAACTTTTCAATCAACGGCAATAATTTTTCTTTTGGCAAAGTGTCGATTTTGTTTAATACCAAAATCGTGGGACGTTTGTCCTTTTCCAATTGAGCAATAATCCGCGCCGTGTCATCGTCCAAGCCGCGCTTGACATCAATCAACAGCAAACGTTCGTCCGCGTCGTCCGATTCTGTCCACGCGGTGGCAACCATTGCCCGATCCAAACGACGCTTGGGTTTGAAAATACCCGGTACGTCAACCAATACAATTTCGGTGTTTCCTTCGACTACAATCCCGCGTACCCGTGAACGCGTTGTTTGAACTTTGGGCGATACAATCGATACTTTCGCTCCGACCAGCAAGTTGACCAAAGTCGATTTGCCCGCATTCGACGCGCCCAAAACTGCAACAAAACCGCAATGAGTTTTTGGATTATCCATTCTTTTTTTTGTCCTTTCCGTACAGCGTTAAAAAATGAGCAGCCGCATTTTGTTCGGCCGTTTTTTTGGAAGAGCCTTGAGCAACGACTTCATCAAATCCTTTCATTCGAACAGCGACTTTAAATAACGGCGCGTGAGCCGGTCCGCTTTGTGATATGACAACATATTCCGGCAGGAAAATCCCGTGCTTATGCCCCCATTCCTGCAAAGCCGTTTTCGGATCAACGGGCGGCTTTATGTCTTTATCCAACAAAGGCGTATAAAGCGGGGTTGCAAAACGATATGCTTGTGCTAAATCGCTGTCTTTGAAAATCGCAGCTATCAGCGCTTCGAATACGTCGGATAAAACGGAATCATTGTCGCGCAATTCGTTGGCGTCCGTGATCAAAGCGTCGGGAATACCGATCTGTCGGGCCAATTTTGCCAAAGTTTCTTCGCGCACCAAAGCCGTAAAGCGTTTGGCAATGTCGCCTTCTTTTTCTTTGCGGTGATGAGCCAACAACAAATCCGCGACAATCAATCCCAATACGCGATCGCCCAAAAATTCCAATCGCTCGTAAGCGGCGGCTTTGTTGGCGTGCGCCAAAGTTAATGCGTCCTTTAATAAAGCCGGATTTTTAAAATGATATCCGATTGTTTTTTGTAACTTTTCCATTTTTAAGGACCTACCTTTTTAAACATTCTGTTCCATCTGATACCTTTGCCAAAATCTGAAAATAAAGATTGCTCGTGCGAATAAAACATAAATTGCGCTTTGCCGACCAAGTTTTCTTTCGGAACATAGCCGACTTTATCCAAAAATCTGGAATCTTGGGAATTGTCTCTGTTATCACCCATCATAAAAAAGTGATCCGGTGGAACGATGTATTCGATTGTGTTGTCTTTTGGCTCGGAATCCGATACTTCTAATATTTCGTGAACTAAACCGTTTGGCAATTCTTCGTCATACAAAGCGTGCGGGACATTGACACCCATACGCTCTTCTAAAACAATTTTTTTGAATGTACGCTTAACCGGTTGACCGTTAATGTGTAAAATGCCGTCTTTGACTTGTATCCGATCGCCGGGCAGGCCGATGACGCGCTTGATATAATCGACAGACGGGTGCGGCGGTAAGCGAAACACGACAATGTCGCCGCGTTTGGGTTCGCTGTAAAAGACGCGTCCGGAAACAATCGGCATTCCAAATGGGAAAGAATAGCGTGAATAGCCATAGCTGGCTTTATTCACGAACAAATAATCGCCAACCAGCAAAGTCGGAATCATCGAGCCGGAGGGGATATTAAACGGTTCGAATGCGCACGAGCGCACCGTCAAAGCGATCAGCAAAGCCCAAAATAAAGCTTTTGCATTGTCTTTGAACCACTCTTTAAAGGTTGTTTTTTCTTTTTTTGATGTTTTTTTGTCTTTTTGCATTGTTAAATCTTTTCTTTTTTGTTAAACTGTTTGCTATCATAAACATTTTTTTGAAAAATAGCAATAGGAAATTAAAGAATAAAAATGCTGCAATTTGAATTAAAGACAAAAGAAAATAACGCGCGTCGCGGAACATTACACACTGCGCACGGTGATGTACAAACACCGGCTTTTATGCCGGTCGGAACGTGTGCAACGGTCAAAGGTATGATGCCCGAATCGGTCGCCGCCACCGGTGCGGAAATTTTGCTTGGTAATACGTATCATTTAATGCTGCGCCCGACGGCAGAGCGGGTTGCCAGATTAGGAGGATTGCATCGCTTTATGAATTGGCCAAAGCCTATTTTGACGGACTCGGGCGGATTTCAAGTGATGAGCTTGTCCAAAATCCGCAAAATTACGGAAGACGGTTGTACGTTCCAATCGCATATTGACGGGTCGCGCCACCACTTGACGCCGGAAAGGTCTGTTGAAATTCAATATTTGTTGGACAGTAATATAACAATGGTTTTGGACGAATGTATGCCTTATCCGTCCGAAAAAAAAGACGTTAAAAAATCGATGGAAAGGTCTATGCGTTGGGCAAAGCGTTCAAAAGATGCTTTTGTCGATCGAGCAGGGTATGGGATTTTTGGTATTGTACAAGGCGGTGTATTTCCGGATTTGCGCGCCGAGTCCGTAAAAGCATTAACTCAAATCGGTTTTGACGGTTATGCGGTCGGTGGTTTGGCGGTCGGTGAAGGCCAAAAATTGATGTTCGAGACAATCGAAGTGACGACGCCTTTATTGCCGGACGATAAACCGCGTTATTTAATGGGTGTTGGTAAACCGTCCGATATTGTCGGTGCGGTTGCCCGAGGAATTGATATGTTTGATTGCGTTATGCCGACGCGATCGGGGCGTAATGCTTTGGCCTTTACGCGCGATGGGACG
This sequence comes from uncultured Alphaproteobacteria bacterium, assembly GCA_934203105.1. GTDB lineage: Bacteria > Pseudomonadota > Alphaproteobacteria > CAAHEQ01 > UBA3637 > CAAHEQ01. Next base: position 27,715 of record CAKPYQ010000003.1, read on the forward strand.
GTCAATTTGCGCAATGCTTGCCATATTGATGACAACACACCGTTGGACAGTCAATGTTCTTGTCCGGCATGTACGCACTATTCGCGTGCCTATTTACATCATTTGTTCCGCACGGGTGAAATGTTGGGGGCAATGTTGCTTTCTTGGCATAATATTCAATACTATGAAGATTTGATGAAAGACATTCGTGCGGCGATAGAGGCAGGACATTTTACCGATTTTGCAAATGCGTTTTTTGAAAAAAATGCTACGTTGAAAAGGCCGCTGTAAACAAATGCACAAAGCAAAAACATCGGAAAACATCACGGCGCGCAGAATGGGCGGATTGACGCCCGTCGGTTTGGATATGCGCTCGATTGCCAAAGATGTTTTGGGCAAGCGTGGCTTTTCAAATGTGGATTTGATTGCACATTGGACGGACGTTGTGGGGCAAGCTTTGGCCGACGGTGTTAAGCCCGATAAAATCACATACCCTAAATCCGGTCGTTATGATGGTGTTTTGCATGTGCGGGTGCAAGGCGGTGCTTTTGCTGTTTTGCTGGAACATCAAAAGAATATCATTTTGGATAAAGTAAATACTTTTTTGGGCTATAACGCAATCAGCGACATCAAAATTCGTCAAGATACTTTGGTGCAAGTTCCCGTACAAAAAGCAGTCGATCTTGCCAAAGAATTAACGCCGGAACAGGAAGCTTTGTTGCAACAAAGGATCAAGGACATTCAAGACGAAAGTTTGCGCCGTCAGCTGTATGAAATCGGAAAGAAACTTTTTTTGAAATGAGGGCTTGCTAATCTGCAAAAAACGATTTAAAATAGCCGTACAATTAAATGAAAGGGAATAAAAATGAAATTTATATGGTTTACGCTTTTGGGAGCAATTATTATTTTCGGAATTATTTATCAAATGAACAAAGTTGCTCCGACACCGATGCCGGGGTTGACAACAAATAACGGACAAGTTGTCGGATCGCCTGCGTCTGATGCTCCGTCGGATTCCAATTTTGAACCGTTGGATTTATCCGAAAACAACTCCGGTTTGATCATCAAATCCGCGAACGCCGGCGAAGTTAAAGGTGCAAATGAAGCTCTTTCAAAGACGGCTTTGCATACTTTGGGCGATGAAAATGCGCCGGTGAAAATGTATGTGTTTTCATCGTTGACTTGTACGCATTGCGCTGCGTTTCACACAAAAGTATTGAAAAATGTCGAAAAAAAATATGTCGATACGGGAAAAGTATTTTTTACCTATGTTGACTTTCCGTTTGATTCCAGAGCATTGGCAGGCGCTATGTTAACGCGTTGTGTTGCTCCGGATAGGTACTTTACTTTTTTAAACGTGTTATTTGAAAACCAAAAAGAATGGGCGTTTAAGCCGAATGCAACCGAAATTGTTTCAACGTATGCGTCTTTACAAGGCTTGTCAAAAGGGGATGTGCGTGCGTGTTTAGCCGACAAAACGATCCAACAATCGATTATTAAAAACCGCAATGCATTCGCGGAAAAATATCAAATTAATTCGACCCCGACGACGGTGATTGTTAAAGGTGATAAAACCGAAATTGTTGTCGGCGCGCGGGAAGATGAGTTGGAAAAAGCTTTGCAAAAAATGACAAAATAGGTCGTTCCCATGTCCGATAAGCAACCCTTAACGCCACAGCAAATGCATGAAAAAATAGACGCTTTTCGTCAAAAGGCCTTGATCGGCAAAAGCAAAAAGGCGTCTGTTTCGAATTCGGCCGGCATCGTGATAACGATTGTTTCCGATTTGCTGGGCGGGTTGTTGGTTGGTGCCGGTATCGGTTGGGTGATCTTTAAAATCTTTGATACACATTTGATCGTGATGGGGATTTTTGTTTTGTTGGGTGGACTGGCGGGATTTTTAAACCTATATAAATCCTTGAACGTTTTGGAAAGGCAAAACAAATGAGAATGGATCCTTTTCATCAATTTGACATTGAAATTTACTTTCCGATGAAAATCGGATCTTGGGACGTGTCTTTGACGAATTCGTCGTTTGCGATGTTGCTGGCTACATTCGGTGCGATTTTTTTAATGTGGTTGATGACGCGTAAAATGAAGTTGATCCCGCACTTAGGGCAAACGATTGCAGAATCATTATATTTGTTTATCCGATCGATGATTGATGATACGATCGGGACAAAAGGTCGCGTGATGATCCCCTTTATTTTGACTTTGTTTGTCTTTATTTTGTTTGGTAATTTGTTGGGCTTATTTCCGTATGCTTTTACGTTTACCAGTCATTTGTCGGTGGTCGGAGCAATTGCTTTGATCGGGTTGCTGTTGTCGATTATTTTGGGCGTTTGGCACAAAGGTTTTGCGTGGTTTCACGTCTTTTTACCAAAGGGTGTTCCCATTGCATTAGCGCCGTTAATGATGCCGATAGAGGTTATTTCGTTTTTGTCAAAACCGTTCAGTTTAACCGTTCGTTTGGTGATGAATATGACCGTCGGCCACATTATGTTGGAAGTCGTTGCGGGTTTTGTTTTTGCTTTGGGATTGGCGGGCTTTGTGCCGTTGCTTTTTACGGGTGTTTTGATTTTGTTTGAAGTCTTCATCGGCATTTTGCAGGCGTATATTTTTACGATTTTAAGCTGTATTTATCTGAGCGAAGCATTTGAAGGAAACGAAGATTAACTTTAAAAAAGGAGATAGAAAAATGGATATAGATTCAATGAAATATATTGCGGACGCCGCGAAGTTTTTATCAATCGGGATTTGTTCATTGGTGATGATTTCGGTTGCAAAATGGGTGGCGCAAATTTGGATTACGATCATTTCGTCGATCAGCCGTAACCCCAGCGTAAAAAATGATATTACTTTGTTTGCGTATATCGGCGCCGGTATGACCGAAGCGATTGCTTTGTATGCTTTGGTATTGGCTTTTATGATGTTGTTTTCATAAAATAAAGGGTATATTGTTATGATGCCGCAACTTGTTTTTATGTTTTATCCGGCTCAGGTGTTTTGGCTTGTCGTTTCGTTCGGGATTTTATTCTTGGCGATGCGATTTTGGCTGTTGCCGCCTGTTGCGGATATTTTGCAAAAGCGAGAAGAAAAAATAAAAAACATTTTGCGTCAAGCGGATAAGTTGACGGCTTTAAGCGAGCGAATAGGGAAATCTTATCAACAATATATTGATGATGCGAATCAATATTCGGCGCGCGTTTTGCAAACGGCACATGATGAAGTGGCGATCAATTACGCTAATCAAGAAGAAGAGTTGTTGCAAATTTTAAAGTCCGACACGGCTGAGGCCGAGCAGGCTTTACAGCAAGAAAAAAAACGCGTTTTGGGTCATATCGAGGAAATTACTTTGGGTTTTGTGCAAACTGTTTTAAAAGCTCTTTATCACACCAAGGCGGACGAAAAAACATTGCAAAAAGAAATATCAACTTTGGTGACGGAGGAAGACAAAAATGTATGATGTTGTCGATGTCGTAGACTTTTTCGACGATCCCGAGTTATGGAAAGCCGTTGCTTTTGTTATATCCGTCGGTGCGGTTATTCTTCCGATTTATCATTTCTTGTTGCAAGCGGTGCGGCACCGTTCGGGTGAAATTGCCAATCAAATGGAGGAGGCTTTAAAATTGCGTCGAGAAGCCGAACAACTGTTAAAGACGGCGCAAGGGAAAGATTTTCATAAAAATGCCGAGCGCAAAAAAATCTTGCGAGCTTCTTTAAAGGACGCGCGCGTATTAAAACAAAAAGCCGATCAGGAGTTACAGTCGCGTTTTGCCAATAAAAAGGAAGAGATTTTAGACCGAGTTCAATTGATTCGCCATACAGGATTGGCTGAATTAAAAGAAAAAGTGGTTTCGGTTGCTGTAAATACAACGGCACGGGTGTTGCAAGTTTCAAGTGATAAAAAAGAAAAGCAAGCCTTTATGGATGTTGGTTTACAGGAGTTGGAACACATATTAAATCAAAAAGAACAGAAAGATAAATTGTTGGAAGCAATAAAAGAAAATTAAAAGAGGTAAATATGTTATTTTGGCATAAAAAAGAAAAAAATATATCCAGTTGGAATTTGGAACCGGGCTGTGTTTTCAAAAAAAATGATCGAGTGCCGTCGGTGTTTGTGGTTGATAAAATTATGGACTTTTCGCCGGCTCCCATTCATGTGCGCTTGAAGGAAAAAGGCGGAAATGATCGCACGGTGACGGTTGCTTTGGAAACGTTAAAGGACGAACATTTTTGGCATTTTTTGCCGAACGGTTAAGCTTTTACAGATTTGTTTAAAACAAAGCTGTCTTTGACAATTTTGTCGGGACAGCTTTTCGTGTATTTTTTTTACTTTCTTTTTACACTTTATTAACCAAAAGCAGGCACAATAAAGGAAAAAGAGGTCGTAAATGAAAAAATACCTGATTGCCGATTCGGTGTCATTAGAACGTGCGCAAGCAATTGCGCAAGCTGATGATTTTACTCTTTTCCCGACGGATCAGGCGCCATTTTTGGGGCGTGTCAACTTGGACGAAAAGTTGCCCGAACATTTGACTTTAATTGCGGATAACTTTAAAGATGATCGATTGGAATCGTTGTTTTCTTTGCCGTTTGAACGCATTATTGATGCGCAAGCGATGGACGATTCTGTTCGCGATTTTGTTGAAACGACCGGCAATGAAGAATTACCGAAAACGTTTTCATTTTTGCTGACTTGTCCCGTGATTTATAATTGCGATTTTTGTAAAAGCGTTAAATCAACGTTTGCATTTGACATCGGATCGATCGGCCATTCATTTAGCTTTGCATGAGGCGATTGTCAACGGTTTAATTCACGGTAATTTGGATATCAGCAGCGAATACCGCCAATCGGCGCGTTTGTTCATTGAGTACGGTAAGATTTTATCCGAACGTCTGCAAAATCCGGCGTATGCGCGTAAAAGCTTATCGATTTCGGCGGCGTGGGATAATACCAAATTGCGCATTAAAATCCGTGATGAAGGAGCGGGCTATGTCATTCGCGATAACTTTGCCAATCGTTCTTTGTCGGCTGTGCGCAATAAAACCGGCCGCGGTTTGTTATTCATTGCGGGCATAGCGGATTCTTGTACCATTGACGATTTCGGTCGTGAAATGAATTTAACCTTTGGATTAAAAGAGGATTATACACAGGCCGAAAACACCTATATAGAAAAAGAAAATCCGCCCGAAGAAACCGAAAAACCATCGATTTATACGCGTCCGTCCGTGGCGGATTGCCGCGTTTTGATTATCGAAGATAACTTATCCAATCAAACGATGCTTTACAGATTGTTGAATGTGATCGGTATTACAATGGTTGAATGTGCGACGGACGGCATTGACGGATTGAAAAAAGTTGATGCTTTCAAACCGGACTTGATCATTTTGGATATTACGATGCCGCGTATGAATGGTTATGAGGTGTTGCATAATTTAAAATCCTCTCCGGCGACGCAAGATATTCCGGTGTTGATTGAAACGGCCAGCGATACTCGCGAAGCGCGAGATAAGACTTTCCGAACCGGTGCAACGGACTTTATTACAAAGCCGATTAACCCGTTGGAATTTTTCTCTCGAATTAAAGTTCACCTTGAAAATCGTATGCTGATTAAGCATTTGGAAAAACAGTTAAATCAATTAAATGAAGAGCTCAATTCGGCGCAACGTATGCAACGGACTTTGTTGCCATCGGATATGATGTTGCAAAACATCGCGATGAAATACGGCGTTCATTTTGCGCATCACTTTGAACCGTCTTCGCGATTGGGGGGCGATTTTTGGGAAGTCATTCCTTTGTCAGATTCAAAATTGGCGGTTTACATTTGCGATTTTTCCGGTCACGGAGTGTCGGCGGCACTCAATACATTCCGTTTGCATGCTTTGATTACGCAAATGGATAATATCAGCATCGAGATTCCGGCCTCGGCAATGACGATGATGAATACGCAATTATTGCATTTGTTACCGCGCGGACAATTTGCGACGTTCTTTTTGGCGGTGATAGATTTAGCGCGCGATCGTATGGTTTATTCGGCCGCCGGTGTTCCAAAACCGTTTTTAATTTTTGATAACCAAATTCAATTGATTAACGCTGACGGTATGCCGCTTGGGATCAGCAAACAAGCTCAATATCATAACTATCAAATTGCGTTCCCCAAAGGCGCAAAGTTAATGCTTTATTCGGACGCGTTGACGGAATCGCCGAACAAAGACGGTGAACGTTTGGGAGAGGAAGGCTTTTCAAACTTGGTAAAGCCCTTTGTTTTAGAAGACAGTTTAACGCCGAATACGGTTGTCGAATCGGTCATGAAACGCTTTTTTGATTTTGCACCAAAGCCGCCACCTGACGATGTGACGGTTGTTTACTTGCAACGAAAGGACGGATAAAATGATTCGTCTGTTTACTCAAAGCGAATTAAATGAAAATGTGCCGGTGATTTTGACGGATAACCAACACCATTATTTGGCGCATGTGATGCGTTGCCGTACGGGTGACGATATTTTGTTGTTCAACGGTAAAGACGGCGAATGGAGCGGACAAATTACGGATATATCCAAAAAACAAACGCAGGTTTTGGTCAAAGAAAATACGCGTCTTCAATCGCAAGAGGCTTTATCCGATGTATGGTTATGTTTTGCCGCAATCAAAAAAGACAATATGGATTTTGTGATACAAAAAGCAACGGAACTGGGCGTTTCGCTATTGCAACCGGTATTGACGCATCGGACGGTTGTCAGTCACATCAATACGGAAAAAATGCGTATGCAGGCCGTGGAAGCTGCTGAACAATCGGAACGGCTTTCTGTTCCTTTGATCAAAGAGCCGATCAGTTTGGATAAATTATTGGACAATTGGGACGATACGCGCACGCTGTATTATTTGGACGAGCGCGGTGCAGGACAGGCGTTTAAAGCAAAAGAAAAAGTTGCGTATTTAGTGGGGCCGGAAGGGGGCTTTGACACGGCGGAATTTGAAAAAATGCGCTTGCTTAAATATGCCGAACCGTTGCATTTCGGTCGACGGATTTTACGGGCGGAAACGGCGGCTGTGACGGTTTTGTCCGTGGACGGTTTTTTGCGGGGGTGGAAGTGAAAAAAACAGTTGCAAAACAAACAAAAATGGTTTACAAAGAAGAAAGGTAATAAAACAAGGTGACAAGATGATAAAAAATAAAATGTTTATGGCTGTGTGTGCGGGGGCTTTTGCCGCGACATTTGGCGGTGCAGCTTTGGCGGCGGATCAACCGTTGATCGTACGCAATGACGCCGTCGTTGTTTGCCGCTCTAAACAATGCAAAAGCGCGCGCAATATGATGACACAAGAATTCCTTTTTAACAAATTGGGATCGTTACTGAAAAATAATGTAAACCGTAAAGTGTTGTTTTGTGATGCGGATAAAGATGTACGCGTTTGCTTAAACGACGGTATCAATTTTTATGCGACTGTGGGCGTGACGGACGCTGTTGTGCATATCCCGTCGGCGTTGGTTGTGGACGCCAAAGCCGTTACCGGTGATATGACGCAAAAGTTTGTTTTGGATTACAATATGGAATTAGGGGATACGTTCCCGTCTTGCCAAGCATCTTTAAATCAAATGCGCGTTTTGTCGGCGGATAAAATCAGCATTGAAACGCCGGGCTTTGAATGCCGCTTTACCGAAAACGGTATGACGGTGGTCAATGCGTCGTACGAGGTGGACTATATCGATTTTGATTACGGTATTTTGGGTGCGCATTATACTGTGGCTGTTGGACAAGTGTCGCGCGGCGGACAAAGCGGGTATGCTTTGTTGCGTTTTGAAAATTCGGCAAATGCGAATAACGAAGTTATGGAAAACTGCGGTTGCGTTGATGGACAAAATCCGCCTTGCCAATGCGGTAAACCTGATGTTGTGGTACAAGAAAAAGTCGTGACGCAATATGAGGTGGCTCCGATTGAAGTTTTTGTGAAAACAAAAGCGCCGGTTGCCGCCGGACAAGTTCAAAACGTCCGTATTAACGGTGTTGATGTGCCAAATGTGCCGGTTGTTTCTGATCCGGCGGGGCAAATGGGATATGCCGGAAAACCGGTTGCGGCCGGTGCTGTTCCTGCGAAAGCAAATGCCAATACGTCCTCCGGTGTAACAACCACGCAAATTTTACGTCCCGGTGTGCCGGTGATTGTTGATGTGGAAGAAGAAGTTGCTCCGGGTCAAGTGCGTGCGGCTTCGAATTGGGATAAATAGTTTTTTTAAAGGTTTTCTGCCCCTCTTTTTTTTAAAGCGGGGGCAGAGTTTATTTTTTTTAAAGGTGTGAGCAAATGGTTGAAGTTACAAAGTTAGATTCGGGGATCAGAGTTGTCACGGACACAATGCACGAAGTTGAAACAGTATCTTTGGGTTTTTGGGTATCTGTTGGTGCGCGCTTTGAGCAAGAGAATATAAACGGGATTTCTCATTTGCTCGAACATATGGCGTTTAAAGGAACGGCCACGCGTTCGGCTTTGCAAATCGCCGAGCAAATCGAAGATGTGGGCGGTATTATTAACGCTTACACGTCACGTGATGTGACGGCTTATTATGTCAAAGTGTTAAAGCAAGATGTACCTTTGGCATTGTCTATTTTGGCCGATATTTTCCAAAACTCCACGATGGTCGAAGAAGAATTAGAGCGCGAAAAAGGCGTTGTTATTCAAGAAATCGGACAAACTTATGATGCGCCGGACGATGCGGTTTTTGAATATTATCAACAAACGGCGTATCCGAACCAACCTTTTGGGCGTTCGATTTTGGGAACGGCGGACAAAGTGCGTGCAATCAGCCGTGAAACATTGCTGTCATATATGCATAATGAATACACCGCGCCGCGCGTTGTGGTATCTGCGGCCGGAAATATCAGCCATGATTATTTGGTCAAAGAAGTTGAACGTTTATTGGTTTCTTTAAAGCCAAGCGGCGGGCGAATTATGCAACCGGCACGCTATGAAGGCGGCGAATATCGCGAAGAAAAGAAAATCGAGCAAGTTAATTTGCTTTTGGGATTTAAAGGTGTGCCTTATGCGCACCCTCTGTATTACGCGCAAAGCATTTTAGCAACGGTTTTAGGTGGCGGTATGTCTTCCCGTTTATTCCAAGAAATCCGTGAAAAACGCGGATTGGTTTATGCCATTTACGCTTTTGCGTCATCATATCAGGATAATGGGCAGTTTGGTGTTTTTGCCGGCACGGGTGAAAAGCAGGTGGCCGAATTATTGCCGGTTGTTTGCGATGAATTATTAAAGGTGAATTCGTCTTTAAGAGCGGAAGAAATCGAACGCGCCAAAGCTCAATTGCGTGCGCATGTGTTGATGAAAAGCGAAAGCACGTCGGCCAGAGCGGAAAGCAATGCTCGACAATTAGAAACATACGGTCGTGTATTGGAAACGCAAGAAATCATTGATCACATCAATTCGGTTGATGAAAATGCGTTAAAACAAGTGGCGGACTTATTATTTGCCGGAAAACCGACATTGGCTGCTTTGGGCCCGATTAAGCATGTGATGAGCTATGAAAAATTATGCAACGCATTAAAACGTTAATTAAACTTTCAGCGCTTTGAATTCATTTTGTGAATCAGTTGAGTGATCAGTTTAATGACTTCATCATTTGCTTTTTCCAGCTCCTCAAATAACTGCAAGCGATCCGCAGAAAGTTTGGATAAGTCCAATTCCGGCCTTTCTTTTAAAAGACTGGATACTTCTACGTCAAAAGCTTTGGCGATATTTTCTAATGTTTTTAATTTTGTCGAGGCAGAGCCGTTTTCCAGATGACAAATCATTTCGGTCGTTTTATCTATTTTTTCGGCCAATTCAGCCTGAGTCCAACCTTTTTCCTTGCGCAACTGACGAACACGGGTTCCCAAGACGGTAGTCGTTTTTGGTGTGATTTTCATAATATGTGTCCTTCACACTAGATTTTAACTTAAACTTAAAAAAATAGAATGGACGTGAAGTTCAAATTTTCCAGTTATTTTGAAAACTTTTTGAATTATTTATTCACATTTTAGGAAATAGAGCATATTTTTTTGCTAAAAAGATGAAAACAGATGTAAAAAGAATCGATATTTTTTTGCTTTTTAGTTGCAAGGTTTTTCGAAACGTGCTAAACATAATGTATGAATGATAAAGGGGTTTATAAAAGAGGTTCAAAATGCTGATCTATGGCGTGCTGATAACGGTTGTCGGAATGGGGGCAGTTTACGCTTTTTTATTTTTGCTGATGTGGACGGTGCAGTTGACGTCTTTTTTGGTTCAAAAAACCGATAAAAAGGCGGATTTAAACGAAGTTGCGGCCGCAATAGCAATTGCTTTGAAAAATGGGGAAAAATAATGGCTTTTTCAAAAAAGAAGAAAATTCAACTTTTATGTACGGCGTTTCGTGACGGTTTCCAATCCGTTTACGGGTCACGGGTGTTACCCAAAGATTATATGCCGATTGTCAAAATGGCAAAAGATGCCGGCATTCGGCGTTTTGAATCGGGTGGCGGTGCGGCGTTTCAATCCGCTTTTTTCTATTTGAATGAAAATGCTTTTGATGTGATGGATACTTTCCGCGCGACGGTGGGCGATGATGCGTATTTGCAAACTTTGGCGCGGGGTGTTAATGTGGTCGGATTGGATTCGCAAAGCTCCGACATTATCCGTCTTCACGCACAAATGTTTAAAAAGCACGGCGTGACGGCGATTCGTAATTTTGACGCGTTGAATGATCCGGATAATTTGGCGTTCAGCGGGCAATGCATTGTCGACGCCGGCTTGGAACACCAAATCGCAATTGCGATGATGTCTTTGCCTCCGGGGTGCACAGGTGCTCATACACCGCAATTTTATGAAAAGACGTTAAAGAATATTTTAAAGGCCAAGATCCCTTTCCATTCTTTATGCTTTAAGGACGCCTCCGGAACCAGTGTACCGGCGGTTGTTTATGAAACAATTTCTCGGGCGCGCAAGTTGGTCGGCGATGATGTGCCGATCGAATTTCACTCTCATGAAACGGCCGGCGTCGGAACGGCGTGTTATTTGGCGGCGGTGGAAGCCGGTGCGGATATTGTTGATTTATCTATGGCGCCGGTGTCGGGTGGTACTTGCCAACCGGACATAGCGACAATGTGGCATGCTTTGCGTGAAACGGGCTTTGAATTGGACGTTGACGTTGATGCGATTATGAAGGTTGAAGACGCGTTTAAAGACGCGATGAAAGATTACTTTTTGCCGCCCGAAGCTGTGCGTGTAGAGCCGCGTATTCCTTGGAGCCCTATGCCCGGTGGCGCATTGACGTCGAACACGCAAATGTTGCGGGACAACGGCATTATGGATAAGTACAGCGAAATTATCGAGGCGATGGAAGAAGTTGTTCGCAAAGGCGGTTTTGGTACATCGGTAACGCCGGTATCTCAATTTTATTTTCAACAAGCGTTTAATAACGTGATTATCGGTCCGTGGAAAAAGATTGCAGAAGGCTATGGCAAAATGGTTTTGGGTTATTTCGGCAAAACGCCGAAAGCACCGGATTCAGACGTTGTGCGTATTGCCTCTGAACAGTTGGGGTTGGAGCCGACAACGCGTTCGCCGCGCTTGCTGAACGATGAAAATCCGAATAAAGGGATTAAGCCTGCGACGCAAAAATTGCAAGCAAATAATTTGCCTGTGACGGACGAAAATATCTTTATTGCGGCCACCTGTGGCGATAAAGGAATTGCATTCTTAAAAGGTGAGGGAAAAGTGTCCGTGCGTTATCAAACGCCGCAAGCTTGTCCGGCTTCGCAAGCCACCTCCGGCGTTCAGCATATCCTTTTGAACGGTCAGGATTTTGAAGTGGAAGTCAACGCTCATCAAGCCGTCGTTAACGGCAAAGTTTATGCTTTTGAAGTTGCAACAAATCCGGCAAGTCAGACGCAGTCCGCATCAAGCGGGGCTTCCGGCAATAGCAGTGCAGATGAGGTCGTAACGGCGCCGATGGTTGGCACCGTGATAAAGCTGAATGTCAAAGCCGGTGATATGGTTAAAAAAGGGCAAGACTTGTTGATGTTGGAAGTAATGAAAATGGAAAATCCGATAAAGGCTTCCAAAGACGGGCAGGTAAAGGAAGTTTTGGTTGACAAAGGCGCACAAGTGGTGGCAGGTCAAAAGCTGGTTGTCTTGGGATAGGGAGATAAAGATGATTGAAAAGTTCATTTCTTTATGGCAACAAACGGGGCTTTACGGCTTTTTCGGAGATATGACGATGGCCGCAAATGGCTTTTTGCCAAACGGGATTGGGCAATTGGTGATGATTTTGATATGCCTGATTTTGCTTTATTTAGGTATTGCCAAAAAATTTGAACCGTTGTTGTTGGTACCGATTGCTTTTGGCGGGTTGTTGGCAAACATTCCTTTTGCGGGCTTGACCGATCCGGGCGATGCCTCAACGCCGGCCGGTTTATTGAGTGTGCTTTATCAAATGGGGATCGCTAATACGTTGTTTCCGTTGTTGATTTTTATGGGTGTTGGCGCAATGACGGACTTTTCACCGGTGATCGCTAATCCGAAAACGTTTTTATTGGGTGCAGCGGCACAGTTCGGTATTTTTGGGACGTTGTTGGGTGCTTTGTGGTTGGGTGATATTTTCCCATTTGCGCAGTTTGATTTAAAAGAGGCGGCCTCGATCGGTATCATCGGGGGCGCAGACGGGCCGACTTCGATTTATTTGACTACGCGTTTAGCGCCGCAGATGTTGGCTGCGGTTGCGGTGGCAGCTTATTCTTATATGGCGTTGGTGCCGATTATTCAACCGCCGATTATGCGGGCTTTGACGACACAAAAAGAACGCCAAATCAAAATGAAACAGTTGCGTGAAGTTTCTAAACGCGAACGGATTATTTTCCCTTTGGCGGTGCTGTTGCTGTGCGTGTTGTTTTTTCCGACCGCAACGCCGTTGATCGGGGCGCTGATGTTCGGCAACTTGCTACGTGAAAGCGGCGTGACAGATCGTTTAAGCGATACAATGCAAAATGCGTTAATTAACACCGTCACGGTATTTTTGGGCTTGGCCGTCGGTTCAAAGATGATTGCATCATCATTTTTGGTGCCAAAGACGCTGTTTATTTTGTTTTTGGGTATGATAGCATTTGGTTTAGGAACGGCTGCGGGCGTTTTGATGGCCAAGTTGATGAATGTGTTTTGTAAAGAAAAAATCAATCCGTTGATCGGATCGGCGGGGGTTTCAGCAATTCCGATGGCTGCGCGTGTTTCCAATAAATTGGGGCAAGAAGCAGATCCGTCGAATTATTTATTAATGCACGCGATGGGGCCGAATGTTGCAGGATCTATCGGCTCGGCAGTTGCGGCGGGTATATTGTTAACTTTGTGTAGCTAGGATAAAAAGATGATAACAGAAGAAGATCTGGTCGGTAAATTAAATGTGTTGGACGCAACGGGACAGTATGACGAACTGTTGTATCAAACGGACATTTATTTAAAAGAAAATCCTGACTTGGGCATTTTGTATTTGTACAAAGGAAATGCGTTGCGTGAAAAAGGCGATTTGGACGGTGCTTTGTCGGCGTATCGTTGGGCGATTATGTATGACCCGAACGATGCGGCTGCACGGACGAATTATGCGGCTGTTTTGTATTCGTTAAAAGATTATGTCGGGGCTTTGAATGCGGCCGATGCCGCCATTATGATGGAACCGGATTTTCCCGATGCTTATTTGATTTCAGGTAATGTTTTGTCATTGTTGGGCTTTCCGGAACAAGCGATGTACGCTTATCATCACGCATTTGAATTTACGCCAAACAATATTGTTTTGGGGGCGTATGTGGCGGAATTGTATTCCAAACAAGACGAACCGGAAGAAGCATTTAATTTGTTGATGCGTTTGTTGACGGATCACCCGAAAAACGCGGCACTTCATTTGCAAATGGCTGTTGCTTTGGCATTTTTTATGCAAAACGGCGTACAATTGAAGGTCGTTGACGATTATGTTAAACGTTGGCAATCGAGCTTTGAGCACAATCCGTTTGTTCGCGAAATAGCGCCGGCGTTGTTGCAACATAATATGGGATATACGCCTTTGACATTAGAGCGGTTACAGGCGGCTTTTGATGATATGGCGCCCATTTATGATGAAGCCAATCAAGACGATGCGATTACCTTTATCAATATGTTGGAAAACGCTTTGCGTCCGGTGTACGAAGGGCAAGAAAACCTGCGCGTGCTGGATATCGGTTGTGGCACGGGGCTTGGCGCTTACCCGATGCGCGAGTACACAAAGCAAGGCCAGCTGATAGGTGTTGATTTGTCGCAAAAATTATTGGAAATTGCGCGGGCAAAAAATATTTATTTACGAACGGAAATGTCCGATGTGTTGTACTTTATCGAACAAGAAAAAGCCCCCTTTGACACTTTGATTGCATCGGAATCAGTTCCTTTCTTTAAAGACTTGGAGCAGGCTTTTGCTGCTTTCAACAAAGCGCTTAAAGTCGGCGGATATTTTTTCTTTTCGGTAAAACGCAATTCGTTGAATAATGATGACGTTGTCTTGTATCCGCAATACAACTATATTTTCTCGGAAAGCTATGTTCGTACGTCTTTGGAAAAGAACGGTTTTGAAATTCAATCCGTACAATCTATGCAGGACGGCTCTGACGAAATAATACACGATAAAAGGTATTTTTACGTTGTTCGAAAAATAAAATAAAAAATACTTGACAAAAACGAAATGCTTTGATATAGTGATTGTTATCAAGAAAGGAACTCCCCTTTATTTTTCATATATCTCCTTTTTTGATTAGTTGTTCAGGAAACCCCCTTGACTTTTAATAGACAAGGGGGCTTTTTTATCTTTGCACTTTCGTTTTCAAAGGCAGGTTTATATCTGATAAATAAGGTTTTTTTGCCTTGCTTTTTTGCGGGTGTTTTTTTATAAAAAATTTTTGAAAAAAATGTTAAAAAAAGCTTTTCTTTTTTGCAAAAAAAGGCTATGCTGACAGTATGTATAAACCAGAAAAGAAAAGGATAAAAAAATGGCTGGAAGTATAAATAAAGTAGTGTTGGTTGGTAATTTGGGACGTGATCCGGAAATCCGTCATACAAATAACGGTAAAAAGATTGCCAGTTTTTCTGTGGCTACGTCTGATGTATGGAAAGATGCAAACGGCGAACGCCAAGAAAAAACCGAATGGCATCGCATTGTTGTTTTCAATCCCAGCACGGCCGATTTTGTTGAACGTTATTTGAAAAAAGGTTCAAAAGTTTATGTGGAAGGTTCTTTGCAAACGCGCAAATGGACGGATAACAGCGGTCAAGACAAATACACAACGGAAATCGTTGTCGGTAATTTCAAAGGTGAAATTGTTTTGTTGGACGGACGCACTGACGGTGTCGGTGATTCTTCTTTGGCCGGTGCTGCGGACAGCGGTTGGGACAGTGCGCCTGCCGGTGATAATGCAGCTCCTGCGGCTGATTTTAATGACGAGATTCCGTTTTAATTTACGTAATCGCTTGTATTTAAAGAAAATTTTAAAGTTTAAACAAAGGTGAGCTATGACTGATACAAGTACATTGACAACAGACATTGTGCCTGTTGCGATTGAAGAGGAAATGCGAAAGTCTTATTTGGACTATGCGATGAGCGTGATTGTTTCGCGTGCGTTGCCGGACGTCCGCGACGGTTTAAAGCCGGTTCATCGACGTATTTTGTGGTCAATGCACGAAAACGGCTATGATTACAACAAACCGTTCAGAAAATCGGCCCGTATCGTCGGTGATGTTATGGGTAAATATCACCCCCACGGTGACAGCGCAATTTATGAAGCGATGGTTCGTTTGGCACAAGATTTTTCAATGCGCTTGCCTTTGATTGCGTCGCAAGGTAACTTTGGTTCTATGGACGGCGATAAAGCGGCGGCTATGCGTTATACAGAAGCCAGATTGGCGTTGTCTTCGCATTGGTTGTTGGAAGATATCGATAAAGACACCGTGGATTTTCGCCCGAACTATGATGAAACGTGTGCCGAACCGGTGGTGTTGCCTGCACGTTTTCCGAACTTGCTTGTGAACGGGTCGGGCGGTATTGCTGTCGGTATGGCGACAAACATTGCGCCGCATAACTTGGGCGAAGTGTTGGACGCTTGTATTGCTATGGTGGATAATCCCGATATTACAGTCGAAGAATTATACGAAATTGTGCCGGCTCCGGATTTTCCGACGGGCGGTATCATCTTGGGTCGCGGTGCGGCCAGAAGCGCAGCTTTAACCGGTCGCGGATCGATTATAATGCGCGGGCGTGCAACGATTGAAGAAATTAAAAAAGACAAAAACGCGATTGTGATTACGGAAATTCCGTATCAAGTCAACAAAGCGGCCATGATCCAACGTATGGCCGAATTGGTGAAAGAAAAAGTCATTGAAGGCATTTCCGATTTGCGTGATGAATCCGATCGTCAAGGTGTGCGCGTGGTTGTCGAATTAAAGCGTGAAGCGCAGCCCGATGTTGTTTTGAATCAGTTGTATAAATACACGCCGTTGCAAACCAGCTTCCCTGTTAACTCTTTGGCTTTGAATAACGGGCGTCCGGAAATGATGAATTTGCACGATATTATTTCGGCGTTTATTGCTTTCCGCGAAGAAGTGATCCGTCGCCGGACGATTTTTGAGTTGGGCAAAGCGCGTGATAGAGCGCATTTATTGGTTGGTTTAGCGATTGCGGTTGCGAATATCGATCGTGTGATCGAGATGATTAAAGGCGCTCCTGATCCGGCAGTTGCCAAAGCGCAATTGATGGAAACGAAGTGGGACGCGGCCGATGTGACGGCTTTGATTGATTTGATTGATGAGCCGGACAGAAAAATTGTTGACGGGCATTATATGCTCTCCGAAGCGCAAGCCAAAGGTATTTTGGATTTGAAATTGCAACGTTTAACCGGTTTGGAACGTGACAAGATCCACGGCGAAGTCGGGGAATTGAGCGAACAAATTAAAGAGCTGTTATTTATTTTATCTTCACATCAACGTTTGTATGAAATTATGCGTGAAGAGTTTATCCAAGTCAAAAACGACTTTGCAACCCCGCGTAAAACGACGATTGAAGAGGGCGAATTCGACCAAGATATGGAAGATTTAATCCCGCGTGAAGATATGGTTATCACGGTTACCAATACGGGCTATATCAAGCGTGTTCCGGTGAATACTTACCACGCGCAACATCGTGGCGGAAAAGGCCGAAGCGGTATGTCGACTCGTGAAGAAGATGCAGTTTCAAAATTATTTGTTGCTTGCACGCACGATCCGATTTTGTTCTTCTCTTCCAAAGGTATGGTTTATAAGATGAAAGCTTATCGTTTACCAGAAGGAACTCCGCAAAGTTTGGGTAAAGCTTTGATTAACTTGTTGCCGTTGGAACAAGGCGAAACAATTTCGACAATTTTACGTTTGCCGGAAAAATTGGAAGATTGCGAAGGCTTGTCCGTTATGTTTGCGACGGCTTCGGGGAATATTCGCCGCAACCGTTTGGACGATTTTTATAAAGTGATGAGCAATGGTAAAATTGCGATGAAGTTGGACGAAGGCGATAAATTGGTCGATGTTCAAATCTGCAATGAAAACCAAGATATTTTGTTGGCTGCGGCCGGCGGGCGTTGTGTCCGTTGTCCGGTGACTGACGTTCGTATTTTCGAATCGCGCTCTTCAACCGGTGTGCGCGGTATGAAGTTAGCGGACGGTGATCGCGTAATTTCAATGAGCGTTTTGGAACACGTCAAAGCGGAAATTGATAAACGTGATGCTTATTTGAAAATGTCAATTGCAAAGCGTCGTGCTTTGGGTGGCGTCGATGATGGTGAAGATACGGCGGAAGTCGAAAGCACATCAGAAGTGACTTTGACGGACGAAGAGTTTAACCAAATGGCGGCGGACGAACAATTTATTTTAACTGTGACGACGGCCGGTTTGGGCAAACGTTCTTCTGCTTATCAATACCGGATTACGTCTCGGGGTACGCAAGGCGTGACGAACATTGATACAACAAAAGTTCCGGCCGAAGTCGTTGCTTCTATGCCGGTGACGGACGATGAGCATGTGATGATGGTCACCGACGCGGGGCAATTGATCCGTATGCGTGTTGCGGACATTCGCATTGTCGGTCGTAATTCAAAAGGCGTGATTTTGTTCCGTTTAGGCAAAGGTGAAAAAGTGGTTTCTGTATCGGCCGTAAAAGATTATGGCGAAGATGAAGAAAGCGCTGACAGTGCTGCTGACGCCGACGAAAACGGATCGATTGGCGTGCCGGATACTGCTGTAACCCAAGCGCAAGATCAACAACAACCAGAGGAGGAAAACAATGAAGAAAATAATTAGTTTGTTAATCGGTTTATGTTTAATTTCAACAGGAGTAAATGCTATGGATAAAGAAAATACATTATATATGGATTTGGATTACGGCAGAGTCGTTATTGAAATGTTCCCTGACGTTGCGCCGAACCATGTTGCACGGATTAAACAATTAACGCGTCAAGGCTTTTATGACGGTATTGTATTCCACCGTGTGATTGACGGTTTTATGGCTCAAACGGGCGATCCGACGGGAACCGGTATGGGCGGCAGCGGCAAAAATTTAAAGGCTGAGTTTAACAATATGGCGCATGTACGCGGTACGGTTTCTATGGCGCGCGCAAGCGATCCGGATTCAGCCGACAGTCAGTTCTTTATTTGTTTTGACAATGCGCGTTTTTTGGACGGCCAATACACCGTTTGGGGCAAGGTTGTTAAGGGTATGGAATACGTCGATATGATTAAAAAAGGAAACAGCAATGCAAACGGCGCGGTTACCAATCCGGACAAGATTGTAAAGATGCGTGTTGCTGCTGACGTTAAAGAATAATTTTTATCTTTTTTTTAAAGTAAAATCCCCGTTGATTATCGGCGGGGATTTTTTTTATATTTTAGATGCTTTTGCCGCGCGGCAGATTTATTTTGAAAAAATCCTTGCAATTTGCTTTTGTTTGGGCGTATGATGAAAATATCAGTACGAAAGAAAGGTAAAGTAAAAATGGTTGTGTTAGGTGTTGAAAAGTCGTTATCGAATAAAAAATGGGTGCATCGCGGAGCTGATGAAAAGTTAATTGCTCAAATGGTGCAACGGTTTGATTTTCCGGAAGTTTTGGCGCGTATTTTGGTTTCAAGGCAAGTTGGAATCGATAAAATGGAACGATTTTTATCACCGACTTTGCGCAACGATTTGCCGAATCCGGAAAGCTTAAAAGATGTTGAAAAGACCGCCCGCCGAATAGCCGATTCGATTGAACGAGGTGAGGAAATCGGTATTATGGGGGATTATGACGTCGACGGAGCTACTTCCAGTGCTTTATTAAAGTTGTTTTTGCAAAGCACCGGCACGAAAACGCGTACTTTCATTCCTGATCGAGATGACGGCTATGGCCCAAATGTCAAGAAAATGCAAGAATTTTATGACGCCGGTATTCGCTTGGTGGCGACGGTTGATTGCGGTATGACGGCTTTTGAGCCGATCGATTTCGGTACAAAGCTGGGCTTGGATATCGTGATTATCGACCACCACGAACCGGAGCGCAGTTTGCCCAATGCTTATGCTGTTGTCAATCCGAAACGGCTTGACGAAGATCCGCATCATCCATGTCATGCTATGGCGGCGGTGGGGGTTGTGTTTTTGGTTGTGGTTGAAATCAATAAAATATTGCGTCAACGCGGGTTTTATGATGATAAAATAAAAGAACCGGATTTGCGCAAATGGTTGGATTTGGTGGCTTTTGGGACGGTGTGTGATGTCGTTCCGTTAAAAGGTGTCAACCGATTGTTTGTTAAAACCGGATTAAAACAAGCTTTGACCCGGCAAAATGTCGGCCTAAAAGCTTTGTCGCAATTATCAAAGATACACGAACAAATTACGTCATATCATTTGGGGTATATTTTGGGGCCTCGCATTAACGCCGGCGGTCGAGTCGGTAAGTCGGATTTAGGTATGCGCTTATTATCGACTTTTGATGAGGTTGAAGCGGCGATGATCGCCAATGAATTGGAAGAATTAAACGTTTTGCGGCGCACGATCGAAAGCGAAGTTTTAGAACAGGCCGTTGAACAAGCACAACAGGATATTGACGCCGGCAATCCGTTTATTTTGGTGTGCGGTGAAAATTGGCATCAAGGTGTGGTCGGAATTGTCGCGGGCCGGTTAAAAGAGCGCTTTAATTTACCGTCTTTTGTTTTAAGCATAGAAGGGGACGACGCCAAAGGATCCAGCCGATCTGTCCCCGGGGTTGATTTGGGAACATTGGTCATTACGGCTATGCAAAAAGGGATTTTATCGCGTGGGGGTGGTCACCCTATGGCGGCGGGATTTTCTTTGGAAACGGGAAGAATCGAGGAGTTTAGAGCATTTTTAAAAGATTATATCTCGACGCATTGCTGGGTTGAATCGGACGCGCCGAAAGAGTTGATGATTGACGGCATTTTAGATGTTGGAGCCGTGAATGTTGATTTATTGAATAAAATCAGCCAACTTGAACCGTATGGAGAAGGCAACGAAGAGCCGACTTTTGTTGTCCAAGATGTTTTATTGTCGAAAACAATTTTGACCAAAAACGGCCATATTATTTGCAAATTTTCCGGCAAAGGCGGCGGTTATTTGGACGCGGTTTGTTTCAGGTCGGCCAATACGCCGACGGGGCAAATGTTGCTTTCTAATCCCGCGGGACAACACTATCATGTCGCTGGACAATTGCGACTTGATACTTGGAACGGGCAAAACAAAGTCCAATTGATTATGAATGACATTGCTTTGGCCGTGTAGTGGCGGGGCTTTTGCAAAGGTTTTATTCTTTGTCGCGCCATACAATGCGAATTCGCGAAAATTCGCGCGTTTTATCCAACGACATAATTTGATGCAAAGTTTGATTGCCGTCAATTTGCGTCAAAACCAATATTTCATCACCAAAAAAGGCGGGCTTTTTAAAAGATATTTGCATATCCTCGATTTCGTGTGTTTCTCTGAAATTATGCGGAACGCCTTCGCTTGCCCACACGGGGTAGATTGCGTTGTTGACGTGTTTGTTAATATCGATGTCATCATAGCGAACATAAAAATGTTTTTCAAAATCAACGCGCAACGGTTCGGGGATTTTGGGGAACGTGCTTTGCAACGCGCGTTCGGGCAAAGCCGTCAAAGACCCGACATTGTTTTTTGTGGGTTGAGGGCGTCCCGAATGAATATCGATCAATACCCATTGACTGGTTGCCGTAAACAGTGAATTGCCTTCGTTATCCATCACATTGAAATCGCGGATTGCCGCAACCGGCGTTAAGCCCGACGGCCACGTTTGAAACGTGATTTTATCCCCCCATTTGGGGCGTTTGTTGATGTGCAGCGCATATCCGGCACCGACCCAACACATATTTTTTTCAATGAAAAATTTATATCCGACATTTAATTCTTCGGCGTGAAAATCCGCCGTGTTTTGCAGCAAATTAAACAAAGTCAGCAAACGCAGCTTTCCTTCTTGGTCGCATTCATAGCTGTAAACAATGTGGTTTTGAATAAATTTTTCCATTTTTTTTGCCTTTCTTTTTTTTTGGCTATTTTAGCAAAAATCGCCCCCCTCATCAAGGATAAAATAAAGAAACTTTAATGACAAATGACGGAATAATTTCTTGTGATAGGAAAATAATCCTTGACATTTAACCCAAAATATGATATAAGAAGTACTGTTAATCGGCACAAGTATATCTTTTTTTTAAGGGATTGCTTGTGTTTTTTTATGGCCCTTGGATTTGTGTGTCCAAGGGCTTTTTTTTTATTGCAATAAAGAAAGGAGAATATTTTGCCAACACATATTACGATTAAAAGTGTTCCGCCCAGAATACGCTATGTTTCCGACGGAGCGATGAAGACTTATCAATTTCCTTTTGCGATTTTCAGCGATTCGGATTTGAAAGTATACTTTGATGACGCGTTGCAGACATCTAGCATGTATACGGTATCGCAAGCCGGTAATTCAAACGGGGGCAGTGTGACTTTATCGACCGCTCCGCAACAAGGCGTTATTATTACTTTGGTGCGTGAATTATCGATCGAACGCACAACGGATTTTCAAGAAGGCTCTGCTTTGCGTGCGGAAGTATTAAATCACGAATTAGATTACCAAATCGCGTGCCAACAACAAATAGCAGATAATTTGAACAGATCTATGGTTTTGCCGCCGTATGCGGTCGGGACGAATGTCAATTTAACTTTGCCGACGCCGGCGGCCGGTAAAGCCATTGTTTGGAATGCTGACGGGACGAATTTGGAAAATTCAAATGTAGAAATTAACGCTTTGCAAACAACGTTGTTGGGGTATAAGCAAAGCGCACAAAGCGCGGCTGAAACCGCCACGACAAAAGCAAGTGAGGCCGTATATCAAGCGTCGGTTGCTACAAATCAAGCCGAACTTGCCGCTTCAAAGGCCGCGGAAGTTGCTTTTAAAGCCAATAAGGATATGGATAATTTAACCGTCGCCGGCAAGCTTGTAGTCAGTCAAGCCGCTTTTGCCAGTGCGCAATCGATTGATTATCCGATTCCAACATCTGAAACGCAAATTGTGGCGCCGGCAAACGGGTATTTTAAGTTTAAGGTAACCTCCAACGGGAATGTAGCGGCCATTGGCTTGTTTGATGTGACAGGCGGGCAAGAAAACATCGGTTTTTATATTCCGATAGCGATCAATGAAACGGCAGCCGTAATTACTTTGCCGTGTTTAAAAGGCAATACGATAAAGTTTTTATACGTCAATGCAACACCGAATGAAGCCAAATTTTATTATGCAAAAGGAGAAATATAATGTTTTATGAGATCTTATCAGACGGCACGATCGGCCGATCCACTGAAAATGCCCAAATTGCAAATCAGTTGGGCTTAACGCTTCAAACAAATAAAAAAATTGTTTATGCAGGCGACGGCCGACGCTATTTTTTCGATAATGTTCCTGCGCCGGCAGAGGAAAGCTATATTCAAAAACGTCAAAGAGCTTATCCCGATATCACGGATCAATTGGATATGATTTATTGGGATAAAGTAAACGGTACGGATAATTGGCAACAAGCCATTGCGGCCGTAAAACAACAATATCCGAAAGAATAAAATCGATCAAATAGTGAGCGCCTTTGTTTTTTTTATAAAGGCGCTCTTTTTTTAAAGATTATATTTGTGACGGTTTAAAACGTGCATTTGATAGGGGCGTTCCAACTCAACAAAATATCCGCTCCAACCCCAAACGCGAACGATTAGGTCTCGGTGATTTTCGGGGTGATCCAAAGCGTCTTGTAAAACCTTGGCATCTAAAACGTTTAATTGCAATTGTTGGTCGCCACAGTTGACAAAATACCGTAATAATTGGGTCAATTTTTCAACACCTTCTTTGGTCGAAAAGACCGACGGAGACAATTCGATTGTAATCGGCCCGCCGTTGACGATTTTTGAATAATCAATGTGCGAATATGATTTTAAAACGCTCAACACGCCATTCGTTTTGATGCCATGCGACGGCGCCAAGCTGGCCGATAAAGGTTCACCTTCTTTTCTGCCATCTTCGGA
Organism: uncultured Alphaproteobacteria bacterium; assembly: GCA_934203105.1. Taxonomy (GTDB): domain Bacteria; phylum Pseudomonadota; class Alphaproteobacteria; order CAAHEQ01; family UBA3637; genus CAAHEQ01. The sequence goes on from CAKPYQ010000003.1 coordinate 51,297, forward strand.
CGCAGCGATATAGGGCATCGTTTTGGATACGGGTTGCGTCAACAAAATATAGAACATTGCCGATCCTGAACCGGGTCTGATTTTGCATTTGCGGGTTGATAATTTTTTCGCTTGTGCGGCAAAAGAGTTAAATAAAAATCTTAAATTGCCGTTTGTTTTGTCGTCATTATTGCCCAGCTTTGGCAATTTTGTTTTAATGAACGATTGTAAATCTTCGTATCCGACAAAGTTGCGTTTGGTTGCTTTGAATAAACGCTTTAAATCTTTGCGTTTTCCGTTTTTGGCAAAATATTCGATTGCAGTCATCATATCGACGGCGTTAGAGCTGCCCGCTCCATGAATACCGACGTGATGATACTTGCTTGCTTTTTCGGCTTCGACGGCTTTTTCCAACGCACCGTCAATAAAGACACAGCCCAGCGGGCAAGGCAAAAAGTGAATGTCGCACGTTTTTTGAATGTTGCGGATTTGTTTGTTGATGTTTCGCCCGATTAAAAAGCGGAATAAATGCTTGGAAAAGAAGGGCAATTTTAACGCTTTTTTAAACGCCGCGTGAACGGCAAAAGGGAAAGAAACAGCGCTTTTATTCACGATTTCAACACCCTTTGACGGAATGACGAATTCCCAGCATGCCGCAACCGTATAGTTTCGGGCGTCTTCCACAGAATACCCCGCTTTGATAAGCGCCGGAATCACGACGTCATCGTTGGAATATTGGGGAAAGCCCAAACCGCATTTGGTTAATAAACAGCCGGCTTTTAACAAATCCTGCGGTGTATTTTTGTCGATTCGTAAATTGATTTTCGGATCGATTAACTTGACTTGGCTGGATACGTCGATCATTAAATAAGTCAATTCGTTAATCGCGCTGGATCCGTCGGCTTTGCACCCGCCCAACATAACGGTTTGTCCGTTGTCGCCTTGTTGCACGCCAAAATAAGTATCCGTGTCGCGGTTAAAGGCAATGAAAAATTCGGCAAATAAATTATATGCGGCTTGCTTTGTCAATACTTTGTTTTGTAAATCGTTTTTGTAAAACGGATATAAATATTGATCCATTCGTCCCAACCCGATGTGCGCACAGCCCGCAAAATACAGCATACTGCTGATCAAGCGAATAGATTGCATCGCTTCTTGCAACGTGCGTGCGGGTTTCATCGGGACTTGCTTAAAAACGTTTGCAATTTCAATGTTGCCGACTTTTTCGGCTTCTTTGGCATAGCGTTCGGCCAAATCTTTAACGGCGTCAATCGTGATGATAACGGATCGTAAAAAATCCTTTTTGGCTTTTGCTTTTACGGATTTCAGTTTTTCTTGGCACAGATCATAGCGTGCTTGCAGCCCTTGATTGATCAGCATTTCCCAATCAATGGTCAAGTTGTTTAACGGGTGCAGGACGGTATGCTTTTTTAATCCCAAAGCTTTTTTGGCCCCTTTGTCGGTATAATACAAAGGCACCGTGTTAATTGTTCGGGTAAAGGATATTTTTTCATCGGGGAAAACAACGGGCTTTAATGCCGCACACGACAATTGAAATGCCACAGCCGATTGCATTTCCAAAGTCCAACCTTTGTCTTTAAATTCACTGATAAAGTCGCGATTAAAATCTTCGCGGTATTGTTTAAATTGTCGTTTTTGAGTGAAATCCCGCAATTTTTGTAATCTTTTATCCAACATGATTATCTCCTTCTAAATAAACAGTGTATCCCTTTAAGGTAAAGGATTTTAAAGTATTTTTGATTCTTGTCAAATCATTCTTAATTCCTGCTTTTAACAAAAATTGCTTTCCGTAAGAGGCATACTTTGCGCCGCTTAATTCGTTATAGGGCAAAAAGTCAATGCTTTGCGGTTTATTTTTTAACGTATCCAGCAACATCAAAATGTCGTTTAAGTTTTTGTCTGTATCCGTAATGTCGGGTATTAAAGGGACCCGAATATGATACGGCGTTTTGGTTTGGCTTAAAAAAATCAAATTTTGCCGGATTTGATCATTCTTTTGCCCTGTGTATTTTTGGTGCAAAGCATTATCAACAATTTTAACGTCATAAAAGACGCCCGAAAACAGCTGAACATATTTTTGAAACACCGCCGGATCACAATAACCACTGGTATCCAAAATAGTATGGATTCCTTTTATTAAAGGCAAAACTTCGGATAAAAATTGCATGTGACAGGTTGGTTCTCCGCCCGAAAAGGTGACACCGCCGTTTGATAATTCAAAAACGTCTTTGAATTGATTTAAATGATCGGCCAATTCTTTTGATGTCATTACCTTGCCGCATGGTTCTTTTGTTTGTAAGTTTTCCTGTATCTCAAAGCTTTGGGTTTCGGGATTGTGACACCAAAGGCAACGCAAAGGACAGCCTTTGAAAAAGACTGTCACTCTGATGCCGTCGCCATCGTGAATGGTGAACTCTTTGATGTCACAAATAATCGCCGATCTCATTTGTACCTTTTATATTTCTTTTTGAATTTCATGCTGGTTTTACCAAAGGTGATCAGGTGCAACAGCTTAAAATATAAATATTTGGGATAAGATTTTTTGTTTTTGATAAAAACTTTCGGCCTGAAACCTTCGATTAAGCGGAGTTCCATAAAGCGCAAACGGTTTTCCGTTTCGTATTCTTTCATTGCGCAGATTGCAATCGGGAAGGGCAAGCCCCAAAAATCTTCATAAGTTTGACGAATAGCGCCCAGCATGTCTTTGTTTTCTTCGCGCTGTGTGCAAAAGAAAATATGGCACATCGGCACATTCATTGCGGCAATAATTTTCTTGTTTTCTTTTTTGCAATATTTGTATGTTTGATATTCGTCGTCAGTATGCCCGATGTCAATATCGTTCCAAAACTCTCGTTTAAACAGCATACAGTTAATCGAATAACGTTCTTTATTATTGACTTCCTTATACCCCAAGCCTTTTGTCACTTTGATAAAATCAGCAGGTTTTAACGTCGTATATTGATGTATCCAACGCGCATAGTGCGGTACCGCCCACACAGAGCCGGCTCCGCCCGGGTGAATGACATTTTTTTCAACAAATCGATATTCAAGCGAGTCGACATTTTCTTTTACGCCGATGTAGTGGGCAATGGATATTTTATCAAATTCGCTTTTTAATTTCATTAAATCGACAACTTGCTTAAATCCCCACGGATTGTTGTTGACAAGCGATGTAACATACGCCAATTTTTTGCCGTATTTTTTGCGCGAATCTTCATAACATTTGATTAAATCTTCAATCCACGTTTTTGTTAACGGAAAAACATCATCATCGACTTTGCAAATGTAATCGTATTGTTTCATTTCATCGCTGTTCAGCAAAGCTTTAATGCTTAAATACGGTGCGTTTGGTGCTAACCAATCAACAACGGTGATTTGTTTGGGATATAATTTTGCATAGCGTTGACAAACGCGGTAAGTTCTTTCCGTGTCATACGTTCCGCGCCCGTTTTGTAATAAGTAAATGTGAATGTCCGGCGTTGTCAGCTTTACATAAGCTGCCAAAGAAATTTCCAATGACTCAAAATCCGCAAAACATAATTGCACAATGGCTATTTTTTTATGATTCATTTTTTTATCCCCTTAATTTTTTAAGTTTGTTTTCTAATTGAATTTCGCCTTTTAAAGCTTTTCTTTTTTGTTTGTATTTCTTGCGCTTATTGGCAAAAGTAATTTTGGACATAATCCAATATTTAAAGTACTTTGCTTTTAAATTTTTGGCCTTTTTATCTTCCAAATTGCAGGTTTGAAGCATCGTAACATCAACTTCTTTGACCTTTAATTTGCCTTTTGCTTTCATATATTGAAAATAGTTGCTGTACAGCAATTCGCCAAGATAAGCAATTGTTCTTTTTCCGTTAATCGAGTAATCCGAAATGTCCAACGTTTTGTTAAATCCCATCAATAGCGGAAAGATAAAGTTCGCATAATCCATAAAGACTTTTTTGGACGTCACCATCGATAAATAAAGGTACTTTTTGGGTTCAAATGAAATCTTTTCCATAAAAGCACCAAAATCAGGATCAACACCTTTGATATATTCGATGAAGTTTTCATAATCTTTTAATTTTGTGCCTTCAATTCTGGCGGTGTAATCTTCGCGAATGCTTTTTAAGTCAATTAACGAAAAGTCCGATAATTTCGGCAAAATAATATCATAATCTTTTAACAGATTTAAAATGTTTTTCTTTGTCAGTCCGATCGTTTTCAAATATCCGTCAAAAGGTTTATTGATCGCAAACATTGAATAACAAATGTCGTGATTATCGCGCTGTAACTTATCAAAAGCGGGGTTTAAGACATAATGGCGGCGGTATTGCATGAAGCCGATATAGTCCGGATTACCGATCTTGTCATAGTTTTTCCATGCCCAATATTGCGTTGTCATTTCGCAAAAATTGCGGTTCAAAGCGGATATATTTTCGCCGGTGTTATCGCCGATGGTATTTTTTTCCATCCAATCCAATTGCTCGGCGGATAAAACGCCGTCGCGTGATTGAGTTTTGGCAACATCTCGACCGGCGTGAATGGGGACCAACATATCATTTTTAAATAAATAGCTGGGCTTAAAATAAGATAATAAAATCTTGACGCTTTTGTCTTTCATTTTTGATAAATCCTTTCAAATAAATCCAAAGCTCTGGCAACCGCCAAATCCATATTATAGTATTTGTAATCACCTAAACGCCCCAAAAAATGGACGTTTGGCAAAGATTTAGCTTTTTGCAGATATTGATTATAAAGCGTTTGATTTTCCGGCTTTGGGATCGGGTAATAACGTTCGTTTTTACCACGACAGAAAGCGGACGGATATTCAAACGATACAACCGTTTTGTCCGATTTGTTATCCAAAAAATATTTGTGTTCGCAAATGCGCGTAAAATCATAATTGTTCGGGTAACTGACAACAACATTGTTTTGGAAATAAGGTTTGTCAAATTGTTGAATATCAAAGCTTAAACTGCGATAGGGCAACTCCCCCAATTCATAATCAAAAAATTCGTCAATCGGACCGGTGTAATACACGTTTTCGGCATCTGCTTTTTGCTTGTCAAACGGCGTGTTCAGCTTTACTTCAATCAACGGGTGATCCAAAATTTGCTCGATCATTTTGGTGTATCCTTGGGCAGGGATTGCCTGATACTTATCAACAAAGTAATTGTCGTTTGTGTTAATGCTGACCGGTACGCGTTCTGCCACGGACGGGTCCAATTCTTCCGGCGTGACGCCCCATTGCTTTTTGTAATAATTTAAAAAGCCTTTTTCATATATGTAATCGGCCAAAAAGGAAAGCTCTTTATCTTCCAAAGAACGCAATTTTAAAATCGATATGCGTTGACCATAGCCCAACTTTTCAATCAATTTATTTGTTAATTTTTCGGCCATTTGCGGCGGAAAACACTGTGCCAACGTGTTTAAGTTGAATGAAAAAGGGACCGTTTTGCCGTCGATATAGGCGCGTACCTTTAAAAAGAAGGGATACCATTTTGTAAAGTTGGATAAATAGCGCCAAACTTTTTCATTCGACGTGTGGAAAATATGCGGGCCATAGCGGTGTATGCAAATCCCGTTTTCGTCCCAATAATCATAGCAATTTCCGCCGATGTGGCCTTTGACGTCGATGACGACAACAGCTTCGTTTAATTCGGAGGCGATTTTGTTGGCAATGACTGCGCCGGATAATCCCGCTCCGACAACTAAATGCTTAATCTTTGACATTCTGAAATCCTTTTTTATGCTTTGATAAAAACAAGTTCGCTTTTGAACAAACAGTATCCAAATCCTTTTTTGAAAAAGGCTTTGTGTATTGATGTAATTTTTCGACATTTAATATAAATTGATCGCGCGCGGGCGGCTCGTTTTCGGCAAAGCGAATGTTGCGTTTGCCTACGATTTTTGTCAAAACCAGCTCGATCGGCAACGCAAAGCCCGACCCGATATTAATGATCCCTTTTGCGTCTTTTTTTATTAAATCGTGTAAAGCTTGATGAAAATAATCACGTGAAATAAAATCTTTTTTCACTTGGCGGTTTTCGGTGACGGATAAAAATCCGGTGTTAAAAATTTGTTCGCTGATCCAACCGATGAATGTTTTATAACTTTTGCGTTCGGTCGGTACGTCCAAAATGTTGGCAATGCGCACAATTAAATGTTGATCAGGTAATTTTTCCGATACAATTTTTTCGGCCGCCGCTTTGTTTTTGGCATAAAAATCAACCGGATTTAATTGATCGCGTTCGCTTAAAAGAACGCTGTCAGGATAAGACCCGTACACTTTGCGGGAAGAGAGCATAACCAATTTTGTATTCGATCCGGCTAATACAGAGGCAATTTGTCCGTCAATCAGCTGATCATTAGGCAATATTTGCTTTGAAAATACCGGTTGAAGCGTAAAGTTAATAACGACATCAAAGTCTTTCAATTCATTGACATTTTCCATTAAATCAATGCGCGGAAAGTTGGTGATTTGATCATCATTGAAAACTTGTGCCAAACCTTGTGCCAAATAAGCGTCGTCACCGATAACAGCAATCTTCATTATGCTTTTTCCTTAATTTTTTCGAACAAGTCCAAAGCTTTTGCAATCGCTTTATCCATATCGTAGTATTTATAATCGCCTAAGCGGCCCAAGAAATAAACATTCTTTAATGAGGCAGCTTTGTCCAAATAACGTTGGTAAAGCGCCGCATTTTCATCGCGTACAATCGGATAATAGCGATCATTTTGCCCCAAGCAAAAGCTTTGCGGGTATTCGAACGATACAACGGTTTTATCCGTCCGGTTATCCAAAAAATATTTATATTCGCCGATTCGCGTAAAGTCGTAATTGTTCGGATAGTTAATGACCGAATTTGATTGAAAATACGGTTTGTTGAATGTCACAAAATCAAATTTTAAACTGCGGTAAGGCAGCTCGCCCAATTCATAATCGAAAAACTCGTCAATCGGACCTGTGTAAAACAATCGATCATATTGAACGGTGGTTTGTATCGCCTTAAAGTCCGTTTTTAAACGCACCGTAATCAAAGGATTATCCAGCATTTTTTCAATAACGGGCGTATAACCCATCATCGGAATGCCTTGATAAATATCTTGAAAATAACGGTTGTCGCGTGAAATATAAACCGGAACACGGCCGGTAACAGCGGGATCCAAATCTTCGGGCGTCATACCCCATTGCTTTAACGTATAGTGCAAAAAGATTTTTTCATACACGAAATCCGCCAAGAACGTTAAATCTTCATCGTTGGCTTTACGCAACTGCAAAATTGGCACTTTGACATTAAAGCCAAACTTTTCAATTAACTTTTTTTCCAATTTGTCCGCTATGGATTTGGGAAAGACTTGATGAATTGAATTCAAGTTAAACGGAATAGGAACTTCTTGCCCGTCGATCAGGCCTTTGACTTGATGCATATAAGGATACCACTTGGTAAAGCGGCTGATGTAATCCCAAACGTTTTTCAAACTGGTATGAAAAATGTGCGTGCCGTATTTGTGAACGCAAATGCCGTCTTGCCAATAATCATAGCAATTGCCGCCGATATGATCTTTGATATCGATGATTGTCACAGGTTCATTTAATTCGGTGGCGATTTTGTTGGCAATGACTGCGCCCGAAAAGCCGCAGCCGACGACTAAATTTTTTATTCTTTCCATTTTTTCTTTCCTAATCCGATAGCTGTTAAAATTTTTCTTTTTGCCTGTCGCAAGACGTACTTTAACCATTTTTGGGTGTTTGTTTGGACCATCAGCATAGGCAATGTTTTGACTTTTAAATGCGGGTGAGTGGCCAAAAATACACCCATCAAACGCTCACCCATAAAACCGTAAGCGCGTTTTTGATAGCTTTCTCTTTGTTCAACGTCGGCTTGGATTTGGCTTTCAAGTTCGAATAAAATGTCAAACAACCACGCCGCATATTCATCAAATACTTTTTTGCGGGCAATTAATATGTTCGCCAAATATATCGATCCGGTACCTTTTAAAGCATTTTCGGCCATCGGATATTGTTTCGGATATTTGCTTTTAATAATATCCAAAACGCGCTCCATATCGGATTTATTGTGTGTGGCCGCGTACTTTTCAAAGACGGATTTGCCCTTTGATCGAGTGGGCTTTGGAACAATAATATCATATTCTTTTAAAATGCTTTCAATATTGTTTGCCGTAATGCCAAAGCGGTCAAAAAAATCCGGTGACATTTTATGAACCATTTCCGCACTATTTGCAAAGTTTAAATAGCGGCGATAATGGAATAATCCGACAACGTCGGCTTTTACATTCTTCCAAATCCAATAAGTGGCTGTGAGCTCACAAAAAAAAGGGTTTTTGGCGGATATATGATCGCCTGTATTATCTGCAATCATTTTTAAATCGGTGTGATAGGCATCTTTTCCGACGTACAACGGCACAACGATATCGGACGAACAAACGGGCGATGTTGTGTTATAACAAGCAAATAATTTAATATTCATCGTTGTTTGACCTTTTTTCGTTAAAATTAAGATTGCGTTTTTAAATCGCGCGCTATTTTTTTTAAGGTCAACATAGCACAAGTAAAAACGTAAGGCAAGGAGTTTTTTATAAAAAATAGAATAGTATTTAAACGGTATTATGTATTTTATGACAAAGGTTGATCTTTTTTTACCAAAAATTCGACTTTTTCTTTGACGGGATCGTAAAGAATATCGCCACGCCGACCATAAGTAAAAATACGCATTATTTCTGCCCAGATCAAAGATTTTGTTTCTTCATTTTGGACCCATTCTTTTGGTGCGCAATCGTTTGCGACAAAGGCATATTGTTTTATTAAGGTTTGCGGTAATTTTGAACGCAGCGTTAAAAATGAACGCCCCGCTGCAAAATATTTTGAAACAAAGCATAACTTGCCTTTTTTTAAAGCCGGATACGCTTTTAGTGAAAGCTCGACATTTTCCTTTGTATTTTGGGCTTGCGTTTCCAATATGATTTTTATGTTGGCGGGAAGGTTGTCCTTTATCGCGTTAAAGATAATTAAAGCCTCTGATAACGGCGCCGTTTTCTTTGTTACTCCGCCGGAGATGATGATGGTGGAAATAGGCGCTGCTTTTAAAATATAAAGAATAGCTTTTTTCATATTTTCAAGGTTTGAAACACTGCCGAAAACAAACAGCGTATCAATATCTGACAAGTCCGTATCATTTTTACGAAAGCAAAGCTGTTCGATATCTTTTGCGTGGGGCAAAAGCACATCAGGAAAGGTAAGCTGTCGGCTGATTTCTTTTTTCGTCGTATGCATTATAAAAATCTCCAATGCGGATCTTTTTTGGCTTTTATTTGCTCTTGGAGCAAATCACAGTCATGATGAGCTATTTTCTTTATCAAAGGAAACATTCTTTCGTATTTGCAAGCGGGGCAACCCTTCATCGACAATGAATTTAACACGGCACGGTGCTTTTCACCATTCCAAATATTTTGAAACGATTCGTTTAAAATAGAGCCTATCGCCGGCACATTTCCTTGTTGAGCAGAGGGCAAACAAATGTGGACATTTCCGTCCGTTGTAATGACGGCGATGATCCCGCAATCGGCAATTGGGCATTTCCCGTTCGTGTAATGGCGGCTGATATTGTAATCCCGTATAAATGATGAAAAGTTGGAAAAAACGCCTTTTTCTTTGGCACGAATTTCAATTTGTTGTTTTACGGGTAAAAAATCCGTCGCCGGACGCGTGATTTTTAAATGCGGGTCGTCGCCCATATACCCCCTGAATAGCACATAATCGACGTTTAAATGGTTGGTTGCATTGTCAAAATAATCCAAAATGTCTTGATCAGACTGATTTTGTTGAGTAATAACACAGCCGACGGAAACTTTTGTATTGGCTGTTTTGGCTTGCGTTAACGAAATGATATGATTTTGTACCCGATTAAATACTTCCGCCCCGTCATTGCGCGCCATCAATTCTTGATAAGCTTTTGGGTTGCCTGCGTGCAAAGAAAACTTAACCCACTTTGTTTTTAAAAGTGCTTGTTCAATTTTCGAGCTGTAATGCAATCCGTTTGTGATGACGCCCACATCAAAGCCAACATCGATGGCTTTGTTGATGATTTCGGCAAAATCAGGGTGGAGCGTTGGCTCACCGCCTCCGGAAAGAACCAGTGATTTATCCGACTCGTCCTTAAACGAATCTAAAAGCGATATAATACGACTCGTTGGCAAAAAAGAAAGTCTGTCACCAGCAAGCCGATCATCACGATAAAAGCAAAACTTACAGCTGTTGTTGCATACGTTTGACAGGTGGATTTCTAAAGATTTTGGCAAATAAGAGGGCTCTTTGCCTTGGATTCGTTGTGAAAAAGCATAAATTCTTGAACTTACTTTAACGATTGGGGGTGTAATATCGTCCATGTTGTCCCCTTTATAAAAATAAATTCATCTGTTTGACTTAAATGGTCGGAGTGGCGGGATTTGAACCCACGACCCCTACGTCCCGAACGTAGTGCTCTACCAGGCTGAGCTACACTCCGATATAAGATTTCTTCCTTATATACCATTTCAAAAAAGATTTCAACACTTTTTTTATTTTTTTTTTGATTTTTTTGTGGACAGGGGGCATTCTTACGCTTAAAATGCTTGAAAAAAGGGCATATTTTATTAAAAAAAAGCCCATAAAAAAAGAAAGAGAAAATTAAAATGATTATACGCAAAGAAAAACAATCAGAACAAAACGAAGTCGAAAATTTGGTCAGAGAGGCCTTTTGGGACGTTTATATGCCGGGGTGCAGCGAACATTACTTAACGCACTTGTTGCGCCAAAGCCCGATATTTATTCCGGATTTAAGCTTTGTAGCGGAAGAGGGTGGCCAATTGGTGGGTATGATTTATTATACAAAAGCCCAAATAAAACAAAAGGATAAAGAGCTGTCTTTGGTCAGTTTCGGTCCGTTGGCAGTTTTACCGTCCCAGCAGAAAAAAGGCATTGCAAGCCAATTGATTTACCATACAATCGAATTGGCAAAAGCGCGTAAAATTGATGCTATCGTGATTTACGGCAATCCGCAATATTATGAGCGTTTCGGTTTTGAAGCCGGCAAAAAATATGGTGTTGCGGATAGTCAAGGCAATTTTTGCGATGCGCTGTTGGTTTTAAAATTAACCGATAAAGATGTAGATTTGTCCGGCCGATATATGGAAGACGATATTTATCACATCGATAATGCTGCGTTAAAAGCATTCGATTCGGCTTTTCCCGCAAAACAAAAGCATAAATTGCCGACACAATTATTTGACGGGCCGTTGGATTAGGCTTTTTCTGATATTTTGGCTTTAAAAAAACTTGATTTTTGGTCAAGTTTGTGCTACGATATTTCTATCATAGGGGGAGCGTTGAAAGGAAAAAAGGAGCAATAAATGAAAAATATTATTGACGAAATTCGAAAAGGTTTTTTCTCATCTGAAAAACTGTATTGGAAATATCAAGCAAAAATTCCGCGTGGGTCTTTTCATTATACGACTTCACGGACGGAAAAGGAACAATCCGAAGCCGAGAAAAATCGAATCGCGTTGATTTTGGACGCTGCTCAAAAAGGTCAATGGCGGGCAAAAGGCGACTTGGCTTTAAGCGGGTGTGATTCTTTGGCTCCTGTTTATTATGAAACGCCGAGCGCATTTGTGGCCGAAAAAGGATTGTTGTCATTTGATGATGAAGCGCCCGCAGAAAATCCGGATTTGATGTATAAATATCAATTATGGAAAAACGATGAAAAGGGCAAAAAGAAAACCTATTTATTAAGCGTATTGCGTGATTATGAATGGCTGAAAAAGACGCAAAAACCGTTGATTGTTTTAAATAACGGCTTGATTTGCGTATTAAAGCCCAATATGAATGTAAAGCATATTATGAAAGCATGGACGGATTTGCGTGTAAAATCGGAAGCTTTGCGCTTATCTGAACGTTGGGCGCGCAAAAAAGCATTGGAAGAATTTGACGCGTCTTTGCCAGCGTTAGAGTTGAAAAATCCGGATTTATGGAATGAAATTATTGCGCAAAATCGTCAAGCTCGACATCAATTTTCACCGCGCGAGTTTATCAATAATCCACAAAATCGAATCGATCGATTGAACCGGTATGCGGGCATATTGCAAAGCATTCGGCAAACAAAAGGTTATTTAATGCCGCAAGATGTTTTATATGCTGATGATAAAGCGGGGCTTTCAATTGATTTGAAAAAGATATCTCCCGCGTTGAAAGACATGGACGTTCGTTTTGAAGCTTTACGCTTTTGGGCAGATGCGATTTTGGTGCGCACTTGGAAATACGGCGATGATTTGTTAAAGGCAGAAGGTTTCAATTCAACCGAAATCGAGCAAATTAAGACAGATGCACATTTGCCTCTTGTTTATACTTATTGGGAAAATATGGGGCACCCGTATATTCGTGACGTGCGGATAACCAGTTTTTGGCGTGATCAAAATAAATTATTGGCGCGGCAACAGGAATTGTCAAAACAAAAGGAATAATGCCTTGTCAATAATCAAAAGGTTTGTTTATCGGTAAGTTTTTGATTTGTAAGTATGCCGTTGGATTTTGGCTTTTTTTTAAGCAGGCTGTCGTTAAAGGCGCAGGTTGTGCGTTAAGAATAATTTGTTTGTCCAAGAAGAGGTCTTTGTGGCTGTCCCCCAGGGAACGAATTCGGCAGAGCATTGTCGATGTTTGACGTTTGACGGGCTAAAAACGCTCTGCAAGTCCGTCATCAACCGACTTTGTTATCGTTTGGGACTGCTCATTCGCCCAGTTTTTTTGATTTGTACTGCCCATCGGGGATAGGTAACCTTTTTTACAACGAACTATCGTTAAGGGCGGACATTGACCCATCAAGGTATAAGGATAGGTTGTTTTATGCTCCGCTTTCTATAAAGCATTTTTGGGGAACTTGATTTTATCCGTAAAGCATTTTTTTTTAAGCTTGCCTTTATGCGCCGCTTTTTATGAAAACTTCTTTGGCAAGCGTAGCATCTTTGCGCAGCTTCATATAATATTTTGCGCGGCTCCATATAAAAAAGAAAACTGCCAAACAGAGATTGCAGCCCCATAAAGCAAACGCGTCCAATAAAAATTGATGGGCAAATATAAAAATCTGTGTTTAAATATAAAAAACAACCAGCCTTAAAAAAACATCGTTCAGACCGCGCTATTTTTCTTGATATTCAGAGCACGATTTTTCTTGATATTCGTACCGCTATTTTCTTGATATAAAAAAAGCCGCCGGTTTAACGGTGGCTTTAAAAACTTTAAAAAGGCTTTTTACATATTCTTGTATGCAGTTATCTGCAAAAAAATCTGTGAAGGGGCGCGATACCACACCCCTTCTTTTCCTTGTCGACAAGGATGTAAGGAGGGATTAGTTCGTCGACACAGGAAGCTCGTCATTCGCGAATGTTGTCATCGCGAAATAAAGTTTACGAATGTCTGCTTCCGAAATAGTTAATAATCTTTGCGCAGCAGCAATCATAGCTTCAGTTGGAATGGCGGGCACTACAATCAACCCTTCATCATTCAACGCACGTAACATTTCTAAAGATTCTTCCAAACGGTTTGATAACTGTAAGTCTTTCATTTTTTTTATTTCCAATTAGTTGTTGTTCTTATCCTCCGCGCGTTCGTTATCTTCCCCGGCAGGAAAAGCCAAAGATTTCATTAAATCAAAAATCTTATGCGCCATATTTCTGTCAGGAATTCGATAATAAGCACGCATCAGCTCCAATGTTTCGCGACGATTTAACGGATCGTCATCAACTTTTGTTGCAAGTTGAGCAACCTTTGTCGTTATATCGTGGCTGATTTCCGCACCTTGAATATGACGTGGACTTAAACTTTGTGTTTCGTCCGAGATACCCTCATAAAACAAAGCGATGGGAGTCTCTAATACTTGACTGATATCCCACAACCGGCTTGCACCGATTCGGTTTAAACCTTTTTCATACTTTTGAACTTGTTGAAAAGTCAAACCTAACTCTTTGCCGAGTCTTTCTTGGCTTAACCCTTTCAAAGTTCTGTACATACGAACCCGATTTCCAACGTGGACATCGATCGGATTCGGTTCACCGTCTACACGGCCTCTGAGTGACTTTCTTTTCATTTTCTCTTGCGCTCCTGCAAATGTGTTGTTAATAATAATTTTTTCATTCTTTATATTTAACATCAGGCAATCGTCCTTGTCAACAAATAATTCTTATTTATTTGATTTTTTGTTTATTTTAATACCAAAAACTATGCACAAAAGGCTGAAAATCAAGATAATCCAGTTTCCCAAACGTGCATAAACGGTTTCATTTAATGCTTTGGGAAGCTGATCATCCAACACGCCCTGTGTGCCCAATGGCAAATAACTTTTTATTTGCCCCCAAGGATAAATAATCGCGCTGATGCCTGTGTTTGCGACGCGAACAACAGGCAAACCTTCTTCCACGGCCCGCATTTGAGCGGCTGCCAAGTGTTGGTAAGGTCCGGCCGATAATCCGTACCAGCCATCATTCGTGACATTTATCAGCCAAGCCGGTCGATATTTCGAATCGACCACTTTATTTGGGAAAATGATTTCATAACAAACCAACATACCGGCCGGCGGAGCGTTGGGAACGCGAACCGTTTTAGATCCGCTGCCTTCCTTTAAATCCGATGCAATCGGAACAATTTTATCAAAAGGCAGTAATCCTCTGAACGGTACATATTCGCCGAACGGCACTAAATGAGATTTATCATAAAAACTGATAATTTCCCCAAAATCGTTTAAAACAAAAATACTGTTGGACAACAATTTGTTGTCTTTATCCGCAAGCCGCAAAGAACCGGCAATTAATGTGCCGTTTTGAGGCACTGCCGTCATTGCCATTGCCCGCGCATCTTCGGCCATATCGAACGGATAAGGCGAAGCCGTTTCCGACCATAAAACATGGGTTATGTTTTCAAATCCTTTGCTTTTTGACAATCGGATATGTTTCATAAAATTATCTTCTGCCGTATCCGGGGTCCACTTTAAAGACTGCTCAATGTTGGGCTGAACCAAACGCAACCGGACGCCCCAAACATATTCCGGCTTTAATTCATATAAACGGAAATATCCGAATCCCGCGACTAATAAAAAGCCGGCAATGCTGAAAAGCGCAAATGTATATTGCTTTTTATATATTAAATAAGGTGTGGCAAACCAAATAATGCTGAATAAGCTCAATCCATAAACGCCCGTGAGTGCGGCCAATTGCAGCACCGGCAGGAACGATACCCATACAGAGCCGATTAAATTCCACGGAAAGCCTGTAAAAATCCAACTTCTGATCCATTCAAAAATGCTAACCCAGCCGGCAAAGGCCAAAAGTCTTGGTAAAACAGGGTTAAGTTTACGGCAAAGCAATGCCGGAATAGCAAAAAACAATCCGAAAAATATGCCAAATCCGATCGGAATAAGCGGAGTTGCCCAAGCAAAAGCTTCGGCATCAATTAACAGTGCGTTGACAAGCCAGCTCATACTGAATGCGCCAACACCAAATCCAAAAGCAAAAGCCGTGAAAAATAATGATAATCCGCTGTTGGCTTGCATAAAAATCAGGAAGAATAAAGAATAAGTCACGAACAATAAAGGAATGTACGCATACGGTACAAACCCCAGTCCTGACATCAGCCCTAAAATAAGGCAAAAGATATAGTTTCTTTTTTTCAACTTTTACTTCCTTAAGCAAAATATAATATCAAATAAAACTTCATTATATGCAGAAAAATTAATTTGGCAACTAAAAAATGTTGCATTTTTGTGAAATTTTGCTATAATGCAGCCTGTATGGCAGTGAAAAAAGGGCAAAGAAATGCAAATTTTTGCAGATGCATCGTTAAATGATGATAAAAAAATCGCCGGAGTCGGTTGTGTTTGTGTCAGTAGTGAAAACGAAAATGTGACAGAGCAATCTTCTTTTTTTTCGGCAAGCAGCATACATATTGCGGAACTTTTTGCATTGGGCTATGCCGTTCATTTTGGCTTGTTGTCCGGTAAAAAATCTGTACGTATTGTTTCGGATTCGGCGGCTGCGCTGAATAAATTGCATCAATATATGGAATGTGTGACGGCAAAAGAGCGCTTGAATAAAAAGCAACATATTTTTATGGCTAAATTGGAAAAATCACCGATACAAAAGGATATATTAAATCGAATGGTTAATGCTTTTATGCATTCCGATATTCATTTTAGTTTTGGTTATACGCACGGCCATCAAAAAGGAGCGGCTTTTGGCACGGACGGTTATTGGAATGAAAAGGCCGACGGCGCTGCTGCGGTTGGTCGCATTTACGGCGAGCATGCAAAAGAGAGGGGCTTTGAGCGGAAAATAGAAGATTCGTGCAAAGCGTTATGTCCGATTGAGGCAAAGGAAGAAGTCAAAAATTGGGAAAAAAATGTGCAAACCTTTTTTGTTCCTTATCAGCCCAAAAAAGTCAAAGTCAAAATCGAAGCGCATCATAAGGGACGCCAAAGGGATTGTGATTCATATCATGTTCGGATTGACGGAGCTGTTAAAATGCGTGTTATTTTTAAATCGCGATGAATTTTTTGCTTGCAATATGAAAAAGAATCGGATATAAGTATTATCCGTTATGGGTGATTAGCTCAGTTGGTAGAGCAGCTGACTCTTAATCAGCGGGCCCAGAGTTCGAGTCTCTGATCACCCACCAAAATTAAAAGCCACCGTTTAATCGGTGGCTTTTTTTTAATGCAATTTAACCTATTAAAATATACAATATTGCAAAAAGCAACATCAGAACAAGTATTGACAAAACTGCGAAAATAAAAGTTGTTCGTACAAAGGATCATCTGTTGGCTGCAATTTCTTTATATAACTGCTTGTTATAAGTAAAAGTGGTTTCTTTTTGCAGATTGTTATCGTTTAAAATTTGCGCAAAATCGTAAATGCATTTTATTTCATCGTAACATTTTTCATAGTGTTTCAGGTTGGTTGCTTTTTTGAACAAAGAAAACGGGGCGAACAGAGTCCTTTTTGTGTGTATGGCCAAAATAACGTGATTGGGCAAAAAAGCAATATCAATTCGTTCGTCTTTAAAACATTTTTTTATCGCGCTTAATTTGTCTGCTAACACCCGCGTTAATAAAAGACGCGCTGTCATCGGATTATCCGAAAAGATTTGATAATTTTTCAAAAACGGAACACTTTTTAATTTTTGAAGCGGCTTGACTTTTTGGGGGGATTTGGTGTTGAACAGCAAAGTATATCCGTTGATATGCGTGTTTGCCGGAAAAATCAAACAAATTCCGTCAAAAACAGATTTCCCGTCATTTTTTTCCAACTCAAATTCCGTTGCAGAAAAAGTTGCCTCTTCGGACATTGCAATCGTCAAATCTGTAAAGAAAAAATTTTTAAAATCACCAAAAAGACAAGAATGTTCTAAAACAGAACGTATTGAATTTTCTTTAATTAAAGAAGGCGGAAGGTTTTCAATAATTTCTTCCTCTTCTTCAACAGCTTCTTTTGATTTGTTATCATTATTTGGAAAAGAAATATTCGGGAATAAGGATTGCCTGACTGCTTTTAGATCGGTTAAATAACACCCAAGGTAATTAAGAAGCTTTTTTAAAAACTTTTTATATTGTTTTTCTTTGTAATTATGGTCATCATTAACCACTTTCAGAAGAGATAAGAAGAAGAAAAGTACAATGCACAAAGTAACTGCTTGGGTGATGTTGTCATCGTATATCTTATTCGCCAAATCAATCAGTAAAATCCAAAAAGTAGCTGTTTGGGCGGCGTTGCTTTTGTAAAACAGAGCAAAAGCTGTCACCGTCACAAAAATAGTAAGTGATAAGTAAAGCGAAAATTTTAATAAACTTTTAGATCTTTCCTTTTCTGATTTAAGCAAAGAGGGAAAAATTTCCGTCTTTATTTTGTGCAAAAATTCTTCTTTTGAAATCATTGACTGTTTCCTTTCAATCTTGCTAAACGGCGTTCAATTTTAATCATAACACAGCAAGCGCCAATGATCAATAAACTTTTATCTCTCATAAAGCCTTGCGGATTCTTACATTATTAACATTCCGATATGGTACACGATGAATGATACAATCCAAGCAATGGCGCATTGCACAAAAACAACCGCCAAAGCATAGGATCGTCCTAATTCCCGCTTTACCGTCGCAATTGCGGCAACACAAGGCGTGTATAATAAACAGAAAATCAAAAATACAAATGCCGTAAATTGAGTAAACAATTGTGGTAATTTTTCAACTTCTCCACCCAATAAAACCGTTAAAGTACTGATGACGCTTTCTTTGGCCATAAAGCCCGTCAAAAACGCGGTTGAAATCCGCCAATCATAGATTCCAAGCGGCTCAAACAAAGGCAATATTGCCGTGCCAAGCGATGCTAAAATGCTGTTTTCCGACGACGTGACAACATTCAATCTGCTGTCGAAAGTTTGGAAAAACCAAATTAAAATCGTTGCAAAAAAGATAATGGTAAAGGCTTTTGTAATAAAACCTTTGGCTTTGGCAAAGACCAGTTGCGCGATATTGCGCGCGGTCGGAAAGCGATAATTCGGCAATTCCATAACAAAAGGAACCGGCTCTCCGCGAAAGATGATGTTTTTGACAATCAAAGCAAAGATAATGCCGACAACAATCCCGATAACATAAAGCACGATAATAATCGGCACTTTGTGGTCGGCAAAAAACGCCGCCGTGAATAAAGCGTAAATGGGAAGTTTCGCAGAACAGCTCATAAACGGTACTAACAAAATCGTCATTTTTCTGTCGCGTTCCGAAGGCAATGTTCGTGTGGCCATAATTGCCGGGACAGAGCACCCAAAGCCGATTAACATCGGGACAAAGCTGCGTCCTGAAAGCCCGATTGTTCGTAACAATTTATCCATAACGAAAGCAACGCGCGCCATGTATCCCGTATCTTCCAAAATGGAAAGGAAGAAAAACAAAATAACAATGACGGGCAAAAAGCTTAATACGCCCCCGACGCCGGCAAAAATACCGTCGATGATTAACGATTTGACAACGGGGTTTAATCCGTATTCGGTCAGCGCCGTATCCGTAACAGAGCTAAGCCTATCGATTCCATCGGCAATTAAATCCGAAAAAAATGATCCTATCGGGCCGAAAGTCATATAAAAAATAAATGTCATTACCAATAAAAACAATGGCAACGCCGTATATTTACCGGTAATAATCTTGTCGGCTAAACGACTGCGCCGGCGGGCAGGGCTTTCCTGCGAACGGTGTACAAAAGCTCGGCAAATGGTTTCGATGAACGAAAAACGCATATCGGCCAAAGCTGCTTCTTTGTCCAAACCTCGTTCTTTTTCCATTGCAGATACAATTCGCTGACACGTTGTTATTTGATCTTTGGTTAAATCCAATTGCTTTAAAACCAACGGATCGCCTTCAATTAACTTGGTTGCAGCAAAGCGTTTCGGTAATTCGGCGGCTTTTGCTTGCTTTTCAATCAAATGCACGATTGAATGGATCGCAGTATGAACGGCGCTGTTTTTGCCGTTGTTGTCACAAAAATCAATGATGCGCGGTTTTTCTTGGTATTTGGCGACGTTTAAAACATGGTCGATCAATTCTTCTAAACCTTCATTTTTGGCGGCTGAAATCGGGACAACCGGCACACCCAAAGCCGCTTCTAACTCGTTAACGTCAATGCTGCCGCCGCTTTCGCGCACTTCGTCAAACATATTCAAAGCGATAACCATCGGGATATTTAAATCGATCAACTGCATACTTAAAAATAAATTACGTTCGATGTTGCCCGCATCGACAATGTTAATGATTGCGTCCGGCTTGGAGGACAAAATAAAATCGCGTGTTAATTTTTCTTCGGGGCTGTACGGAGACAAAGAATAAATCCCCGGCAAGTCGGTAATGACTGCTTCGGGGTGATGACGGATTACACCGTCGATTCGGTCGATTGTTACTCCGGGGAAATTGCCCACATGTTGATGTGCGCCGGTCAACTGATTAAACAAAGTTGTTTTCCCGCTGTTTTGATTGCCGACCAAAGCCAAATGCAAATGATCGCGCTTGATAATGGGTTTGTCCGCATTGTCATAACTTAATCGTTCCCCGAACTTGGGGTGTTCGATGGGGTTTAGTTTTAAATGAGCATTGTTGCACGCGTCTTTCAGCGGGCATTCGGCGCAGGCTGTGTTACAAGGGCGAATTTTGATTTGCGCCGCGTCTTCTTTACGCAAAGTCAGCTCGTAACCTCGTGTTTGAATTTCCAACGGATCACCCATTGGTGCTTTTTTTACCAAAGTCACTTCTGCCCCCGGTGTCAATCCCATATCCAAAATATGTGATCGTAACCTGAGGCTTGAACAGTTAATACTTTCGATGATTGCTTTGTCTTTGATCTTTAATTGACTGAGATATTCTTTTTTGGGCATAATATAACCTCCGCGTTTCTCTCTAACGGAAACATACTATAATACGCTCTGCTTAAAAGTCAATCAGGCACTTTTAAAAAAATATAAAATTGACAAATCGCATCAGGCGTGATAGCGTTATTATCAAAAGGACGGCTTTATTATGGAATTTTTACGACGCTGTTGGGCGGAAATTAACTTTGAAAACATCAAATATAACTTGGAACAATACAAAAAGTGCTTAAAAGGCAAAACCGAACTGATGTGCGTTGTGAAAGCATCGTGCTATGGTCACAGCGATGAATTAACGGCGCCGTTTTTGCAAAATCAGTTGAATGTTAAGTGGTTTGCCGTATCTAATTTAAACGAGGCCGTTCGATTGCGAAAAATCGGAATTACGGGACAAATTTTGATTTTGGGCTATACGCCGCCCGTTATGGCAGATCAGCTGATTAAATACGATATTGTTCAAGCTTGTACCGAATACGATTTTGCTGTTCGCTTGTCAAAAAGCGCGACATCAGGCAATGTTCGCATTCACGTTGCCATTGATACGGGTATGGCACGGATCGGTTTAGAAGGGACTGCCGCACAATGCGCCGAAATGCTTCAAAAAATCAATGCGCTTCAACATATATCGTTAGAGGGGATTTTTACGCATTATGCTGTTGCCGATGAAACCAGCCAGGCAAGTGATGAATATACTTTAAATCAAACAAAAAAGATACTTGACATTGACGATTTGTTAAAAGAAAAAGGGCTTAATCTTCCCTATGTTCACTTTTTAAATTCGGCCAGCGGTGTTTATTATTATAACGAACGAAGCTCTTTTGCGCGCTTGGGGATTATTTTGTACGGGCTTTATCCAAACCCCGAAAAGCCTTTGCCGTTTAAACCTAAAACCGCGCTGGAATTAAAAGCGGTTATTTCTCAAATCAAATATATTGAAAAAGGCGATACGGTCAGTTATGGCAGAACCTATACCGCGTCCAAAAGGACAAAGATTGCAACCGTGACGGCCGGATATGCGGACGGATTTCCGCGCGCTTTGTCTAACAAAGGCTTTGTTCTTGTTCACGGTCAACGTTGCCCGATTACGGGGCGAATTTGTATGGATCAATTGATGTGCGATGTTTCGAATGTTGCAGATGTCAAAGTCGATGATGAAGTCATTTTAATCGGCGGGCAGGGGAAAAATAAAATTACGGCCGAAGACATTGCACAAATGACCGGCACAATCGGTTATGAAGTGATTTGTGACATATCTCATCGCGTGCCGCGCATAAAAGCATTATAAAATCGATTGACACGCAAATAATTGCATCATATAGTATGAAACAAAACCATTGATGAAAAAGGAGTTTTTTTATGTTTGAATATTTGGGCTTTGATGGTGTGTGGCGTTCTTATCAACAAAAAGTGTTGGATAATTTACAACATCATTTATCCGATAAAAAGTTGCATATTGTGGCCGCTCCCGGCGCCGGAAAAACCGTTTTAGGGTTGGAAGTTATTCGACGAATTGCAAAGCCTTGTTTGATTTTGGCGCCGACAATTACAATCAAAAATCAATGGGAAGACCGCTTAAAACAGCTGTTTTTAAAAAAGCCCGAGATCGCAAAGGATTTAATTTCAACGGATATTTTATCGCCAAAAACAATTACAATAGCGACTTATCAAGGGCTTTTGGCTGGTCTTTGCGGTCAAAGGGAAGATGAAGATACGGGGCGGACTGTGGTGCCGGAAGCAGATGAATACGAAGATGTTGCTGGTGAGATATCTTTTTCACGGTTGAACCAGAAAAAAGCCAAGTTGTTAATTCAAAAGCTGGAAGAGCAAAAAATTGATTTATTATGCTTTGATGAAGCGCACCATTTAAGAAAAGAATGGTGGAAAGCTTTGGATTATGTTATGAAAAATTTAGTGCCGTCAACGACATTGTCATTGACCGCTACGCCGCCTTATGATGTTGATCAAAATGAATGGAACAGATATCAAGAATTATGCGGTCCGGTTGATGAATGCATCAGCATTCCTGAATTGGTTAAAAACGGGGATTTATGTCCTCATCAAGATTTGATTTATTTTGCGCCTATTCGAAAAGAAGAATCCGTTGCCCAAGAGCAATATCAAAAAGATGCAAAACGTTTTTATTTGGATTTTATGTTTGACAGTGATTTTGCCAAAAAAGCTTTAAAGTTATTGATTTGGACAAAGCCCGAAAAATTTTTAGAATTGTTATTTGAAGATCCCGATTTTTATATTGCTTTTGCATCTTATATAAATGCGATGCATCAACCGATTCCGAAAGCTTTTTTAAAGGTCTTTGATACAAAACAAGAAAACTTGCCCGAGTTTAATTTAATTCGTGCCGAAAGCTTTTTTAATAAGTTGATTTTTAAATACAGAGAAACTTTTCCGTCTTTATCGGCGGATATTGACGCTTATCATCAAAAAGCTTTAAAAAGTCATTTGATATTCAATCAAAAAATTTATTTGTCACAAAATCCAAAAATGGTAAAGGCTATATCACGCAGTTTGGGAAAATTAGACGCGATTAAAGCTATTGTGGCGAAGGAAAGCCAAAACTTAAAAGGAAAATTAAGATTGGTTGTTTTGGCCGATTACATTAAAACGGAAGCCTTTACGTCGAAAATGGAAGCGTTAGGCGTGATTCCTATTTTTATGAGCTTGGCAAATATGCATTTAAAAGATATGGCAATCGGTGTTTTGACGGGAAAGATTATTATCATTCCGGAAAATAAAAAAGAAGCCTTAAAAAGCTTGATTGAAAGCATAAACGTTCCGTTAAAAAATATTTCATTTAAAACAGTGAAAAATTTTCCTGAATATGTGGAGGTCATTCCAAAAGAAAGCTTAAAATCAAAAATTGTTCAATTGATTACGAAGTTGTTTAACCTTGGCGAGCTGAATATTTTGGTCGGTACCCAAGCTTTGTTGGGGGAAGGTTGGGACGCGCCGTCGCTCAATTCATTGATTTTGTCCTCTACGGTGGCTTCTTATATGCTGTCTAATCAAATGCGCGGGCGCGCGATCCGCATTGACAAAACGAATCCGGATAAAGTTTCGCATATTTGGCATTTGGTCAGTATTCGTATTTACAATGTTGTTGATGAATTTATGAAGGCCGTTTTTCAAAAAGAGTTGCAAAACGATATGGGTGATTTTGAAAAAGTGCGGCGCCGGTTTGAAGGTTATGAAGCGCCGGCACTTAAAGCGCCATACGAAATTCAAAATGGGATTGAACGGTGTTTAGGTGATGATTTGCAGGACATTTATCAAAAGATAATTGAAAAAGACTATTTGGAAAGTCAAACAAAAAAAATGCTCTCCTATCGTCGATCGGAAACAAAAAAAGCATGGCAAGACGGGCTGATAAACGGTACGGGAATGGGCGCTGCGCGTTTAAAGGTCGGTTTGGAAGTATCGACCAAAATGCAACTGAAAAAAAACTTTTTCTATGTGGACGGTTTTTTATCGAAAATGATGCAAGCCGGCGCTGTTTCGGCTTCTTGCGTAACTCTTTTTTCAGATAAAATGTCAGGCAGGTGGAATGTTTTTGTGCTCGGTTGCGGAGCTGCCACTTTTTTAACTATGATGATTCCCGCGACGATTCGGCTGATCAGAACGGGTCGACCGGAGGGGATTTTAAAGCAAATTTCGATGGTCATTTTGGAAACATTGTATGAGATAGGTGCGATTTCGACAACCCCGAAAATGTCATCTTTGAACGTTAAGAAAGGCGATAAAGAATATTATATTGCGGCCGATACCTTATCCGACCGCGATAGCGCTGTTTTTGTACAAGCGTTGTCGGAATTTTTAAACCCGATTGAAAATCCGCGTTATTTATTGGTGCGTAAGAATTTGACCAAAATCGGTTGGCAACAACTTGATTATTTTTCCGTTCCGGGGATTATCGGATTAAAAATGAAAAATGTTTTGATATTTAAAAAGATGTGGAAACAGCGTTTAGGATCTTGTAACGTTATTTATACGCGTACGATAGAGGGGCATAAGATATTATTAAAAGCGCAAATGCGTGCTTATTCAAACTTTCAAAAGCAGACCAAAAAATCCAACCGTTGGGAATAAGGTTTTGTAGCAAAAAAATACACTTGTAATCGATTTCAAATTAAATTAAGTTAGAACAAATGAAAGGATAAAAAAATGAAAAAGGTAATAGCTTTATTATTTATGTTGGTTTGTGTTTCCTCTGCGGCGTTGGCTGAATGTCCGTGCAAAAAAGCGGCAATTGAAAAGGTTAAAGCGGCGGCTACGGCACAATCTGCATCAACGGACTGCACTTGTGGTGGAATGCAAGGCGGTACTTGTACTTGCAAATAACGCTTGATTTAAATGCGTACTTGTTTTAGGGCAGTTTTGCTTTTAAAGCGGGCGCAGGCGCCTGTTTTTATGATTAAATAAACGCTTTGGCTTGCCTCTTATAAAATGGGGGCAAGCTAAACTATAAATAAACGCAAGAAAATTACCGTGCTTGTGCTGTCGCTTTTGACAAAATGTCGGTGGATACTTTGTTTATTTGAACCCTTTTTCCAAGTTGAGCCAATCGGGCATCAAGATACTTTAATTGTTCGATCGATAAATGTTTTTGCAACCTAAAATCTCCTGTGGGTTTGTAGGTTTGCATTTTCCCGTTTTTATCCGGTAAAGAGTATTCGCGTAAATAGCCGACCTTTGCAGCGACGGATCCTTCCGAAGCATCGCGGCAAAGCACGTCCGTATCTTCCAAAGTATAGCTGCCGCCCAATTTTTGGTTGTTGTCATATAAAGATACTTTCCATTTGTTTGGAGTATCGATTACTTCAGTTGTCTCTGTTGGTTTGTAATTTTTCAATATATCCAAAACGGCTTGATCCCTTTTGTCGGGCGAAAGCTGTTTCGTTTTTTCCAGTTCAGAAGTTATTGTGTCAAGCGTTTGCGTTTTGATTTCAAAGTGTTCTTTTTTTAACAATGTGCGATTTTGGACTTTGTGGCCGTCGGCATCGAACAGGTCATAAGAGGTGCCTTGCGCTATTCCTTCCAACGGAATGGAGGGATATTCGGCTTTTAATTTTGATTTTTGCGCGCGGTTTTGATGAATGGCTTCTTGTTTGTTTTGCTCATTATTATTATCTTGCGGTTTTCCCATATTTGAAAAGCCCGTTGAAAGAAGTGCTGCCCCGACTAAAATACTCCGTCTGATTGTGTCCTTTAATCCCATATTGCGCTCCATTTAATTATATATCTTTTTATATTATATCTTAAAAAGTCGGTGAAAGCAAGAAAAAAAAATCCCTCCTTTGTTAACAAAGAAGGGGAGAAATGGTGCGGGCTGCTTTGCGCTTATCGGACCCAAATGACAGAAAATCTGAAAGAAAAATTACGAAAAATATGTTGTAATTTTTATAAAAAAGAGATATGATAACTCACATAATTATGAGAAAAGATTATGAAGTTGCGAGATATCAAAGGTTAACTAAACCACTTATTGAATTGTCCGATGATGTGGTGGACATAGATAATTTTGCTCTTCCTTTGAAAAAAAATTGGTTTTTGGAATTACTTACGCAAAAACAACGTATAGGTATTTATGAGCGTTTTCTTCAATTGATAAAAAATATTTCTAGCATTTTAGCTCTATTTTATAAAAATCATCCAAACTTAAAGATACTGCATATATCAGTTGGCGGGAGTTATTGTTATTCTGATCATAAGCCAATGGATATAGATTTTAATTTTATTGTTGAGGGTAGTTTTTTCTCATACTATGATATTTTTATTAATGATATGAAGGAAGTATTCTTTGATCCATCTATAAAAAAAATATCATTCATGATATTTGGCTATGATAATTTGAGGGGAAAAACATGTATCAATGATTCCATTCTCAGTCGTTCTTTTTTGCATACAGATATGACAATACGAGAAGGAGTTATTATGCCAGCAAGAAATATTACAATTTATGGAAGGATTTTTAAAAATACACCGGTAAAAGATTTTAATTTCTTTACTCGTATCTTGCGTCAATTATTTCAAGCAGAATTATTGTTAAAAAATGAAATCGGGTTAGAATATGAACCCTGACAAAGATTGTTAAAAGCCTTCTCTAGAATATGTGAAGCTGGCATTTTGCTTGCTGATTCAAGTAAAGAAAGGAAAAAATGGTTGAATAGCTCAATCAATGATTTAGATTTGAACTATTTTTGTTCACTTTTAAAACAAACAACGAAAGGAAAGCTACACATGATGACACTACAAATTATTTCACCATCTAAAAGTGCATTTAGTTTAACTGATGAGAAAAAACAAAAATCTATTGATTCGTTAAAAAAATATTTTAAAGAGATTACGTTTTCAAAATATTTTGCAGAAAAACCCACACATGGTATATCGGGTTCAATTTCACATCGAGTAGAGGATTTAAACAATGCATTTAAAAATTCGAATATTGATGTTATTATGGCTTATTCAGGTGGTTTTGATTGCAATAAACTGTTGGATCTAATAGATTGGAACAGTATTAAAAAGAATCCTAAGATTTTTTGTGGAATGTCGGATATAACGGTCTTATGTAATGCCATCTTTGCAAAAACAGGAATTGTCACATTCTTGGGACCTGTATTTTCACAGTTTGCAACATTTAATGATAATATCCATGATTTTTCTGTAGAGAGTTTTTACAAAATGTTGATGAACCATAAGATGGTTATTCCTACCAGTAAGATATGGAGTAATGATCGTTGGATAACACAAGAAGAAAAAAACTCAGATCATTTTATCTTTTTAAATAAAAAGGATTTTAGTGGGACACTTATTGGTGGAAATTTATCCTCTTTTGATTTATTGTTTCAAACACCTTATATGCCTAAAGCTAATAAAATTGTTTTGCTATTAGAAGAAGATGATCATATTTGCTCAATGCCGAACGGAATGGGGCCAGATTTATTTTTTGAAAGGGAATTAACCCATATAACTCAAATGGATTTTTTCCCGAAAGTCCAGGCCATACTAATAGGACGATTTAAAAAAGAAAGTCATATAATTTCAGAAAAAATAAAAAAAATTATTCAGAATAATACGAAACTTAAAAATTTGCCTGTTTTCTATGGTTTAGATTTTGGTCATACAAATCCTGTTTTAACACTACCTATAGGCGGCCTGTGTCGGTATTCTGTTGAAAAGGATGAAATTTCTGTTTCTTTTTAGAATTTTGGATTAAAGATTGTACATTTATTTGTTGAATTAATTGAATTATTTGGCTTTGAAATGTTGGTGTTTTAGGCTGTTCCTTTTTTCCTAATATTTCTAACATTTCTTTAGCTTTGTTATCGTCTATCTTGGATATATTATTAAATGCGGAGGGGTGCCAATCTGCTGTTTTATCTTTAAATTTCAGGGAATATAACAGATAAAGTTGTTTTTGAGCCATAGACAACCTGTTCAATTCATTTTCAACTTCTACTTGATTAGTATTACGTATATATGGAAGATAAATTGTCATTAATTGTGAATTTGGATGATGGATTTGGTGTAGAATGTTAATTAAAAAGCTTGGATAAATGCTGTGTTGACTTGCAAGAATGATTTTTTTAGGGTCATCCCATAACGAGGCATAGTTCGACCAAAAAAAGTCAACATCTAAATTATATTGTGTTCCATTTAAAGTGAAGGGGATGTTTGTATTTCGTTGTTTTGATATCAGGATATTTTTCTCAGTAAATTTTGAATTAAATTCATCAAGATCTCTTTGAGAATATAAAGGAAAAACCGGAGCTCTCGGTTTAATTAAATGAGGAATATGAAATAATAAAACTTTTTTTCTCTTCGACTAAACATGGCCTTTGACAAATTTTACACTTATGGAACTCTGATTCTTGATAGTTTGTTCGACCAGTTTTTGAATCCAAACTATCTTCTAAACAATCAATTCTTCCACAAGGACATAAAACAACCTTTCGTTTCGCTTCGAAAATATGTCCAGAAGATGTTAAATTTTCTATTAATTGATATAATTTTTCTTTGTTTTTATAGTCACTTGTCATTTGGTCTGTATGGATACCAAGATTTTGATATTCAGATTCTAAATATTTTACAAACTCGGACTGTTCTTTATAAGAATCAATTAAATTTAAAAAAGTTAATGAAGTTGCATTTGCTTTTTTTGCTAATAATTCAGCCAAAAGTGGGGCGAGGTACATACCTCTTTTTTGATATGAACTTGGTTTAATTGGAAGAGTTAATATTTTCATTTTATGGCCTTATTTTAAAGCAATTAACATACTAAATAATTCTAAACTAAGTTAAATGTTTTGTCAATAGAAAGTCCGATAGTTTATGATTTTTAGCAAATTTTGAAAGTCCAACTATCGGGCCCGGCGAAAGGCTTGCGGTTAAAAGAAAAAGCCCTCGTTTTATCGAGGGCTTTATCACATGGTGCCGCTGGTGAGAATCGGACTCACGACCCCACCCTTACCAAGGGTGTGCTCTACCACTGAGCCACAGCGGCGCCGTAAAACAGTATCCTTTTTACGCAAGTTTATGTCGTTTGTCAAGTATAAAATTACATATTTCTGATTTTTTGTGCTTCAAACGTTGTTAAAGGATCTTTATGTGGCGTTATTTTGCGCGTCGTCGGCAAGTCGGATAAATATTCTATCCTGTCCGGTAATTTCGTCAAATCCTTGGGCAGAGGGATAAAACGGGGGCTTTTTGTATTTTGAATTGAGTTGTTCAGCGCGTTAATTAAAACGGCGTCCTTCCAAATGCTCATCGTCATATAATTTAAAGTCGGATCATCGGCTTCAAAATAATGTTTGATACTGTGGGGATCTTTGTCGCTGTTGGGGTTTAAGTTGTTCGCGATAAAGATTTTTTGATTGGCTTGCTCTTTTAATGTGGAAATGTAAAAATCATTTTTTCGGACTTCTTTTTTGTCGATGATCGGGGACAAAGAGTTATATGAGATCCCATCGTCCAAATGGATCAAATGGTGCGCATTAAAATGATTTTTATAATTATTCGGATTGGCATAATATCCGATTGTCAACGTCGCAATTTGCGATTGGATAAAAGCGCTTTGTTCGGCGCTGAACCCCGTTTTGAGCATATCTTTGCTTAACGCATTGGATATCATTTGTATCACCGATGCGCCAAAGCTGTACCCGATCATGTTGATCATACGCATATTTTTTGCGGCTTTTAACGTGGGGAGCTTGCGACCGTTTTTATCGGTATATAAAGGCCGAAAATAGCGATGAACAAAACGATTGATATAGAAAATCGGACTGTCGACATCGGCGTCAATATAAGGGGAAATAAAGCCGTAAACATCATTGGCCAAATCAAAAGTATTTCCCGGATACCAAGCGGACAAAGTTTGTATTTGGGGCGTATCCGTGTGTGCTATGCCCAACGTTTGACGGATCAATTTACCAAAAGCATTGGCTTCTTTGGAATTGAAAGTATAACGTCCGGAAAAGCATAATAAAGTCGGGCTGCAAAACAATTTGTCCGATTCGTCCAAGGTAATGTATTCATAATGATTGTTTGTGTCTTTATCGGAAAAGCGGCGTAACAACGATATATTGGCTTGCCGATCCAACATTTGTTTTTGTTTGCTGTTATCCATAGCCGTGCAAAGCAGTGCTTTAATCGGGCGATTTGAACGCGGCGTGTTCATTTCTTCTTTCCACAAAAAATCGCAAGGCAATTCGCCCGCATAATTGGGGTTGTTTGCCAAATAGGGTGCTTTGGACAAAATAAACCGGACGCAATCAAATGGCGGTTCCGGCAACGTCAATAAATGGTGCAATAAATTGTTGCCAAGGTCATCAACCCGGTTCAGGTTTTCTTTATTCAAAGCAGTAAATAACTTTGTATTTAAGTCTTGTTTTTCTTGGGCGCTCATTAAAAAAGCACCACTGTTTGCGTTTTGTTTTTGCCTGATTTGGCTGACTAAATCCAAAATAGCCATCGCGATTATATCCTTGATTTGAAAAAATGATGTTTATCAGGATATATGAACAAGCGCCGTTTGTCAAGTTTTATTATTTTTTGGACTTTAAAACTTTTTTCTTTTTGGGTTTGCCTTGTTGTTTTTCACCGAAAACAGGTGTTTTCAGGCCTTTTTCTACGGAAAAGCCGAATTTGCCCAATTGGCGACCCATCGTGTAATAAAATCCGTGCATATAGCCCAAGATACCCATTTTATCCAAGCTTAATTTGCCGTCCTCATCGATGTATTTTTCATCAATATTGACGCCCACAATTTCGGCCGTGAACATATCGTGCGATCCATAGTTTTTAATGTCGATTACTTTGCATTCGATTGATACAGGGCTTTCGGCAATTGCCGGCGCAGAAACGTGTTCGCATTTTTCGGCCGTTAAGCCCGTTTCTTTAAACTTGTCGACTTTTGCGCCGGATTTGACACCGCACCAATCGACAATTTCGGCCAAAGCCAATGTCGGCAAGTTGATGACAAATTCCTTTGATTCGCTGATCAATTGATGTGAATATCGGCTGGGTCGAACAGATACATAAGTAATGGCGGGATCAGAGGCGATAATTCCTGTCCATGCGGCCGTCATTACATTTGGTTTTTCAACCGTTCCCGATGAAATCAACGCGGGCGGAACAGGCGCTAATAATGTACACGGTTTCCAGTGTGCTTTTGCCATTTTTTTGCCTTTCATTAAAATTGAACTTTTAAAGCAGAACCGATTGTGTGGGCGTCGGCTTGTCCGTTGTGCCTGCTTTTATTATAAAAAGTATAGTTAAAAAAGCCGCCTAATGCAATTTTGGGCGTGAAGAAAAAGTTAATTTGTGCCCGGCCATCAAAGGATTTTTCTTTTTCGTGCTTGTCATAGCTGTAAATAACACTCAAATCCGCCGCGACAACATCGGAAAAGTTTTTATATATGCCGGCATAGGTTAAATATTTCGGATCATTATCTGCATCTTTTCTTTGGGCAATCGGTATTTCAACTTGACCGCCGAGATAGGGCAGAAAATACTTTAAATCATATCCGCTTTTAACGTCGATGTTAAATCCTTTGTAAGCGCCGCCGAAGTGGTGGGTTTCCCGCTGTAAATACAACATTTTTAAGTTTAAACGCAGATCGTTTTGATGATACAAATCGTATAAAGCGCCAACCGACCAATCAACATTTTTATCGGAATGATCCGTTATGCTGTCGGCGGTTTTTGCTCGTTGCCATGTGTTTAAAATGTTTCCTAAAATCGCCACTTTCGGAGAAATGCCATAAGACAACTGTTGTTCGGCAACTTTTAAACGCAACCGATAATCCGGTGTTAAATCGGACTTCTTACGCATATGATATTTCCCGTAGGACAAAGTTGTTTGCGACGTTAACGCTTTTTTGGGGGGCAGGTAAAACGGATTAGTTATCTCTGTCGCCAAAGAGGACGTCGTTACGGACAAAGCCAAAATTAAAGATAAAATTAAGTTTTTCATAAAAATCTCCTTATAATGCGCCTATCATAAAATACTTTGCAAAAAAGTGCAATAAAAAATTGACAAAGCTTGTGTATTGTAGTACATTATACAAAAACAAGGAAAGGTTGACAAATGTTTCAAATATTAAAAAAATTGTTTCATAAGAATGTTCAAATTGACGGAAAAGGCAATACAGGCAACTTTTATGATTTCCCAAAATGTCAATTTAAAATCATCGGATCCAATAATCAAGTTAATATAGACCCCAGTTGTCGTTTAAGCGGTAACGTTTTAATTTATGGTGATGGCAACACACTTCAAATCGGGCAGAAAAGCTGTTTGAACGGCAGCATTGAAATCGGCCAACCGGAAACATTATTTTCCGGACATGTTATTTCTTGCAAAATGGAAATCGGCAAGCGTGTATATGTCGGAAAATCGTTGATTAAAATGGGGGAAGATAAAACAATTTTGACAATCGGGAATGATTGCGCGATTGCTTCGGGAACAAAGATTATGTGTTCGGATGTTCATTCCATTTTGGATAAAAACGGCGATGTTGTAAACGCGGCGGAAAAAATTAAAATCGGCAATCACGTTTGGATCGGTTATGATTGTAAGGTTTTGAAAAATACAACAATTCCGAACGATTGCGTTGTTGCCGCAGGATCAATTGTAACCAAAGTATTTGATTGGGCGAATTGCTTGATTGCCGGCACGCCGGCCAAAATCGTTAAGCATAACATTTCGTGGGATAAACGCAGCCCTAATTTGTTGGTACGCGAATAATTTTTGCTTCTTTTGGACAAGGGGGCTTTATTTAAAAGCCCTTGCCCATAGCAGAGCCGGCCGATAAGACGGTCTGTTTAATAACAGCCATAAAGTGATTTTGTGCTTTAACTTTAATCCGGTAAATGAAATCAAGCCGTCTTTATATAAATTGCGCGTGACATTGGCGGCATGGGCGAATAAATCTTCTTGTTTAGCTTTATCTTTTTGTTTACGAATGCATTGATTGAGCATCATTTTGACGCGTTGATTGAACAAATACCGCTTTAACATCGGGATTTTTTCGGGCGCTTCGCGTTCAAAATACGCGTTTAAAAATCGAATGATTTTGTCATAGCTGTCGATTTTGTCGATTGAAAAATTCGACCGCATAACCGAGTTGGGATTTTTGTAGTAATAATAAAACGCCGCATTGATTAACGCCATTTTGTCCAGCCGATTAAGCAGGCACGTTGTAAAAGGAACATCTTCGAAATGAATGCCTTCGATGAACGGATCTTTGCCGATAATATCGCGTTTATACAGTCGAAAACAAACGCCTGTTTTAATATCGCGCCGTGTTAAAAAAGCTTTCAGCGGATTTAAAGTAACGGATACTTTGCAATCGTTTAAGTCGATATTTTGCAATGGTTCTTTATACATTTTTGCGGTGTTTTGAGCATTGCAATTGACAACTTTAACATCTTCTTTTTTGGCGATATTCACCATTGTTTCCAATGTTAAAGGATGGATATAATCGTCCGAGTCTAAAAAGAAAACATATTCACCCGTAGCCTTTCTTAATCCGGCGTTGCGGGCAGAGGAAAGGCCGCCGTTTTTCTTATGAATAACGGAAAAGTTTTTGCTGTGTTGCGCGGCAAACTTATCGGCAATTTGTCCGGAAGTATCGGTTGATCCGTCATCGACACAAATACATTCAAAATCTTGTAGGGTTTGTGCCGCGACGCTTTCAAGACAACCTTTTAAATATTCCCTGACATTATATATCGGAACGATAACTGATACTTTTGGCATAATTTAAATCTCCTTATGTTTTGGCAAATTATAACAATATTTGATTAAAAATCAATTATTTTTTTTCTTTACTTTCGGCACTAAAATCGTTATTATGAAAAAAAAATTTTAAAGGAGGAAGTATGAAACCTTATCCTGCAAAGGCTTTGCCTTATTTTCTTGGACGTTTAAAAGACTATCGAAAAATACTGATTCTGTTATTGATATCGGTTGCTTTGGGGTGCTTTTTTGATAAGCTGTTGCCGTATTATTTTTCAAAAATTATTGATGTTTTTTCGTTAAATGTTGCGGATAAAAGCGTACTTTTGAGGTCTATATTAACGCTTTTAGGCTTCTATACGTTATCGATTGTGGCTTTCAATGCTATTCGGCGGTTGTCGATGTTTTGGTGCCAAAAAATTGAAACGGGCTTAATCGTTCAAACACAAAAAGACGCATTAAATTATATGTCCGGTCATTCATCGCGCTTTTTTTCAGATCAACAATCGGGCGCTTTGGGGACAAAAGTGAATCGCTTGGCGCAAGAAACAGGCCATATGTTTATGCTGATTTTGTGGGATTTTTACTATCCTTTTGTTCTTTTGATCACAACGTTTGCAATGTTGTTTTGGATCAATTTTTTGTTTGCTATGCTGTTTTTATTTTGGGTTATTTTGTTTGGCTTTGTTTTGGTTAAATCCAGCGCTAAATTAAAAGTGTATTCCCATAATCGAGCGGAAAAATGGGCTTCAACGGCGGGACGGGTGATTGATATTTTATCGAATAATTCGTTGGTTAAAAGCTTTGCTTCTTTGGACTATGAGCAAGAGAAATTACAGCCGTTTTTGGAGGAAGAACGCAAGGCGTTAGCAACTTCCTTTAATAAAATCGAAAATGCCAGATTGGTGCAGTTTATTGTTGTTGCTTTGTTTTTACTTTCGATGTTATGTTTGGCTGTTTTCCTGTGGTATATGGATATGGTTTCGACCGGCGATGTTGTTTTTATGTTGTTGTTGATTTCGGGAATTATGACGACGTTTCAATATTTTGTTTTTTCTTTGTTGGAATGGAACAAAAGCACCGGCGAGTCGGAAAATGCGTTGGAGCTTTTATCTTTGCCGCACGAAATAACGGACAAACCGAATGCGCCACAATTGAACGTCAAGCGTGGTGTTATTGAGTTTAAAAATGTTTTTTTCAAATATTCGCCCCGCAAAAAAGTGATGGAGGATTTTAATTTAAAAATCAAAGCGCATGAAAAAGTCGGTTTGGTCGGCATTTCCGGCAGCGGTAAAAGTACTTTGGTCAGCTTGTTGCAGCGGCTTTATGAAGTGCAAGAGGGCGCCGTTTTAATTGACGGTCAAAATATTAACGACGTGACGCAAGACAGCTTACACAAAGCAATTGCCGTCATTCCACAGGATACGACGTTATTAAATCGCTCGATTTATGACAATATTGCTTACGGGCGACCTGATGCAACAAAAGAGGAAGTCTTGGCGGCGGCCAAAAAAGCCTATGCCGATGAGTTTATTCAAGAAATGCCAAAAGCGTATGACAGCTTGGTTGGCGAACGCGGTGTTAAAGTTTCCGGCGGTCAACGTCAACGGATTGCGGTGGCGCGCGCTGTTTTGAAAAATGCGCCGATTTTGATTTTGGACGAAGCAACATCAGCTTTGGACAGCGTTTCCGAACAATATATTCAACAAAGTATGAAATCGTTAATGCGGGGCAAAACGGTCATAGCGATTGCTCATCGTTTGTCGACGTTGCAAAAAATGGATCGCATTATCGTGATGAGCAAAGGTAAAATTGTCGAGCAGGGGACTCCTGCCGAATTGTTGAAAAGAAAAGGAACTTATGCTAAATTGTGGAAAATTCAAACGGGGAGTAAAAAGTGAAAACATACTGGGAATTATTTTGCGCTTTCTTTAAAATCGGTTTATTTACATTTGGCGGCGGCTATGCGATGTTGCCGTTGATACAAAAAGAAGTGGTCAAACGCGGTTGGGCTGATGATGACGAAATATTGGATTACTATGCCATCGGCCAAGTCACACCCGGGATTATTGCGGTAAATGTATCGACATTTATCGGGTATAAAATTCGGGGCGTCAGTGGCGCGATTGTATCGATGTTTGGAATGGTTTTTCCGTCATTGGTTATTATTACATCGATTGCGTTAGGGCTTTCGTATTTTTGGGAAAGCTCAATTGTTGTGCATGCGTTTGCCGGCATTCGTTTGGTAATACCGGCTTTGATTGTCCCGATTTTGATTAAGATGATTAAAAAAAGCGTTATAGATTGGTTTACGGGATTGATTTTAATGAATGCCTTTTTGCTTTGCTTTTTTGATGTGTTACCGCCGATTTATATTGTTATTTCATCGGCTTTGTTGGGATTGCTTTATAAAGTGGTAAAGGAAAAAAGATGATGATTTATTTGACGTTATTTTATGAATTTTTTAAAATCGGATTGTTTGCGATCGGGGGCGGTTTAGCGACGATTCCGTTTTTGTTTGATTTAACGGCGCGCTTCGATTGGTTTTCGGTACAAGATTTAGTTTCGATGATTGCTTTATCCGAGTCGACTCCGGGACCGTTAGGAATCAATATGGCAACCTTTGCCGGCGTTCAAACGGTGGGTATTTTGGGCGGTTTGATAGCAACTACGGGCTTGGTTTGTCCCGCTATGATCGTTATCATTTGGATATCTAAGTTCTTGAATAAATTCAAAAACAGCTTTACAGTTCAATCTTTATTTTACGGATTAAGGCCGGCTGTTTCAGTGATGATTTTCGTCTTTGTGTTAAAAGTTTGCCAAATTATTGTTGATTTAACACCGAACTTTAATCAGCTGATGATATCGGCGGGTTTGTTTATTTGCTATATGTTATTGATTTTGCGATATAAATGTCACCCGATATTCTTTATTTTCTTGGGGGCGGTTATGGGAATTTTGCTTGAATTATAAAAAAAATGAAAAAAATTAAAAAAAGTACTTGCAATTATTTTTTTATTCGTGTATAAAGTAGCTACTTTCGATGATGACCCCATCGTCTAGAGGCCTAGGACATC
>CAKPYQ010000004.1 GCA_934203105.1 uncultured Alphaproteobacteria bacterium
TTGACAAAGCTATTTTAAGCTTCAAAAAAATGATTTTTGATTGAGGTTTGGGGCGCGCAAAAATCATTTTTTTGAATGTGTTGTGGAGGATTTTTTATTGAGTTGATGATGTGTCATCGGATAGAAATGTGCGGCGCGGGCGCGCGAAAAATTGCGCGCCGCACATTTGATGCCGCCACCGTTTTAAGAGATTCTTCTCTTTGTTCAGAATGACGAGTGAAAAAAAACAGCTTATCAAGTGGGGGACGCGCGGCGCGAAATTTTTCGCGTCCCCCACTTTGCACGCAAGGCCACATATTAAAAGATTCTTCACTTCGTTAAGAATGACGCGGAATCAAAAAAGCCGTCGGAAAGTTGTTTTTTTAAGAAACGCGATCTTGCTGTAACATCTTTTGAAAAATAGACCACGGAAAAGTTTCCCCCGGATCAAACTTGCGATTGGGGGAAATATCGCTGTGCCGTAAAACATTCTTTGGCGGAATTTGATAAATGCGCATTAAACGACGACAAAGCTCTGTACAGGCCGCAATTTGATCATTTGAAAAATTCCCAAACTTGATTACTTCTCCATTTGGCGCTTTTTCAAGTGGCGGACATTGCAATTCAATCCCGATGCTGGCGTCATTCAATCCCGAATAACCTGTGCGTTCGCAATAGCCTTGCCAATCCGAAATCCCTGCGTGAAAAGCACATTTTTCCGTGTCTACCAAACCGTAAACCGTTCCATCCGTATCGATGACAAAATGAGAGCTGACCCGATTTGGCTTTACCGAATCTATTAAATATGAAAAAGTTTTTTCCAATGTTTCCGCACCGGTTGCATGTATGATAATAAATTGTACTTTGTCTTTGCGATCGGAAAAATTAGGGGAGGGGGCTGCAACTAATTTTAATTTCATTTTTTTATCCTTTTATCCTTTTATTTTGTGGTATGCACGGCGGATCTTTCATTTTGCCAACCGCAGCACGCTTGATTGATTTGATCCGAATATGACTTGCGCGCCGTGTCCGGCAAAGCAATACGGCCGCAAATAATGTGCTTGTCGGACTTGCTGATTTCCGGAATCTCCCAAGCTTGATTTTGCAAACGATAGCGTGCCATATCCGCAAACAATTGCGCTTCCATATATTCGCCACGGCTTGAATAAGAAATGGAGGCTTTCGAAAAAAGATTTTTCAATCGCGCAAAAGATACCTTGTGTTCGTCCAATACATAGCTTTCTTTACCCAACAATAAATCTTCGAAACTTTTGCGTACAAGCGGATTTTTCCATCCTCCGCCGAATAATTCAAAAGAACAAGGCAGATCGATTGTTTCGTCGATAAAAGTCAATGTGTGTACGGCAATATACGCCGCAAAATATTCAAATGTGTGAACGATATTGCAAAAAACTTGCGGATCAAAAATGTCATAATAGTAATTTAAATCGGCAAAAATTTCCTTTGTATGATAGTACTGCGGATCGCCCGAACGCGGCAAGGGCAATTCGTAAAAATCACGGCCTTTGTCAAACAGGTATTGCAATAAATCCGTATCCAAATCCCCTTTGATCCCGTACTTGCCATCTTTGTCATATGTGTCAATATCTGAATACGTTCGAATAAAGCTGTCCGTGTATTCGTTAAACGGCCCCGCGTCCGATCCGACCAATACTTTTCCGTCTTTGATAAAAGCAAAATTCGATGTGTTGCCACCGTTATAATAACAAGCATCTCCCTTGGCCAATGCAAGGTGAGCATTATGCACGGGTACCAATGGCGCACCGTCAAAACCGGCCATTAACAACGCCGAGCGAAAATCATACACGACGGGGATTTGAGTTAAATCAGCCAACATTTGACCTGATCCGATTTGCAATGTAAACGGATTTTCTTTGTCCACCGACGGCGGATTATGATCCAAAGTTTTACCGTGAAAGCCTATTGCATCAATCGTTTTTTTATCGATAGCGTTTTGATCGCACATTTCATTGATGCAATCGGCGATTTGACGAATGTATTCGTCGTGGACGGATTTAAATTCCGGGATCGCCATAATTTCCGGTCGCGTTTTGTGGTGAACCATATTACGCAACGCACCGATCCGCGATTGCATGTTTGCCGTATATTTTTTTGTAAATGTGCAAACTGTTGTAATTTGGCCTTCTTTAAATTCAGTCAAAACTAAATCGATGGCGTCCATAGAGTTGCCGGTCATATTCCCTATGATACGCCATACTTTTTTATCAACCATTTATTTCCTTGTTTGCAAACGCTGTTGCGGATACATAGTCAAACTTACCCGTTCCCAGCAATGGCGGCGTATCCGTCAAAATGACTTTTTTAGGAATAGCCAACTCCGGCAAACCGGCTGTTTTAAACATTTCAGGGAACTTGTCCGACGTTGCATCGGCACACGTTGTAATCAAAACCAATTGTTCGCCTTTTTTGGGATCCGGAATGCTGACGACGCCATGCACAAAGCCTTTAAAGTTTTCTGCAATAACCGTTTCCACCGCCAACAAAGAGACCATTTCACCGGCAATCTTCGCAAAGCGTTTACAACGCCCTTTGATGAAAATATAGCCGTCTTCGTCCATATGAACGATATCGCCTGTATCATACCAACCATCTTTGGGTGGTTGCAATACGCCCGGTTTGTCGTTTTTCATATAACCGATCATAATGTTCGGCCCTTTAACAATCAATTCTTTGCCTTCTTTGATGCCCGGAACTTCTTTTAATTTATAGCTCATTCCCGTCATCAGGCGACCAACAGAGCCAATCCGGCTGCGTAAGAACGAGTTGACCGCGATAATCGGAGAACATTCCGTTGCGCCGTATCCTTCGACAACGCGTACACCGAATTTTTCTGACCATACACGGCGCGTTTCTTCTTTTAATTTTTCGGCACCGGCACCAACAACGCGCAAGCTGTTAAAATCATACGGATTGGCGCATTTGGCATAGCCCGCCAAGAACGTATCCGTTGCAAAGAAAATCGTTGCGCGAACCGAGCTGCAAAATTCAGGGATAACACGGTAATGTAACGGGGTCGGATAAGATACCATTTTAAAGCCGATAATCAACGGCATAAACGTGCCGACCGTTAATCCGAACGAGTGGAAAATCGGCAAGCAGTTGAGCATAATATCGTTTTCCCAAATATCAAACATCGTTGTTACTTGGTAAGCATTTGCCAAGACATTAGAATGGCTTAACAAAACGGCTTTCGGTAAGCCTTCCGAACCCGACGTAAACAAGATTACGGCCGGATCGCTTGGCGCAATATAACCCGCATTTTTGCGATAAGCACGCAACGGGAAAAACATTGAAGCGATGCCGTTTAATTTATCTTTGAACGTCAATAATTTTCTTAAATCTTCCAAATAAATTACTTCAACACCGGCAGCGGTTAACGCTTCGATTTGCGGTTCTAACTTCGCCAGTAAGACGACTTTTTTGGCCGTCAAGACTTTTGTAATTTTCGCGGTTTGGCAAGTAGATACAACTTGCTTGGGCGCCGATGTAAAGTTCAACATTGCCGGTACTTTGCCATAGGCGTGCAAGCCTAAAACCGTCAAAACACATGCGTTTGAGGTCGGCAACATTACACCGATTGTTTTATCTTCCGGTAACCGTTTGTTGATCAAGTTGCCCAAGATGAAAGCCCGCAAAAATACATGTTTAAATTTTAACGGCTTTCTTTCGGTGTCTTCCATCATCGGTTTGTTTCTGCCGACACGCTTCATCGCTTTGATAACTGCGCCGAACAACGTTTCGTTTAAGTTCCATGCTTGCAACCGCAGGCCGGCCAAAATTTCATACAAACGATTGCTGGATTTTGCCCGCATTTCGTGGAAAGTCAAACCTTTTGCCGGTGTAAAATCGACGGCAGGCAAGATTTGCATAGAAATGCGCGGGAATAATTTAAAGTGCGATTTGCCCGGCAATCTGGAATAAGCCGAATATTCCAAGCCTTTAATTTGGATCGGCAATACTTTTGCGTCGGCTTTTTGTGCCATCAGAGCCGCACCTTCATACACTTTCATTTGCGTATTTCCGCCTGGCATATGGGCTTCGGTAAAGATCATACATAATTTGCCGGACTTAATTTCTTCGACCATCGTTTTAACGGCAAACGGGCTGTTCGGGTCAAGGCTTTTGATTTCCATCAAGTTGCCAAAGAAACGTACCCACCACTTATCCGCCATTTCGTTGGTTAAAGAAAATGTGATCGGTCGATCAATAAAAGTTGAAATCAATAACGCGTCCAAATAGGAGGTATGATTCGGAATAATCAATGTCCGTTTGCCCGCTTTTTCCAAGTTTTCCAAACCCGATACTTCGACATCGAATAACAAAGTTAAAAGTTTGCGGAAAATCCGGCGTCGCGTTTCAAACGATAACAATTGGCAAGCGTAAATGGCAAAGCCCAAGTTGACAACGCCCAACGTTACAAATACCAACATCAAAGGAATATGCAAAATCATTAACGACAACACGATTAAAACAGATCCCAAAATCGCCAACCCGCAAACCAAAGCAGTGTATCCGAAAATGCGTCCCATAGCTTTTTCGGGGGTTGCTTTTTGCAACATCGGATAAAACGGAATGATGAAAACTGCCGCGCATACTGCCATCATAAAGATGCCCGCCAAGAATACATAAGCGCTGACGCCCGACAATAAAAATTCGTTGATGTTATACGGCGTTAAGTGTTCGTGCAAGCTTGCTGCGGCAATTAAGGAAATAAACAAAAAGACGGAAATGCCGACAGAAGACAACGGTATTAAACTTTTTAAGTTTTTCTTTCCCATCAAATAGGAGCACAACACCGATCCGGCGACATAGCCGCAAGAGAAAATCAACATCGCAAAAACCATTACGGAGTTTTTGGCAAATAAAACGTTTTCGACAAAGCCGGTTGCAAAGAATGCAACGACTCCGCCCAGCAACCAATACCACGCAATCGAAGCAATATAAAATTTCAATGCAGGCGTTTGTTCAACCACAGCAGTCATTTGCTTTAAAAACGGAATGGGATTTTTGGTTAAAACAACTTCTTTATCTTTCGGTTGTGTCGGGTCGATTTTCAAAGCGCAAATGTAACCCAGCAAAGACGAAACCATTAACACAAAACCCATCACGGCCAAAACCGTCGGACGGGTAGAAATGTGCAATCCGTATAATAATAAAGACGCCAAGATAACGCTGACGAAAGTAAAGCCTTTTAACAAAGCATTTGCGGACAATAAGGATTTTTCATTAACGACTTCCGGAACCAAAGCGTACTTGACAACGCGAGTCGCCGACATACAAAAACCAAAAGCGGTTAAAGATAGCAACATCAAAACGCGGCTTTGCCAATAAAGGCTGAGCAAAGTAAAGCCCATAACGATGACTTCTGCCAACTTTAATTGTTGGATCATTTTGGATTTTGCCGTGCGATCGGCAAACGATCCCGCATAGACCGAGGACGTTAAATAAGCCAATCCGTATAAAACGAATGCTGCCGCCAACCAAAAAACGCTGCCTTGCGTTAATTGATAAGCCGTTAAAAATACAAAGATATTCTTAACAATATTGTCGTCTAACGTTCCGAAAATGTGCGTTAAAAGAACCGGTAAAAACTTTTTGTTTTTTAAAGTGTTTAACATTCGTAAATCCTTTTTTGTTGTTAATGTTGAAAATAGCTTTAACACAAATTTAAAAAAAATGCAAATGAAACTTTTTTTAAAAAATTTAAAGGCGCAAAAGCAAAATATAAAAATAATCCTTGAAAAAAAGTTTAAATGTGCTAAAAATAAAGCATTGTTTCACTATATATTATAAGAGGATAAAATGACAAGAAGAAAATTGATTGCCGGAAACTGGAAAATGAACGGATTAAAGGCGGACGGCGTTGCGTTGGCAAAGGCTGTGTCCGAAAAGTACAAAGCGCTTGAAAACAAAAGCTTTGATATGTTCATTGCGCCGCCGTTTACG
This sequence comes from uncultured Alphaproteobacteria bacterium, assembly GCA_934203105.1. GTDB lineage: Bacteria > Pseudomonadota > Alphaproteobacteria > CAAHEQ01 > UBA3637 > CAAHEQ01. Next base: position 5,968 of record CAKPYQ010000004.1, read on the forward strand.
TTGCTGGACGCGGTAGCCGGTGTAGCCAAAGATACGGGTGTTTGGGTCGGTGCGCAAGATTGTTCTTGCTTTGAAAAAGGCGCCCATACCGGTGATGTAAGTCCTTTGATGATCAAAGATTTGGGTTGTGGCGGTGTGATCGTCGGACATTCCGAACGCAGAGCAGATCACGCAGAAACAAACGAAATCGTTAATGCAAAAGCCAAAGCGGCTTTATCGGCTGACTTAGGTGTTATTATTTGCGTGGGTGAAACGTTGGCTGAACGTGAAAACGGTAAAACTTTGGACGTTGTCGGCGCGCAAATCAAAGGCTCTGTTCCATCAACGGCCACGGCCGGCAAAGTTGTTATTGCTTATGAGCCGGTTTGGGCAATCGGAACGGGCAAAATCCCGACAACAGAACAAGTTGAAGAAGTGCATGCTTTTATTCGTGCCGAATTGGTAAAATTGTTGGGGGCAGATGTCGCGGACAAAATGCAAATCTTGTACGGCGGATCCGTAAAGCCCGGCAATGCGGCGGACTTATTAAGCTTGCCCGATGTTGACGGTGCTTTAATCGGTGGCGCCAGCTTGAAAGCTGATGATTTTTGGGCAATCGCCAAAACGGTAATGTAATGAAAAAACTTTTACTTTTGCTTTTGGCTTTGTTTTCGATGCCGGCAAATGCAACGGACAGCCGTTATTTGCAATGCCTTAACGGCTTTCCTGAAAAAATTTTGGTGCTCAAAATGAGCAACGGCGCTGTTAATTATCTGGAAAAACGGCAAGTTTCGGAGTATGAAAGCAAAGTAAAAGATGCGGGCTATGGCATTTATTATAGAGACTTTATTGATACAGAAGAGGGTCGAGTAAGTATGTGTCGGGTCAGTTTGTTTATTTATACGGGCGATTCGCGTCAAAACCCGCCACAAAAAAAGTTTTCAAAACCGGCTTTGGCAGGACATTTGCTTGATTATGCCTTTGCGATGAGCCAAGAAGGCAATCGAAAAATCAAAGATATTTCTTCAAACATTGGCGCAAATGTTCAGCCGAATGTTTCGCCTGATGCGCTTCCCGGACTTTTTGGTTCAATGCAAATAAAGGGACAGGAAGTATTGCTGGTTACTTTCTTTTTTGAAAATGAAGTGGAACGTTATGCTTTAATGCCATATAAAAATCATTATTTGAAAGGCTTGTTGACATGTCAGACGTTTGATGATTTTGAGATGGATAAAAACCGAATGTCTTTGTTGACGGAAAAAACGTTCTTGACAGCGTTAAATTTTTTGGATAAATGTACAGTAAGTACTGTGAAAGGAAAATAAAATGTATAATGTGATTTTAGGAATTGATATTATTTTGGCTTTGTTTTTGTGCATCTTGGTAATGTTGCAACGCTCCGAAGGCGGTGCTTTGGGCGGACTTGGCGGCGGTACGGGATCCAGCTTTATGACGGGTCGTTCTGTCGGCAACGCGTTGACAAAAGCCACCGCGATTACAGCGGCTTTGTTTTTTGCAACCAGCTTGACTTTGGGCATTTTGGCAAAGCGTGATGTTAAAACAACTGATTTAATCAGCTCTTTACCGGCACAAGCCGGTCAAATTCCGGTTGAAGCAGAAAAATAAAAAAAGAGGGTATCATGAAAAAAGTTCAAGTCGGAAAGATTGCTTTTTCAAACGATTTGCCATTTGTTTTAATCGCCGGCCCATGCCAAATGGAAAGCGCGGCGCATGGTATGGAAATGGCCTCTGCAATCAATGAAATTTGCGAAAAGTTAAATATTCCGTATGTATTTAAGGCGTCTTTCGACAAAGCCAATCGCACATCGATAAACGGCGTTCGCGGTATGGGGTTAGAGCGCGCTTTAAAAGCTTTCGCCGACATTAAAACGAAGTACGGTTGCCCTGTAATTACGGATATTCATGAACCGTGGCAATGTGCCGAGGCGGCAAAAATCGTTGATATTTTGCAAATCCCGGCTTTTTTGTGTCGTCAAACGGATTTATTGGTTGCTGCCGGCAAAACGGGCAAATGTATCAATGTGAAAAAAGGGCAATTTTTGGCGCCTTGGGATATGAAAAACGTTGCTGCTAAATTGGAAAGCACCGGCAATGAAAACATTTTGTTGACCGAACGGGGCGTGTCTTTTGGTTATAATACGTTGGTTGTCGATATGCGCAGCTTGCCGATTATGAAGCAAACCGGATATCCGGTCATTATTGATGCAACGCACAGCGTCCAGCAACCGGGCGGACAAGGAACTTCCAGCGGCGGGCAACGTGAATTTGCGCCGGTTATAGCGAATGCTGCTGTTACAACAGGGATTGCGGGCGTATTTATTGAAACGCACGCCGATCCGGATAAGGCGCCTTCCGATGGGCCGAATATGATACCGTTGGCGCAGTTAGAAGGTGTGCTTGCAAAAATAAAAGCTTTTGATGAAGTGGCAAAAAAAATGGCATAAATGAAAACGAAAGGAGGCTTTGTTTTGCCGAAAATCACAACAAAGACATTGCGTAAAAGCGGTTATGTTTGTTTGAAAATATCAAAGCAAGAGTTTGATAAAGCCTTTAAAGTTTCCAAATGCGGCGATGATTTATATCAAGGTCAAAGCCATGATTTATATAAAAATCAGCGCTGGATCGGTCGATGTCATGCTTTTTATGAGGCAAAACAAGCCACAGCTCATGGCAAAAATACCCAAGAATATGGAATGTGGTTACCGCGTCGGGTGGTCAGCGCTTTTCCGCACTTGCAGCAGTATTTATCACCGGCCGAGCGGCGCAAATATTTTGCCGGCACTTTGTTTCAAGGCTTTTGTGATGCGCTTTTCGGGCGTACGCGCGATTAAAATTTTACACACACGCTTTTTGCTTAATTTTTTTGTTATTTACAATAAAAAATACTTGAAAAAAAGATAAAAATGGTCTAATACATAGAGCTATGAGTTTTGTTAAGGTCAGATACGAAAGGAAAATAAAATGACTGAGATTATTGATATCAGAGGTAGAGAAATTTTAGATTCTCGCGGAACACCGACTGTTGAAGTTGATGTGTTGTTGGAAGACGGTTCTTTTGGTCGCGCTGCTGTTCCAAGCGGAGCTTCCACAGGTGCGCACGAAGCTGTTGAATTGCGCGACGGTGACAAATCCCGCTTTAACGGAAAAGGTGTTTTAAAAGCTGTTGAAGCCGTGAATACGGAATTGGCAGACGCCGTTATCGGTATGGATGCTGAAGATCAAATGGCTATCGACCAAGCAATGATTGACTTGGACGGTACTGAAAACAAAGGTCGCTTGGGCGCAAACGCGATTTTGGGTGTTTCTTTGGCAACGGCCAAAGCAGCAGCTGAAACAGTCGGTTTGCCTTTGTATCGTTATATCGGTGGCACATTTGCGCACACATTGCCGACTCCGATGATGAACATCTTAAACGGTGGTAAACACGCAGATAACCCTATTGATATTCAAGAATTTATGATTATGCCGATTTCTGCTCCGTCCGTTGCAGACGCAGTGCGTATGGGTTCCGAAGTTTTCCAAGCTTTGAAATCCAACTTGAAAAAAGCCGGTATGAATACAAACGTCGGTGATGAAGGTGGTTTTGCTCCGGCAATCGGTTCGGCAAAAGAAGCTTTGGACTTTATCGTTAAATCTATTGAAACAGCCGGTTACAAGCCGGGTGACGATGTTGTTTTGGCTTTGGACGCAGCGTCAACAGAATTTTTCAATGACGGTAAGTATGTATTGGCCGGCGAAGGCAAAACATTCACTTCCGAACAAATCGTTGAATACTATGCAGATTTGGTTAAAAACTATCCGATTATGTCTATCGAAGACGGTATGGCCGAAGATGACTTTGAAGGTTGGAAGATGTTGACAGACAAGTTGGGTGGCAAAATCCAATTGGTCGGTGACGATTTATTCGTGACAAATTCAAAACGTTTGGCAATGGGTATTGAAAAAGGTATTGCTAACTCGATCTTGGTAAAAGTCAACCAAATCGGTTCTTTGACGGAAACATTGGACGCTGTTCAAATGGCTCAACGCGCCGGATACACAGCTGTATTGTCTCACCGTTCGGGCGAAACAGAAGATGCGACAATCGCGGATATCGCAGTTGCTACAAACTGTGGTCAAATCAAGACCGGTTCGGCTTCTCGTTCTGATCGTATGGCAAAGTACAATCAATTGATCCGTATCGAAGAAGAATTGGGCGAAACGGCTCGTTATGCCGGAAAGTCGATCTTTGCAAGATTCGCAAAATAGGTTTTGCAGGAAAAAACAGAGCGCAAGAAAAGAAAGCTTCCTTGATTTGTTCAAGGAAGCTTTTTTAATGCAAAAGGGGAAAAGTCAGAGGCGGTGAAGCACTACACGCTTTTAAAGGCTTGGCCCCTTATTTTTTCATCTCTTCCAACTTTTCATTCAATTCCAACCATTGATTTTCGCTGTTTTCTAATTCTTTGGTCAACGCGCCTAATTCTTTTTGCAATTCAACCATTTGCGGCGCCGGCAGGCTTTGAGTGAACATTTTTTCAATCACGGCAACGCGGCGGCTGATTGTTTGCATTTTGTCTTCCAACGTTTTTATTTGCTTTTTGACGGGTTGCATTGCTTGCAACTTTGACGCTTGCAGTTGGCGTTTTTCTTTTGGAGTTAAAGCCGGCGCGGTTTGTTCTTCTTTTTTGGCCTCCTGCTGAGTCGGCATTTTTTGCGCATTTAACAACATTTTTTGATACGTTTCAATGTCGTCCGGATACGGTGTGCATGTTCCGTTGGCAACTAACCACAAACGATCCGAAACCATTTCGATTAAGTTTAAATCGTGGGTGATTAAAACAACGGCGCCGTTATAGCTGTTCAGTGCGTCAACCAAAGCTTCACGTGCGTCAATGTCCAAATGGTTGGTCGGTTCGTCCAAAATCAATAAATTCGGCGCTGAACGCGTAATTGACGCAAACAACAATCGTGCTTTTTCACCGCCGGACAGCTTTGCAATTTGCGTTGTTGCTTTTTGTCCTTCCAACCCGAAGGCAGCCAAATGAGCGCGTACTTTTGTTTCGTTCGCTGTCGGCATTAAGGACGCCATAAACGCCGTTGCGGTTAATCCGGTGGGTAATTCTTCCGTCTGATGTTGCGCAAAATAACCGATGTTCAGCTTTTTGGATTGCTGCATTTTCCCGTCCATCAAAGGCAGTTTGCCGTCAATCAATTTGGCCAAAGTCGATTTGCCGTTGCCGTTGGCGCCCAACAAAGCAATGCGATCGTCTTTGTCGATTTGCAAGTTCAACTTGGTCAAAACAGGTTTGTCCGTTTCATAACCGACGGCGCCGTTTTCGATTTTGAAAATGGGACTGGCCAAGTCATTTGTTTTCGGAAACTCAAAGTGCGTCGATATGTTTTCATAAGCCGTGACGTTTATCGTCAACTTTTCCAACATTTTTAATCGACTTTGTGCTTGGCGTGCTTTGGTCGCTTTATAACGGAAACGATCGACAAAGGATTGTAAATGTGCGCGTTTGGCTTCTTGCTTTTCAATCAATTTGTTTTGCAAGTCAATTTGGGCTGCGCGCAAACTTTGAAAATCATCATAATTGCCCGAATAAGCATTTAATTTATGGCTTTCGAAATGGACAATCATATTACACAAATTGTTTAAAAAGTTTTTGTCATGAGAAATCAACAACAACGTCCCGCGATACTTTTGTAAAAAGTTCAGCAGCCACAAAGAAGATTCCAAATCCAAGTGGTTGGTCGGTTCGTCCAGCAATAAAATGTCGGACGGTTGAAACAAAGTTGCCGCCAACGCAACGCGCATTCTCCATCCGCCTGAAAACTCCGATAACGGGTGATAAAAATCCGTGTCGTGAAAGCCCAAACCTTTTAAAATTTGGCATGCTCTGGATTCGGCGGTATCTGCGCCAATCGCATTTAATCGTTCGTATATTTCCGCCAGCTCGGTATCCGGTGCGCTTTGCAGGCGGTCAAGCAATTGCGTACGCTCTTTATCCGACGCCAATAAATAAGGCAGTGGCGCAATCGATGTGTCGTCTAATTCTTGGCGCATATAGGCGATTTTGCTGGCACTTGGGTAAGCAATAGATCCCTCTTCAATGCTTTGTTCGCCCAAAATCGCGCGAAACAGTGTCGATTTTCCGCAACCGTTATGCCCAATCAAGCCGACTTTTTTATTGTCGCCGATATGAACGTTGGCGCGTTCCAACAAAGTTTTACCGCAAATGCGAATGGTAATGTTATTTAAATCAATCATAATGCTTTTTCTTATACACGATTTCCCGCCAAAAGTCAAAGGAAAGCTTTTCAAAAGGTTTTTTTTGTGCTATAATAAGAAAAAAGGAGGTAAAGGATGCCCTTAAAAAACAATACCTTTTTTCATAAAACGTTGAAACGCAGTGCGTCGATATTGGCGGCTGGCAGCTTTTTGATGCCTGCCGTCGCAGCAAATGCGGCAGATGAAAATGTTTTTGCTTCTCCGTCGGTCGCGGTCGAACAAGCTCAAACAAAATCCGACAATCAGTCGCAAGGCACTTTAATGGATTGTTTTTTGAAGGCGGCTCAAAACAAAGCCAAAACGGTTGAATATAAAGGGCAAACGTATGATATTAAAAACTTGGCGATTTCTTATTCGGACATTTTGGAAAAACGTCCGGATTTAGTCATTGGAATGAAAAAGGCGCAAAAGCTTGGGATTGCTCCCAAAACCAGCATTGATATGAACGTCGTTCACGCGAATAAATTAAAAGCATTTGATCAAACAACACAACGCGCTGTGGAAGATTTTATTTTGACGCAAATGCAGGCGCAAAAAGATAAAAAAAGCGAATTTGAATATGACGGCAACACATACCAAGCCGAAACAGGCGCCAAAAAGTTTGAAGCTTTTTTAACTGCGCGACAAAATTTTAAGCCTTCTTTTAAATATGAAGGCGAAACCTTTTCAACTGACAGCACATTTGCGATCGAAAAGCAAATGTCTTTATACGGCAATATCAATGCAGAATTAAGCGGTAAGCAAGACGCATTAACAAAGATGGCTGTGCGTCAAGTGGCGCGGGAAAAAGCAGTGTCTGAAATATCCGATAAGCGATACAAAAAAATATCGCATATGCAGCACGAAGTTAAACAAGGCGTTAAAAAAGGTATTATATCCGAGGATCAAGCCGATAAAATGTACCAAAAAATCGAGGCTCAAACGAAATGGTCAAAAGCAGATTCGGCTGATTTAAATCAAGCGTTTGCAGAACGTTTGGGTCGTACCTATCAATTAATGGAGGTATGCGGAAATCCGGGCGTTTATCAGCGCGGCGTGTTTCCAAACATTATGGAATTTGCGGCGGGTAGAAGCGACACTTCTTATTTTTCTCCAAATGTATTTTCCGCCGGTGGCGATATGTATTTGTCACAAGTAGATCCAAAAAGGTTTGTGTCTGAATTATCTCACGCTTTCCGACAAAAAAACAATGCGATCGGAGAGGCAACACAATTTGTCAGAGACGGTTTAAAGGATTTGTTCTCGCTTAACAGTTTTGGTTTTACGCCAAATGCGCAAGCCAAAAACTATGATGAAAAAGGCAAAATGGAATATGATGCGCATAACGTTGTCCAACCGGTTTTAGAGGATTTTTTGGACGGTAAAATCGACTCTATCCCCAAAGTTTATGCCAAAATTGACGCGCTTCGCAAAAAAATAGGAGAGCCTTACGCTCAAACAAGTGATTCAGAAAAAATGATACAGTTGGGTTATCAGCAATTGGCCGAGGAAGCGGAAAAAGAATTGGCCAAGGAAACGGAAAATGCACCACTTCCCGCGACACAGCCCAAATCTCAATCCTCCGCTTTATTGGCTTGTGCGGCAATGAATAAATCTTTGCAAAAATAAAATGCTTGCTTTTTAAAGACAATTTTTTATATTATTCCTATAAAAGGAGTTGTTTTTATGTTTTTTCTTTATGTCGTTATTATTACGGTTTTAATTGCTTTGTATGTGATTAAGTTTGCAGTTTTCCCGTTACCGATTGCCAAAGCATTCAAAATGCTGTTATCCGCATTTATTTTGTTGTCATCGCAATCAATCGGCTTGGGATTTTTGTTGTCGTCGATTTTTCCGGTGTTAAATACAGAGGTTGGTATGGCTGTCTTAGGTTTTTGTTTTTCATTTGTTTTGTTTTTATTTCTGTCCACGTTGGCGTTAAACTTGTTGGCTTTCGTTGGTGTTTTTGCACCGCTGTACAGCGCTTTTGCACTGGCATTTATTTTGTCCGTTGTCGGCGTGTTTTTGGCCGTTCGTGTGCCGAATGTGAAAACGATTTCGCTGGATTTTGGATTAAATAAGCCCTTTAAATTGGTTCAATTATCGGATTTGCATATCGGTTCGGGTTTTACGCATAAATGGTTGGAAAAAGTCGTTGAAAAAACAAACGCTTTAAGTCCGGACGCGATTGTTATCACCGGCGATTTAATTGACGGTACGCCGGATCGGTTGATGCCGGAATTGCAATCGTTGAAAAAGTTAAAAGCGCCGGTTTATTTCATTTACGGCAATCACGAATACTATTACGGATTGGAAAAGTGGAAAAATGAATGGGCAAAGTTGAATTTAAACTTATTGGAAAATCAATCCGTGGATTTGGGTGCGATCATTATCGGCGGTGTCGGTATGCCGGGAGCAAATGCTTTTGGTGCCAAAGCGCCGAATATCAGCGAAACTTTTTTTGGATCAGATCCCCAAAAGCCCAAAATATTGTTGGCGCATTATCCGGAATTATTTAACAACGCAGCCCCCGACGGTGTTCGTTTACAATTATCCGGTCATACGCATGGTGGGCAATTATTTTGGCCGTTAAACATATTGACAAAGCGCGCCAACGCCGGTTATTTAAAAGGTGCTTATTATAAAGACGGTGCGATGCTGTATGTCAGCTCTGGCACAGGCCTATGGGGCGGATTGCCTCTTCGAATGGGCACAACGCCGGAAATTACTTTGTTTATTTTAAAATAGTTGTTTTGATTTTTTTTGCCCTTTATATCGTCCTCAAATCAGCGGTTCAGCGTCCCGCATAATGCGCTCTATTTTTTCGGGACGTGTATCGTCGTTGTTGTGCAAAACAAATCCCGTACATAATTCAAAAGGTGCTTTGCTGTTCATTGTGGCTTGGATAATCACGCGTTTTGGCATAACACACGCTTTTGGCCATAAAGGAATTAAGCGGATTTTTCCCATACGCCCGTTTAAAACGGATAATATTTCGGGGACGGCTTGGGCGCGGTGAATGATCGTCAAAGTGCCTTTGGCGCGTACCTTTTTAATGCAAAAATCTAACCACGTTTTTAAGGGAACTTGTTCAGCATGCGCCTTGGCCGTTACATCGTTGTCGCGCAACATCGTTTCCGTAAAATACGGCGGGTTCGTGACAACGTGATGAAATTGCCGCTCTTTCCATTCTTTGGGCGGGTTCGTGACGTCGCCGTAAACGACTTCAAACGCCATTTTATTTAAACATGCATTTTGCTTTGCCAATTCCAACATTTCAGGTTGAATGTCCAATCCGGTTATGTTGGCTTGTGGGGCGCGCGCTTTAATACACAAAGCAACCGCCCCCGTTCCGCAGCCGACATCAAGCACGCTTTCGTTGGCTTTTGCGGGGACGGCAGCAGCTAATAAAACCGCATCGGAAGTGGCTCTGTAATCGCCTTGTTTTAACTTGATTTTCCCGCCTAAAAAGTCATCGATCGTGTATTGCAATTTGTGCTCCGTTTAAAATTGGTATCTGTTCATTTGAATGCCAAGTCGTTGGTCAAGCTTTGTTTCGGTCAACTTTCCGCCCATTTTTAAATAAAAATTATTTGCGGGTTGATAATTTGCGATCGTCCAAACAAAGGGGCTTTGTTCGCTTTCCCGAATGGTCTTCAACGCATATGAAAATAAAGCGCTGCCAATCCCTTTGCGCGCAAACTTTTGATTGACATAAAGTCGGTTGATTTTCCCGCTTTTTTGCCACACCGTAAAGCCCAAAACTTTATTTTGGTTGTCACAGGCAACATAAACATTGTCTTTGGCGATAAAGTCCGCCGTTTGCTTGGATAAAAAAGCCGGTGTCATAAAGTTTGGATTGTCAAGCAATCGGGCGGGAACACAGATGCGATAAACATCGCGCCATATATCCCGATGTATTTTGATTATGTCGGGTATATCGGTAAGGGTGGCTTTTCGAAGGACTGTGTTCATAAAATTTTTACGCCTTTTTTATAATCCCGCCGCCGATCACAATATCGTCGTCATAAAAGACCATCGATTGACCGGGGGTAAAGGACTTTTGAGGTTCATCATACACAACACGCGCAATCTTGTCTTCGACATAAACAGTGACAGGCGCGGGCTTGGACGTCGAGCGTTGCTTGGCAAAAGCACGGAATTGTTCCGGCGGTGTTGCAAAGCTGATCCAATGCAAATCTTCCACAAAGCATGTATCTTTTTGTGTGTCGGCTGCTGTTCCGACCCAAACGATGTTTTTGTGCGCGTCAACGTCCAAAACAAATAACGGTTCCGGATAAGAGACGCCTAATCCTTTGCGTTGGCCGATTGTATAGTTCCAATATCCCAAATGTGTTCCGACAACTTTGCCGTTGAGCATCATAATATTGCCCTTTTTGGGTGGCATTTGCAAAAGGTCATTGTAATTGCCCGAATAAAAATCCTGACTGTCCGGTTTTTCGGCCACAGCCAATCCTTTATCTCGCGCCATTTGGCGAACTTGCTCTTTTGTAAAAGACCCCAAAGGAAAAATCACATGCGCCAGTTGATCTTGGCTTAATCGATACAAAAAGTAGCTTTGATCTTTTTTATTATCCAACCCCTTTTTCAATAAATAGCGGTTCGAGGCAGCATCAAAACCCGTCCTTGCATAATGACCGGTTGCAAAGTAATCATAATTGATGCCTTCTTTTTTGGCTTTTTGCGTCAACAATCCGAACTTCATCAATTCATTGCATTTTACGCAAGGGTTGGGCGTACGCCCCGCTGCGTATTCGCTTTTGAAGTACGAAAGCACCGTTTGTTTGTATTCTTCCGAACAATCAAATACATATGTTTTAATGCCAATCTTTTCGCCAAAAGCTTTTATATTTTTAATGTCTTCTTTTTCTTCCGGCCCGTAACAAGCGTTTCCCGCAACTTGTAAGTTCGGAATGTCGCTGTTATAAATCGACATTGATATGCCGATAACCTCATATCCTTGTTCTTTTAACAACAGCGCCGACAAAGATGAATCCACGCCACCGGATAAACCGACAATAACTACATCAGACATACAACATACCCCGCATAAGCCAATAAAAATAAAACACCCATCGGACGCGATATCTGCTTAAATATTCCGAGCGTAATCAACCACAAAGTCGTCATACACATTACCAGCAAACTTTCCCACACATCGGCCGGAAAATAAAGCGGAGTTAAAATCGCGACAACGCCCAAAATAAACAATGCATTATATATATTCGATCCGACAATATTGCCGTAGGCCACATCATTTTGCTTGCGAATAGAGGCCATAACGGACGTTGCCAGTTCCGGCAAGCTGGTTCCAACCGCCACCAATGTCAAGCCGATAACGGTTTCGGATATACCGAATTGTCGTGCGATTACAATTGAGCTGTCTACCAATAATTTGGCGCCCAACATCGTCATGGCGATACCCGCCAATGTGATTAAAACGTGTTTTAAAACGCTGCCTTTGGTCGGTGCTAATTCGCTCATTTCTTTTTGCATATCTTTCAGGGCTTTTTTGTTTTGGTGTTCGACATAATAGCAATAATAAACATATCCGCATAATAAAGCCACAAAAATAACGCCCCCGAAGAAGTTTAAAACGCCGCACAGAACAGCGATGACCAAGGCAACGGAGGAAATAACCAAAAACAGACTGTCACGGAAAAAGTTTTTCATATCCAACTTAACCGGAGAAATCAAAGCCGTTACGCCCAATACTAACAAAATATTGCAGATGTTTGACCCGACAACATTCCCGACAGCAATGCCGGGAGCCGGCGGTGTTTGCATTGCGGCTAAAATGCTGGCCATCAATTCGGGTGTGGACGTGCCAAAGCCGACCAAAACAATGCCGACAACCAACGGTGAAATTTTTAACTTATTGGCGACCCCGACGGCACCTTTGACCAATGTATCGCCGCCAAAGCCCAATAAAAATAAGCCAAGTACAAAATATAAATAAAGCATTTTTACTCCTGTTCAATACTTTCTAATAAAACGTCCATACTTTCCAAGTCGTGATTGTCATAAGGCACCGCTTCTTTGGCCGGAGTTTCTTTGTCCGATATGGATTCGGTTTGTTCGGGCTTTTGCTTTATTTCAACGTTTTCGGTTGTTAACGTTTCATCGGACATATCGCGCACCCCGATCATAAAGCTTTCCGGCAAAACGCTTTCCAACACAGGAACCGTTTTTTGTAAATAAGCAACGGAAAAGTTTTTATCTTTATACTCTTCGATTGTTTCGGCCGGCATAGCAAACGCCGCAAAAAAGTAAATGATGACAACTAATAACAATCCGCGTAAAGCACCGAAAATCAAGCCGAGGATTCGGTCCAATCCGCTTAAAACGCTTTTGCGCAATTTGTCGTTGATTTTGGCGTTGACGATTGTGCAAACAACCAAGATGACCAAAGCGATTACAATCGCGGCCGTAATGTCGGCAACGGTTGCGTTGGTGATCATTTTACGAAATAAAGGTCGTACAATCAACAGCCCGTAAAAAGCTCCGAATGCTGCCAAAACCCAAGCAATCAATCCCAATAATTCACGCACCAGCCCGCGATACATCGCAAACAAAGCGGAAATTAAAACAATTGCAATAATTCCTAAATCAATCATTCCCATTTTTATGTTTCCTTACTTTACAAAAAATTCAACCAAGCTTTTTAAATGCCCCATTTCATGAATACTGATGTCGGCAGATGCTTTTTTCTTGTGCGCGTGTTGAGGCGGCATTAAAGCCTTTTCAAAGCCCAACTTAGCCGCTTCTTTTAAGCGCAAATCCATCTGCGGGACAGCGCGTACTTCACCCGATAAACCCACTTCGCCAAAGACAACCATATCGGCCGGCATCGCTTTTTGCGTCAGCGATGAAACCACGGCCGCCGCAACGGCTAAATCCGCAGCGGGTTCTGTGATCTTTAATCCGCCGGCGATGTTTAAATAAATATCGCGATTGTTTAAAATAATGCCGCAACGCGCTTCCAAAACTGCCAATATCATATTCAACCGATTGTTATCCCAACCGACAACCGCACGGCGCGGAGACGTTCCGGACGCCGGCGCGACCAAAGCTTGCACTTCCACCAGCACGGGGCGCGACCCTTCGATGCCGGCAAAAACACAAGAACCCGAAATATTACCGCGGCGTTCTGCTAAAAACAGAGCAGAGGGATTTGCCACTTCTTCCAATCCTTGTTCGGTCATTTCAAACACGCCGATTTCATCGGTCGCTCCAAAGCGGTTTTTGACCGCGCGCAAAATCCGAAAATGATGACCTCTGTCACCTTCGAAATACAGCACTGTATCGACCATATGTTCTAAAACTCTTGGACCCGCAAGTGTACCTTCTTTTGTCACATGACCGACCAGAAATAAAATAAAGCCCTTTCTTTTGGCAAGCCGGATCAATTCATGACCGGCAGCGCGCACTTGCCCCACCGTTCCGGGTGCCGAATCCAATGTGTCGACAAACATCGTTTGTATCGAATCAATGACAACCACATCGGGCGCTTCGTTTGTATCTAATGTCGTCAGAATGTCGCGGACATTCATCGCGCTGGCCAACTCTACTTGCGCATTGCTTAAACCCAATCTGGACGCGCGCAAGCGAATTTGTTCAATCGACTCTTCGCCCGAAATGTAAACGCAACGGGCGGGTGATCCTTTTTTATTCACACAATTTGCCAACTTTGCAACTGCTTGCAACAATAATGTTGATTTGCCGATACCGGGGTCGCCGCCGACCAAAATGCATGATCCTTCAACCATACCGCCACCGCAAACGCGATCCAATTCAGCTATACCGGATTTTAAACGAAACGCCTTTTCTGATACGCCTTTTAAATCCACAAATTCAATGGCGCGGCCGCTTCTGCCCGCGACGGATTTGCTGGTTTCCGGAGTGGCTACGGCTTCTTCTTGGATCGTGTTCCATTTGCCGCAAGCGTCACACTTGCCCGCCCATTTAGCATAAACGGCGCCGCATTCTTGGCAAACAAATTGCGTGGTCGATTTGGCCATTTTTTATTCCTTTACAGACATTTGTATTGGGCCTTTGGCAGAGCCGCTGATGAATTGTTTGACGTACGGGTTTGTCGTCTTTTCGATTTCTTTGACCGTGCCGACCCAAATGATTTTGCCTTGATAAAGCATCGCGATGCGGTCCGCAATTTTGCGCGCGGAAGCCATATCATGAGTGATTGTCAAAGCCGTTGCTCCCAAGTTTTTAACACACGACACAATCAATTCATTGATGACGTCAGACATAATCGGATCCAATCCCGTTGTCGGTTCGTCAAAAAAGATAATTTCGGGGTTGGCGGCAATAGCTCTGGCCAATCCGACGCGCTTTTTCATCCCTCCCGACAGGTCGGCCGGATACATATCGCCGACATCGACCGTTAAGCCGACTTGTCCCAATTTTTCAATGGCAATGGCTTTGGCTTGTTTTTTGTTCATTTTTTTGCCTTGGATTAAGCCAAAAGCGACGTTTTCCCAAACGGTCATACTGTCGAACAAAGCCGCTCCTTGAAACAGCATACCGATTTTCGAATTGACCTTTTCCCGTTCGCGAGCGGACATTTTTAAAATGTCTTGGCCGTCAATTTCAATGACGCCTTTGTCGGGGTAAAGCAAGCCCAAAATGCATTTTAATGTGACGGATTTCCCCGTTCCCGAACCGCCGATGATCACCAAAGATTCGCCTTTTTTGATTTCCAAGTCGACCCCTTTTAATACGGCTTTTTTCCCAAAGGATTTATAAACGTCCTTCATCTTTATTTTGGGAACTTTTAAATCTGTGGGTAACTTTGCCGTCGATTTTTTAAACAATGAAAACATACTTTTTTACCTTTACGTTTGAAAGAAAATCTCTGTGATGATATAGTTGAAAACCAAAATTAAAATGGACGATGATACAACGGCATTGGTTGTTGCAGCACCGACGCCTTCGGCACCGCCTTTGGAATGAAAGCCGTTGTAACAGCCCATCAACGTAATAATAAAGCCGAAAACGGACGCTTTGACCAATCCGGAAATGACGTCCATAGGCTGCATAAAATTCCAAGTATTGATTAAATAAGATGTCGCGTTAAAATCCAATTTATAAACGCCGATCAAGTATCCGCCACAAATGCCCAAAACATCACCGATAAGCACCAAAATCGGCAACATCAGCATACCGGCGATAATTCGCGGTGAGATTAAGTATTTAAACGGATTCGTCGAAAGCGTGGATAGCGCATCGATTTGTTCTGTGACGCGCATTGTGCCCAACTCTGCTGCCATCGCTGCGCCGATTCGGCCGGCTACCATCAAGCCCGCCATAACGGGCGCCAATTCCCGCGTGACGGCAATCCATACAACCATAGAAACCGCTCCTTCTGCAGAAACTCTGGCAAAACCTGTGTACGTTTGCAAAGCGATTACCATGCCGGCAAAGGTGGTTGTCAATGCAACAACCGGCAAAGAGTAAAAGCCAACTTCCAAAAATTGATTTAAAAGTTGCTTAAAATAAAACGGTGGTGTGACACAGTTATAAAGCGCTTTTATAGTAAAGATTCCTAAGCGTCCCGCAGCTTCGAAAAAGTTAATAAAAACGCGTCCGATCAATCTGACAAATTCCATTTTTTTATCCTTATTTTAATTATTTTTTTGCAGTATAGCCGGCTTTTTGTTTTTTTTCAATAAAAAAAGCCAAAAAAAGCCAAAAAAATGTGTTGACAAAGTAAAAGAACTAATGTAGAACAAAAAGAGAATATTTAAAGAAAGGGTGAATTTAATGTTGACAGAAAAACAACACAAATTGCTTTTGTTTATCGCAAAGGAAATTGAAAAGCGCGGTGTTTCGCCGTCTTATGACGAAATGCGTGAGGCGTTGGATTTAAAGTCTAAATCCGGCATTTTTCGCTTGCTCGGATCATTGGAAGAGCGCGGATTTATTCGGCGGTTGCCTCATCGTGCGCGGGCGTTGGAAGTGGTTAAATTACCCACTGCAAAGGTTGAAAGTTTGCCCGCTCCTGCGGCTTTGTCTTTTGATGCGCCGGCAAATCCGCCGTTGGAAGATGAAATTGAAATCCCTTTATATGGAAAGATTGCGGCCGGTACGCCGATCGAAGCTGTGCGTGATATGCAAGCGCGCATTCCTGTTCCGCCGTCGTTGATGGGGCGCGGTGAGCATTATGCTTTAAAAATCGAAGGCGATTCGATGATTGATGTTGGTATTATGAATGGCGACACGGTGATTATTCAACGGGCAGATACGGCCGAAAACGGTGAAATTGTGGTTGCGTTGGTGGACGGATTAGAGGTGACGTTAAAGCGTTTCCGCCGTCAAGGATCGTCTGTGGCGTTAGAGCCTGAAAATCCGGCGTATCAGACGCGTATTTTACCGGCATCGCGTGTGCGTGTTCAAGGCAAGTTGGTTGCTTTAATGCGTCGATACAGCTGATTTTTTTATTTTTCCGTTTTGACTTTTTTCATGGGGACGTTTGGGATTCGTTTTTTCCGTCGGGTGATTTTGAAACTGCCTCTTTCCTAGCGGTCATTCTGACGGTGTTTTCCCCACCGGTCATTCTGAGCGTCAGCGAAGAATCTCTTAGTGCCTTGTGTCATTCAGAGCGTTGCTCGGAATGACGGGAGGGAGAAAACGCTCTGATGACTAAAAATAAAACAGCATTTTTTAAGTGGGGGACGCGCCGCGCGAAAATTTCGCGTCCCCCACTTTGCGCCCAAGGCCACATATTAAAAGATTCTTCACTATAGTTCAGAATGACTGCGTGAATACTAAGAGATTCTTCACATGCGCTCAGAATGACGCGAAAAAAAATGACCAAAATGACGGGGCGTAAAAAAGCGCACAGAAAATGGCATTGAGGAAGAAAATCCTAAAATCACATAAGGAAAATACAGCCCCGTTCTATAAATAAACGCAACTTCTTACCTATAAATAAAAGTGCATCAAACGAATTTCAGATTGAAATTGTTCTTGTCCTTACGGATTCTTCCCTACAAATAAAATATGTAGCGGACGAATAAAATTTATTGGCTGACCCATAAAACTCGGCTGATCCACAAAATGTCTTCCATTCTAAAGTTGCAGTCCGGATATTGCGGGTTTAATGATTTTAAATCCAGTTGAAAAGCGGTTTTGCGAATTAACTCTTTGACCATTACTTCGCCGCTTTTGGTCTTGACAACAACACGGTCGCCGTGGCGAACTTCCGATTCCGGACACACAATCAACCGATCCCCTTCGCGATAGACCGGCTCCATACTGTGCCCCGATACCTCCAAAGCATAAACATCTTTGTCCAATTGTATCGGAAATTCAATGCCGTCCCAACCTTCGCTGTTGGTCGGAAAACCGGCGTCGTCAAAGAAACCGTCGCGCCCCGCTTGTGCAAAACCCAACAAGGGAATCGTCATTTTGGGCGGCAGGTTTGTTTCACCCGCCAAAGCCATAAATTCCAAAAAAGTGGTCGATGTTGCTTCCAGAACTTTATTCAAACTTTCCATTGACAACCACCGTTTGCGCCCGTCCGCTCCGATTCGTTTGCTTTTGTTAAATGAAGTCGGATCCAAGCCGGCTTTTTGGGCCAACGCCGACGGCGATAATTCCAACTTTTCCGCCAATCGGTCAATCCCTTTCCAAATTTCAAAGTATGATAAATTCATTTTTTCGTCCTTTCCTTACAGGTATCTTTTTCCGCTGCTTTTTTTTAAGTATACAATAGGAAAATATAAAAGTAAATAGGAAAATAAATATTTTTATCTTGACATAGTGGGAAAATAATCCTATACAAAAGAACTAAACAAGAAAAGCTTTATTTTTAAATCAATTCTTGTTTTAAGTGTAATATAAAATCTTTATATATAGGGGAGTAAGAGAATGTTTAAATCGAATAATTTTATGAAAATAGATAACAGGCCGATTCGCTTTTTTGATAATGCGCAAGAAGTTTGGTTGTGGTTTTGCTTTTGTGAAATGACGCCAAAATCGGGATCAAAAAGTGATTGCGAAACAACGCGTCCATGCGAAACTTCCGATGTCGCAATTATTGTAAAACGGTTGGTGCGTGACAAAATTTTAACGCAAGAGCATTTGAAAGTGTTGAGCTTATACGGCTTAAAACAAATGCCGCCATATGAAAAATGTGGAGATCCGATTCGACATTGCGCCTTATGGAAACAAGCTTTACAGCGGATTTTAGAGCCTTTGAAAGTAAAAGGTATTGTTTGCATGAATGGAACGGCTTTTTAAAATAAAGGAGATATAAAATGATTGGAAGACGTTTAAACGGATATCGTTATGAAAAGGCGATTGTCGGTTTCGGCGGTACGCCTACTTTGTGGTGGATGCGATTTTTGAAAAAAGGATTTTATCATTGTATCGTCGCCTTGGGACGGGGTGACGAGTGGTTGATAATTGATCCGCTGCTTTGCTACACCGATGCGATTATGGTGCATGGTGCAGACATTAAAGAATTTTTTAAAAAACACGGATATCGATTCGTCGAAACAACTATTTCAGAACCTGAAAATAAACTTTTGCGTGTAATGCCTTACACTTGTGTTGAAACGGCAAAGCGCTTTATTGGTGTTGATAATCCTTATATTTTAACACCTTATAGCCTGTTTTGCTATTTAAATAAAAAAATAGGAAAAAAATCCTTGACAATGGATTGAAAATATGGTATAGTGTTCTACAGTTGGTTGGGAAAAGTGTATCTGAAAAGGCCTCGATTTTAAATCGGGGCCTTTTTTTATTCCTATCGGCAAAGTCGTCCTTTTTATTAAATGGGCGACTTTTTTAACAACAAAAAAGTTGGAGATGAAAATGAAAAAAGTCAAAGAAGTCATCGGCTTTGAAACCAAAGTCGAACAAATATCGCCGCAGTCCGCATCGACAGAACGGGACGACGGTTATTTAGCTCGCCAAGCAGGATTGCAAACCGTTCAAACATCTATGCGTGGCATTTTACGAAGCAATGATAATGCGCCGCAACGCAAAAAATTATTAGGAGAATAAAATGCTGGATCAATCCAATTTATATCAACGATTTTTAAAAATGAAATCGCAACGCCAATCGTTGGAAAATACTTGGCGCGAATGTTATGAGTTTGCTTTGCCTCAACGGGAAGGGCTGTTTAGCGGCGTATCCACTCAGGTTGATCGCTTGTTTGACGGCACGGCGCCCGACTGTGTTGATCAACTGGCCGCCTCGATTTTTTCGGAATTGACGCCACCGTGGTCAAAATGGTTCGACTTAAAAGCCGGTATCGACGTTCCCAAAGACGATGAAGAAATTTCCAAAAGCTTGCAAGACATCGCGGATATTTTGAAAAATCATCTTAATCAATCAACGTTCAGCGTGGAAATGCATCAATGCTTTTTGGATTTGGTGACGGTCGGCACAGCGTGCTTGTTGTTCGAAGAAGCCAAAGCCGGTGAAAAAACGGCGTTTCATTTTACGGCAATTCCTTTGTCCGAAATTTACGTTGACGAAGGATATTCGGGACGTTTAGATACGACTTTTCGTTATTGTAAATTACCGCTTTCGGTGATTATGCAACGTTTTGAAAATGCGCGCAAATGTATTGATGAAAGGGCTTTGAATGACAAAAATTGTGCAGATATTTTTATTCCTGTTATTGAATGTGTTGTGCCTCGCCAATCAGGCGGTTATGAATATATGGCATTTGTGGAAAAAGACCCGGACAACTTGTTCGGCATGCAAGAGCAATTTATTTTAAAGCAAGGGACTTTTGACTCATCGCCTTTTATTACTTTCAGATGGTTAAAAGCGGCGGGCGAAGTTTACGGCAGATCGCCGGTGATGAAAGCTTTACCGGACATTAAAACAACAAATAAAGTTGTTGAGTTGATTTTGAAAAACGCGACTATTGCCGTGACGGGGATTTGGCAAGCCGAAGATGACGGCGTTTTAAATCCGGCAAACATTCGTTTAATTCCGGGATCGATTATTCCCAAAGCCGTCGGATCCAAAGGTTTAACCCCTTTGCAGCCGGCCGGCAATTTCGACGTATCACAATTGATTTTGGACGACCTGCGCGCGCGCATTCGTCATGCTTTGTTAACCGATAAATTAGGGCAAGTCCAAAATACAAAAATGAGCGCAACGGAAGTTATGGAGCGCAGTGCCGAAATGGTGCGCATTTTGGGAGCAACTTATGGCCGTTTACAATCCGAATTGTTGACGCCGTTGATCGAACGTGCTTTGAGCATTTTACGCCGACGCGGAGAAATCCCATCGCTGTATTTAGACGGGCATTTGGTGCAAATCACTTATCAATCCCCGATCGCCAATTTGCAAACAAGCCAAGAAGCCAATAACGCTTTGATGTTTTTGCAATCATTGTCCGGATTGAAAATAGATGCTGTCGAAATGTTGGATGTTGCGGCTTTTACAAAATGGTTGGCGTCGCGGTTAAATGTGCCGCTTTCGTTTATCCGCACACAACAGCCAAAAGGAGATGACAAATGAAATTAGGTTGGTCTTTTTTAGAAAATCAAACGCCTGTCCATGTCGCTGTTGACGACGTTGCAAAAAGCTTTGCACGGTGTTTTTCGTCAGCGGACGGCCATAAAGTTTTGCTTTATTTGGCGGGACAGACAAAAGAGCGTTTTTTGAATGCTACGGCAACGTCGAACGAGCTGTGGTTTCAAGAAGGCAAGCGCGCCTTATTCGCGCAAATTGAACATCTGATTAACAAAGGAAAAAAAGGAGAGTAAAATAATGGAAAATTTAATGCAAATTCAAAACGGTAAGACAAACACAATTCCGGCAAAATTTTTGGATGCCAAAGGCAATTTGAACGTTGATTCTTTGTTGCAATCCTATACCGAGTTGGAAAGAAAATTGGGTAAAATGGTGCGCATTCCGTCCGATGATTCTTCACCGGAAGAGCGAAAAGATTTTTATCAAAAAATCGGCGTACCGGCCAGCGCAAAAGATTATCAATTAAATATCAAAAATGAATTGTTGGCGTCCGATCCTGATGTCAATCAACGCTTATATGATTTAGGTTTTACGAATGCGCAAGTTCAAGCTGTCTACGATTTGGCGGCGGAAAAAGTTTTGCCGGTCATTCATCAGTTGGCACAAGATTATGAAGCCACAAGACAACGCGCGTTGTTAGAGGAGCACTTCGGTGGTAAAGGACGTTTTGAAGAAATTGCACGTCAAATCACAACTTGGGCAAAGCAAAACGTATCGGCGCAAGTTTTTGATGCTTTGTCGACGACTTACGAAGGCGTTTTGACGTTGTATAAAATGATGGAAAGCAGCGAACCTTTTATGATGCCAAAAGGGGTGGCTGTTAATGAAATGTTGGACGAAGAAGGTTTGAAAAAGTTAATGATGTCGCCCAAGTATTGGCGCGATCAAGATCCGGCAACTTTGAAAAAAGTGGCGGACGGTTTTCACCGGCTTTATCCCAGCAAGCAATAAAAGACAATCGCTTTAATTTTTCGGGGCGACCTTTTATTTGTTTTTATGAAAGGCAGCGTTTTTTTTAAAGCCTATAACCTTTTGTAAAAAGCGTACTTTTAAAAAAATAAATCAACTTTAATCAGAAAAGGAAAATATTATGAGTGAAAATGATGTAGTCTCTACGGCAATTGATGCCGCGTTTGTCAAACACTTTCAAGCGGAAGTCGTGACAGCTTACCAACAAATGGGATCGAAATTGCGTTCGACCGTGCGTTCGAAAAATAACGTCGTTGGCGCCAGCACAACTTTCCAAGTCATCGGCAAAGGAAGTGCTACAACCAAAACCCGCAACGGGGCAATCACGGCAATGAGCTTGGAGCACAAACCGATTGAATGCACTTTGACGGATTATTATGCCGGCGCTTGGGTGGACAAATTGGACGAATTAAAAATCGGCCACGATGAACGCCGCGCCGTTGCTCAAATGGGTGCTTATGCTTTGGGACGCAAGACCGACGATTTGATTATTGCCGCATTGAACGGATCGGCAAATACAATCGGCACGCAAGCATCTCCGGCGACTATGACCAAAGCTACAATTTTGCAAGCCTTTACAAAATTGAATAACGCAGACGTTCCCGACGATGGTGAACGTTATGCTTTGGTTGCGCCGGCGCAATGGAACCAGTTGTTGAATATTGAAGAATTTTCTTCGGCTAACTATGTCGGCGATAAAACACCGTTCATCGCAGGTTGCGAAAGCCGTAAATGGTTAGGCATTAATTGGATTATGCATACTGCTTTGCCGTCCGGCACAGGTACGCATACATGCTTTATTTACCACAAAAACGCAATCGGTCACGCGGTCGGAATGGACATCAAAACCGATATTACATGGCACGGCGACCATGCTGCGCACTTTGTCAACAGTATGATGAGCCAAGGGGCTTGCTTGATTGATCAAACAGCGGCCGTAAAATTGGTTTGTTCTGATACTGTCAGCACCGGTTCTTAAAAAATAGGTAAAAAAAGAAGGGGGCTTTTTTTTAAAGTCCCCTTTTTGTTTTAATAAAGGAGAGAAAAATGGCACAGTCTGCTATTTCTTTATGTTCAAAAGCTTTGATAAAATTAGGAGCGCGTCCGATTGTTTCATTTAATGAAAACACAGCAGAAGCGGAAGTTGCTTCACAACTTTATACATCTGTGCGTGACGCGATGTTGTCGGCTTATCCTTGGCGCTTTGCCACATCGCAAAGCGAATTGGCGCGGTTGGCGGAAAATCCCAAAGCGGATTATGCCTATTCATACCAATTGCCCAATGATTTTTTGCGTGTGTTAAGCGCGGGGGTCAGCTCGTCCGGACGTGGTTTAAATTACCGCATTTGCGAAAAAACGCTGCAATGCAACGCGTCGAATGTGATGTTGACATACATTTTTGATCCCAAAGAGGAAAATTATCCGCCGTTTTTTGACGCGCTTTTGGTGGCGCAGTTGGCGGCGGAGTTTTGCTTGCCGTTAACCGAAAGCGCTTCCAGATGTGAGTTTTTAGTCAAGCAAGCGCAAAAATCTTTTGCCGACGCGAAATTGATTGATGCACAGCAAGACATTCCAAATGCTATTACGGATTTTCCGTTGATCGGGGTCAGATTATGAGCAAGTTAATTAACCATAAAACCAACTTTACGTCGGGTGCGGTTTCGTCGGATTTGTTGGGACGAACGGATTTGTCGGCGTATGATAACGGCGCGATGGAATTAAAAAATATGTTTATCAGCCCGATCGGCGGCATTGAACGGCGCGCCGGCTTGCGCTATGTGGACGCGATAACGGGTGCGGTACGCTTGATTTCATTTGCGTTTAATACCGAACAAACGTATTTGTGTGTTGTGGGGGATCATTTTATCCGCATTTACAAAAATGAAAGCTTACTTCAAACATTGACGACACCATGGAGCGCGCAAGATGTGCCGCAACTGCGTTGGACGCAAAGCGCGGATACATTGTTATTGACGCACCCCGACTATGCGCCCAAAAGCATTACGCGCCAAAGCAATGAAAGCTTTACCATCAGCGATTGGGTATTTGATACGAACGAGACGGGACAAAAGTTTTGTCCTTATGAAAAATACGCTCCTGCCGCAATGACAATGAGCGCGACCGGCGGAGGGTCGGCCGTTACTTTAACGGCGGGCAGCGACTTTTTTACCGCATCGCATATCGGTCGGCATTTTAAAGTAAACGGAGGTGAGTTTGTTGTTTCGGCAATCACTTCTGCGACCCAAGCAACGGCTACACAAGTATTGGCCGCCAAAGATGCAACGGCTGTGGTCGATTGGGCAGAGGAAGCTTTTTGTCCCGAACACGGCTATCCGGCGTGCGTGACGTTTTACCAAGGGCGTTTGGTAATCGGCGGTTCGCGTGATTTGCCAAATAAGCTGTGGTTTTCCAAAAGCTTTGCAATTATGAACTTTGATACGGGGACGGGGTTGGACGATGAAGCAATCGGATTTTCTTTGCTCTCCGATCAAGTCAATGCTATACGCGGATTGATGTCCGGCCGACATTTGCAGGTTTTTACATCGGGTTCGGAATGGATGGTTTCGGGCGATCCTTTAACTCCTCAAAGCATTCAGTTAAAGCGTCAAACGCGTATCGGTTCGCCCAGTTATCGTTATGTGCCGCCGGTTGATGTTTCCGGAGCGACTTTGTTTGCGTCCGAAAACGGTTGCGAGGTGCGCGAATTTTTGTTCGCGGATTTAGAGCAGGCTTATCAAGCCAAAAATGTTTCTCTGTTATCGGGACAGTTGATTAAAAATCCGATTGATATGGACTATGACGCCAAGCGTCGTTTGGTGTACGTTGTGATGAGTGACGGCAAAATGGCCACCTTGACCAACTATCGATCAGAGGACGTTTTGGCGTGGAGCAGTCACGAAACCGCGGGCGATTTTTTGTCGGTTTGCGTTTTGGAAGGCGATGTGTATTTTTTAATCAATCGTTCGGGGCAAATTTATTTGGAAACGTTTGATGATGAAGTTTCAACGGATTGCGCGTTTTTGGGCGAAGATGAAACGGCTCATCAAACGTGGACGGGCTTGTCGCCTTTGGTCGGTAAAAAAGTGCAAGTGATTGCGGACGGTCGTTTTGAAATGGAAACAACGTTGCAATCCAGTGCGTTGACGTTGACAAAGTCAGCTTATCATTTGCAGATAGGCTTGCCGTTTACGCATTCGGTGATACCTTTACCGCCGACGGTGGGATCGTCCGCCGGTAGCTTGCCTTTAAAGGCTGTACGTTTGGTTGAAATTCGTTTTAAAGTCGTTGATACGTCATCGCTTTTTTTGGATATCGGCAACGGCTATAACGAATTTTTGGTGAAAAAATTAAATGAAAACTATATCTTGGACGCGAAAAATGAAAAGCAAACCTGCGACGTGGTTATTCACGCGTTGGGTTGGGTGCGCGACGGTGTAACGCCTTTGTGGAAAATGCAAAGCGATATGCCGCAAGCGTGCAAAATAGTTTCCGTGACTTGTGTGATGAAAGTGAGTGAATAAAATGGCAGCAAAAGAATCTGCTTTGGGCAGTTTGGTTTATGACGCTTTAACGGGTACGCAAAAATCAGAGTTGAAAAATGAGCGGCAAAAAGCGCTGTTGGAACAACAAAATAACGTTCAAAATTATAAAAAAAGTTTAAGCTCTTACCGCGCCAAAATGGCCGCCGGCGGTGCTGGTGGTATTTCCGGCGGCGTGGAGGCGGGATTAGAGCAACAGTTGGACGACAAAAATGCGCTTGTTGCGCAAAGCTTTAATCAAAAAGCAAAGCAAAATAAAAATCAAGCACGCAAAAAGACGTTGTTAAGTATGGGATTTAATATCGGTGCCGATTAGAAAAGAGGGGAAAAATGGCAAAGGAAAAAATACAAAAAGCAAAAGATTTTTTCTTGGCAACTATCCCCGAAAAATTAACGCAGGCATTAAAAGAATATGATACGTTTTCGGCTCAAAGTGCCCCAATGGATGCCAAATCTTTTGGGGCTTTTCATATGGCGTGCAAGAGTGCTTTGTCGCATATTGTGCTGTTGATGAAAATGTTGCAGTTGGTCGAAAATGGCGCGCAAGATCAATCCGATACCGATTGGTTGGCAAAAGCAAAATCAGCAATTTATGAAGCGGAAGATGAAGGGGACGATGAATAAAGCAAACTTAATCGAATTTGTTTGGATTTGGGATCAATTGCAACAGCTATCCGTTCCGAAACATCACCGCAAAATTTGTCGTTTTTTGGAAAAAAGCTTTTATGCCAAAACGGGGCAAGCGTTGTTGATGGCTTTTCGTAATTCGGGCAAATCGACGTTGGTCGGCTTGTTTTGTGCGTGGGTTTTATATGTGCGTCCGAATACGCGGATTTTAATTATGTCGGCGGATTATGAGTTGGCCAAAAAAATGGTTCGTAACGTCAAGCGAATTATCGAACGCCACCCGTTGACGGCTTTTTTAAAGCCAAAGCAAAAAGATCAATGGGCGTCGGATCGCTTTACGGTTTGCCGAGATTTGGAGTTGCGCGACCCGTCTGTTTTGGCGCGTGGCGTTGGTGCGAATATTACCGGTTGTCGTGCGGATTTGATTGTTTGCGACGATGTAGAAGTGCCAAAAAATTGTGATACGTCGGGCAAGCGGTTGGATTTGCGCGAACGTTTGTCGGAATTGGATTTTGTTTTGGTGCCAAAAGGTTTGGTTCTTTACATCGGTACGCCACACACAAAAGAGACAATTTATAATGTGGAAGAGGGCGGCTTTTTAAAGGGCTTTCCGGTTTTAAGGTTGCCGATTTTGGACGACAAAGGACAAAGCGCTTGGCCTGAACGATTTCCTTTGTGTAAAATCGAAGCGATAAAAAAACGTTCGGGACCGTTGAAGTTTTTAAGTCAAATGCTGTTAAAGCCCGTCAATTTAAAATCGGGTCGATTAAATGCGGCGGGGGTGGTTTTTTATGATCAAGAATTGCACTATCAGGAAACAAACCAAACGGCCGTGTTGATGATCGGCGATAAGCAAATGGTTTCCGGATCTGCTTGGTGGGATCCGGCGTTTGGGGCTGGTACGAAAGGCGATAACAGCGTTTTGGCTTGTGTGTTTTTCGATAAAGAGGGACGGGCTTTTTTGCACGATATTACTTACTTAAAAGTCGAACAAGCCGGCAAAGCGGCCGAAATCCAATGTGAAAAAGTGGCGGATTTGATTGAAAAATATCATATCCCGCAAATCAGAATTGAAACAAACGGGATCGGTCGTTTTTTGCCCGAATTATTGAAAAATACGTTGCAACGACGGCGGATTGTTTGCGCTGTATTGCCTGTTCATTCGCACGTTCCAAAGGCGGTGCGAATTACGGAAAGTTTGGACGCGCGGTTGGCAAACGGGTCGTTGCTTTTCCACAATCGTGTCAAAGAAACGCCGCTGATGGAAGAATTAAATGCTTGGACACCGGAAAACAGCAAAACGCATGATGACGGCTTGGACGCTTTGGCGGGGTGTTTATTATCCGAACCCGTGCGTTTTACGCGCTGTGCCAAGCAAACGGTAAAAGCGGGGGCAGATTGGCGCTATGGCGGGCAAATAACAAATTTAAGTTTAGATGATGTCACAATTTAAAAAAAAGGAGATTATGATGAAGCAGGACTTTTTCAGTGCGTCCGATATTTTGGCGCGCACTTTATACGGCGAAGCACGTTCGGAAGGTTTGATTGGAATAGAGGCCGTCGCAAACGTGATTTTAAATCGCGTTCGGTTGGCAAAAACGCATCATGTTTGGTGGGGCAATACGGTCGAGGAGGTTTGTTTAAAACCGTTTCAATTTTCGTGTTGGATCCCGTCGGATAAAAACTTTTATCATTTAATACGCGCCGATGAAAGGGATCCGACTTTTCGACTGTGTCAACGTGTTGCTGTGCGCGCTTTGACGGGATTTTTGCCGGATATAACTCACGGCGCAACACATTATCATTCAAAGCAGGTCAGTCCCGCTTGGGCGCGGAAATTAACGCCTGTTTACGAATACGGTAATCATTTATTTTACAGGGAGATATCTTAAAAATGGCTTCATTTGATTTGCAAATCGGTAAATTGATGGCGCAGTTTGACAGCTTGCAAAGTCGTATAGACGACGTGCGCAAAGGTATGGATAACACGAACCGTCAGTTGGCCAAATGGCACGGGGAATTTGAAACATTCGCCGGTGACATTATGGAAAAAATGGAAAAGCGTTTCATTTTGCGTTCGGAAATAGCGCCGATCAAAGCCGCTTTGTCGGTGGTGTTGGTGGCAACCGTCAGCGCGATTTGTATCAGCTTATCCGAATTGTTTTTTAAACGTTTATTTTAACATATAAAAGGAGTGAAAAAATGGATTTTATTATGACGCATTTTGATGAAATTTTGGTTGCAATTACTTCGGTTGTGACGGCAGCCAGCGCTATATGTGCTTTGACGCCGACGCCCAAAGACGACAATTTTATGGCAAAAGTTCGCCAGTATTTGGACGTGTTGGCTTTGAATGTCGGGAATAGCAATAAAGCCAAAGAGGCGCCGGCGCAATGAAAAATTTATCGGAAATAATCAAAGTTTGCAGCGACTTTTTGTCTTGGCTGCAATTGGGTAAAAAGATAAAGGAAAATGATGTTTTACAAAAACAAAATAAAGCGTTGCGTCGGCAATTATATTGGGCTGCTTGTCCTTGTTTATCTTGGGGCAATTTGCTTGGCTGGTTGCGCGGTGGGGCCGGACAGGGGAGCATGTCCGCCATTTCCGGCTCCAAACCCTGAAATAGCGCAAGAATTACAGCTTTGCCCGTTAGAGCAAATGCCTTTGTTTTATGATTGGTTAAATAAGCTGTATGTTTTGCAAAAACAGTTAGATAGGTAAAAACGCAAGGCCTTTTGTAACATCAAAAGGCCTTGTTTTGATTTAGTTGCTTTCCAAGAATGTCCGCAATTTTTTCGAACGGCTCGGGTGCTTTAATTTACGCAAAGCCTTTGCTTCGATCTGACGAATACGTTCACGCGTGACGGCAAATTGTTGTCCGACTTCTTCCAATGTGTGATCGGAAGTCATACCGATGCCAAAACGCATACGTAAAACACGCTCTTCACGCGGGGTTAGGGTTGCCAAAACCGACGAACACGCTTGCCGCAGATTGGAATGAATGGCCGCGTCCAAAGGTTGCAAAGTGCTTTTATCTTCGATGAAATCGCCCAAGTGGCTGTCTTCCTCATCACCGACCGGTGTTTCCAAAGAAATAGGCTCTTTGGCAATTTTCATTACTTTGCGCACTTTTTCAATCGGCATATTCAACCGTTTTGCCAATTCTTCCGGCGTCGGCTCTTGCCCGTTTTCGTGCAACATTTGACGCCCTGTGCGTACCAATTTGTTAATCGTTTCGATCATATGAACCGGAATGCGAATTGTGCGCGCCTGATCCGCGATCGAACGTGTAATCGCTTGCCGGATCCACCAAGTCGCATACGTCGAAAATTTATATCCGCGACGATATTCAAATTTATCAACCGCTTTCATCAAACCGATGTTGCCTTCTTGGATCAAATCCAAAAATTGTAATCCGCGATTGATGTATTTTTTGGCAATCGAAATGACCAAACGCAAGTTGGCTTCAATCATTTCACGTTTAGCACGATTGGCTTCTTGCTCACCTTTTTTGACGGTGTTGACGATACGACGGTATTCCATAATCGGCATTTGTGTTTCTTTGGATAAGTCCGCAATTGCCGCACGAATGTCGTCAACTTCATCGCCGTACTTTTCGATGAACGTCGTCCAAGCTTTGCCCGTACGTTTTGCCGCCGCCGGCCGCCATTCTGGTTGCATTTCCGTTTCGTGATAAAACTTTAAAAATTCTTCGCGTTTGATTTTGGCGTGCGTCGCAACGCGCAACAACTTACCCTCTAACATCATCAAGCGCTTATTAACCTCGTTAATTTGCTCAATCAATTGTTCAATGCGATTCGGGTTGAAGTGAATCTTTTTCAACAATTCGATCATTTCCATATGGATTTTTTGATATTTTTCTTCAATATCTTTTGGGATTTTTTCGCCGGTTACCAAGTAAATTAAGCGACCCGTTTGCGCCCGTTTTAATTTTGCATAGCTTTGTGCGATTTGTTCAAAAATGCCCAAAATTTCCGGCAAAATAGCTTCTTCCATTTGGCGGATAGAATAAGAGGATTCATCGTCTTCATCATTTTCGTCGATATCAGCATCAGAAGAAGTATCTTCTTGTTCTTCTTCTTCATCGATTTGATCGATTTGATCGTCATCGGCCAATTCTTCATCATCATCTTCGTCAACATCGGATAATTCTTCGAATTCATCTTCGTTGTCGTCTTCGTCGCTTTCCGGTTTTTCAGATGCCAATAATAATTCATCGTCTTTTTCCAACATTTTTTCTTTTTCGTGCTTTTCAATGCTGGCAAGCAAAGCTTTTTTAGACGGATCCGCTTCGTAAGTGGCTTCCAAATCGATGATGTCGCGCAACTGCATTTCGCCGGTCAACAAAGCGCTGTGCCAACCCATCAAGGCTTTCATTGTCATTGCGCTTTCGGTCAAACCGCCGATCATAACGTTATTGCCGGCTTCGATTCGTTTGGCAATCGCGATTTCGCCTTCACGAGACAACAATTCCACAATGCCCATTTCGCGCAGATACATACGCACCGGATCATTCGTACGACCCAAGTTCGCCAATTCATCTTCGCTGTCTTCGTCATCGTTTCTTTCGATCGCGTCATCGCTGTTTTCTTCGTCGTCTTTTTCAACAACGTGAATGTCCAAATCAGATAAAATCGTCATTGCTTCTTCAATGGCTTCCGGCCCTTGTTCGGCGGAAATAGCCATATTGACTTCATCAACAGATACAACACCTTTCGCCTTTGCCTTTTCAACCAGTTTTGCAAAAGCGGGACCTAATGAATCTTCG
Source organism: uncultured Alphaproteobacteria bacterium (assembly GCA_934203105.1). Classification (GTDB taxonomy): domain Bacteria; phylum Pseudomonadota; class Alphaproteobacteria; order CAAHEQ01; family UBA3637; genus CAAHEQ01. The sequence continues at coordinate 36,684 of CAKPYQ010000004.1, forward strand.
ACAGACACTTCGTCATTGTCCAAATCTGCCAATTCATCGTTTTCATCGTCTATGGATCTCATTCGTGCACTCTTTCTTTAAAAATTAATTAAAGTCCGTTTCTATTTACACTTTTTTTATGTGTTTGTCAAGTTTATTATACATTTTCTTTATTTTTTTCGCGTTCCTGCTTTAAAGATAAAATGTGTGTCCAAAGCTTAGGCGTCGGGTTTGCTTTGAATTCTTGCATTTGCGCTTTAATTTCTTCGTCTAACAAATTGCCTTCCAAAGCTTTTATTTTAATTTCGAATTCGGCTTTGGCCTCTTCGGGGGACTTGTTCGCGCGCGCCAAAGTTTCCAATTCTTGGTTTAAGTAAATAAATAAGTTTTTCGAATATTTTTCTTGCAATAACTTTTTAAAATCCGCCGCGTTTATGGTGGGGTTGTCCGTCAATTCATTGCTTAAAATTTCCTGTAAACGCAGTACTTTTTTATCCTTGATTTTCAGGTATGACAAGCGTTCCATATAGCGCGCATAAAGCTCGGGAAACAAAATCAAATAAGTCAATAACATTTTTGCATCGTTTAAATAGGGCGTTAAAGTCGGAATAAGAGCGACTTTTAATGTCGGGGCTGCGTGTTTGCGCGCGCCGTTTTTGTTTTGATACATCATTTCTTTTGTAAACTTTTTTAATTCCAGTTTAAACTCTTTTTCGTAATAGCCGCGAACAGTTGCGTTTTTAATGTTTTGAAGCAATGATTGAATGTCTTTGTCCAATGCTGCAAAGTGTTCCGGTGTTTCAAACTTTTTGCCCACCGTTAAGGTTTGCCATAACAGCCAAGATAAAGGTTTTGCCGTATTGAGCAGTGCTTCAAATGCTTGTTTTCCTTTGACTTTTGCAAAATCGTCAGGATCCAATCCGTCGGGTAAAAAGACGAATTTTAATGAATAGCCTTCCTTTAAAATCGGCAATACGCGTTTAGCCGCTCGTTCGGCCGCGCGAATACCGGCACCGTCTCCGTCAAAACAAATCGTGGGTTCGGGCGATGTTTTCCATAAAATTTCAATCTGGCCTTCCGTTAACGCGGTGCCCAGCGGTGCAACCGCATTTGTAATGCCGATTTTATGCAAAGCAATAACGTCCATATAGCCTTCGACCAACACGGCTTTTCCGGTTTGGCGCATTGTTTCCAGCGCATAAGGCAGAGCATATAAATTTTCCCCTTTATGAAACAACACTGTTTCGGGCGAATTTAAATATTTGGGTTCGGCTTTGACCATAACGCGACCGCCAAAAGCAATGATATGCTTGCGCTTGTCAGCAATTGAAAACATCACGCGGTTATGAAAATAATCGTAATTTTCGCGTCCTTTTTCGGTTGCTTTATGAACTAATCCCAAAGCGATTAAATCTTTTTCGGCACAACCTTGTTGCATCAAAGTTTTACGCAACAAATTGCCCGCAGGCGCATAGCCCAAACGAAAATGGCGAATATCTTCGTCCGTCAATCCCCGTTTGTGCAGGTAGTTTAAACCTTCTTTCCCTTCGGGCTTATAGAGCATTTGTTCAAAAAAAGTACATGCTTTTTCCATCACTTCATACAGCGAATTTTGGTTTGCCAATCGTTGCATTTGTTGCGGAGAAGCTTTTGGAACTTCCATGCCGGCCATGTGCGCCAAAGTTTCGACGGCGTCCATAAACGGCATTTTTTCACAGTTGACCAAAAAAGAAATCGCATCCCCGTGCGCTCCACACCCGAAACAATGATAAAAGCCTTTTTCTTCGCTGACGGTAAAAGAGGGCGTTTTTTCCTTATGAAAAGGGCATAATCCGGTGTATTCGTGACCGCGGCGTGTCAGCTTTACTTTTTTACCGACAACCGAAACCAACGATACCCGTAAGCGTAAATCGTCCAAAAAACGCGGCGGAAGAAAAGCCATCAGAGCATTATCCCAACAAAGATTTGATCAATCCGGAAGCTTTTCCAAAATCCATTTGACCGGCATATTTTGCGCGCAGAGCGCCCATAACTTTGCCCATATCTTTCATGGAAGCGGCGCCCGTTTCTTTGATAACAGCTTCGATTGCGGCCTTGACAGCGTCATCGTCCATTTGTGCCGGCAAGAAAGAGGATATAATTTCAATTTCCTTTTTTTCTTTTTCTGCCAAATCAGCACGTCCGCCTTTTTCATACAAATCAACGCTTTCGCGGCGTTGCTTGATCATCGATTGAAACATCGACAAGATTTCATCATCGCTGATCCCGTCGGTTTTGCCGGCCGGCCGAGCCGCAATATCTTTGTCTTTTAATGTTGCGCCGATCATACGCAAAGTTGAAACTTTCGCTTCATCTTTTGCTTTCATTGCGGCAACTAATTCAGCTTTAATTTGTTCTCTTAACATTTTATAATCTCCTGAATATTTAAATAAATAAGTACTGTTTTTTATTTTTCAAGTCAAAAACGGATAAAATTATAATGTCACAGTTTAGCATATCTTTCAAGTGCAAAAATCATAAAGAGGTATATTTTTTTTAAAAAAAGCTTTTACAGGGGTGTTTTGGTGCTTATTTGTTTTTTGAAAACTTTTTTTAAAAAAAACGGGGGCATAAATGCACAAAAAATCTTTATTATTTAAAACAGTTTCTTTTGCGGCTTTGGGACTTGGCTTGTTTGCCGTCAGCGCGTTTTGTGAAACGGCGCCCTTAAAAGCCGATGCCGGTTTTAAATCGGCCGTTGTTTCAACGGGGTCTGATATGGGACGCAAAGAAAAAATGACGCTTGTCTCGCCGGGACAAAAAAGCGTTCACCGTCGTTTACAAAAACAATCCGACGTTCAAAAGCAAACAACGCCGGAAAGCTTTGATAAACTCTATTCGGACTTTAAAAAATCGTTAAATGACGCGATCGGATTATCTTATACTTTCGATGTGTCTGTTTTGGGGCAACGCGGCGCGCCAAACGGCAAAGGAACAGCTTGGCAAACGCAATATTACGGTTCCGCAAACTGGGATATGTATTCATCACGGTTTGGGTCGGGATCTTTACAAGCAGCCTATACCTATGTTCATTATTGGGGCAAAAGCGCAGAGCGAATCGGAAATAATATCGGCGTTGTCAATGATATCAATGATTACAGCTCTAACGCCTATTACTTTGATCAATTAAGCTATACACATCAATTTGACGGGGTGATGAAACCGTTGTCCGTTACAATCGGTCAATTTCCGATGTACACATTCGACGGATCAGAATATGACGCAAACCAACAAATCAACTTTATCAATTACGCGTTGTCGCAAAACGGATCATCCAGCTATCCCAGCGCCGGCTTGGGCGGCTTTATCACTTTGACGCCGAATGATCAGTTCAGCTTTACTGTCGGTATGCAGGATGCCAACAACATATCAGGATCGAAAATCCAAACGTCGACGCTTCATCGCAAACAATTTACCAGCTTTGCATCTGTCAGCTATACGCCGACAATTAAAGGCTTGGGAGCGGGGCAATATTCTGTGATGATTTATAATCAACCGTGGACGATCGAGCAACCGGATACCAGCAACGGGTGGTCGTTTAACTTGTCGCAAGATTTGAATGATAAGTTGACGGTTTTCGGCCGAATTAACGGATCGACGGGCAATGTTGAAACAATCAAACAATCGTATGTTTTGGGTGGCGTTGTCAATAACCCGTTTGAACGTAACGCTTTGGATCAAATCGGTTTTGCGGCGGCCGTCAACAAAATCAATAAAGAAGTCGCCGGCGGGAACCCCCGATCGGTTGAAACGGTTTTGGAAGGTTATTTGTCTGTTGGAGTATCGAATTATTTAATTTTAACGCCGGACGTTCAATTTTATATCAATCCGGCGTCCGATAAGGATAACAGCCATACCGCAACAGTTGTCAGTATGCGCGCAACATTGATGTTCTGATCGCCTTATCAGAGCTGTCAGTAAAAAACGCCCGTTTTTTTAAGTTTAACTTGCGGGCGTTTCGTTTTTATTGGCACATCAGGTAAGCATTCGCCATTTGTCCCAATGAATGATAGTAGCCACATCCTGGTAGGAGCATCGAGCCCCCGCTGAATATGTTTCCCGAGCGTTGGGCACAGATGGAGTTGATTGTCTTTGACTGGCACATGTCGTCAACGGGGTCGGCAGCAGCATACGCGCTGGATATGAAAATTTGCGATAAAAATTCAAGCATTTGAATGGATGCGCTTTGGCTGCAAATCGTCGGAATCTTGACCGTTGATTTGCCTATGGCGGCACAGAAATTGGCTGAATTATCTACAAAATAATTGACATAAAAGTTTGAAATTTTACTGATGTAATATCCTTCGATTATATCATATTCGGCGCTGGCGCAATATCTGTCGCTTTCATGGATGCTGGGTTGATAACAGAATAACTTTTCACCGCAATCGTCATTTGTCGAGCATGTGGTTTGACTGCACTTTGATCCATTCCATGTCGGATTATCGGACGGACACGAAGAACAATAATCGCCGACGGTACATGCGACACATTTGTTGTTTTCTAATATATAACCGGCATTACAGCTGATTGTTGTGCCGTCACAGGTTGCATTCGCCGGACAAACAAATTGGCATGCTGTTCCGTCCCAAACTGAATCGATGTCCTCGCACGTCGGGCAAGTTTGTCCTACTGTACAGGCTGTACAGCTTGAAGCGCCTTGCACGGAGGTGTATGTGCCAACCGGACAGGGCGTGCATGCGGTGATTTTTCCGCCGGCGCTGTAAGTATTTTCCGGACACGCGAAGCATGCCGATTGTCCCGTTGACGGATTGTATGTGCCGGCCGGACAGTCGGAGCATGTTGCATCACCGGCATTGCTGAAAGTACCCGCCGGACATTGAGAACAAGCCGTTGCACCGGTGCCGGCGCCGATCGTTCCTGCCGGGCATATCGTACAACTTACCGCACCCGTTTGGTTGTTATAATAACCGTTTGCGCATAATTCGCAACCGTTTGTCATTGATGCACTTCTGTATGAGCCGATCGGACAGGCGGTGCAGGAAGTCGCTCCGCTTGATGCACTCCAATGACCGGCGGGGCAACTTTCGCAGCCCGTTGATCCGCTCGACGCATTAAATGTGCCGACAGGACAAGCTTTGCACGATCTTTGACCTTCGATGTCTGTATATTGGCCGGCGGGGCAGGCTACACATTCCAACCCGTCATTATAATAACCGGCGTTACAAATTTCTGTGCTGGGGGGTAAACACGCGGTTTTAGAGCTGTTTAATAAATAGCCGTCATCGCAAGTAAAATTCGATCCGTCACAGGTTGCATTTGCGGGGCAAGCGTTGCACGCAGAGCCGTTCCAAAATTGCGTTGACTTGTCACAACAAGAGGTAATGCCGTTTGATGCAGTGTGTTTTTGATAGCCCGTTTTGCAAACAACAGATCCACCGTCACAGGTTGCATTAGCAGGGCATTCCGTGCATTGGCTGTCTGCCCAATATTCGGAAGCAGAACAGCATGTGTTTCCGGCGTGCAAAGCTGATCCGTTTAAACAACCGACGATTTTTTCGCCTTGGCAGATAACGCCACTGGGGCAGTCATAGCATCCGTCTTGCTCAACAAAGTATTGGTTGGACGAGCAACATTCGACATAAGCCGAACCGGGCGTTTCATCTTCACCGATGACGTGCGGATTGCCCGACGGACAATAAAAGCATGTATCATTGATTCGGTCGTATGCATTCGGATAATGACAGCAATCAGCCCCTTGACACCCGTCGGACGGTAAGTCGGGGACGCTGGGGATTGTTGTATTATCGCCTGAACCCGTGCCGGCGTAATAATTATATCCGTCGAATTTTTGCGTGCTTGCTTTGATCACAAAGGATACATCAGCCATTTGATCCGAACAAGTCGTTTGACCGACAGAGCCGACATAAACTTCATCGATGCTTTTTGTTTGGGCAACAGCATCAATTAAAGCGTCGCACAGTTCTGCATTTGTATTTTTAAAAGTTAAGATAATTGCGGATTTTCCTTTTGAGGTTTGGCCAAGCTCTCTGACCCATGTGCGACCGGTTGTGTTTTTAAATGATAAGTTGATGGTTTTGCCGTCGCTTTTTGTCGGGATATAGCGCCAAGAGGATATTAAACCGGCTTGGGTTAACGCTTCGTCGATAATGGCGGTCGTTTGATACGATTCTTTTGCGCTTCTTAATCCGACCAACGCGCCGATTGTCAGCATGCCGATAACGGCCAATACTGCCAACATTTCAATCATCGAACGCCCCGTATAGCGCCTCCGTATTTTGTAAAAACAATTTTTTTGCATTATCTGCCCAACCTTTTTTTGTTATTTGCTGCGTTAATTTTAAACGAAACAAGCTTTTATTGTCAAGAATGTTTTTTTATTTGATAAATATTCTTGTCAAATTATTTAAAATCATATATAACAAAGCTTATGTCATTATTAAAGTCCATAGCCACCGTCGGTGGATTTACATTGCTCAGCCGGCTTGTCGGCTTTGGGCGCGATGTGTTGATCGCTGCTTTTTTGGGGGCGACGATGTATGCGGACGCTTTTTTTGTGGCTTTGCGATTCCCAAATTTGTTTCGCAGTCTGTTTGCCGAAGGCACTTTGAATGTTTCCTTTGTGCCTTTGTTTACGGAAAACTTAAAGAAAAAAGGCGCGCTTTCGGCGCAAAAGTTCGCCGGTGAAGCGTTCAGCTTTTTATTTTATATTCTGCTTATTTTTGTTGTGCTGATCGAATTGATGATGCCCTTTGCGACGTTTGTTTTGGCCCCCGGGTTTGATCAAATTGCCGGTAAAATCGAAATCACGACTTATTTATCCCGAATTACTTTTCCGTTTTTATTATTTGTTTCGTTGGTGTCTTTGTTGGCGGGGATTTTAAATTCGGTCGGACGGTTTGCCGCTGCGGCTTTTACACCGTGCATTTTAAATTTGGTAATGATCGCGGCTTTGGTATTCGTGTCGCCGTTTTTTGATAATCCGGCCATAGCCATTTCTTGGGGCGTGTTTGCGGCCGGCATTATCGAATTGATCTTTATTTATATTTGTGTCGTGCGCGCCGGATTTAAAGTGCGATTGTTTTCTCCTTTTTGTGTATTTTGGAATATATCAAAAGAGCTGAAAACATTATTTAAGCGTATGTTGCCCGGTGTTTTCGGATCGGGTGTTTATCAAATCAATTTATTTTTGGATACTTTCTTTGTGTCGTTCGTTGGCGCCGGCGCGATGAGTTGGTTAAATTACGCTCATCATTTGTTTCAACTGCCGATCGGGATTATCGGTGTTGCAATCGGGACGGTATTATTGCCGGTGTTGTCACGCTATATTGCCGAAGGCAAAATCAAACAAGCCGTTTATGATTTAAATCGCGGGTTGGAAGTTTCTTTGGCAATGTCTGTTTCTTCGATGATCGGATTGATGATTTTATCAACCCCGATTGTCAGCGTTTTATTTGAACGTGGCGCATTTACTTTTGCGTCAACTTTGCCCACGGCATTTGCTTTGCAAGCGTTTGCGATCGGTTTGCCGGCCTATATGTTGACAAAGGCTTTGGCGCCGTTCTTTTATGCCCGAGGAGATACAAAAACGCCGGTGCGGATTGCGGTTTTCGGTGTCATCGTTAATGCCGGTTTATGTTTATCTTTGATGCAATTTTGGGGGCATGTCGGTATTGCATTAGCAACCGGTATCACGGTTTGGGTCAATGCGGCGCAATATATTTATTTATTGAAAAAACAAGGCGAATTTTATTTGGACGATTTATTTAAATATCGTATTGTTCGTATTTTGGCTTCATCGCTTGTGATGGGCGTGTTTTTGTTTACCGGCGATTTCGCTTTTACTGTAATGTTGGGCGATTGGGTGCATTTACGGGGTTTCATTCCTTTGATTTTGCTCCTATTATTAATAGGGTGCAGTGCTGCGGTTTATTTTGCAACGCTGATTTTAACGCATGGGATTTTATGGCAAGATGTTAAAGAGTTTGTCTTGTCAATCAAAAAAAGAGGAAAGCATCAATGAAAAAAGGAATTGTTATTTTAGTTTTGGTTTTGTTGTTGGGAATTGGCGGCATTGTTGCAATTTATTATTTTGCGGACGATACGCACAATTTGGAAACATCTTTATCGGAGCCGGCCGTAACGCCCGAAATAAAAGCGTATCAAAAATTGGCGTCCTTGCCGATTAAATGGACCGATGTTCAAACAACGGCCGAGTTAAAAGAGTTGTTTAAAGAGGCGCGATATGACAAAATGCCGCGGATTTTTGTGCGTCGTTTTCCTGATGATTTTGCTTTGCAAGGCAATGAAGGCCTGCTTGCGACAGTGTTACTGCCGCACTTGTTGCGTCAAAATCAGCTGTTGCAGGCTGAACGAGCCGCTTTTTTGTCGTTGGCGGATAAGGTTAATAAGGGTATAGCTTTTACGCCGGCCGAGGATGCTTTTTGGAATGATTTGGTTTTAAAGTACGAAGTTTTAAATCCCGATAAAATCGGTCAAAAAGAAGTTTTGTTTCGTCGAATTGATCGGTTGTCTCCCTCTCTTGCGATTGCGCAGAGCTTGGAAGCAACCAATATGGGCAAAGAAGATTTAGATGCGCCGTTTGATGTGCGTCGTTGGAATGATCAAAAGCAATATGATTTTGTTCGTTATCCGGATTTATCGGCGGCTGTTGCAGATTATGCGTTAGAGCTCAATCGCGGCTATTCTTATTTGAAATTTCATATGTTGCGTTCGTATCAAAGTCGTTCAAAACGGCCTTTGCGCGGACGTGTGTTTGCCCGTGGATTGGGCTATTATAAAATCGAAGATCCGGCGTATGTGCAAAAATTGCTTGGGATATTCGATTGGTTTCAATTTGCTGCAATCGATGAAGCAGCGTTTGTAAAGGAGTAAAAAATGTACGAAAGCGGATTATCAACACCGGCAAGAATTATATTTTTAATTATGGCTGTGTTATTGGGGATTGTTTTTATTATGACCAGCGGGTGCCGTTCGGCCAATGCGTCTGATTTAAATTCAAAAGTCGTGATTGAAACTGTATCGGGAACACCGCACGCTTTTTTTTAGAATGGGCTGATACGCCGGAAAAATCGCGTATTGGTCTGTCGGGACGCCGTTTTATGCCGGATAATGCCGGAATGATTTTTGTTCCGGCAACGGCTGTTGATATGCATATGTGGATGAAAGATACATTGATTCCTTTGGATATGTTGTTTTTTGACAACCAAGGGCAGGTTGTTTTTATTCACAAAAATGCGCGGCCGAATGATTTAACGCCGATTTCGTCGGGGCAAGTTGTGCGTGGCGTGATTGAATTAAAGGGTGGCACTTGCGATCGTTTGCAGATTGGAGTGGGCAGCCGAATAAAGTTTTAATGATGGTTTGATTTAAAAAAGATAAAAAGTGCTTGACAAGCGCATAAAAAGCGGATATAAGATTTGAGCGTTCGGGATTTTGTATTGCTTTTGATGCATTATAAAGCGGTAGAGGATCGGAAGAAACGGGGCGTAGCTCAGCCTGGTAGAGTACTTGGTTTGGGACCAAGGTGTCGCATGTTCGAATCATGTCGCCCCGACCAATATCAAAAAGCGAAAGGATATACTTTCGCTTTTTTTGTTGCCTTATTCCCCTACAAAGCCCTAGGACAGCCAACTGCTGAAAAGTGATTTTATACCAAAATCGATGTGGTTGCCGAGATTTTTCCAAATTGATATATACTTTTGCCCGAATATATATACCTTGTGCAATGTGATTTTTTCGCCAGAGCCAGTTGACCGTAAGTTATTGTTTTTGAATAATTGATTATAATGGTATGACATTAACTTTCCGAATCTTGCCAAGCACTGGTTGGTTTAGAAACCCAAAAACTGATACCACAATTTGCACACACCTCTAAAAGCCTTATTTTATAAGGAGTTTAAATTTTTTATAACTTACACACATGGTGTTTGGGGCATATAAAGAGATTTTCATTTTTTTTGAAAAAAATGACTATTTTCTTGCAATTTTAGATAGAAGTCGTTAAAATATGACGGATTATAATTTTATGCTGATAAATGAGGTGTTTTCATGGCAGACGATATTCAAATTCAAAAAATGGACGGCAAGAGTTTGGATGTGGCAGAAACTGATAAGGAACGCTTAAAAGCCGTCTTTCCGCAGTGTTTTGTTGAGGGCAAACTGGATATTGATAAGCTGTTGTCGCTGTGTGGCGAATATATCGACAATGATTTTGAAAAGTATAAGTTTGAATGGAAAGGCAAATCCGAGTGTCTGCGCATTGCCGGTAAGCGTTCAACCGGAACACTCCGTCCTTGTCCGGAAGAGAGCGTGGACTTTGATAATACCAAGAATCTGTATATAGAGGGGGATAATTTGGAAGTTTTGAAACTCCTGCAAACGGCGTATTATCGCAAAGTGAAGATGATTTACATTGATCCGCCATATAATACCGGCAATGACTTTGTTTATGAAGATGATTTTAAAGATCCGCTGACAAAATATAAAGAAATAACCAGTCAAACCACCAAATCCAACCCCGAAACAATGGGACGTTATCACACCAACTGGCTGAACATGATGTATCCCCGCTTGCGATTGGCATCAAACTTACTCCGTGATGACGGTGTTATTTTCATGAGTATTGACGATAATGAAGTAACCAACCTCCGCCGTCTGTGCGATGAAGTGTTCGGGGAAGAAAATTTTGTTGCAGACTTTTTGTGGAAGAAAAAAAGCACAACTACAAATGTTGAAGGTGTTACTGTGAGTGCTTTGACAGAACATATTCTGTGCTATAAAAAAGCTGACAAAGGAATAAATAATCGTGTAGTATCTAAGGAAGAACGTTCTTATCCTTTTTCTGATGAGCTTGGAAATTATAGAAAAACAATTATCGAAAAGAAAAATGAGGGTTCTTACGCAAGAAAAACAATGGAATTTCCAATTATTGGACACAAACCTCGAGAAGGTAAAAGATGGCAGATTGGGGAAGAAAAAGCAAGAGCTTTAGAAAAATTAAACCGTTTTATTTATGAAGATGGCATTGTAAAATTAAAAATTTATGATTTTGAAGATAAAGATACAACGTCTGCGTATCCTAATTTATTGTTTGAACATGGCTCTACTGATAGTGCAACAAAAGATTTAAAAGAACTGTTAGGAGGTAATTATTTCGATAATCCTAAACCTATCCAGTTGATTAAACAGTTGGTCGTCTATACTGATACAGATGACAAAGACCATATAATTCTCGACTTTTTCTCAGGCTCTGCAACTACGGCTCATGCAGTTATGCAATTAAATGCCGAAGATGGTGGCAAACGTCAGTTCATCATGGTGCAACTTCCGGAATTAACTGACGAAAAATCCGAGGCATTTAAAGCTGGGTATAAAAATATTTGCGAAATCGGTAAGGAGCGCATCCGCCGTGCCGGTGCTAAAATCAAAGAACAAAACACCAATGTGGATGTTGGCTTTAAGGTTTTGAAACTTGATACTTCAAATCTTAATAAATGGGATGATACACCGCTTGCCAGCACCGAAACCGCTGATTTATTCGCTCGTATGAACGGTATGATTGAGAGTATCAAAAAAGGTCGCTCTGAACTTGATGTCGTTTATGAAGTTATGTTGAAACTTGGTGTTCCGGTTACAGAAAAAGTTTTTGAAAAACAAGTCAACGGCCGTAAAGTTTATTCAATCGGTGATGACAGTTTGATTTTGGTTTGCTTGGATAAATCAAATGGCGGTATTACACCGGAAGATATTTCGGCTATGTGCGAACTGCCCCCCGCGAAAATCGTTGCCTCCGAAGAAGCCTTTAAGGACGATGTAGCCCTCTCAAACGCTTATTATATAAGCAAAGACAGCGGTGTGGAAATTATGTTGCTGTAGAGGTGGATGATGTGTGATTTTTATGATTTTATTGATAAAATATTGAACATTTTTTCTTCTCTGTATAAATCCAATGGATTGGAGACTTTGATTTCAACGTTTTTGGGTGCTTGCTTTGCATACCTCTTTAATTTAAAGCAACAAAAGAAAAAGGAAAAATCAGATAAGGAAGAAAAAAGGAAACAAACCGAAAATGAAAATTTTTCAAAATTGACATATTTATATGTTTATATGGATATTATTTTATCATGTGCTATAAATACATTAAATTTTTCAAAAAAACAAATAGAAAAATATGATAAATTTTTAAGTTCAAAAGCAACACATGCGAGTGGTGAAATATTAGCCTCAGCATTGAATTCATTTCGCGGTATAAAATTTAATTATAATGATTTTTTCTTCACGGCAAAAGAAACTTCCTTTTTGGTTCAACTAGCAACTGTGAATTATTATATTCAAACATTATTTGAAAAAATTGAATATTTTAATAAGAATATTGAAATCAATTTTCATAAAGTACCAGTGGTAACAAATGTTAATCTGGTCAACTCCTGTAAAAAAAATATGCTTTCTATACAAAATAGTGTATATTATCTTTTATTAGCTATAGATAAAATGAAAGCGGAAATCTTAAATTTTAATCAAACATATTTGATGCGACCGTTAATCGAAAATCCCGGGAATGAAGAAATAAAAAAGATTTTACAAGAAGCTTATGATTTTTATAAATTAAATGAGGTAACTCAATGAAACTAAAGTTTAAAAATCAAGAGTTCCAGACTGATGCCGTGAATGCGGCTGTAGAATTGTTCAAAGGTCAAGAAAAAGCCAACATGACCTTTTCAATCGCTGACAATTCTGCACAAGCTTCTTTCCTGCAAAATGAATTCGGTATCGGGAACAAACTGGTGTTGGATGAAGAGACAATAAACAGCAATCTTCATGCCATCCAAAAGGCTCATTCCCTGCCACAAACTGATATTGATAGTATAAAGGCCGTGCCACTTTCAATTGAGATGGAGACCGGAACCGGTAAAACTTTCGTTTATACCAAAACCATTTTAGAGCTTAACCACCGTTATGGCTTTACAAAATTCATTATTGTTGTTCCGAGTGTGGCAATCCGTGAGGGTGTTAATAAATCATTCCAGGTAACTGAAGAATACTTCAAAAATCAATATGATGGTGTGCCATACCGGTACTTTATTTATAATTCAGCCAAACTGTCGGATGTTCGGGCGTTTGCGACTTCCAGTAATATCGAGATTATGATTATCAACATTGACGCTTTCAAAAAGGCCGAAAACATTATCAATCAAGAACAAGATAAACTGGGCGGCGAAACCGCTATGCGTTATATTCAGGATACAAATCCGGTTGTCATTATTGATGAACCGCAAAGCGTTGATAATACCGCTAAAGCCAAAGAAGCTATCGCGATGCTTAATCCGCTGTGTGTTTTGCGCTATTCCGCTACCCACCGCGAAAAACAAAACCTTGTTTATCGCTTAACGCCGGTTGATGCATATCAAATGGGATTAGTAAAACAAATTTGCGTTATTTCAAATTCGGTTATCAATGATTCAAATAAACCCTATATCGCCTTAAAAGACGTTTCAAACGCCAATGGTTTTTCGGCCAAATTGGAAATTGATGTGGAAGACGATAATGCCCATATTACCCGTAAGGTAATAACAGTTAAACCGGACGATGATCTGTTTATTAAATCCGGCCATCGCAAAATTTATGAAGGCTATGTTGTTTCAGGTATTGATTGCACCAAAGGCTTTGAAGGCGTTGAGTTTGCTAATTCGGAGTATGTTGCCCTTGGAAAATCTATCGGAAGCGTTGATGAAAAAGTATTAAAACGTGCACAAATTTATCAGACCATTAAAACACATCTTGATAAAGAATTACGCTACTTTGATATGGGGATTAAAGTGCTGTCCTTGTTCTTCATAGATGAGGTAAAAAAATACCGGACCGAGGATGGTGGCAAAGGTATTTATGCCCAAATGTTTGAAGAATGCTATAACGAGCTGATCAATAAGCCTAAATACGCCATTTTGAAAACAAAGTTTGATACAGACGTTAATAAGGCCCATAACGGTTACTTCTCTCAGGATAAAAAAGGGAAATATAAGGATACCAAGGGCGACACGCAGGCCGATGATGACACTTATAACACGATTATGAAAGATAAAGAATGGCTGTTGTCGTTTGAATGTCCGCTCCGCTTTATCTTCTCGCACTCGGCGTTAAAAGAAGGTTGGGATAACCCAAACGTCTTTCAGGTTTGCACGTTGATTGAGCAAAAATCTCTGTTTACCTGCCGTCAGAAGATCGGTCGTGGTTTAAGACTTTGTGTAAATCAAGACGGCGAACGCGTTGAGGATAAGAACATCAATGTTCTGCACGTGATCGCCAACGAAAGTTTTGCCGAATTTGCCGATAAGCTGCAAAAAGAAATTGAAGATGAGACCGGTGTTAAATTTGGCGTATTTGAATTGGATATGCTTGTCGGATACTCTTATGATGAAGAAGTGGAAGTTGAACGTACAATCAGCGAAAGTGAAGCCACCGCTATTGTTGAAGATTTGCAAAAACATGGTTTAATTGATGATGGCGGTTATATTAAACCAGAAGTTAAGCCAGAAGAAATTAAAATCGAAAATATCCCGATGCCTGAACCTGTAAAAACACATGTTCAAGATATGATCAAAACTTCAAAGCCAGTGTCAGTTGCCGCGCTTGCTAATACAACATATAAAGAAACTGTTGTTGAGAAAAAGACATTCTCGTATGAGGAAGCCGCCGCAATTATGGATGAGCTAAAGGATAAAAAGGTCATTGATAGCAAGAACAAAATTAAAGACACGATGAAAGCACAGCTCGCCGCTGGTACACTTAATCTGAGTGAGAGATGGTCAAAAGCCGCACAACGTGCAATTTTACAATCTATGAATAAGGCTGATAACAAACTCAATATCCGAGATGCTTCAAAAGATGTAACGGTAAAACTTAATAAACGCGCGCTATTATCGCCTGAATTTATGGAACTTTGGAATAAGATAAAGCAAAAGACCACTTATCGTGTCCAGTTTGATTTGGATAAACTAATTGCCGACAGTATCAAAGATATTCGCGAAATGCCGGAGATCACCTCGGCGCGTTTACTCAGTCAGACGGCCTCTGTTAATATTCAAAAATCCGGTGTGACGGCTCAGGCTGGTGCAATGTTTACTCAAAACATCGAAAAGAGCTATGATATTCTGCCGGATATTTTGCGTTTAATTTCTACCAAAACATTACTGAAACGCTCTACCGTGAATAAAATCATTCAGGAAAGTGGCCGGGCCGGAGACTTTTTGAAAAATCCGCAAGACTTTTACGAAAAGGTTTTGGAGATTATCCAGCGCAATCGTCATAAATTAGCTATTGATGGAATTAAGTATATCAAATTGGCCGGCGAAGAATATGCCGTACAAGAGATTTTCTCAAGTGAAGAATTGATTGCAAACCTTGATCGGAATGCTGTCGCAGTTAAAAACAGCGTGTATGATTATGTTATTTATGACAGTAGCACGGTTGAAAAGCCATTCGCCGTGGCTTTGGACGAGGATCCTGACGTTAAGATATTCTTCAAAATTCCGAGCCGATTTAAGATTGACACACCGATTGGCACTTATAATCCGGACTGGGCGGTCTATTTAGAGAAAAATGGCGAGCAGAAGCTTTATTTTGTGCTTGAAACCAAAGGAACTGATTCGTTCTATGGCCTACGTCCGGAAGAGCAACAGAAGATCCATTGCGGTGCACAGCACTTTAAGGCTCTTGATAATGTTATCTACTCCGAACAACCGGTCAGAAATTGGCAAGAATTCAAAAAGACGGTGTAGATTATGGAAGAGCCTAAACCGTATCGATTCCCGACCGAATTTGCCGCCATGGTTGAAGCCAGGCGATTGGCAAGTTTTCGAGATGATGATAATTTACTCGCAGTTTATGCCTCTTCTAAAATTAAAGTGTTACCTTATCAGATAGCGGCGGCACGTTTTGCCTTACGTTCCACTTTGTTAAAGGGCTGTATTCTGTGTGACGAAGGCTCTCTCGGTAAAACTTACGAAGCACTCCTTGTGCTGGCACAACGTTGGTACGAGGGTAAAAAACATATTTTGGTGGTTTTACCACAAAACTTGATGAGCCAATGGCAACAAAAACTGGATGAAGAATTTACTTTGCCGGTCATCAAATGGGCGGAATACAACAATGAAAGCAAAGGAATTTGTCTTGTTACGTATGATGATGTGGTTCGCGAGGCTGAGAAATTCAAAGCAATTCGTTGGGATTTGGCGGTATTTGATGAGGCTGACGTATTGTTCAAACCGGATAACAAATCGGTTATAACCCTTAAAGAGGCAGTTGGCGATGCTTTCAAACTGCTCTTAACGCCAACGCCGATCACCATAAGTATTATGGATATCTATGGTCTTATTCACTTTATTGATGAAAGTGTTTTGCCGGATCCTGACAGCTTTTATCGCCGGTATTTTAGAAAGCCCGAGAATTATCCCGAATTATCAAATTGGGTATCGCAATTTGCTTTTCGTACACTTAAAAGACGAGCAAGCCAGTATGTGAACTTTACCAAACGTCTGCCGGTTGTTCTGAACTATACGCCGAAAGATGACGAGAAAAAAATATTTGATTTAACCGAAAAATACCTAAATTTAGCTGAAAAACAGGCTTATCCGCAAATGGATAACTATCAGTTAACCTTGATGTTCTACCACATTTTGGCCTCATCACCGCAGGCTTTTGCCAATATGCTGTCGGCTCCGATTGAACGGGCTTCGTCTGATGAACGCATTATTTTGCAGACAATGCAAAAAATGGCTTTGGAAATTCCCGTTTCTGCTAAAATGGATGCGTTATTAAAGGCTCTTAAAACAACCTTTGCTCATTTAAAATCACGCAAAGAAGTGCAAAAAAACATTATTTTTGTTGATAACCTGACAACTTTATCCGTTTTATCAGAGTTATTAAAGGAACATTATTCGATTATAAAACACACAGATGATAATGCTTTGAACATTTTTAGAGAAGATAAAAATATTCAAATTCTTATCACAAACGATGCAACTGCCAAAGGCTTAGACATAGAATACTGTCCGGTTGTCGTGAACTATGATTTACTTTATAATGCCGTTGAGATGGAACAACGAATTTGTCGTTGCCACCGCCAAGGACAACAATCCGATGTGTTGGTTATCAATTTGCTCAGTCAGGAAAGTATGTCTGATGTGCGTATTTTGGAATTGATTAACAAACGAACTTTACAATTTCAGGGTGTTTTCGGCATGTCGGACGATATTGTCGGCTATTTTGATGAAACTTTGGAGGCTGTTTTACAAAAACGCCGAACCTTGCCCGATATTCAAAGGGATTTTGCACAGAATTTAGAGATAAATAAAGATGCCAACGCACAAGTTGTTTCGGATGCCGAAAGTGTTTTATTTACGACATTTACAAAGGATGTGGCCGAAAAAATACAAGTTTCACCGCAGTATATTCAAGAACAAGCCGAATTTCTCAATCGGGACTTATGGGAGGTTGTGAAGTTTTATTTTGAAAAGCATCATCCTCAATATATTATTGATGACATCAATCAAACATTAACTTTACCGGATGATTGTGAACAACCGCATATGTTCTATTCTTGGACTGGGACAAGAAACACACTTTATACGGGAAAACGTCAGTATGGTATGGCCAAAGATTTTAAACCTGCAAGCGGAAGAATTACCTTAACTTCTATTTTAGCCAAGGGAATTTTTAGTGAAATTGAATGTGCTACAGAGGCTGAAATAAACCTTGAAATAGGTACTGAACCTTGCCAAATTAGTATGTACAATGTTGAATTACGCCGAAAAGGAAAGTTCCTTAAATGTTATGATGTTTTAACCGGTAAGACGAGAGATGGCAAGATTTTAACACAAGAATAATGTGTAAAAATTCTATCACAGCCAATTAAATCTCTTGAAAATAAGGATAGAGAACGGTCTTATTGGCTTGCAAACAGTTCCTTTTCTGATAGGTTACCATTAGCTTTAGAAGATGAGTTGAAAAACAACTATATCAAGCAACAAGAAAATTCTTTTAATGCTGATATTGATATTATTAAAATGCGTTCATCTCGTCAAAAAGCCGTATTAGAGCAAACTATTGAAACCTTACGACAAGAAACATCAAAGATAAAAGAGAGTATCGGTAGTGCCAAAGACCGCTTAGAAGAACTTAAAATTCAAAAGCAAATCAACGAAATGGAAAAACAACTCCGCAAAAAAGAAGAAGGATTGTTTTTTGAACAAATGCGTATTGAAGCCAACGCCGAAGAACAAATAGAGCAACTCTGTGCCACCGACAACATAGAAATCAAACTGTCAAAAGTGTTTAGGATACTAATAAAAACCCGTTAAAGTTTTACCTTTAACGGGATGATAAAATTCAGAGTTACTTTATTTTAGAAAAAACATTGATATCTGTTAATTTCTGTAAACATTCACTGAAACGACCATTACGCTCAATTCCTTCCAATTGATAGCCCAAATTTTGAGCTACTTTTACAGAGTTTAAATTATCAACATCATTTCTAATAACTAAGCGTTCTGCTCCAGAACTAAAAAGCATATTTTCTAGAGCTCGTACAGCTTCTTGCATATAACCTTTTTTACAAGCGTCTTTTTTAAGCCAATAAGCTAATTCAAATTGTTTGTCGACCGTTCGTCCTTTTTTTATTACAGCAACTCCACCTAAAAATTCTTTATCTGTTTTTTTGTAAATTGCATACTCAAAACGTTCTCCAGCTTTCCATGCACGATCTGCATCTAAAGCAAAATTATAATCATCTTCTGCCCGGCGGGTTATTTCAGGCATTGCCCAATCCATCCAAGGAAGTATATGTTCTCTATTGGCATCAACGACAGAAAACATTTTTATTGCAAATTCAAAACTCTTTTCTGGTTTTTCTAATAAAAGACGTTCCGTTTCAAGTGATGGTAAGAAATCTATAGCCATAATTTTGTCCTTTCTAACAAGTTATCAGAATGACAGTTTAGCAAAGGAAAGTTTAAAAAGCAATCATTTTTTTGATAAATTATAAAAATATATTGACTTTTGGTAAAAGAGTATATACACTAGACTAGTTTTCAACAATGTAGAAAGGATGCATATGTTTAATCCAGAAGATCATTATCTATCAAGAGGGCCTGTCCATCAATTTGGAGATGCTAGTGAATGCGACTATAAAATTAAAAATGTAGGTTGGACGTTGGGAAACTTTTGTCCTTACCATTGTCGTCACTGCTATTCTCTTTCGGCAAGAAGGGCCGGTGCGAATATGACTAAAGAAATCGTGGATAGAATTATTAATCAACTATATAAAAATGGTATTGAAACCATTAATGTTGGAGGAAATGAACCTATTTTTACTAACGGGTCTAAACTTGAAGATACGCTTTTGCCCTACATAATCAATAAAGTGACTGATTTGGGAATGGAAATAGGCGTCACGACAAGCGGAATAACGTTATTACAATTATACAAGAATTTTCCAGAAGAATTTAAAAAAGTAAACGATTTTGATATAAGTTTAGACTCCCCTTTTGAGGAAGAACATAATGAGAATAGAGGAGCAAAACTTTATAACTCAGCAATGGAATGTTTAAAAATATGCCAAGATACAGGAAAACCTCACGGAATTATTATGACAGGCATGAAATGGAACTTTACGAAACTCCATATAAATGCAATGCTGGAGTTATGTAAAAGAACAAATTCTAACATAAGAATTAATATTTTTAAACCAATGTCTAAAATACATTATAAAAATATTATTCTGCCTGATCAGCTATTTGAAGGTTTTGATTATTTAATTAAAAATTGCGAAACTTTGGATATGAGTGAGTCTATTTTAAAAGCAGCATCTCAAACCCCAAATAAAAGTAGATGTCCTTGCGGGCGAACAAGTTTTAGAATTCATTCTATAACACCTGATGGCAAAGTTTATGTTTCACCATGTGTATATATGCATGACTATAAATCCTCTCTTGATTTGTTAACAAATGAATTAAGTGATATTCTTGCTTCAGATGTTTTTAAAGTATTTAGACAAAGAAATGCTCATCCGGAAAAAATAAAAGGATGCTCCGACTGTGAGTTGTTGGATATTTGTGGTGGAGGTTGTGCTGCACGTTCTTATCTGCATCATGCGATTCAAACAGGAGAAAAATCTTTTATAGAAAAAGATTTTTATTGTCCTAAAGAGCATAAAAGCAGTCAACATTTTTCTAAGAATTACAATATAGCAAAAGAAGAAAAACTTGTTCATATTGATTATTTGTGTACATGGATAGGGAAACCGAAGGTATGACAACATCTGTTTTTACTTCTGATGATATGAATGATAATACTTCCGACTTATTATTTTGGGGAAAGTCTATTTTCCAGATAGAAAAAAGTATTCGAGCTTCTTGGCGAAAAAAAAATTTATATTCTTTTTCATCAGATAAACGGAAAAAATGTTTTTTGATTGAACCTCCTCCACCAACGTTAGTAAAAAAATTATATGTGGGGCATTTGTATAATCATTGTCCTATAGATATTATAGCTCGATATAAAAGAATGCGAGGATACAATGTTTTTTATCCTGTCGGTTTTGACACAACAGGACTTCCAACAAAAGATGCTTTTGAACAATGGTTAAACATACAAGAGAATAAAAAACTAGGAGACCGCAATTCCTTTGATATATTTTTAGATGAACGTTCTCAGATGTATTTAAATGTTTTTTCTGATTTAGGATTAAGCTTAAATCCTAAGTATAAGTATGAAACATCAAGTAAAGCAATGAGAGATTTTACTAAGAATGTTTTTGAAAAATTATTTAAAGAAAATTCTATCTATTTTCATGAAGGTCATTGGTTTCTTAAAGTCTCGGATATAAATAAAGAAGTATCTGCTTTTTTTCAAGATGTTAAGTTTGTTCCACACTTTAAGTCCAACCAATTTCATAATCATATACGTTCCATGAATCATGATTGGCTTTTTTCAAAAGAAAGAGATTATGGCATTAAAATACCTGTAAAATACTGTTCTAAATGCAAAAAACCACACTTACTATCTCAATCACACTGTTGTGAAGGTGCAGAGTTTAATATAGAAAAAAATGTCTTTAGTGTATGGTTTATGGCAGCTTTAATTCCATGGTTTCTTTCCTTCGTAGTTAGAGGCGATAAAAATTTTCAATTATACGATATTCGAGCAAATGGGGCACATAATATTTGTTCTTGGGATTTTTATACTGCAATACTTGGATATGTTACATTTAAAAAAGTTCCATGGAAATCAATTGTGGTTTCTGGAATCGTAAAACTAACGGATGAAGAATGGAATGATGGAAGAGAAGAATCACCAATGAATCCGCCATATTTAATAAGAAAGTACGGTGCCGATGCGATTCGTTTCTGGTGTTCTAGTGCCAGCACAGGGAAAGATGTTGTTTTTTCTGAAAAGAAAATAAAAGAAGGACACCATTTATTATATAAACTTCTCAATGCAGGCATTTTAGTAAAAAAAATAAACCAAAAATCAAAAAATAGGAACATATCAATTGTACATAATGTTTTTGATGCCTGGATTATAGATGAATATAATAAAATGCTAAATTCTTTTATTCAATATTTGGATGAATATGATTTTAATGCAGCACTAAAAAAAATCAATTATTTTTTTAAGATTTTTTCGGGTATATATTTAGAAATAGTAAAAAAACGTTTATATGAAAAAAAACAATTAAACAACGTTTACTTTGATGTATTTTTTAATCTTTTAAAATGCTATTCTCCTTTTTTCCCTCATATAACAGATTATATTTATCAAAATGTATTTAAACGATTTTATCCTCAAAAAAGTAGTATTCACCTTTTTGAAATAGAATATATGAAAACTACAAACAAAAATAATGATAACTCTTTTGTTGAAGAGCTTCTTTTGAAATTAGAAAAAATGAAAAGGACGCATTCCAATACTTTAGAATTAGATAATAAATATGCTGATATTGCAAATAAAGTTTTAGATGATATAAAAATGTTATCAGCTGTTGAACAATTGTTATTTGTGCAATAATATAAGGAGAGTATATGACAAATTCTATAAGAGAAAGTTCTAAAAACATTTGTTGTTATCGTCCAATTTCTGGAAATAAGACACGTTTAATCTGGAATATAACAGGATTTTGTAATTTAAACTGTCGGCACTGTTTTATAAAAAAATATCCAGCATCTGAAAGAAAAGAAAGAGAGCTTTCGTTTTCTAGATGTTTAGAACTAATCAGAGAATTTCCTAATGTTAAAATTGGAAAAGTTATGTTAACAGGAGGAGAACCTTTTTCTCGTTCTGACCTACCCGATATTATAACGGCCATAAAGGAAATTGATAAAAATATAATCATTGATATCACAACAAATTTAACATATTTGAGTGATGATATTATTGCTCAATTAAAGCGAGTTGGAATTGATGAAATTACAACTTCTTTAGATGGAGATGAAGAAGTACATGATTTTATCCGTCAATCAAAGGGAAATTTTAAAATCGTAACACAAAATATAAAAAAATTACGTCAAGCTAATATATTGGTGGATGTTGTCTGTGTCGTTCAACGTTCTAATTTTAGAATTCTGGAAAAAATTATTGCTATTGCAGAAGAATTAGATATTACTTCATTGACATTTTCTGATTTAATCGTTCCAGAAGGAATAGATTATTCATTAGAAATATTAAGTGCGTCTGAAAAAACGGAAATAATTAAATATTTAGACGGTATCAGAAAAAGCAGATTAAATATTTCAGATAAAATACCTGTCAGAATGGTTGGTTTTGATTCTGCAAAAAAGATAAGTCATCCTTGTTTAATGAGTAATATTTTAACTATAACGAACGAAAATAAATTGTGTCGTTGTTTGTTGTCAGATTCTGCTGATGGTGAAAATATAGCGAATGTTTCTTTGCAAGAAGCTATAAAAAAGATAAAACCAGTAAATTGCTTTAAATAAAAAAGGATAAATACATGTTAAAAGAGTTAGATTTACATATAACTAACCGATGCACATCAAAGTGTCAGTACTGTTCATTTTCTTCTGGTCGGTTAAAATTAGACGAATTGAGTTTCGATGAAATAAAACAGCAAATAGAAGATGCTATTTCTCTCGGTTGTGAACATGTTCACATAACAGGTGGAGAACCATTACTGAGAGATGATGTTTTTGATATTATAGAATTTGTAATATCAAAAAAACTTAAGGCTAGATTACAAACCAACGGAACATTACTAGATACAGAAAAAATCAAACGATTACAAAATATTGGTTTAAAATCAATCATGATTAGCCTTGATTCTTACCTTGAAAATATTCATGATCAGACAAGAGGAAAAGGAACTTATAAAACAACACTATCTGCAATTAAATCTATTTTAAAAACAGATATTTCATTACGAGTCAATTCTGTTATTACAAAAGTTAATTATCAGAGTATTTATAAAACGATAAAGTTTCTTTATGATATGGGAATAAAAAATTATTCTGCTTTTTATTTTTCTCCTATTGGTGTGGGACGATCTCGTATAGAGGATTGGCTTTCTCCAATAGAATATAAAAACTTTTGGAACGAACTAAATCAAAAAATAAAAGAACAAAAATATTTGTTTCCAGATATGAATATAGTTATTGAAAAAGGTTATGCTGATTGGAATGAAGCACGAAAAATAGATGTGAGCAATTTTTCTGGATGCGGTGGTGGATGTATGAATTCATACGAAAAAAGAGAATATCTTATTTTAAGGAGTGATGGAAATGTTTATCCATGTATTATGGCAATCGACGGCATTCCTTTAGGAAATGTGAGACAAACGTCTCTAAAAGATATTCATGAGAACTCTTCTGTGTGGTCAAACATGTGCCTTAAAAATGATCCAGAATGTATTGATTGTGAGCATTTTAAACTTTGTGGAGAAGGTTGTAGATTTTATCCCGATATACCTGATACAAAAAAAATGCTTCACGATCATAGATGCATAAAGGGACAAATTGTTCCTCTATGTCCCATTATGAAGTATAATATGTTAAATGAACGACTAGGAGGGTCTTCAGATGATGTAATGGAGTAATTATCTACAGTTACATTGTCTTTCCCCGAGTATAAAACTAATTGTATTTTGAGACGCGATTCTTCTTCGTAATGGTTGTGCTAACCCTTTTAATAAAGTTACTTCATCTTGATAAGTTGTAACATCTTTTGGGGTTGTTGTCGCTAGTTTTGCGGTATAGTTATACGGCATATCTGTTCCCCATATTAGATTATCGGGTAAAACTTCGTATAAATATCTTAAAACGTTTAATGGATCATCTTTATTAATTTTAAATGTTGCTTTATGGATATCTTTATTTTTTAAAAAATCGGCATATAGACCCAAAAAAGGACATAAATCAACATATAAATTTGGTAATGGATGATTAGAGAGCATTTCAAAGAAAGGTTTATTAAATCGTCCGATGTGGGCTGCACAAATTCTCAGGTGCGGGATGCTTTTCGCCAATTTATAAATATTAACAGCCGACGTCATATCATCTTTTCCAGAATGAATCAATAATGGCAAATTATTGTCTTCAAGGAATTGAATTAATTTTGGATGTTTCAAAATATCTAAAGCGGTGTGCTGATCGCAAAAGGTATGATATTTTAAACCATATATTTCATGATGTTTATTTAATGCTTTTAAATTTTCTACTTGTTCAGAAACATTAGCATTTAAACTAAAACCCATAAAAGGTAAGATTCGTTCTGTTCCAAAATGTTCTATCTGTTCAACTAAATTTCTGTTTTCAATTTCAAACGGCAACTTACATAAATTTGACGGCCTAAAATTAAAACCATTGAGGTAACTAGTTATATCATAAAAAAGAGTATTTGGAAAAGGAAAAGTGATAGCAAAATCAATTTCATTTTCTTTAATAGTTTTTTCTAAATTTACAACATTCTGATTGGTTGGATTTAAGCCATTTACAGTATTATAAAAATCCATTCCGCTACAATGCGTATGACAGTCTATCAGTTTTTCGCTTAAATCATCTATTTTCTTTTTCATTTTATTGCACCTTATGATTAAAACTAAAACAATGAGATTTTAACACAAAAATTAAGAAAAGTCAATAGATATATCCATTGTCTATTTTTATAAAAGATTCATCTGCAATTGGTTCTTCAAACTGTTTTTTCAGTTCATCGAAATGTTTTAAATTGTGAATTGCAATGGCTCCACTTCTTTTAGAAATTCTTTCTTTTAAAACAGCATCCGGAGCATAAATATAATGAATAATCGGGAAAAAGCCTAACTCAAGTGCTTTTTTTATGGCTTCTTTCCGACTTTCCGTTGTCCAAAACCCCATATCAAAAATAACAGATTTATTTTGTTTGGCATATTCAGAGGCTTTTTCCCATAGCAGAGCGATTGTTTTTGAAAAGCACTCATCCCAATTTTCTTCATATTCTGTTTTATCGAATAATTCCATACAGTACTGGTCTGGATTTAAATGAATAGCTCCCGTTTCTTTTGAAAGTTTTTGGGAATAAGTTGTTTTTCCAGCCCCTAAAAATCCACAAATAAGGTAACACACGGGAACTGTCATTTATGAATCTCCCATTGTTTTACAATTTCTTTTAAAAATGCATCCAATTTGGGATCATCTTTTGTTGTCCAATCATAGACCACATGTTCCGAACTTAAAGTAATTTTTGGTTTGCTTTGCAATTCAACTTTATAATTTAGTTGCAAGTATCTTTCGGTTTTATCTTCATTCATAAACTCCTCGGAAATACCAATCAGTTCCTTTTTGTTATGTGTGATATCAATACCGATTTCTTCTTTTATTTCACGAATTAAAGCATTTTCTATAGTTTCAGATGCCTCCACACCACCACCAGGGAACTCCCAACAGTTAGGCAAAAAATCATCTGTTTCAGATCGCTTGATAATCAAAAAACGACCTTTATGAATAATCATCCCACAAACACATAATTTAGTTTTTTGTGCCATTTTCATCCCCTTTCCGAATAATATTTTTTAGTCCAAATACTTTGCAAAGCCTGCAATGTGGTTGGAGCGATTTTTTCAAATGGTAAATTATCCTTTCTAAAAAATTGCATATCGGCACATTTAGACGGTTCTAGATTTTGCAATTCACCTTTAAAATCTTTTATAAGGAAATACAAATCCATCCGTTTGTTTTCACCGACTAGATTATGAACGATGTGAGCAAACACAACCTCTTTAACATCTACATCTATGCCCAGTTCTTCTTTGGCTTCTCGGACAACGGCTTGAGACGCGGTTTCATTTTCTTCTATATGACCGGCCGGCAATACCCACCACCCATCTTTAAAATAACCGTCCGTCCGATAGAACAACAAGATTTTATTGTCTTGCTCCAAAATAAAACTGACAGTGGCATTAAACTTGATCCGTTCAGACATCACTTCCTCCGTTTAGACTAAATTATAAAACATCTTAAAAAGAAAGTCAAAAAATTAAATGCTTTCTATCATTTCAACAGGTTTGTTTTCTTTTTTTTTTGCTTTCTCTAATAAAATGGGCAAGTATTTCTTTTCGTATTCATGACTCCACCGTAAAAGACGAAAAAGCGTAATCGGATTTTCACGGTGTTTTTTAGGCTCAATATGAAACATTCGGCGGAGAGAACGTTTTATTATTCGATACTGCCTTAGTCGGCGGGGCGGTTTTAAAATTATGACTTTATCGGCTTGTTCAATAACGGGTATAATCCAATCTTGAAAATAGACCCCTTCTAAAATCCAATTTTTATTTTCAGATAAAATTTGATTTAACAGAGCCAATCTTTCTTCTTTGGGACGACGCAGATTAAATGCATTCGGACGGTTAATCCACTTAACCTCATCCAAATCAAAACAAGGTATATTTAATTCTTGCGATAATTTTTTGGCATAAGTGGTTTTGCCACTCCCCGGTCCACCTGAAATATAAATTTTAGGCATAAACTTCCTCCCATTTATAGCCTTGGATTTTGCGTTCCAAGTTCCAATCCGTTTGCCCATGTCTGAGTAAATAAATCACCCGAAATCCTCCTCAGTTCTGGAAATAAGAATAACAAAAAAATCAACCGATTTCAAGTTTATTCTTACCTATAATTCTTTTTCAAAACGGATGATTGGAATATCAAACTTCCAAAATTTTTTTCAGGAATATCAGATTTTATCATTCCCTGTTTCTGATAGAACCCGATTGAAGGTCCATCCTTGATTGTCCACACAATTAACTTATTATAGCCGTCTTGTTTTTTTAATCGGCAAATTTCTTCCATTAAAGCGCTTCCGACACCTTGTTTTTGAAAGTCAGGATGAACATAAAGCATTTGAATTTCAACAGCTCTCTCTTCCGGATATTCAAGAGTTAAAAATCCAACAACGTGATTTTCTGTTTCGGCAACATAATATTCAACTTCTTTAATACGGTTGGCTGTTCGTTCTATAACCGCTTCATCAAAAGGCATATTATCCAGAAAGTCATTAGGTAAAAATCCTCGATAGCAGGCTTGGTAAGCATGATAGTGAGCAGACTTAATATCTCTGGCATCATTTGGTATCGCTTTACGAATTTTTATTTGCATCATTTACTTCCTTTCTGATAATGATGTGAGGAAACCATTGTTCTTGAAATTGAACTTGTTTTTCTATCTCAGCATCAGAAAGATTCATTCCTTTTGGAACAACAATCAATTTGTCATCATCGTCATCTGTTCTGTGAATAATTGCAATACATTCTCCTGTGAATTTTTCTTGAGGTTCTTGAACACCTAAAACATAGGCATCTAATTCTTCGCCATCCCCAGAAATTGTATCTGGGATGTATCCATAATTTACAGGGTACATAAAACCATGTTTAGGGTGTTTAGAGCCCATAGGTCTATCCATTATAACAGATACTGCTCGCCCCAGATAATCCCTATTTGAACCATTTTGTTTTTGAGTAGTTTTGTTCACAAACTCCTTAATCTCTTTGGCGGTTTCTTCTGGTGTTTGATTGTCGTTATTGATAATAAAATCGGAATATGGACGATTCTGATACCCTTCCGCATACATTTGTCGAATGCGATTTCTTTCCCAATCGTCCAACTCACGCGTGCCACGATTTTTTAAACATTCATCTAAACTGGGTGCAAGGGTAATGTTCAAAAACTTGGTCTCATTATCCGCCAAGGCGTTCCAATCTTGATAAGTATTATCGGCAATCGGATAAGCAAAAATAACTGTTTCATACTCACGCAATTCTTTAAGCGTTTGCAATTTCTGATTCAATCGTTTATGACGTTCCCGCCAACCTTGTTGCAGGGATAATCCCAGTTTTTTCTGTTCCGCATCACTCATTAATTCATCCACTTCAATAAAAGTGGCTTTCGGTAATAAGTTCACCAAAATCTTAGAAACCGTCGTTTTTCCGGAATTCATTGGCCCGTTGATGTTGAGTATTAGCATAAGAACCTTTAAAATTTCATAAATCTGTTTTTAGTTTTGAAAAAACTAATACATCATGATAATCTCCCAAAAGATATTCTAGTCCACGTAAATTAGCATCTTGATAAAAATTCAATCTTTGAGGAACTCGTACAGAAGATATATTATCAGCATTACACCATATTTCGAAACGATGATATCCTTCAGAAAAAACTGCTTTTTCTAACAATTTAATCGCCTTAGAAACAAAACCCTTTCCAGTTTCTGTCTTATTTAACCAGTAACAACCTTCCGCAACATGACCATCATCTTTTATTTTGATACCAACCCTACCAACGATATAGCCTTTCAAGTTAAAAATGAAATAAAAGAACATGGTTCCAGCATTCCATTTTTGTTGAAAACCTTCTATTTCTGCAACTGCTTTTTCCATTGTTGATATTCCAGAAGTGTGAGGTAGAAATTTAAATTCTTCTTGATTTTCTGAAACAATTTTAGAAAATTCTTCAGCTTTTGAAATATCTGTAGCTGCTTTTAATGTAAAATCACTATGTTCAATAATTGTTGGAAAAGACATTTTATTCTCCTTTATAAAAAATGAGAATTTTTGCTTAGATTTAGTAATTATACAAAATTACATTTAATAATGCAATTAAAATCTTCATTAAATTCCCCAAATTTCATCATAAACAAGGTTGTTTCTGTCTATTTGACGGATCGTTTCGGGGGTGTCATGCTCATAATCCGCATAAATCGGCTCGTAAATCAGGCAAAAATCACCGTTTATATTTGTCGTGCAACCGGCGGATACGGTCAATATCGACAACATTATCACGTACAGTTTTAGCTTTTTGAACATTTTCCAAGGTTCCTTTCATTGTTTTGACTTGTTCTTTATGTTTTCCTTTTTGGTAGCCGAGCAGATATAAAATTGCCAAACCACCGCCAATAATCCAATATTTTGCTTTATTCCAAGCTGTCGTTATGAGTGTTAACATTATTTTTTCCTTTCTTTAACCCAATATCTCGTACTTCGCTTACGCCAAGCACAATACCTAGTCCCATTAGCAGATATTCCCAATCCACGTTTGGGACACTAAAAAACGGGACAACCACACAATTATGGAATATCCCGTAGCATAAAATCCAACCAATCGTTGGTATCCATTTCCGTTTCATAGAAGTGCAATTCCTTTCTGAATGGTTTCGGCCAGCAATAAGGTGCCGTAGCCTTTTCCTCTGAAAGCGGGACTGATTGCGCAACCAATATGCCCGCCGCGTTTTAATAGGGTGTTGTCAGAATAGGTCCTGATTTTGGAAAGACCAACAGGTCTCCCATCAATAAAAAATATGTAAATTGTGTGGCTTAAATAGCCTGGCTGATTCTGAATGTGTTAAGCGGTTGCACAACAAATATAAACGGTGATTTTTGCCTTTTATATGAACCGGTGTATGCAGATTACGAGCACAACACCTCCGAAACTGTCCGTCAAATTGATAGAAACAATGTGGTGTATGACGATTTATGTACAAATTAAAAGATTTTGTTTGCATTCTCTGGTATAATTTGATACTATACTAGATAGTAAAATTGAAAGGGGCGTTATGTTAATACTGAATATCAATGGGCCAATAAATTCTGGTAAATCAACCGTTTCTAAAATTTTGGTGAATATGCTCCCCAACGCCACTTTTATTGAAGTGGACGAATTGATGAGTGATGAAGAGCAGGAAAAACTGGGGTTGACCTTGCAACAAGGTTGGCGGGAACGTCATAAACGATTAAATCAGAAACTAAAAGCTCTTAAAAAATCGCATGAGTATGAAACGGTTATTTTTGCTTATCCGATTGCTGATAACACCTATCAGGATTGGAAAGCTCTGGAGGATAATGAAACAAAGTTTTTGAACATTACCCTTGCACCCAGTTTAGAGGAATGTTTAAAAAATCGTGGTACGCGTGAGCTGGATGATTGGGAGAAAAATCGCATTCGGCAAATGTATGAAGAGGGGTATCAAAACCGCCCATATTCCGACTTTATTATCAATAATGACCATCAAACGCCACATGAAACAGCCGAAGTTATTAAAGGTTTTGTAGAACACGCTTTATCGCCTAAACAACAATGGTTGCATTTAGTAGAAAGGCGTTGGCCAGCCCTATTGAATGGAGAAAAAACTTCCACTTTTCGTTTGAATGAAGGCTTTGTTCATCGGGGATTTTTGGTCTACAAAGATTGCCCAAAAGAACAATGGGCAGAGGTGGTTTATGTGACGCGGGTTTATTATGTACCTTTGAAGCAAGCCATAGAAATTGATGGGTATGATGATCATACACCGGATATGGAAACAGCCCTTAAACAAATGAAAGTGCATTATCCCGATATTACATTTGATACTCCGATTTTATTTGTTCAGCATTTAGGCGTTCCCGAAACAAAGGCAAAATACCCGGAAGAAGTCAAAAAGATATTGAGAGCAATTTAAGAGTACATAAAAAATGAGGATAATTAATTTTTTTATAAGTCCACAATAAAAAATGTTCAATTACCCCATTATCACATTCAGTAAGGCCTATTTCTTTGTATGTTTTATTCTTCTTCAAGTATAGCCTCTATAATTATGCCAAATTATTTTTGTACATTTCATAAAAGAGCCTATCACTTCCGTGTCCATGATCAGGAATCAGATAGAATTTTGCTTCAGGTAAAGATTTGTGTAATTCATAGGCTTGATATGGCGGACAACAGAAATCTAAGCGATTTTGATAAATTTCTGTAGGGATATTTTTTATATTTTTAGCATTGAGTAATAATTGATTTTCCTTCAAGAAGTAATTATTGCATTTATAATGCATAAAAATTTGGAACTTCAAAATATCTTTATTGGATGTTTCGCCTTTTGAAAAATCCACCGTCAAAGAGGCATCACATGCTGTTTTTTCAAGTTTTTTATAGTACTGGACCGCCTTTTCTTGATCAGATCGTTTATTTGAAGCTAACAATTCGTTATAATATTTATCCAAATCCTTTCCATTTGCAGCTTTCTTAACGGTTTCGACAGCATCTGGGTAAAAATATGAAGCAACCGGCGTCATATTTTCTATATCTTTTTTTCGACCTAAAAATATAGAATTTACAATTATCTTTTTGACTTTTAAAGGATATGTTTCCGCAAATAGCAACGCTAATGTTGAGCCCCAAGAACCTCCGGTGCAAACTATTTTTTCAGAAATATTTAAATGTTCCAGAAGCCTTACAGCGTCATTGATTGTATTTTGTGAAGTATTTTTATAGAGTGGCTTATCGAATTTAGATTTGCCACATCCACGTTGATCAAACATGATAACTCGTTGTTTTTTTAGATTAAATGTGCAAGCAAAGAATGAATAGCATTGACTTCCGGGGCCACCATGAAACACTATGACCGGTTCTCCTTTTGGATTGCCGACTTCTTGGTAAAAAATTTGATGTCCATCCTGTGTGGGTAAATAGCCTGTTGCATATGGTTTTATAAAACGATTCCGAAGTTTAAATGTGAAGATTGACATGCTTCCTCCTTTGTATTACTGTCTTAAGAATACTTTTTTTTGTCCTTTATTGTCAAGAGCTTTAACTGAAACTATTAAAAAGTTGATTTTTTTTTAATTGTCTGTTACTCTTCATCTAAGATTGATTAAATCAAAAAAAAGAAAAATGAAAGTGCAAAAAAAATTATTTATTGTGGCATACGGAAAATAATGCTATATTTGACAGAGATGTTTTTCAAGAAGATATTTTATACGATTATACTCCAAAAAGTTTTATTATAGATCAAAAAAATCTAAAAGCTGAAATTTATTACAAGTTTTTCTTTTGAAAACTGAAATTTTTCTTGAGAAAAAAGATAAGTTAGAATGAAAAAAGACAAAGAAACCATCAACTCTATTTTTCTTGATATTTACAAATACTTGTGTTAATATTTAAGGCATAATTTGTGAGGAAAGAAAATGCCTAAAATCTATATTACGGGAGCATGTGGTTGTGGAAAGTCAACATTTGCTAAAAAGTTAGCAAAAAAGTTGGGAATTCCTCACCTTGATTTGGACGATATTTCGTGGGAAAAGAGCCCTAATAGAAAAAACTTTATGATCAAAAGAAATGATAAAGAAAAACAGCAATACATTCACTCTTTCCTTTCAATGTACTCAGATTGGATTGTTGAAGGTTCTCAAAACAAAGATTGGTTACTTCCTTTCGTTGACTCTTGTACTCAAGTAATAGTGATTTACGTACATCCAGTTATTAGAGATATAAGGATTATAAAGCGATCTATAAAAAGAAAACTCGGGATTGAAAAAAGTAATCATAAAGAAAATTTTTTAGGAATATGTCGTTTATTGCGATATAATCACAAGTACAATAAAGATATTTTGCCAAAAATTTTAGAAAAATTTACTTCAAGAAATAAATCCATTCATAGTGTGTCAAGAAAAAAACACCTTTCCGGATAGCATCCTTACTTGATTTGTTTTTTTATCTAGATTCATTATTTTGTATAGAAAGCATATTTTTTTTACAGAAGTTGACCAGATTAACATTTGTTACCACCGGTACTTTATTATATTTTATTAAATAATCCAACGGTATTAAAAAAAGGAGAATAAAATGTTTAAAAATGATATTTCAGAAAAAATTTTAAATAATATTGAAAAAGATTTATTAAAGGATTCTATTGAAAAGGTTGTAGTTGGAGCCGTTATTTTTCTTTCACAAAAAACTCCTTTGCTTTTAAGGCGAACAGCATCCGATTTTTTGGGTGGGCTTGTAGAGCTACCAAGTGGAACAGTTGACAAAGGCGAAACGCTTATTGAAGCTTTGGTGAGAGAAGTTAAAGAAGAAACAGGTTTGTCTATTTCATCTGTCGATTCATATATTGGATGTTTTGATTATCTTTCAGGTTCTGGCAAAAAAACGCGTCAACTCAGTTTTGTGGTAAAGACTTTTGATACGAATGTTACCTTATCTTCAGAGCATGACGCTTTTTATACATTTTCTACTTCAACTCGAGAGTTTAAAAAATTAAAGATATCGGATCAAACAAAAAATATAATCCAAACGGCTTGTAAAAAATCACATTCTTGTAATTAGGGGTGTAGAAATGAGCGTCTTTTAAAAGTTAAAGACTGTTGCAATAAAGGAGTTATTATGAGTGAAGATAAACCTCAACATTTAGCAATCTTGGTTCAACCTTTTTTAGATTTAATTTTAAAAGGCGAAAAAACCATAGAAACCAGGTTTACGAAAGTAAAATGTCCTCCATTTCAGAAAGTCAAAGAAGGAGATATTATTTTATTAAAAAAATCCGGAGGTTTAGTTGTAGGAGAGATAACTGCCGGGAAAGTAGAATATTTTTCTGATTTATCCCCCGAAAAAATGGAAGAATTAAAGAAATATAGTTCTGAAATTTGCGCTGATTATGATCCTTATTTTTGGGAAAAAAGAAAAGATTCACGTTATATTAGTTTTATACATATTGCCAGAGTAAAGAAATATGAAACACCATATCCGTTTTTCAAAAACGATCGAAGAGCTTGGCTTATCTTAGATTCTATGAAATAAAATAGATTTTAATTGCCTGTTCAAAACCTCAAAAAGAAAAAATTTGTTCATGGTATATCTTTGAAGTAAAGCACTTTTAAAGAATGCTTGCATTTTTGGGGAAAATATGGTATAATATACACCTGTTAAATGGAGGAAAAATGCCGGTTAATTTGTTGAATGAAAAAGATTTAAACGCTTATTTGACGGATGTTGTTTATCAAGGACAGGAAAATCATTTGTTCGCGGATGCTAACAGTCGCGGACATTTCGAAAGCCCCGATTATGTAACACAAAATAAAGATGCTATTACAAAGGCGATTTTGTTGCAATGGGTCAAACATCGTTTGCGCGCGTTTTTGACGGATAAAGAAAATATGCCGTTTTTGCACCCCGTTTCTTTGCGCGCAGGTTTACCGACGTGGGCGGAAAAATGTTTGTCGGAAAGCAAACAAATATTTGAATTTAATGCGCTTTTAATGTCGCAATCTTTAAAAAATGACATTGTCAGCGTTCGGGATTTTTTATATTCTGCGGCAGAAAAATACGTCGAAAAAACAGCCTTGACGGCTCGGGAAACAAAAACCGCGCCCAAAATCCGTTTCGATTATTTAAAGACAAACAACGAATTTGACAGCTTTGAAAAAGCGCTTTTGCAATCCCAAAAATGGCATAATTTAATGACAGAGCGCGCTTTGCAAAAAGCAAAAAATAAACAACTTTATGAAAAATCTTTGTCGGGGACGCAGCTGGTTATGGAATTGCCGGACGGTATGAAAGTTTATCGTTTAATGACGGCACAAGCTCTGGATTTTGAGTCGGAATATATGGGGCACTGCGTGGGCAAAGGTGCTTATGATGCAAACGTTGTAAATGGATCGGTTCAAATTTATTCTGTGCGGGACCAAGACGGACAACCGCATGCGACTTTGGAAGTCCGTCACAATGAAGTTTATCAATGCAAAGGCAAAGGCAACAGAACACCCGTTCAAAAATATATTCCGGCAGTTCAAGCATTTATTGAATCACGCAATTTTGAAATTGTGGGCGATATGAAAAATGTCGGCTTGATTAAGCAAGACGGGAAATATTACAGCGTTTGGGATTTGCCCAAAAGAGGGTTTGAATTGAAAGGCAATTTGGATTTTTCGGATATGGATTTGACGGAATTGCCAGATTTGTCGAACATTATTGTCGACGGAAACTTTGAATGCCGAAACAATAAATTAGTCAGTTTAAAGGGCGCTCCGCTTCATGTCAGCGGCGGTTTCGATTGTTCCCATAACCAATTGACCGATTTAAATGGAGCGCCAAAATATATCGCCGGCTCTTTGGATTGTTCCCATAACCAATTGACGACGTTAAAGGGTTGTCCTGAACGATTGGGTGGTTCTCTTTACTGCATTAACAATCAATTGATGGATTTGCAGGGCGCTCCTGAACACATAGAAGGGTCTTTTGATTGTTCAAATAATCAATTGACAACGTTAAAGGGTGCGCCACAAGGAGCAATAAGAGGAGAGTTTGACTGTCAACAAAACAAATTAACTTCTTTGGAAGGTGCACCGCAAAAAGTATCAGGCTCATTTAATTGTAAAGAAAATGATTTGACGACGTTAAAAGGGGCTCCGCAAAAAGTGGGCGGCAGCTTTTTTTGCTCTTTCAACAAGTTGGTTTCTTTGGAGGGGGCGCCGCAAGAAATAGGCGGTGCATTTGATTGTTCGGAAAACCAATTGACAACGTTAAAGGGCGCTCCGCAAAACTTAGGCGATGGTTTTTATTGTAATAAAAATAAATTGATTTCTTTGGAAGGTGCTCCGCAAAAAGTATCGGGTACATTTGATTGCCATGATAACAATTTAACAACATTAGAAGGTGGCCCAAATACAGTTGGTCGGAACTTTAAATGTAATAAAAATCAATTGACAACGTTAAAGGGCGCTCCGCAAATTGTCACAGAAAATTTTAACTGCGCGATCAACCGGTTGACATCGTTGGAAAATGCGCCCAAAACAATAGCCGGCAAATTTATTTGTTTCAGAAATCAATTGACCGATTTAAAAGGCGGCCCGCAATGCGTGGGCGACAATTTTGATTGTACGGAAAATCCTTTGCTTTCGCTGGAAGGAGCGCCTGAAAAATTAGGCAGAACATTTATTTGTTGCTTGACTGCGAAAAAAGGGATTTATGTACCGGCCTATGTGGCAAATTATGTAAGAGTGCAAGGTGTTGAACGTCATTTATTGCTTAAAATGATCCAAAAGAGTAAAGAGGCAAATCAAGCTCCTTTAAAGTCGATAGCATCACAGATAAAGGATTTATTTTCTTTTAAGCGTTGATGGCAAAGGGTAAGAAGATGGCTTTTAACATTAAAATCGAAGTGCCGACGGCGGAGAAAGCCTTTGCATTTTTGGCGTGGCAAGTGTCGCGTTTGGAATGGTATATAAACCATAATCGATCCAATCGATTGACATTTTTAAAATCTTTGCATCAACCGTTAATTGACAAAATGATCAATGATCGAGACCTTTCAAAAGATCAACTTTTTGCAAAATATGTCGACCGCTTTACCAAAGAACTATATAATAAAGAAGCTTACCAAGGAGCATTGATTTGTGCGCGCAAGGCTGTACAGGCTTTGCAGACCTGTTATCCGCGTTATTTAGCATTGCAAAAATCGTGGGGATTTGAAATTTTACCCGAATATCAGATTGATATTAATCTTTTTGGAATAGGAGGGAGTTATCATCGCGATGAAAACAATGTCGGCCATATTATGACGGGATATAATCAAAAAATTGAATGCCCTTATTATGCGCGTCTGTTGGGGCATGAAATAATACATTTGGGTATTGAAGATTTGCTGATCAATCCCGAACACAAAGACAAAGCTCCCATATGGCAAGAAGAAAAAGAACGTATTGTAGATAATTTATGTATTTACGTTATGCGTGGAATTTTACCTTTATACTACGTTTGGAGTGACGGGCAAAAATATCCTTATCAGGAAATTGCTCAAAATGCATCTTATATGGACCAGGTTATCGGCGCACAACCAGAAAATAATTTACCATTGGCTATAAAAGCTTTTTTAAGCGAATATCACCGTGATTAAAAAAGGGGCTTGATTAAAGCCCCCTTTATATGTAAACAGCCATTATAAAGCTAAAGCGTTACAAACTCCGTTTATATTTCTTTGATTTGGCGCACAGCAAAGCTCGCCGACCTTTAATAAATTGTCCGGAAAATCACTTGCTGTAATGACTTTATAGTGTGCGGAACTGGTGGCATTTTCCGGTTTTGTGTCACAAATGCAAGTATCCGTAACTGCCTTGCCATACGGACATTTTTTCTTTTGCACGCCCGTGCTTGTCAAACAGTTTTCATTCGTTGTGTCGACGCTCATACTGGCGCAAAAACCGGGAGCGCACATTTCATCGGTAAATGAAGCGCATTTTTGCCAATCATAGTTGGTGCATGCCGAGCCACAAGCTTCGCCATTATATCTGCAATAGCTGGCGTTTGAAAGCAAATAGCACTCCATGTTGTTTGCCAAATCAACGCAACCAAAGCCGAAAGTGCTGTCGATATATTTCCATTCGGTGCCATTCGGGCAGACATTTTTGCATAATCCGTTTTCACAAATTTGATCTGCGCCAAATTGAGAACAAGAGTATCCGCACATATTGCCGCTGGCGACAGAGCCGATATAGCAAGTTGTCTTGTCTCCGCTCAGATCACAAATTAAGTTACCTTTTTGGCAATAGTGGCCGGTATCATCTTGTGTAAAGCCGTCCGGACAGTAATTGGTGCAAGTTCCACATCCGGCCGGCGTTTCTGGATCACACATTTGAGTCCCGCTGTAACATTCGGAACTTCCTTTATAGCAGAGCCAACCTTTTGCGCTGTCAGCTATACAGCTGATGCCGTAAGTTTCATTGTGGCAACCCATATAATATTGGTCTTTGATTGTTTCATAATCCCAACCGCTGGGACAATTTTTAAAGCAAGATCCACGAATGCAATCGAATTTTTGTGTGCCTGAGTTATATTCGGCTATGCAACACATTTGGTCGCTGTTTTTTTCTTTGCAACGGTATACGTCCTTAAAACCGTCATCTTCCTCGGCGTAAAAACAACTTAAAATGTAGTCAGAACATTGCCCATATTCGGTGTTACTTGACCAACCGGTTGTTCCCGGACAGTCTGTGGTGCAATCAGCCATACCATTACAGCAATTTCCATATCGACATTCTGTCCCCGTGGAATTACACAATTCACCACAAGGGTGTTTTTGCTCTCCAATAGAGCATTTAAATGCCGGCTCACCGTCCCAAAATCCTGCCGGTGTACAGGTTAGTTTTTCACATTTATTCTCATTAACCAGTACATAACCGTCATCACATACTTTCGGCGACGGGGTTCCCCCTATTTTGAAAACAACAGTATTGTTGCCTTTTTGGCATTCGACGGAAGCATCATCAACCAATATCGATGTGAAAAGCGGGTGCGTTTGATTGTCCCTTAAAACCAATTTATCGCAAACGCCCTTTGTAATGTTTTCGGCAAAAAGTAATATAACCTTACGCGTGTCGTCTTCGTATTTACGCGAACTGATATATTTTGAGGCATATGCATATTGAATTTCGCCGTCGGAAGAAAGATACGCCCTTGATCGCAACTTTAATTCGGTTGCTTGGGCGGTTGCTTCTTTTAAAACCTCGTTAGCCTGATATTTATCCAAAGCCCACGTCAAACCGGCTATGGCGCCGACCGTCAGAATTGCAATCATCGCCAAAACAGCCAACATTTCGATCAAAGATCTTCCCGTCGGGGGGGGGGGGTATAATAGAA
>CAKPYQ010000005.1 GCA_934203105.1 uncultured Alphaproteobacteria bacterium
CGCGAACCGTGCTTTGATGGGATCGAACATGCAACGCCAAGGTGTTCCTTTGTTAAACAACAAAGCGCCGTTGGTCGGTACCGGTATGGAATCTCCTGTGGCACGCGATTCGGGTGCTACGATCTTGGCAAAGCGTGACGGTGTTGTTTCACAAGTCGATGCAACGCGTATCGTTATTAAAGCAACCGGTGAAGTGGATGCGTCTAAATCTGCGGTTGACATTTACACATTGCAAAAGTTCCAACGCTCCAACCAAAGCACGTGTATGACGCAACGTCCGTTGGTTCGTGTTGGCGAAAATGTTCGCAAAGGTGATATTATTGCGGACGGTCCTTGCACTGAAATGGGTGAATTGGCTTTGGGTCGCAACGTTTTGGTGGCCTTTATGCCGTGGAACGGGTATAACTTCGAAGACTCTATTTTGATTTCCGAAAAAATTGCTCGTGACGACGTCTTTACTTCCATTCACATTGATGAATTTGAAGTTATGGCGCGTGATACCAAGTTGGGCGCGGAAGAAATTTCCCGTGATATTCCGAACGTTGGTGAAGAAGCTTTGAAGCAATTGGACGAAACGGGTGTTGTTTACATCGGTGCAGAAGTGAAAGCCGGCGATATTTTGGTTGGTAAAGTGACTCCGAAGGGTGAAACAGTGATGACCCCGGAAGAAAAATTGTTGCGTACGATCTTTGGTGAAAAAGCCGCTGACGTCCGTGATACTTCTTTGCGTGTACCGCCTGGAATTCAAGGGACTGTTGTTGACGTTCGCGTGTTTACACGTCGCGGATTGGACAAAGACGAACGTGCTTTGTCGATTGAACAAGCCGAAATTGATCGCTTGGCAAAAGACCGTGATGATGAACGCAAGATTTTGCAATCTTCATTTGTGGAACGTGTTAAAAAGATTTTGTCGGGTCAAAAAGTTGTTTCCAGCGAACACATTGAAAAAGGCACAGTTTTAACGGCGGAAAATATGGCGTCTTTGACAGCCGGTCCGTTGAAGAAAATTGTCGTTGACAATGATGACGTCATGAAGCAATTAGAGCAAATGACTCAAACGTTGGAAGAAGGCGAAAAGGCTTTGCAAGCACGCTTTGAAAACAGAGTTGAAAAAGCCAAACGCGGTGATGAAATGTTGCCGGGTGTGTTAAAGACAATCAAAGTCTTTATTGCCGTTAAACGTAAGTTGCAACCGGGTGATAAAATGGCTGGTCGTCACGGTAACAAAGGTGTTGTATCCCGCGTATTGCCGATTGAAGATATGCCGTACACGGAAGATGGTATTCCGATGGACATCGTGTTAAATCCGTTGGGCGTTCCGTCTCGTATGAACGTGGGTCAAGTTTTGGAAACGCATTTGGGTTATGCTTGCCACGAATTGGGCGTTCAAATCGGTAAGGTTTTGGACGAAGTTCGTAAAAACAACCAATCCATCGCGGATTTAAAAGCAAAGATGGAAGATGTTTATGAAAAAGACGAATATAAACAACAAATCGAAGCTTTGAATGAAGCGGAAACGTTGGAATTGGCAAATAACTTAAAGGACGGTGTTCCTATTGCAACGCCGGTTTTCGATGGCGCTAAGATGAACGACATCAATCGTATGTTGGAAAAAGCAGGCTGTCCGACTTCCGGTCAAGTGACTTTGTATGATGGTTTAACGGGTGAACCGTTCGATCGAAAAGTGACAATCGGTTATATGTATATGTTGAAATTGCACCACTTGGTCGATGAAAAGATTCACGCTCGTTCAATCGGTGCATACAGCTTGGTAACACAACAGCCGTTGGGCGGTAAAGCTCAATTCGGTGGCCAGCGTTTCGGTGAAATGGAAGTTTGGGCTTTGGAAGCATACGGCGCAGCTTATACATTGCAAGAAATGTTGACGGTTAAGTCCGATGACGTTTCGGGTCGTACAAAGGTCTATGAAACTTTGGTTCGTGGTGATGATAACTTCGAATCGGGTATTCCTGAATCGTTTAACGTGTTGGTCAAAGAAATGCGTTCTTTGTGCTTGGACGTTGAATTAAATCAAAAAGAAGCTTAAAAGATTAAGAGAAGGAAAAGAAAATGAATGAACTGGTAAAAATGTTTGGGCAAGTGAGCAATCCTCAATCT
This sequence comes from uncultured Alphaproteobacteria bacterium, assembly GCA_934203105.1. Classification (GTDB taxonomy): domain Bacteria; phylum Pseudomonadota; class Alphaproteobacteria; order CAAHEQ01; family UBA3637; genus CAAHEQ01. The sequence continues at coordinate 2,119 of CAKPYQ010000005.1, forward strand.
TTTGATGATATCAAGATTCAAATTGCATCTCCGGAAAAAATTCGCTCTTGGTCTTATGGCGAAGTGAAAAAACCGGAAACGATTAACTATCGCACATTCAAACCGGAAAAAGACGGTTTGTTCTGTGCAAAGATTTTCGGACCGGTGAAGGATTATGAATGCTTGTGCGGTAAGTACAAAAGAATGAAGTTCCGCGGCATCGTTTGCGAAAAGTGCGGTGTTGAAGTGACTTTGTCAAAAGTACGTCGTGAACGTATGGGCCACATTGAATTGGCTTGTCCGGTTGCGCACATTTGGTTCTTAAAGTCTTTGCCAAGCCGTATCGGTTTGTTGGTGGATATGCCGTTAAAAGATTTGGAAGCCGTCTTGTACTTTGAAAAGTATATGGTTGTCGAGCCGGGGTTGACACCGCTTAAAATGCACGAATTATTGACCGATGAACAATATGAAAAAGCCGTCGAAGAATACGGTGAAGATTCTTTCCATGTCGGTATCGGCGCTGAAGCTTTGAAGGAATATTTGGCCAGCTTGGATTTGGAAAAAGAAGCGGCTGAAATGCGTGCAGAGTTAAAAGAAACAAACTCTGAAATGCGCCGCAAAAAGTTGGTTAAGCGCTTGAAAATCGTTGAAGCGTTCTTGGAATCCGGTTCTCGTCCGGAATGGATGATTTTGGATGTTATTCCAGTTATTCCGCCTGAATTGCGTCCGTTGGTTCCGTTGGACGGCGGTCGTTTTGCAACGTCTGATTTGAACGATTTATATCGTCGCGTGATCAACCGTAACAATCGTTTGAAACGTTTGATCGAATTGCGTGCGCCGGATATCATTATCCGCAACGAAAAACGTATGTTGCAAGAATCTGTTGACGCTTTGTTCGATAACGGTCGCCGTGGTCGCGCGATTGTCGGAACAAATAAACGTCCGTTGAAATCTTTGGCTGATATGTTAAAAGGTAAACAAGGTCGTTTCCGTCAAAACTTGTTGGGTAAACGTGTTGACTATTCCGGTCGTTCCGTTATTACCGTCGGTCCGGAATTGATGTTGCACCAATGCGGTTTGCCGAAACGTATGGCTTTGGAATTGTTTAAACCGTTTATTTACGCCAAGTTGGAACAATATGGCTTGGCCAACACGATTAAGGCCGCAAAGCGTATGGTGGAAGCTGAACGCACGGAAGTTTGGGATATTTTGTCGGAAGTTATTCGCGAACATCCTGTTTTGTTAAACCGTGCGCCGACATTGCACCGCTTGGGTATTCAAGCTTTTGAACCGGTCTTGATTGAAGGTAAAGCTATTCAATTGCACCCGTTGGTTTGTACTGCGTTTAACGCCGACTTCGACGGTGACCAGATGGCCGTTCACGTTCCGTTGTTCTTGGAAGCTCAATTGGAAGCACGTGTTTTGATGATGTCCACAAATAACATTTTGTCACCGGCAAACGGTAAGCCGATTATTGTGCCGACACAGGATATTATTTTGGGCTTGTACTATTTGACTTTGGCTTTGGACGGCGAACCGGGCGAAGGTATGATTTTCGCGGATACAGCGGAAGTGATGCACGCTTTGAACGAAAAGGTCGTCACATTGCATTCCAAAATTAAAGCGCGTTTGACAATTTGGGAAGACGGCGCTAAAGAAAAGACAACAAAATTGGTGGATACAACACCGGGTCGCATTATCTTGTCACAAGTCTTGCCGGACGATAACAAGACTCCGTACAGTTTGATTAACCGTCAAATCAGAAAGAAAGAAGTTTCTGAAATCATCGACACGGTTTATCGTCACTGTGGTCAAAAAGCGACTTGTATCTTTGTTGATAAGATTATGGGTCTGGGTTATCGTCAAGCTGCTTTGTCCGGTATTTCATTCGGTAAAGACGATTTGATCATTCCGGAAGCAAAGAAGACTTTGATTGCCGAAACGGAAGCCAAGGTAAAAGAGTTTGAACGTCAATACCAAGACGGTTTGATTACAAAAGGTGAAAAGTACAATAAAGTTGTTGACGCTTGGTCAACATGTACAGACGCTGTGGCGGCCGCGATGATGAAAGAAATTTCAAAAATCGAACCGGGCAAGCCTGTTAACTCTGTTTATATGATGGCTCACTCCGGTGCTCGTGGTAGCGCGGCGCAGATGCGTCAGTTGGCCGGTATGCGTGGTTTGATGGCTAAACCGAACGGCGAAATTATTGAAGCGCCGATTATCGCGAACTTTAAAGAAGGGTTGACCGTTATGGAATACTTTAACTCCACACACGGAGCGCGTAAAGGTTTGGCGGATACTGCGTTAAAGACAGCAAACTCCGGTTATTTGACACGTCGTTTGGTTGATGTTGCGCAAGATGCGATCATTGTCGAAGAAGATTGCGGTACTGAGAAAGGTATTACAATTCAACCGATTATCGAAGGCGGTGATGTGATTGCGACAACCGGTGAACGTATTTTGGGTCGTACAGCACAAGAAGACATCAAAAACCCGCAAACGGGTGAAGTCATTGTCCCGCGTGGTCATTTGATTGACGAAAACGATGTTGAAAAGATCGATGCTGCGGGTGTTGAGTCCGTGTTAATTCGTTCTGTTTTGACTTGCGAATCCAAAAACGGTATTTGTGCAAAATGCTATGGTCGTGACTTGGCACACGGAACGCCGGTATCCATTGGTGAAGCTGTCGGTGTTATCGCGGCACAATCCATTGGTGAACCGGGTACTCAGTTAACAATGCGTACATTCCACATCGGTGGTGCGGCGCAACGTGGTGCTGAACAATCAACGGTCGATGCTGTGTTTGATGCGACTATTCGTTTGAAAAACTGCACGACAATTAAGAACTCTTCCGGTGCGGAAATTGTCTTGTCTCGTAACTGTGAAATTTCTTTGATCGACGCCGGTCACCGTGAAAAAGCACGTCATAAAGTGCCGTATGGGGCTGTGTTATTGGTTAAAAACGGCGCCAAAGTCGAAAAAGGTGCACGTTTGGCCGAATGGGATCCGTACACAATGCCGATCATTGCAGATAAAGACGGTATCGTCAGCTTTGATGATTTGGTTTTGGGTGAAACTGTTCGTGAAGTTGTTGATGAAACAACCGGTTTAACATCTCGTGTGATTATGGACTGGCGCCAAAACGCCAAGGGTGGCGAACGCAAACCGAACATTGTTTTGGTCGACAAAGACGGCAAGCCGTTGATGTTCTCCAGCGATGTAGAAGCGCGTTATTATTTGCCGGTCGACGCTGTTATTACTGTTGATGCCGGTGCAAAGGTGGCAAAGGGTGATATTTTGGCTCGTATGCCGCGTGAAACAGGTAAGACAAAGGATATTACCGGTGGTTTGCCGCGTGTTGCTGAATTATTCGAAGCACGTCGTCCGAAAGACGCTGCGATTATCGCGGAAATCGAAGGTCGTGTCGAGTTCGGTAAAGATTACAAAGCAAAACGTCGTATTTTCATTGTCGGTGCTGATGATCAAAAGATCGAATACATCATTCCGAAAGGAAAACACATTGCAGTTCATGAAGGGGAATTGGTCAACAAAGGTGATGTAATCGTCGATGGTAATATGGTTCCGCACGATATCTTGCGTGTGTTGGGTGTTGAAGCTTTGGCACACTACTTGATTAAGGAAGTTCAAGCGGTTTACCGTTTACAAGGTGTTCGCATTAACGATAAGCACATTGAAGTGATTGTTCGTCAAATGATGCAAAAAGTTGAAGTGACAGACGCCGGCGATACAACATTGTTGGTGGGTGAACAAGTGGATTTGGATACGCTGCAAGCCGAAAACAAAAAAGCGGTTGCGAATGATGGTCGCGAAGCAAAAGCTGTTCCGGTATTGTTAGGTATTACAAAAGCCAGCTTGCAAACGAAGTCGTTCATTTCGGCGGCATCGTTCCAAGAAACAACTCGCGTGTTGACGGAAGCCGCGGTCGAAGGAAAGACGGATCAATTGACGGGATTGAAAGAAAACGTCATTGTGGGTCGTTTAATTCCGGCCGGTACCGGTTCGATGTTGAACATCAAACGCGAATTGGCGGCAGAACGCGACAAAGCGGTTTTGGAAGCTGAAAAAACAGAAGAAAAACCGGCTGAATTGGCTGCGGTAGACGCTGAATTGGGTTTGTAATCCGAAAGCTTTAAGTAAAATAAAAAAGGTCGCTCTTTATCGGGCGGCCTTTTTGTTTTAAATGGTATTGATTTTTAAATAAAAAAGTTTAAAAAATGCTTGCGTTTCTGAATAAGCCTGTCTAAAATAAAAACACATAAAGACAATAAATAATAATGGGGGCTTTTGATGAAAAGAAATAATATACCAACGAAAAACAAGGCGGTCATTGCTTGGGTTGAACAAGTGGCCAGTTTATGTGAACCGAACGAAATCTATTGGTGCAACGGCTCTGATGAAGAGTACGCGCGTTTGTGTGATGAATTGGTCAAAAAGGGAACTTTTATTAAGTTAAATGAAAAGAAGCGCCCGAACAGCTTTTTGGCACGTTCTAATCCAAAAGACGTGGCGCGGGTCGAGGCCAGAACTTTTATTTGCTCTGAAAAACAAGAAGACGCAGGTCCGACAAACAATTGGGAAAATCCCAAAAAGATGAAGAAAAAATTGACCAAGTTGTTTAAAGGTTGTATGCGTGGCCGGACAATGTATGTCATTCCGTTTTCAATGGGGCCTTTGGGGTCGGATATTTCTCAAATCGGTATTGAAATTACGGACAGCCCTTATGTTGTTTGCAATATGAAAATTATGACACGTATGGGTGAAAAAGTATGGGGCTTTTTGGGTGACAAAGGATTTTTTGTCCCGTGCTTGCATTCTGTCGGTTGCCCGTTAAAAGAAGGCGAAAAAGATGTCGCGTGGCCCTGTAATCCGGAAAACACTTATATTACGCATTTCCCGCAAATGCGAGAAATTATTTCCTTTGGTTCGGGATACGGCGGCAATGCTTTGTTGGGCAAAAAATGTTTGGCGTTGCGGATTGCATCGAAAATGGCAAAGGACGAAGGTTGGCTTGCCGAGCATATGCTGATCAGCGGGATTGAAGCGCCGGACGGCACAAAAACATATATTTCGGCGGCATTTCCGTCGGCGTGCGGTAAGACTAATTTGGCGATGTTAATTCCTCCAAAAGCTTTTAAAGGTTGGAAAGTGTGGACTGTCGGCGATGACATTGCTTGGTTAAAGCCCAAAAACGGCCGTTTGTATGCGATCAATCCGGAGGCCGGTTTCTTTGGTGTTGCGCCGGGGACAAGCGAAAAAACGAATAAAAATGCGTTGGATTCTTGCCGAAAAAATACAATCTTTACAAACGTTGCTTTGACTGATGATGGCGATGTGTGGTGGGAAGGTATGACGGAAAAAGTGCCGTCTCATTTGATCGATTGGCAAGGCAATGATTGGACGCCGGATTGCGGTCGACCGGCCGCTCATCCGAACAGCCGTTTTACGGCGCCGGCGTCTCAATGTCCGACAATTGATGAAAATTGGGAAAATCCGGAAGGCGTACCTATTTCGGCGATGATTTTCGGCGGCCGATTGGCGACGAATGCACCGTTGGTGTATCAATCTTTTAATTGGGCGCATGGTGTGTTTTTGGCTGCCACAGTCGGTTCGGAAAAGACCGCGGCCAGCGAAGGTAAAACCGGCGAAATCCGTCGTGACCCGTTTGCAATGTTACCGTTCTGCGGATATAATATGGGCGATTATTTTTCACATTGGTTGGATTTGGGGCGTAAATTAAAGCAAATGCCGATGATTTTCCGCGTCAATTGGTTCCGTAAAGGCGATAAAGGACAATTCTTATGGCCGGGTTTTGGTGAAAATATGCGTGTCTTGCAATGGATCGTTAAGCGGACAAAATCAAATGCTGCGGCTGTGGAAAGTCCGCTTGGAATGATGCCGCGCTATGAAGATTTGGATTGGAAAGGTTTGGACTTTTCGGTTGATGAGTTCGAAAATTTGATGGCGGTCGATAAAGCGCCAGGCTTAAACGAAGCTTTATCCGTTGTGCAGTACTTTAAGCAATTTAAAAAGCATTTGCCTCCGGAATTTATGAATGAAGTTGCGTTGCTGTTTTTACGATTGGTGCGTTCCGATGTGCGCTGGACTTTGCCACGCACGCAGGAAGTAAAAGGCAAAAAGCCGGCCGCTAAAAAATCGTCAGCTAAAACCGGCAAAAAGGCAGTCGCAAAAACAACTAAAAAGGCAGCAAATAAGAAAAAATGAGCGTTGAAACCGGTCTGAATGTTTTAAAAGCAAAGGTGGCTTTGCTGCCTTTGCGGCCGGGCGTTTATCGAATGATAGATAAAAACGGCACCGTGCTTTATGTGGGCAAGGCAAAGTCGTTGAAAAAACGCGTCACGTCTTATACGCATTTTGACCGGTTGCCAGTACGCTTGCAACGGATGGTGTCGCAGGTGGCGGATTTGGTGGTTGTGGAAACGGCCAGCGAAGCCGAAGCTTTTTTGTTGGAAAATGAGCTGATTAAAAAATACAAACCTTTTTTTAATATCTTATTAAAAGACGATAAAAGTTTTCCTTACATTATGTTGTCGGACTTTCATCAAACCGGTTTTCCGCGTGTGTCTAAATATCGCGGCGCGCGCCATAACAAAGCCGATTATTTTGGCCCTTATGCGTCGGGGGACGCGGTGGGCGAAAGTTTGGACGTGATGCAAAAAGTGTTTGGTTTGCGCACATGTACGGATACAAACTTTGCCAATCGATCACGTCCGTGTTTGCTCTATCAAATCAAGCGTTGTACAGGGCCTTGTGTCGGCTTGGTATCGCGTGCCGATTATGCGCGTCAGGTGCAGGCTGCCAAAGACTTTTTAAATGGTAAAAATGCCGATATCCAAAAAGAATTGTTAAAGCAAATGAAGGCCAAAAGCGATGCTTTTGAGTATGAAGCGGCGATGGCTATCCGTGATAAAATGACGGCATTAAATAAGATGCAATCGTATGCGGACGGTCTGTTGGGAGCGTCGGTCGATGCTGATTTTATTGCTTTGGCGCGGGAAGGACAAACGGCGGCTGTTCAAGTTTTCTTTTTCCGCCACGGACAAAACGGCGGTACGCACCGCGTATTTTTAAATGATTTGCAAGATCAGGACGCAGATCAAATCCTGTCGGGCTTTATCGGGCAATTTTATGATGACGTTTCTATCCCGCACGAAATCATTGTGTCCGAAGAATTAAAGGACAAAAAAAGCATTGAAGAGGCGCTGTCTGTAAAAGCAGGCTATATAGTTAAAATCACTTCCGCCGTTCGCGGAATGCGTCAAAAGTTGTTGGAAAGAGCCAAGGTTAATGCAAAAGAAAGCCTGATCCGATATGGACAGGAAACGGGTTTGCAAGCAGAACTGATGGCTCAGTTGGCCGCTTTGATGAAGCTGCCCAAAATCGATTGGGTCGAAGTTTATGATAACAGTCATATTCAAGGCACTTCCAGCGTGGGTGTTTGTATTGCAGCGGATAATAAAGGCTTTAAAAAATCATCATATCGGCGTTTTAACATAATGCAAGCGCAAACAAATGATGACTTTGATATGATGCGCGAAGTTTTACGTCGGCGCTTAAAACGCGGTTTGAGCGAAAACAATTTGCCGGACGTGCTGATCATTGACGGCGGTATCGGTCAGTTAACATCTGTGTGTCAAATTATGGACGAGGTCGGCGTTTTTGTTCCGACTTTGGGTGTTGCCAAGGGTGTTGATCGCAATGCCGGTAATGAAAAGCTTTATTTAATCGGGGATAATACACCGATTATTTTGCCGCACGATTCGCCTCTGTTGCATTTTATCCAACGTCTGCGTGATGAAGCGCACCGCTTTGCGATTGGTTCACATCGCATTAAGCGCGGACATAATATGGTGAAAAACGCATTAAATGAAATTGACGGAATCGGCGCGGTTCGGCGCAAAAAATTGATTGAACACTTCGGTTCGCCAAAGGCCGTTGCTGATGCCAGCTTGCCGGAGCTGATGCAAGTTGAAGGAATAAATGAAAATATTGCAAAAAAGGTCTATACTTTTTTTCATAAATGATTATGATAGAGGCTAGATTATTTTTTTAGGAGTCTTTTAAAATGAGTGAACAAACAAAAAAAGTAAATATTCCAAACGTTTTGACCATTGGCCGCATTTGGGCGATTCCTTTGATCGCTTGCGCTTTGTATTTTCAACACAGTTTAATAGCCAGTTGGATTGCTGTTATTTTATTTGCTCTTGCAGGAATTACAGATTATTTTGACGGATATTTGGCACGCCATTTAAATCAATTGTCGTCTTTTGGTCGTGTATTGGATCCGATTGCCGATAAATTGTTGGTCGGTGCGGTGTTATTGATGTTGGCGTATACAGGTCGTTTGCAATCATATTATTGTTTTGTGCCGGCGGTGATTATTTTGTGCCGTGAAATCTTGGTGTCAGGGTTGCGCGAATTTTTGGCCGAAATCCAAGTCGGATTGCCGGTGACAAAGTTGGCAAAATGGAAAACAACATTTCAAATGATTGCTTTGCCGGTATTGATGGTATCCGATAAAGTTTTGTCTTGCATTCATTTGGACGTAATCGGAGCGGTTGCTTTGTGGTTTGCGGCGATAATGACAATCATTACCGGCTATGATTATTGGAAGTCCGGATCCAAGTATTTGAAAAAATAATTTATCGCATTTAATGGGAGCTTTCAATGAGCTTAAAGCGAAAAGTTGAGCGCATTATTAACGCATTTCAAGGAACGTCCGTAAAAGGTGTTATGCACTATAATTGGTTTTGCGACTGCGATTGGCTGGTGCGGTTTGCGTTGCATTATTTTGACAAAGAAACGGTGCAAAAAAAATTGGCTTTTATTTCTGTTTTCGGTCCGCATTTTGTTTTTCGTTTGCATAAAGATAAGAAAAAAGTCTTTTTTACCGGAGAAAATGTCAATCGTTATCGGCATTTTAAAGATTTAGGCTTGCCTTTTGTCGATTTGTCGATGAGCTTTGAGCATTTAAATAACCACAATTATTTGCGTTTCCCTTTATGGATTATGTATTTGTTTGCGCCCGAAGACGATGAACAAACTATTCGTGAAAAAGTCAAAAAAATCAATGCGTTTCACCCCGAAAAAACGGATTTTGCTTCTTTGATTGCCCGTAATGAATCGCCACAAGGTTTGCGCAAAGAAATAATGGACGCATTGAATACGATTGCGCCGGTTAAAGCGGCGGGGCGCCTGTACCATAATGACGATCGTTTATGGCAAGTTTATGATAATAAGAAAATCGAATATTTAAAGCGATTTCGTTTTTCAATTTGTCCGGAAAACTCTAATGCGCCGGGGTATGTGACCGAAAAGTTGTTTGAAGCGTTTTTGGCTGGCACTATTCCTGTTTATTGGGGTGACAATAATCAACCGGAATTGCAATCAGTAAATCAAAATGCCGTTATTTTTTGGACACCCAAAGGGGATAATTCAAAGGCGTTGTCTTTAATCCGACAATTACAGGAAAATCCGAAACTTTATGATGAGTTTGTTCATCAAGCGCGATTAAATGATGCTTGCGCTGATTATGTCATTGAGCGATTTTATTTGTTACGCCAACATTTAAAAAAGATGTTAGAAGAGGTATAATATGTCAAAAAGAAAAAATATCTTAATCATAAAATTAGGTGCGTTAGGCGATTTTATTTTTCAATCAGGTGTCGTTTTTGCGCTGCATAAAAAATATCCCGATGCGCACTTTACTTTTATGACAACAAAGCCCTTTGTGCCGTTTGTTAAATGTATGCCTTTTGTCGAAAATATAATTGTCGATACGCGGCCGCGTTGGTCGATAAAAGGTTGGTGGAATACATGCAAATTGGGCATTGCGGATAAAAAATGGGACTTCATTTTTGATTTGCAAGCATCGGCTCGTACGCGTAAAAAATATTTTTCTTTGGCTCGTTTTTTAACGCCGTATTCTATGCGTTGGGCATACTTATCAAAGGGTGGCTTTCATGTGATGAAAGTTGAAAAAAAACATCGTTTTTCTTTGGGAAAAATGACGCAATCGAATATGCCGTTTAAGCCTTTCGCGGTGAATATGTCGTTTTGTAAGGGTGAGCAAAAGAATTTTTCTCTTTTGCCCAAAAAGCCTTTTATGTTGGTGATTCCCGGTTGTTCGTCAACGCACCCATATAAGCGTTGGCCGGCCGAAAAATATTTAGAGCTGGTTTTAAAAGCCGAAAAAAAAGGCATTCCGAGTGTTGTTTTGGGAACAAATGCCGAAAGCAAAGAAATTCAGGCAATTTGCCAAAATTCAAAAGCAATCAGTTTTCAAAATAAAGCTTCTTTGTTGGATATTCCGGCTTTGGCTGCGCGGGCTTGTGTTGTTGTCGGAAACGATACGGGGCCGGTTCACATGTCGTGTTTTGTCAAAACGCCGGCTGTGGTTTTGTTTTGCAAAAAAACGGAAAAGTCCGCTTATAAAGCCGCTAATATTACGAATTTGATTGCGCCTGATATTGCCGATATTTCGGTCGATAAAGTTTGGCTGGCTGTTCAAAAAAGTATAGCAGGAAAACAAAAATGCAAAAAGAATTAAGTGATATTTTATCGCGCTTTTCATCTGTCAACGTTTTATGCGTTGGCGACATCATGATTGACCGTTTTGTGTATGGAAAAGTCGAACGCATCTCGCCCGAAGCACCGGTTCCCGTTTTTCAATATGTTAAAGAAAAAAAGATGTTGGGCGGCAGCGGTAACGTTGTGGCGAATTTACGCGCTTTGGGGTGCAAGACTTTTTTTGCCGGTATGGTGGGGCAAGATTCTTTCGGTCAAGACGTTGCGGATTTATTAAAGCAGTTGGATTGTGATTTTTATTTGTTGAAAACCGCTAACCGTCCGACGATTATGAAGGCACGTTTTATTGCCGGTAACAATCACATCTTGCGTTTTGATCGGGAAGAAATTATTCCTTTGTCCGATGAAGAAGAACACGATTTATTGGCGCATTTGGCTTTGCAAATTGAAAAGGCGGATATTGTTTTATTGTCCGATTATGCCAAAGGCTTGCTTTCCAAATCGGTTGTGGCGGAAATTATCAAAATGTGCCATGCGGCAGGGCGCAAAGTTTTAATCGATCCAAAAGGCGCAGATTATTCCAAATATGCCGGCGCTTTTTTGGTCAAGCCCAATCGCAAAGAGTTGGAACAAGCGGCCGGTGTTTCGTTGGATCCTTTGTCCGATGATTTTTTGAGCAAAGTAGCCGGTGCAGCACGTTCACTACTGCGCCAACATCATATTCAAAATATGATTGTCACGTTAAGCGAAAAAGGAATGCTTTATGTGCCTTCTGATCCGAACGAAAAAGAAATTTACTTATCCACCTATGCGCGGGAAGTGTTTGACGTGTCCGGTGCCGGTGATACATCTTTGTCGGCATTAGGGGCGGCTTTGGCTGCTGCTGCTTCTGTGAGGCAAGCCATGGAATTGGCCAATACCGCATCCGGCTTGGTCGTGGCAAAGTTGGGAACGGCAACCGTTACAAACGCAGAGTTAATGCAGGAAATCAAACAAAAGTAAGGTTTTTATCAACTTTAAACAAAACCCCCGAATTTTAAATCGGGGGCTTTTTCATTTAAAACGTCAATTGTTTAAAATTCATAGTGTGTTTGAACGAACCCGTCAAAAGTTTTGGTTTCAATCAATTTCATTTCAATGCGCGGGTTGTCGTTTTTGAACAAGCGAATGCCGGTGCCCAAAATAATCGGGGCCGTTGTTAAAATGGCTTTGTCCAACATATTTTCTTTTAATAAAATGTTGACGATTTCAGATCCGCCCAAAATCCAAACGTTTTTGTCGCTGTTCTTTTTTAAGTTCATGACACTGCCCATAATATCTTCGTGAACAAAAGTAACGTTGTTTTCTTTTTGGCGCAGGTAATGCGTAATGACAAAAACTTCTTTATCTTTGAACAAATCCGGTTCTTTGTCTTTTAGGTAATCATAGGTTTTGCGTCCCATAACAACGCTGCCGACGGACGCGTAAAAGTCTTTAAAAGCCTTATCCGCTTTTTGTGATGCGAACACAAAATCGCTGTTGCCGTTTTCATCGGCAATAAAACCGTCTATTGTCGTGCAAATATGTAGAATCGTTTCTGCCATAGTAATCTCCTTTTGTTTATAAACTGATTTGATTATGACGGGCTTTGATTAAAAAAGCAAGCTTTTTTTTAACTTAATCCGTTAAATAATCCGGTTTGGCGCATTGCTTCCGTTGTTGCAACGGCGCAAGACAGAGCCAAATTCAAAGACCTTTCATTTGGTTTCATTGGAATACGGATCCGTGCCGATACAGCGTTGTGTACATTTTCCGGTACGCCGGCGCTTTCCCGCCCGAACAATAAAATGTCGTCTTTGTCAAAAGCAAAGTCCGTGTAAGGAACTGAAGCTTTTGTTGTCAGCAACACTAAACGTTTGGCTTTGTTTTGCTCAAAAAAAGTTTCCCAAGCCATGTGCCGTGTGACGTCGGCTTTGTCCAAATAATCCATTCCTGCGCGTTTTAATTCTTTCGAATTCCAAATAAAACCGCACGGTTCGATGATGTCAACCGGTAAACCGAAACAAACGGACATTCTTAAAATCGTGCCGGTGTTTTGCGGAATGTCCGGTTGATAAAGTGCTATTCTCATATTTTCAGCCCCGCAAAAGTGTTGCAAATCGGGCAAGAGGCCGACCAAGTGTCCGTCTTATGTCCGCAATTTGCGCATACATAATCCAAACTTGTTTCGGCATACGGAACTTTATCAATCCATTTTTGTGCTTCACGCATATTGTGATTGGCTTCAATTTCAATGCGCGCCATTGTAATAGCTACTTTTGTCGTCAACGGGTAATTGGCCAAATATCCGTTCAATTCTTTTTTGGCTTCACTCCACAACTTGGCTTTGATTGCGGCGTCTGCCGTGACAAGCGCATTGATTTTCGCCATCGGATTGGCTTCACATAATTTCAAAACGTGCTTGTACTGGGACAAAGAATTTTCTTTTGCAAACAGTTTTGTATAAGCTTGATAAACTTCAAAGCTGGGGCATTTTTCCCAAGACAGGCGATAGATTTTTTCGGCCTTTTTCGGCTTGGCTTTTGCAGCGCAAATCGCGGCAGCCGGCAAGTTGGGACATAACTTAAATGCTTGCTCTCCTTTGTTTAATTTAACCAATAAAACGGCACGTTGATAATCATAATCTTGTTGTGTAATTAACTTTGATTTTAACAAACCGTCCAAGCAATTTAACGCCTTTTTCCATTCATTGTTCAGGACGTATAAATCAAAAGCTTCTTTTAATACCCAACCGGCCTTTGAATTTTTTTTCATCAATTGGTCAACTTCTTCGGACGCTTTGACGATTTCGCCGCGCTTGATGTGATCTTTGATCAATCCTTGCCAACCGGCTTGTTCTGTGCGCGGATTTTTAATCAGTTCTTCATAAGTGGCGGTGTCGGCGTTTGATAAAGCCTTTAACAACAACACAACATCTGTATTGTCTTTGGTCAGCTTTTGATATTGTTTGATTAACTTTGTGTTGGCGTCAAGGTTGTTGCACAAAATGTTAATCAATATTTGAAGCAATGTTTCTTTGGCGCGCAAAGAATGCTTTTTTTCAAATTTCGTTTTAATCCAATGAACCCAACGATACGGGAATAAAATAAAATAAACGGCCAAAGCGAAAACAAAAATCAGGCCCAAGCAAAAAGCAACGGAAGTTTCCAAAACATATCCGAACCATTCAATGGTCACCAAGCCTGGGTTTTCGAGCAATCCCCAGCCGGCAGCGATTAAAGCAATAGCGCCGGCCAACCAAAATATTAACTTCGTCATTTTTTTTATCCTTTCCTGTTTGCTATTTAAAAAACGCTTTGATCATTTGCATTGCCGTTAAATAATGTTGGGTGTTTTGAGAAAAACCAGCCATAAACCGTTTTGAAAAATCGGGCAGTTTGTCGATGGTTTGAAGCGCTTGTTCAAAGTGGCCGGCATCGACTTGTTGACGTGCTAAAAACAATAAGTTGACGCCTTGTGTTTTATTTAAATCCATTTGTTTGGGGTAAACGTAAACCAAAGACTTAAAATACGCGCCCCATTTTTGATTCCACGACGCATTTTCATCGCGTGTATAAAAAGCGTTTTTTGCCATTTGCATATTGGCATAGAACATTTCTTTTAACCGTTCGGGAGTTGCTAAACCATTGTTGGCATAAGCGCTTAAATTTTCTTGAACCATTAAAGCAAATGCGTTTTGCGGATCTTGCATCAACAAAGCATTTAAAGTCGCACCGAAAGCTTTTCCTGTGTACATTTCTTCCATCAGTCTTGCAGTCAGCGGGGTCAAATTGCCGGTCGAGGCGATTTTTTCATTCAAGTTTAAATTCATCAATTCTAAACGATGAATTTTTTCGTTCAACTCATCAATGATTCTTTTTTGCGATAAAATCATTTTATCCTTTGCTGCGCAGGTTTCAGGTGTTGCGGCTTGCTCCGGAAGTGCGGATTCGTTTTTTTCAATAACTTCAATTACAACCGGAGCCGGCGTGTTTTGGGCGTCTTTAAGTGCGTTTAAATCTTCATCATCAATGAACAATTCGGGCTCGGGCGCAGTGGGCTTTATCGGCCGAAATTCATACTCTTCCGTCATATACGGATAAAGCGCGGCCGCACCTAAACACGCAACAAAAACCGCAAAGAAAAACAAAGGCTTGATAATGCTTTTTTCTTTCGGTTGCGCATCCGGTTGCTTTTCTTGCTCTGTCGGCTGTACTTTTGCTTTTTCCTCAATCACGTTTTGTTGTTCGATTTTTTGTACGTTTTCTTTTTTTGTCTTTTTCGGCATAAAAACCTCCCTTAATGTTTTATAGATATTAGCACCTATTTTTTTAAAAGAAAAGCTTTATCATAAAAAAAGTTAAAAAAACTTTCTTTTTTTCGTTGTAATTGTCTTTTTTTTGTTGTAAATATATAGAAACTTATGAAACACTTTTTCTAATGGAGACTTTATAATGAAATTTTTTGATAAAATAACGAATCTGTTTTCGTCGGAGATGGCTATTGATTTGGGGACAGCTAACACGGTTGTTTATGTCCGTGGTAAAGGCATTGTCTTGAACGAACCGTCCGTTGTGGCAATCGGCGAAAGTAAAGGTAAAAAACAAGTGATCGCCGTGGGAGATGAGGCTAAACAAATGTTGGGCCGTACTCCGGGGCAAATTCAAGCGATTCGTCCTTTGCGTGAAGGCGTGATTGCCGAATTTTATGTTGCCGATGAAATGATTAAAAACTTCATTTATAAAGCGTTGGGCCATAATATGTTGCGCGGTCCGATGATTGTCATTTGTGTGCCAAGCGGTGCAACAGCAGTGGAAAGAAAGGCTATTCGTGAAGCGGCGGAAAATGCGCGCGCGCGTAAGGTATTCTTGATTGAAGAGCCGATGGCGGCCGCAATCGGTGCCGGTTTGCCGGTTTCCGAACCCTCCGGCAGTATGATTGTTGATATCGGTGGCGGCACGACGGAAGTGGCGGTTATTTCTTTGGGTAACATTGTTTATTCGCGTTCTGTTCGTGTGGGCGGTGATAAGTTGGACGAAGCAATTATCAACTACATTCGTCGCAATCATAATTTGTTGGTGGGCGAATCGTCGGCCGAAAGAATCAAAAAAGCCATTGGATCCGCTTCTATTCCCGAAACCGGAGAAGGTGCAAAAATTGAAATCAAAGGCCGTGATTTGGTGAACGGTGTCCCAAAAGAAGTGACCGTAACGGAACGGCAAATTGCCGAAAGCTTGGCCGAACCGGTCAGCCAGATTGTCGAAGCGGTGAAAGTTGCTTTGGAACATACAGCGCCGGAATTGGCGGCGGATATCGTCGATCGTGGCATTGTGATGACCGGCGGCGGCGCATTGCTTAAAAATTTGGATCAAGTATTACGTCAAGCGACGGGCTTGCCTGTGACGGTTGCCGAAGATCCTTTGACTTGCGTGGCAATGGGTACAGGCAGAGCTTTGGAACAATCCAGAAAATATGAAAACATTTTAAGCTCTATATAGGAGGACATCGTGCGCCCAAGCCGTATTCGATTGTTAAAAAAACTCTATCGGCAGTATGGGCTGTGTTTCTATATCTTTTTGGCGGCGTTATTGATTTTGATCGGAGTGTCTAAACACCCCGCTATCAGCCGTGTTCGCATTGAAATTGCTGATGTTTCTACGCACTTGATCAACGTAATTTATAAGCCGTTGGAAGCGGTGGGATTTATGACCGAATACGTCGCAGAATATATCAATGTGCGGGATCAAAACATTCGTTTGAAGCAAGAAAATCAAAAGTTGTTGTATTGGGTGCATCGTTCCGAACAGTTGGCACAAGAAAACCAAATATTGAAAAAGGAAATGCATTTTGTTTCTTCTTTAAACGCCAGATTTTGGAGCGGTTATATTGTTGCGGATAACGGCGGGATTTTTTCGCGCTCTGTTTTGGTTCGATTGGGCGCGGACGAGGGAATTAAAAAAGGCTTTATCGCTTTGTATAATGAGGGCGTTTTGGGGCGCATTGAGGCTGTCGGTACACATACTTCCCAAATTTTGTTGTTGACGGACGATGCGTCGCGTGTACCTGTTTTGGTGGGAAATAAGCGTTTTTTAGCCGTCGTTGTCGGCAATAATGCACCGCTTTTAAAGTTGACGGCATTACCGGAGGGGGCCGAGGTGCAAATAGGTGATTACGTTTCAACTTCCGGACACAGCGGTGTTTATCCGCCGGGGTTGGCGGTTGGTACGGTTGTTCGTGTCGAAAAAGATAACGTGTGGGTGAAACCTTTTGTCAGTCGGGAAGATACGCCGTTTGTGACAATTGCCGATTATGGTTTGGACGGGTTGTTGGACGTTCCTGTTTGCCCGAAGTGTCCGGATTGTTCGGCCGACTTATCGCAAACGCCGAATGAAAATAACGGGGGAAACAATACCACCACGATGCCGCCGCACAACCAAACAACAAATAAAAAGGCGGCACAAAAATGAGATCTTCTTTTGCGCGCTTGACTTTGTTATTTTTGCAATATCACATTCCGTTTTTCTTTTCATTTTTTTTATTGTTATTCGGAATGTTGCCGTGGCGCGTTGCTTTTTTGTCGCACTTTGCCGTGCCGATTATCTATTGCAGTTTGTTTTTTTGGGCCGTTTTCCGTCCCGATTCATTGACGGCGCTTAATGTTTTTTTATTGGGACTTTCGGCTGATTTGTTGACGATTTCTCATTTGGGGTATTACAGCTTTTTGTTTTTAATTTTTTATTTGGGCGTTTTGTTGGAAAGGCGCTTTTTAATCGCGCGTTCGTTTTTGTTTTTATGGGGTGCGTTTTGCACTTTTGTTTGTCCGTTGATTATTTGTCAATGGTTGTTGGCGTCGTTGCTGAATTTATCGTGGTTGTCTTTTTGGTTCTTTTTGGGACAAGGCGTTTTGCTGATGGCGGCGTATCCGTTCATTTCAACTTGTTGCGCGTTTTTGTACGAGCGGTATTTGGAGGATTAAAATGCCGTGGCAATCTGATGGCGTCAAAAAAGTAAAGCATCGCGTTTATTTTTTAAGCTTGGGAATGTTGATTTTTTCCTTGTTGTTATTTTCGCGAATGTTTTTTTTGCAAGTCATTGATGCGGAAAAGTATCAGACTTTGGCCGAACGCAATCGAATCGGATTTCGCCAAATTGCCCCTGCCAGAGGCTTAATTTTGGATCGCAACGGAGAAGTACTTGCGTCGAATCGCAAAACGTTCCGCGCTATTTTGACGGCGGAAAGAACGGGCGGCAATGTATCGGCTGTGTTGGAAAAGTTTCAAAGGCTGGTGCCGTTGGAGGTCGGGGAAGTTGAACGTATATTAAAAGACGTGAAGCGTCGAAAATCATTTGTGCCGGTTCGGGTAAAGGAAGATTTGACATTTGAACAAATGGCTGCGATTCAATTAAATATTCCGGAATTGCCGGGCATTTCGATTGAAGAAAGCTTAATGCGTGTTTATCCGGAAGGGCCTTTAAGTGCGCATGTTATCGGGTATGTATCGTTTTTGACGGAAGACGATTTGCGTAAAAATGAAAGTTTGCAAAAATTGCCGGACGCGCGGATTGGTCGCACCGGTGTCGAGCGATCTTTTGAAAAAGATTTAGCCGGCATTCCCGGTACGCGTAAAATGGAAATCAATGCCGTCGGTCGAGAGGTGCGCGAATTGGGACGCCAAGAAGCAACGCCCGGTCAAAATATTCAATTGTCGATTGACGGCCGGTTTCAAAAAATCGGCTTTGAAGCAATGCGAGGCGAAGCCGGATCGGCGCTTTTAATGGACGTGCATACGGGCGAAGTGCTGATGTTTGTTTCGACGCCGTCTTTTGATCCGAATATTTTTAACTATCCGATTGATGTCAAAACGTGGAAAGAATTAAATGAAAATGAACGTCACCCGATGTTGAACAAAGCCATTTTAGGGACTTATTCGCCGGGGTCTGCGTTTAAGATAGTTGTCGCTTTGGCGGGCTTGGAAGCCGGCGTTATTAAACCCAGCACTAAAATAAATTGTGCAGGGCGTTTGCTTGTCGGTGATCACCCGTTCCACTGTTGGAAAAAAAACGGTCACGGTGAATTGGATTTGGGTGAAGCTTTGCAACATTCTTGCGACATTTATTTTTACGAGGTTGCGCGTAAAGTCGGCGTGGATAAAATTGCGGACGTTGCTGAACGTTTGGGCTTTGGAGAAAAAACAGGCATAGAATTGCAAGGCGAACGAACGGGCTTGTTACCGTCCAGAGAATGGAAAGCCGGTCGTTTCGGTGACGCTTGGCGTTTGGGCGATACGATGAATTTGGGGATTGGGCAAGGCTTTTTGAACTCGACACCGTTGCAAATGGTGCAAATGATGGCGCGCGTTGCGAACGGTGGCTATGCAGTGCGTCCGACATTGTTAAAACAAGATGAAAACACGGATCAGGCGCAGGCGGCTGACTTGGGATTTTCTCGGCATCATTTGGCGGAAGTAATGGACGGATTAAAAGACGTGGTAAACAAAAGCGGCGGAACGGCTTATCATACGCGCATCAACGTTGCGGGTCAACGAATGGGCGGAAAAACAGCCAGTACACAGATCAGGCACATTTCTTTGGCCGAACGCGAAGAAGGATTGAAACAACAGCACGAATTGGCGTGGAAAGATCGCGATCATGCTTTCTTTGTCGCGTATGCGCCGTTGGATAATCCGCGCTATGCGTTGGCGGTTGCGGTTGAGCACGGCGGCGGTGGCGGTACGGTTGCAGCGCCGATAGCCAGTTCGATTATGCGTCAGGTTTTGGAAATTGAATTAGCGGATAAAAAGGCCGCGATTTTGGAACGTCAGAAAAGTGTTTCTAAACTGAAATTAAAAGATAAACCACAGATTTATCACCCTGTTTTTATCGATGAAGGAGATGTGGAAAATTGAGTTTATTTTTGGATAAAAATTGCTATTTTAAAGACTTTGAGCTGTCATTGAAAGACCGCTTGTTGAATATGAGCTGGTCATTTTTTCTTTTGATCTCTTTGGTGGTTATGGTCGGGATTATGTTGCTTTATTCGGTTGCGGGAGGCAATTTAGAACCGTGGGCCGAACGTCAAGTCTTTCGTTTTTTGCTGGGCTGTTTGGTTTTCTTTTTGATTGCTTTGTCTGATTTAAGATTGTGGATGAAGTATGCTTATTTATTGTATGCTATTGCCTTGGCGATGTTGTTAGCCGTAGACATATTCGGACATGATGCGATGGGGGCGCAACGATGGTTGAACTTGGGCTTTATGCGAATTCAACCGTCCGAATTGATGAAAATTACTTTGGTTTTGGCTTTGGCGCGTTATTTTCACGCCAGTTCGGACGAAGATGTTGAAAAAACATCACATTTGATTTTTCCTCTGATTTTGCTGGGATTGCCGGTGGCTTTGATTTTGGTGCAACCGGATTTGGGAACGGCAATGATGTTGGTTTTTGTGTCGGTTGCGATGTTTTGGATTGTCGGCGTCCAATGGTGGAAGTTTGCTGTTGTCGGCGTCGGAGCATTGCTTTCGATTCCGGTTGTATGGCACTTTTTGCACGATTATCAAAAGGATCGAGTTTTGACTTTCTTAAATCCGGAAAGGGATCCTTTGGGTGTTGGTTACCATATTATGCAATCCAAAATTACTTTGGGTTCGGGGGGCGTTTTCGGCAAAGGCTTTTTGCAAGGAACGCAAAGCCATTTAAACTTTATTCCCGAAAAGCACACGGACTTTATTTTTACGGTTTTGTCCGAAGAATTCGGCTTGGTCGGCAGCGGCTTTTTATTGCTGCTTTATATGACGATCATTTTTTATGGGATTCGTATGTCGCTCAAAAGCTGTAACTTTTTTGGCAAGCTGTTAGGTCTGGGGTTGACGGTTAATTTTTCTTTGTATGTCTTTATTAACATTGCGATGGTGATGGGCTTAATGCCGGTTGTCGGCATTCCTTTGCCGTTGGTTTCTTACGGCGGATCGGCGATGTTGGTTTTGATGGCGGGCTTTGGCCTAATCGAATGCGTTCACGTCAATGAAGAAATGGAGATCGGTCGTTTAGGTGTTGAAAAAGAATAATTATCTTTAACGTAAAGCGTCGATTTGTTTTTGGATCTGCTCGGCATTAAAATCGGCGCCGCCTTTGATATGACCGCGCACTTTTCCCGTTTTGTCAATCAAGTATGTTTGGGGCACTTTGCCGCCCCCCATTATTTTCATCAACGCTTGGTTTTTATCCAAATAAACGTTGAGGTTGTTTAAACGGCGTTCTTTGTGCAAGATGTTGTCAATAAAAATGGCATTTTCATCGCCTTCGGAAACGGCCAAAACGGCAATATCGGGATATTTTCCCGCCAAAGCATTTAAGGCCGGCAATTCGATTAAGCACGTTCTGCACGTTGCTTTCCACAAGTTTAAAACAATGACTTTTCCGTCAAAATCCGACAACTTTAACGGCGTGTCATCGGCTGTGTAAAATGTTGCGGCAGCTGGATATTTTTGCGGGTTGAATAAATCGGTAAAAGAATCGGACAAATTATTTTTTGCATAAGGCTTGCTAATTGTTGCAAAAAAGGTTAAAAGAAAAAGAAGAAATAATTTTTTTATCATTAAAGTTCCTTTTAAAGAGGTTTTTTATGCGTCAGGTTTTGACTTTATTATTATTGGGCTTTGTATTGTTAAACATTTGTGCCTGCGGGCGAATGAATGCGCCGACTGCACCGCAAGGATCCGTCTATCGCCGTACATATTATTGATCGGCGTTTTGATTTTGGGGCAAGTTTTGCTCTTCAATCGGGTTTAAACGCGCCCATTTAATCAAGGCAACAGCGCTTGTTCCATTGTCCGGATAAATGGAAACGCCCAGCTTCATTGTTAATTTAATCGTTTCGTTTTTATATAAAATCGGAACATTAATGCAGTTTTGTAAGCGGTCGGTAATGATGCGAATATTTTGTTTGTCACGAATGTTTTCAAACAAAAAGTAAAACGCATTGTCCGGCGCTTTTGCCAAAGTATCAACGCTGCGAATGCTGGATTTAAAGCGAGAAATTAAAACGTCTGTTACATAGCGTTTCCCTTCTATCCCGAATTGCTTTGCAACGTCGTCCAATCCGTCAATAGCGCCGATCATAACCGTCAGATAAGATTGAATATTGCTTAAATCTCCGCGTGCTTCACGCAATGCCCGTAAAATACCTTGTTCAATGCGATCATTAAATAAGATGGGCGAGGGCAAATGCGTTTCCAAATCCAATGGCGATAGGTGCGTGACTTTTTCTTCCAGCAGCATATTTTTCTTTTTAAGCGCCAACAAAGGAGCCTCGTTATAAGCTTCCATCATAATAATTTTTTTGTCATTTAAAATTAACGGCACTAATCTTGCCTTTAATTCGATGGCCGCACCCGATGATGTGTGCATTTGAATAAAAAAGTAATCTGTTCTTTCGTGGGTCGAGTTCATTTTTTGCAAAAACGTATCTTTTTCATCACCGGCGAATAAAATCCCCACATCAACCCCGATCAAATCTTTTTCTTCGCGTTCCAATAATTTGCAGGCCGCTTCATTCAAATAAGCGATTTTATCGTCTTCAAATGTGAAAATACAAGTGTCCGTAATTTGTAAAAAATAGCCACCTAGAACGGGGGATAAATCTTGATTTTGTGTCATTTTTGCATCTCTTTATTTGATTTAAAAACTCTTATAGTTCTAAATTAAACGCCTTTGAGTTGAAAAGCAAGCAAAAAAATAAAAACTTTCATCATTTTTTTATTGCTTGAAAGCGATTTTCGGGGTAAAGTTCTTTTCAGGCATATCTTTTAAGGAGTGTTAAATGCGAAAGATCATAGTGTTGCTTTTATTGTTGCTGGGCTTTGGTTTTGAAGCGGAGGCGCAAAATTCGTCGGTCGTTGATAAAAAAACGTGTGAAAAAATGTTGCTGATTGCCGAAGAAAAGCAAACAGATTGGATTTATGACGCTTGTGGCTTTGCAAATGAAGCAACTGCTTGGTATACTTGGGCGCCGGTGATGTCGTCTTTGGGCTATCGTAAGGCTTTGTATGAATTATGTCGTCGTTATCCCACACATGATTATGCAAAATTGTATTGCCAAAAGTCGGCGGATTTGGGGTACTTGCCGGCAATGTATTGGTTGGCGGACAAAAATAAAAATACCGATTCTGCACAAGTATATAAAGCCAATTTACAACGCATTATCGACGCGAATAACATCAACGGTAAAACGCGCCTTGTGACCGAGGCGGATTATGCCGCGCGTAAGGCGTATGAAGATTTGGCAAAGATTTACTTGGCTTCTTCGGACATCAAAGAGCGTGAAAAAGGTCTGACTTACTTACAAATTGCGGCCGATACAGGCAGTGCGTCGGCGTCGCATTCTTTGGGGGCTTTGCTGTTTTGGAATAATGATGAAGCGCAACAGGCTTTGAGTGAAAAATATTTATGGAAAGCCATTTTGATGGGGTGTCCTGCAGCAGAGGAAAATTTAGGCTTGATGTCTTATTATAAGCAAGGTCGGCTTGCCTTTGCTGATGCCAAAGAGGAAATTGACAGTCGGCTTTATACCTGTCAAGCCACCGAAAAATCTGCCGATTCCGGAAAATTGTTGAAACCGGAAGATTGTGCGTGTCAAGAAGTTTTGGCGTGGTTTAGCACACAAAAAAATAAGCCTTTCTTGATTGTGAAAATCGGCGCCGGTAAAGCGGTTTTGAAGGATCCGGCCGGCCATGAATATTCGGTTGAAAAAGGTGATAAAGTGACTGACGGCTTTGTGGTCGAGGACGTTCGTCAAACGGCAGTGATTGTTCGGCGTGTAAACGAACGCTATGTTTTATTATATCGTGAAGATGTGCAATGTGTTGATTTGTGCGCTAATCCGACGGTTATACCCAGAAGCTATTTGAAAAAAATGCCGCCTTACGAGCTGACTTTTTCCGCCGATGAATGCCAACATTTGGCAAAGGGAATAGAAAACTTAAATAATCCGTTAGAACCATTCCGCGGACTGCCCGAATGCCAATTGCAAGATTGGGGACGTTGGGGTGAACAAGCTTTGTCAAACGGCCAAAATAAGCATTTGTTTTTGTTGGCCAATTTTGAAAAATCCGAATACATTCCGTCTTATTTGGCTTTGGCGCAAATGATGATTCAAAAAAATGCCGAACAATATGAAAGCGCAATTGATGCTTTGTTTGACAAAATCGCACGCACAAATGCGCAAGACGAGTTGTCCGAAATCAAAAAAGAAAAAGCTTATTGCATTTATGCCCAACGACAAATCGGCAAAGATAACGATAAAGCGTTTGCTTGGGCCGTGGCCGGCGCGGACGGAAATTATCCCTATTCGCTGAACATATTGGGCGTGATGTACGCCAAAGGATTGGGAACAAAAAAAGATCCCGAGGCGGCAAAACAAGCTTTCTTAAATGCTGATAAATATGATTTGGAGCCGTTTATAACAGCTCGCCAAAACTTAAAAGCATTGCAAGAAGGGCGCATTGGTGATTTAGATTTAGGCAATTGTGATAAAATCGAAAACGTGCCTAAACCCGTGACTGTGCAAGAATTATCACAATACTATTAACAAACAAAAAGGATCAGTTAAATGAATATAACCATTCATTATTTTTCGGGTTGCGGCAATACGGCGTGGGTTGTGTCGCGTGCCGTCCAAATGTTGCAAAGTTTGGGTCATACAGTTGTGTTGGTGCAAGATATAGAGCAAGCCTTGCCGACATCGATGCCCATCAGTGACGTTGACTTTTTTATGTCGCCGACTTTCTTTTTCGGTTTGCCGACGAACTTTGTTGCTTATTTAAAACGCTTGCCGATGGTGGCGGGGCGCAAAGCCGTATTTTGGTCGGTCAATGCCGGTGTGGCTGGTGTCAGTTGTGTAATGGCGAGCGGATTATTAAAAGATCGCGGCTATGATGTGATTGCAACCGGAACAGTTCAAATGCCGGATACGTTTTTGTTTTTAAAGGCCTCTCAAATGAGTGCGCAGGAGCGTCAAGACGTCTTAAAAAATGCCCTTACTCAAATAAAGGATAATTTAACTGTATTGGATAATCCGCCCCCTTTGGAAAACAAAAGCATTTTAAAAACTTTTTTGTATGGTGTGGTTTATATGCTTTATTATGTTGTGGTACGCCATACGATCGGATTGTCGTTTGTGTCAAGCTCTAAATGCATTCATTGCGGGCTTTGCGCACAAAATTGCCCCGTCAAAGCGATTCGTTTTGATGGTCAAAAACCACATTGGAATACCGGTTGTGTCGGCTGCTTTCGATGTGTAAATGCTTGCCCTGCCTGTGCGATTGATTATTCGATGTATGCAGTGCTTTTTGGCGCTGCGGGAGCGATTGCCGGCGCGATGATTTTTTGTGACATTTTTCCGTTTTTAGGCTTTATTTCCAAATTGGCGGGTTTGTTAGGCGGTTGGTTTGCGGGTTGCTTTGTTTTTCAACGGGTGTCTTCGATGTTTTCGACCGATAAAATGTTATGTTTGGTTGATAAGAAAAGAGTCTTGTTGACAGACGATGAAAAAAAATATAATGTGACAAACATCAAAGAAAATGAAGAAAGGAAATAATAAAATGAAATCAGTGTTGCTGTTTTTGGGTTTGATGTTGGCCGGCGTTGGCAAAGCTTTTGCAAATCCTGCTTGTGCTGTTTGCACCGTCGCGATTGCGGGCTCTTTGACTTTGGCGCGCAAATTGGGCGTTGATGATTGTATTGTCGGCTTATGGGCCGGCGCTATGTTGGCTATGTTAGGTTATTGGGCAATCCGCTTTATGGATAAACGCGGTTGGACTTTTCCCGGATATAAATTGTTTTGGATGGCTTTTTCGATTTCAATGATCGGCTTTGTGTATATCAAAGACTTAACTTATATGCCGAATGTTATTTTGGGATTTTTGTATATTGATTATTTTTTGTTTGCCTCTTTATTGGGGGCGGCCGCTTTGATTTTCGGTGTCAATTTTTATGCGTGGATGAAAGCCAAAAACGGTGGTCACGCACACTTCCCGTTTGAAAAAGTTTTTGTGCCGATTGCTTTGTTGGCTTTGATTAACGTTTTTATGGTCATTCACCCGTTTTGTGATTGCGGTCGTCCGGATTTATCAAACGCAGTTTCAATCGACGATATGCCCAGTTTAGATTAAGGAGAAGATAAAATGAATAAAGCTTTAAATGTAAAAGAATTTGTTGAACGTATCGACAACGCGAAAAAGAAAAATCCAAAAGATTTATCGTCGGATCAAGACTTAACAATCGCGATTATGAACTTGATTTCAATTGAAGAGCATTTGATTTTTTCGGGTGCTAAAACCGGAAAAAACAGCTTTTATGATATGGTGCAAGAAGTGCGTGAGTTGCGCAAGAACTTGATGTTAAAAGTAATCCCCAGCTATGAAGGCGAAGTATGGTGCATTTCAAAGCATTTATTGTCCTCTTCAATGCGTTTGATGGAAGTGGGAACAAAACAACAAAGTATGGGCAACACCAAGGAAGCTTATCAATTATTTAATCAAGCGTATGATTTGTATTGCCTGTTTTGGGGATTGAATATGAACTTGGTTGATACAAAGGACATCAAATGGATCAACGACGATGATAAAAAAGTAAAAGAATTACAAGATAAAATACAACAAGCCGTGCCTGCAAGCACGCCAGCTGTTTCGGGTCACATCGATTCGACGGCGCCTGTTGAAAATAATTTGTTCGGCAAAATGAAAGCGGTCATTCGTAAAGCCGTTGATTGCTGTATTGAATAAGTCGGCATGAATAAAAAATAAAAGCCTCCGTTTTTATGCGGAGGCTTTTTTTAAAGTTCGTTAATTAAAATTCGTAACGTAATTTGGCCATTAAAATATGGCTGTAATACTTATTTTTTTCGTTGGCGCTGGAAGCAGAACGATTCGATTGCATATAGCGATATTCAACCGACCCGATAACCGGAATTACAAAAATTTCCGCATCTACACCCAACATAAATTGCATCGGTAAGACATTATCGTTTTCCAATCGACCATAGCCTAAACCGGCACCGACATACGGTGTCAATAACGGCAAGATAAACGGAATGTCGACGTATGCGTTTGCCATAACGGCGTCCATATTAACATATCCCAGACCTTTTTTGATTTCGACACGGTTGTGCAGATATTCGCCTTCGATTCGAATGATGTCGATAAACGGCAAATCATATCCGAACGCCACAGAATAAACCGCGGACGAATCGTAATCGGCTTTGGTGATGTTTTTGGTTGTTGAACCGGTGTTCTTGGCTGCGCCCAATCCGGCAGAAACGTAAAATTCGGCTTGTGCCGTAAAGGCAAAAACAATGCCCAAAAAAGCTAATACAAAAGTTTTTATTTTCATAATATTCCCCTTATGTTTATTGAATACATAAAATGTTATACTCCGAAAGCAAAACAAAATGCAAGCTTTTTATTTTAAAAGAAGTTGACAAAAAAGTTTTTATGTGTTATAAATAGCTTATTCTTTATTTAATTTAAGGCAATAGCGATGGGAAACAATAAAAAAGGTGTTCAATTTTTCAACGACAAAGATCAATTGATTATTTTGGCAAAGGATAATTTTTCAGAACAAGCGTCTATGACGAGCGAAATTTTAAAGCAGTTACAATTGGACGAAGTCAAGCGTGTTCGGATTCATTTGTCTTCAAAGACGAAAAACTTTCAAAGCACGTATTTTAAAATCCGTCAAACTGTTATTGAACAAAAGTTGGAAGATGCCAAAATTTTGGTTAATTCGCATCCGCGCTTTAAGCAAATGATTTTGTTAAATGGGATCAGAAGTGTTGCAACACCGGCATTTTCATTGGAATCGTCGTCCAAAGAATTAAAAGTTAAATTAAGCGAACGTGAAAAAGTCTTTGCCAATTCTGCGGAGGCAAAAGAAATCGCCGGTTTAATCGCTTTGGACGCGCCGCAAGTTTTCAATATTTATATGGCTCAGGCTGTGGACGAAAAAGAAGAGGCTTTTAAAAAGCGTGCGCGTGATTTACAACATTTTTTTGTTCAACGTTTGACACCGGCTTTTAATGTGCAGCATGCTGTGTTTTATATGAAAACCAAAAAGCAACCGCATTTTCAAGTGGCTTCATCTTATATGCGTCGCGCAGAAAATATGCAGTTGGTAGAAGAGCAAATCATGATGCCTAAAATTAAGGCAAAACACAATAAGTACGCGGCTTTTTCAACTGTCAAACAGATTGTCAATGAATAGCTTTAAATGAAACGCCGCGCTTTTAAAAAAAGCGTTTACAACATTCCGGATCGGCCGCGCCGAAGGATTAAAGAGGCAATTTTCGGATCTTTTCTGTCGTTTTGAGTAAAGCCGGATTTTTCGCTCAAACGATTGAAAAAGCTTATTCCCAGTTGCTGTTTTTGCTGTGCTGTTAAGCGTTGTTGCAATAAAGTTTGCAGGTCTTTAAATTCTTCCGCTTCTAACTCTCGCGCCGAGCCATATTGTCCGTTTTCCAGCTTTTGGATCGACGAGGTCAATTTTCCCAGCGGTTCCATATTCGTCAGTTCGATGTAGTGATCTCCTTCATCAAAACAAAGCGTTGTTGTGGAAAAACTACCCATATCTTTTTTTGTGATTTCGGGGTTAAAGTTGCGACCTTTAAAGTGCACAAGGCGTTGCCTGCGCAACGCTTCTCTTTTTTGTTCTTGCAATTGGTATTGTCGGATCTGTTCCATTTTTTGTTCATAAAGCGCAATTTGTTTTTGCTTTGTTTTGTTAAAGCTTTTTTCTTCTTCTTTACGCAAAGCCGGCAATTCACAAAATGTGTTGACGGCATCTGTTTTATAACTTTCGGCCAATTTTTCGATTAACATATTTTGCGACCATTTAAGCGGCGTTGCATTTAAACTGACCGAAAGCGTTTTGCCCGTAACACCACCGATTTTTTCAGCATACTTTTTTGCAATTGCTTGAACATCAATGATCCCTTCGCTGTTACATTCCGTGATTGTTTTTAATGCTTTGTCAAAGGTTAAGCTGATTTCATCGGCTTTCATTTCGCGCCGGCGTCCGTTTTGCTCAATTAAAAACTGCGGATAGGTCGAACGAAAAGTCATTTTATAAGGATCGGCCGGCTTGATCGTTTGGGCGGGCGCGGTCCCCATATCTTTTGCGACAGCAACATTGATCAGGCTTTCTAATTTTTCCGGCGCCATTAAAATCAAGTAGCGTTTGTCATTTTCTTTGAATGCTAAACCGGCTTTATCTTGTTCAAAAACAAAATCAAAATTTTTTAAGGTGTTATTTGTTTCTTGCTTTTGACGTAACAAAGGAATGTTTACCGTTAAACCGTTATAGACAATTTTTTGCCCGTTTTTGATTTGAGATAAATAAGAGGGAGCTACCGCCGCTTGATTTACCTTGGCCGGCGCATTATTTTCGGGGGCTTTTGGAGCCTCGATTGCCCCCGCCGTCATAGACAAAGCCGTTGATGCAATTAAAACAGAACGTGTCAAACGATTTTTTAAGCTCATTAAATCCTCTTAATCTTTGGCGCGTTTTTTTTGTGATGCTTTGAATAAACGATGTAATTCTTTGATGGCTTTTCCGTAAATGCTGTTTTTGGGATAAGCTCCTTTTTTGTTTTTGATACCCGCCGGTATACCGGTTAAAATCTCAATCCCTTCTCTGATCGATCCGACGGCGTAAATGTGGAATAATCCTTTTTGAACCGCATTGACAACGTCTTCGCGTAACATTAAATTTCTGACATTGGTTTTGGGAATGATGACGCCTTGTTCGCCGGTTAAGCCGTTTATTTTACAGACATCAAAAAATCCTTCGATTTTTTCATTAACGGCGCCGATTGCTTGGACCTGCCCTAATTGGTTAACAGATCCGGTGACCGCAATGCCTTGTTTGATTGGTTGCTTGGACAATGCCGACAGCAGAGCATATAATTCAGCGCTGGACGCCGAATCACCGTCAATCGGACCATAGGATTGTTCGATGGCTAAACTGGCATTAAACGACAGCGGTTCATCTTGGCCGAACGTAGCGGATAAGAACGAAGATAAAATCAAAACACCTTTGGTGTGAATGGGGCCGCCCAATTCGACTTCACGTTCAATGTCGATAATCGACCCGTCGCCCAAATAAACTTGGCAAGTCAAACGGCTTGGCCGACCAAAGCGAATGTGTCCGAATTCTTGCACGGCCAAGATGTTGATTTGCCCGACTTCCATGCCGGCGGTTTTGATGATGATCGTTCCGTTTTTGATGTATTCCAAACTTTGTTTATGCATATTGTTGGATCGCTCTATTTTAGCACGGATAGCGTCTTCTACATGGCGTCGTTCCGTCAAAGGACTTTTATCTAATCGCGCAAAGTAATCTGCCTCTTTCATCAAATCGGAAACGAAAGATAAACGAGTCGTCAACTTGGTCGCATCATCGCTTTTTCTGGACGAATATTCAATCAACCGTTCCAAAGCATTTTTGGAAAAAGCCTTTAATTTATATTTTTGCACCAACATCGCCATCAAAGCAACATACTTTTCCGTATTTTCATCGTTGCGGTCGATTTTGGGGTAAAAGTTTGCTTCGACTTTGAATAGTTTTAAAAAGTCCGGATCGCCTTCCGATAACGCATAATACAGTTCCGGCTCGCCAATCAAAATGATTTTGATATCTAATGGAATAGGTTCCGGCTCTAATGTTGTCGTGCTGATAACGCCGGCTTCTTCATCGGCCGATTCGATGTGGATTTTTTTGGCCTTTAACGCACGTTTTAAGCTTTCCCAAGCGGCCGGATGAGCGCAAATATCTTTGGCTTCGATGATTAAAAATCCGCCGTTGGCCAAATGCAAAGCCCCCGGTTTGATCAAGCTGAAATCTGTCGTTAAAGTGCCGAAATGTTGCATACGCTCCATACGTCCGACCAAGTTCGGCAACGTCGGGTGTTCCAAATAAATAACGGGCGCGTTTTGGCGCGGGCTGTGATGCACGAATAAATTGACCTTATAACGATCCATTATCAGCGAATTTTTCTTTGATTTTTTGATGAAGGTCGATAAAGCATCTTCTTCTTCGGTTTGCTCGTCCAAAAATAAAGTCACATTTTCGATGATGTCTTTATCCATGCGTTCGATATAATCTTTTGCGCCCGCGATATCCGCATATTTTTTGGATAAATCCTGAATAAGCCCTCTGACAGCATCTCGCGTCATTTGTTCGTTTAATAAATTGATTTGTTCTTTTTCTTCTTTTTCCCATTTGGGAACTTCCTTGACAGCCTCTTGCAGCTTTTCTTGGGTTTCGCTCATTTGCTCTAAAACGCGTTTGCGGGTGGCTTTGGGTAACTTGTCAAATGTTTCGGGCGTTAAAACTTCGCCGTCTTTGGTGGGAGCTACGACCAATCCCGTCGGCATACGCAAAATCGCGACGTTCTTTTTGCCTTTGGCCAATTCCTGCAAGGAGGCAAAATATTCTTCACGTTGGTTTTTAAAACGTTCTTGGATCATGTGGACTTGCTTGTTGTAATTATTGTCTTCAAAAATGCCGGGCAAAATATTCAACGCTTCATAAACAAATGTTTCAATATCTTTGGCAAAAGTTTTGCCTTTGCCGGCCGGCAGACGAATGGCCGTCGGCTTGTGCGAAAAATCAAAGTTGTTGACATAGCACCAATCGTCCGGCGCTTTGCGATTAAGGGCTTCTTTTTTTAACAATTGCAAAGCCAAACTTTTTTTACCATTCCCCTCTGCACCCAAGCAAAAAACATTGTATCCGTCGTCGGGCATATTCATCGCAAATAAAATCGCATCAATGGCTTTTTCTTGTCCGATTACTTCGGAATTGTTTTCGACTTCTTTGGTTGTCTTGAACGCCAAAGATTTTAATGAACACGGTGTGTACAGATCTTTAAAAGATAATTCGTTTTTTTGCATAATTCGCCCCTGTTGAAATATTCAATGAATGCCTTATTTTCCCGCGTTTTTGTTAATAAATATTTAAGAAATTTTATTTTTCACTGGTAAAATGCTTTTTTTTGCATTATAATAGATCTGTTTTGACGGGGGAAGGCGAATGATAGAAAACTTAACAACGTACCAAAAGATTCGCATTTGGCTGAGTGATTTTTCGTTTATGGCAAAGCCGCTTGCGTGGGTGGACGATGTGATTGATAAAACAAAAGCTTTGTTTTCCGAGTATGGTGTTTACGTTCGCTATATTGTCATTTTATTTATTTTAACTTTGCTGTTTATTTTGCTTCGCATTCTGTATCGGCACTTTATTAACTGGCAAAGGGTTTCTTTTTCCGATATTTCCGGTTCGATTCGTATGCGTTTTTGGGAACGGTATGCACAGGTCGATGAAAAAGCCGCTTTGTCGGACGCTTTGGAGGTTTTTAACGAGGCCAAAAAACAACCGAATCGAATCAATAAAAATGCGTTTCAACCGATCGGCTTTGATTTGTTTCATCAAGTGATGATCGCTTTGGGACAAGGTTTGTCGGATAACGAAATTTTAAAGATTTTGCCGCCAAAATATTCGCTGATGGACGCGGCTCCTTTGATCGAGGCAATTCGTTCATTCCGTGATTTGGCGGCGCGTAAGATTTTGGAGCCGAAATCGCGAGAAAAACGTGATTTTGCACGGGCACTAAAAGAGCTTGGCGAGGGCAGACCTCATCGAGCGGCGCAGTTGATGAAACGCGAATTGATGGCGCAACAAAAAGTTTTATTCGCACTGAAAGACCCGCTGTTGCAGCAATATGCCAAAAAGGAAGCGTCTAAACTTTCTTTGGAATTGGCTTTGATTTTGGGTGTTTACGATACGCGCTTGGCGGATAAAGCGTACCAGCGCGCTATGGAATTGAACCCTAAAAGCGCCAAAAACGGCATCTTGTATGGTCGTTTCAGGCAACGAATGTTTGGCTCAAATGATAAAGTAATGGGAAAGGTCTTTTCGAACTTGGCAAAAAGCGTTGATAAGACGCTTCAAAATTATATGCTTAATTACGCGGTCGAGATGATTCGCAGAACTGAAGTGCGTATGCGACTTGATGAGGTGCGTTCGCGATTCCAAGACGAAAAAGAACGCTTTAACGAGGCTGTTCAAGTGGAACGCTTGAAAGTACGCGAAGCATTGAAAATGGCGCGCATTCGTTCGATTGCCCAAGAAGAAAAAATCAGGTAAGCTTTTTTTTAAGGCTCTTTTTAACCGCTTGAAAATAAAGGGGGATTTTTGCTTGATAAAAATGCGGAAAAAGTCAAGCAAAAATTTTGAACTTTTTTTCTTGTTTTTGCATTTTTTTACTACCTTTTTTTATAAAATTTGCTATACTGTGGTCAGAAGTAGAAAAATAAATGTCTTTTCTATGGTTTTTTTAACAAAAAAGGGAAAATGAAAATGATGAAAATGACTATTGAGCGCGCCTCGTTGCTGAAATCTTTGTCCCACGTCCAAAGCGTGGTTGAACGTCGGCAAACAATTCCTATCCTTTCGAATGTGTTGTTGGAAGCAACCGTTGAAAACGGGGGGACTTTGTTGTTGCGTGCAACGGACAATGAAATCGAAATTTCAGATAAGATTCCGGCCAAAGTTGAACAAGCCGGTATTTTGACGGTTTCGGCTCATAAGTTATATGACATCGTTAAAAAATTGCCGGACGGCGCAGAGGTTCGCTTGGAATGCCCAGAGGAAGGCGCTCAATTACAAGTGACTTCCGGTCGTTCTCGTTTTGCTTTGTCTACAATTGCGGCGGAAGGTTTTCCGACAATGCAGGTGGAACAAGCGGCTTCAACATTTGCGCTGCCTTCATCGGTGCTTGCAAACTTGATCGAACGCACACAATTTGCGGCCTCGACAGAAGAAACGCACTATAACTTAAACGGGCTTTATATGCACGAAAAACAAGGCGATAAGCATTTGTTGAAAGTGGCTGCAACCGACGGTCATCGTTTGGCGACGGCCGAAGTGGAAGCGCCGGAAGGCTTAAAAGATATGCCTGCCGTGATTATCCCGCGCAAAACAATCGGGGAATTGACAAAACTGTTGGCGGAGCATGACGGCGATGTTCAAGTTTCCGTATCCCAAAATCAAATTCGTTTTTCGTTGGGTGATGTGATTTTGGCGTCCCGTTTGATTGACGGCAGTTATCCGGTTTATGAACGCGTTATTCCGGAAGGCAATGATAAGTTTTTGGAAGTTGACAGTGCCGCTTTGATTACGGTCGTTGATCGTGTGGCGGTTATTTTTGAAAAATCGCGCGGCATTAAGTTGCAATTAAAGAAAGGCTCTTTGACGGTAACGGCATCGAATACGGAAGAAGGTTCGGCGCAAGATGAAATGGAAGCCGGATATGACGGTGAGCCGTTGGAAGTCGGCTTTAACTATCGCTATTTATTGGATATTTTGGCGCAAATCAAAGGCGGTACGGTTCGTTTTTCTTTCCGTGATGCAATGGCTCCGGTGATTTTGCAAGACGCGAACGATACGACGGCTTTGTATGTATTGATGCCGATGCGCGTATAATCAAAAGGTGCTGAATGCGTTTAGGAATTCAAGAGCTTCGCTTAAATCACTTTCGGTGTTATGAAAGCCTGTCTTTGAAAATGAAGACGGGCTTGCCGCCTGTTGTATTGACGGGGGCAAACGGCGCCGGTAAGACAAATATATTAGAGGCGATTTCGTTCTTGGTTCCCGGTCGTGGTTTGCGTCAGGCGCGTTTGTCCGATATTGCGACAAAAACGCCCGTTCAAATGCGTTCTTTTTCCGATTTGACGGACGATAAAGCCGATATTTCTTGGGCGGTGAATGCCAAAGTGCAAACCCCCAGCGGATTGGTTTCGGTCGGGACAGGGCGCACAGATGGTGTCGAGCGTCGTCAAATTCGCATTGACGGTGAAAACGCCAAAACGCAGGCCGAATTAGGCAATGTTTTAAGCGCGATTTGGGTAACACCGGCGCAGGACCGTTTATTTTGTGGGGATCCGGCGGCGCGTCGTCGTTTTTTGGATCGTTTAGTGCAGGCTTTTGATGCCGGACATGCAATGGTTTGTTCGGATTACGCTTATGCTTTGAAACAATGGAATAACTTATTGCACGAAGGACGGCATGATACGGCTTGGCTGTCGGCTTTGGAAGAGCAAATTGCAGCCGGCGCTGTGGCTATCGCGGCGGCGCGTCGTGATATCGTATCCCGCTTGGGACAGTTTTTAAGCGTGGTTGATGTGGACGGTTTCCCGACGGCAGAAATTCATTTGTCCGGCGTGGTCGAAGAGTGGTTGGACGGTTTGGCCGCTATTGACGTGGAAGATAAGTATAAAGAAAAATTAAAAGCTTCGCGGCATTTGGTTGCGGACGGCGGTACGGTCGGCGGCGTTCATACGTCTGATTTTTCCGTGCTGCATGCTCAAAGAGGAATGGACGCTGCGTTGTGTTCTACGGGGGAACAAAAAGCTTTATTATATTCTATTGTATTGGCTCAAACAAAAGCGGCAACGCAAGAAAAAGGGCAATGTCCGATTTTATTATTGGACGAATTGGCAGCGCATTTTGATGCTAAACGCCGTGACGCGTTGTTGGAAAGATTGTATCAGTTGCCATCGCAAGTATGGATGAGCGGAACGGACGCAGCTCCGTTTGGTGCGTTGGCAGGAAGAGCAGAGTTTTTAACTGTGGAAAATGCCTCTGTTTGCTTGGCGAATGTGGCATAAAATGAAAGGAAAGTAAAATGGAAGATAACTTGAACGAAAACTTGGGGAGCGGAAAACAAGGAAACAGCGCTGATCAAGCTTATGACGCCGAGTCAATTAAGGTGTTAAAGGGCTTGGACGCTGTGCGTAAACGGCCGGGTATGTACATCGGGGACACCGATGATGGTACCGGTTTGCACCATATGGTTTACGAAGTTTTGGACAACGCGATTGATGAAGCTTTGGCCGGTTACTGCGATAAAACAGAAGTTATCTTAAATCCGGATAATTCCGTGACAGTGATTGATAACGGGCGCGGCATTCCGACGGATATTCATAAAACGGAAGGCGTTTCGGCGGCCGAAGTGATTATGACCGAATTGCATGCCGGCGGTAAGTTTGACCAAAACAGTTATAAAGTTTCGGGCGGTTTGCACGGGGTTGGTGTTTCGGTTGTAAATGCTTTGTCTGATGTTTTGGATTTGCGCATTTGGCGCGACGGCAAAGAGCATTATATGCAATTTAGAAACGGCGTTCCGGTTGAACCGTTAAAAGTTGTCGGCGATGCAAATGGCAAGCGCGGTACATCCGTGACATTTTTGGCTTCAAAAGAAACTTTTAAGAATGTCGTTTACGATTTTTCGACTTTGGAACACCGTATGCGTGAATTGGCGTTCTTAAACTCCGGTGTTCGTTTGGTGTTAAAAGACAATCGCGGTGCCGAAACAAAAGAAGTTGATTTGTGTTATGAAGGCGGTATTCGTGAATTTGTTAAGTATTTGGATACGTCCAAAAATTCTTTACAAACGGACATTTTTTACGGTACGGGTGAAAAAGACGGTATGACCGTTGATATCGCGATGGAATGGACAGACAGCTATCACGAAAATTGTTTATGCTTTACGAACAACATTCCGCAACGCGACGGCGGGACACACTTGGCCGGTTTGCGTGCGGCGTTGACACGAACAATCAATAACTATGCGGCCGAATCGGGCTTGACGAAAAAAGAAAAAGTCGAATTAAACGGTGAAGATATGCGCGAAGGTTTGACTTGCGTTTTGTCCGTGAAAGTGCCTGATCCGAAATTTTCATCACAAACAAAAGACAAGTTGGTTTCATCGGAAGTCAGACCTGTTGTTGAACAAGTCGTTTCGGATAAATTGGCTCAATGGTTGGAAGAACATCCCGCTGACGCAAAGCAAATTATCGGCAAGGTGGTGGAAGCTGCTGCCGCGCGTGAGGCGGCGCGTAAAGCGCGTGAGTTGACGCGTCGAAAAGGGGCTTTGGATATGGCATCCTTGCCGGGTAAATTGGCCGATTGCCAAAGCAAAGATCCGGCCGAATCCGAAATCTTTATTGTTGAGGGGGACTCTGCCGGTGGGTCGGCAAAGCAAGGCCGTAACCGAACCACCCAAGCGATTTTGCCTTTGCGCGGTAAGATTTTAAATGTTGAGCGTGCGCGTTTTGACAGAATGTTGTCGTCGGCCGAAGTCGGAACTATGGTGACGGCGTTCGGAACGGGTATCGGACGCGACGATTTTAACGCGGATAAATGTCGTTATCACAAAATCATTATTATGACCGATGCTGATGTTGACGGTGCGCATATTCGGACATTGTTATTGACATTCTTCTTCCGTCAAATGCCGGAATTGATCGAGCGCGGATATATTTATATTGCACAACCGCCTTTGTATCGTGCAAAGCGGGGCAATTCCGAAATCTATTTAAAAGACGATAAGGAAATGGAAGAATACTTGATTAACGTCGGCACGACGGACGCCGTTTTGGTTATGGGCGACGGGCAACAAATCGCCGGTGCTGACTTAATCGCGAAGGCCGAACAAGCGCGTGTTGTGCGTCAATTGATCAGCAATATGGCAAAGCACGTTCCGTCCCGTCTGTTGGAGCAAATGGCAATTGCCGGCTTATTCCACGAAGGAGCGATTCTGTCGCCGGATTTTGCGGCTCGTTTGGATTCGATCGAACCGGAATATGAGCGCGGTTGGCAAGTTGAATTAAACGACGGTGCTTTTGTTTTTAAACGCACGTTGCGCGGTGTGACGGAAACGTTTACGGTGGACGCGGCTTTGTGCGGTTGCGGTGAAGCGCGTATGTTGGACGAAATGCGCGATGCTTTGAAGGAGTTTGCTCGTCCGGCCGTTTTGCGCAACAAAGATGGTGAAGTTAAAGTTCAAGGGCCGATTGCCTTGATTGACACGATTTATAAGATCGGTAAAAAAGGCATTGCTATTAACCGATACAAAGGGTTGGGCGAAATGAATCCGGAACAGTTGTGGGAAACGACTTTGGATCCGAACAGCCGCCATTTGTTGCAAGTTAAAATCACGCGTCAAGACGATGCCGAAGAAGCTTTTGCAACATTGATGGGTGACGTTGTCGAACCGCGTCGTGACTTCATTCAACAAAATGCTTTAAATGTGGTCAATTTGGATATTTAAAGCCGCTTGATGTGTTCAAAGACAGAGCCGTTCTTATTCAAAGTTCGGCTCTATTTTTTTATAAAATGGCGTAAAAATGTTTGACAAAACGATTTGAGTTTGCTATACTAAATTATAGAACAAAATATTGGACAAAAAAGGAGATAAAAATGGCACAACCAAAAAATGCGGCTGAAAAGTTTATTGAAGCGGAAGATTTGCACAAAAAGGGCGTTCTGTCCGATTTGGAGTTTGAAAAAGTCAAGCAAGATTGTTTGAAAGAAAAAGTCGATAAAGATGCCGATAAGATGGCTGAATTGAAAAAATGGGTAGAAATTGCTGCCCGTGGTGGCATTACCGACGAACAATTAAAAGACCGTAAAAATAAATTGGTTTATGGGGAACAGGACGATCAGAAAAATGTAAAGCCGAAACCCAAGAAAAAGAGCAAAGCCACTTATTGGGCTTTGTTGGCGGGGGGAATTCTTGGTACTTTGGTATGCTTTAACAGTTTAAAGTCTTGCGCAACCAACAAAACTTATGAAGCGCCGCGTCATCAAGCGCCTAAAACAACAATAAAAGTGCCGCAAATTTCGACCGAATCGCCGACAAAAGCGGCTGCTTTGGCAGGTACGGAAAGCTGGCGCGCCGGTTTTAAAGCAAAAACAAAAGGCTTTGATGAAAAAGATGCAGCGGCTTTGGAAGAGGCGATGACATCCATTTCTTATGCTCGTGAATGTTATATTGCACATAGTAAAGGCGATCAAAGAGGGTTGAAATTTTTTGCGCAGAAAAGAAAAGATGTGCTTGCTAAATTGAAAAAAAGTAATCCTAAAATTTACCGAATCGTTAAAAATGAAAACAATAAATTGGCGGCTAAACAAGAACGAGCAGGAGGGCGCTATGAAATCAATATGGAAGAGGTCGGCAATAATATTTTAAACGCTTATTCCAAAGATCAAGCAGCCAAAGCGCGCATTAACAAGGCAAAGTCGGCCGGCAGATAATTTTTTTAGGAGACAAAAATGGCAAATACGCAAAACACACAACAAACAGTTAATAACAATGCGATTTTTCAAGTGCCAACAGATCAAGAAGTCCGCGCTATGTCAAAAGCAAAAGCGCGTGAAGCGATCGCTACTTATGAAAAACAAAAAGAAAAAAATGAAGAAGATATGGCGCGTTTGCGTCGGTCAAACGTCAATTTCCGTGATCGCTTTAATGCGGACTTGGCATATTTGGCGGCTGTTCGTGAAGCTAAACAAAACGGAGCGACAACCGCGGCTGAAATTGCCGCCGACGATAAAGTAAAGTTTGCAAAGCAAAAATGCGAACACATTACTAAACGTATGGAAAGCGAAGCCAATTGGGCCAGCAACAACGAAATCGATCGTCGTTTGCGTAACGGAGAAACTTTAACCGATGAGGAACAAAAGAAAATCCGTAAAAATATGCACGATAAAAAGATGAGCGACTATCAAGACTATTTTGATATGGGTATCGAGCAAATCAATTTGGATCAAGCAATCGAAAAAATGGAAAACCGCATTAAGATGACACGCGGTCAAAAATGGGGCTTGGGTTTGGCGACAACTTTGGCTGTGGGCGCTGCGTTTTTCGGTGCTGCCAAATGGGCGGATAATACTTTTTTTGGTGGCGAAAAGGCCGGCGATAAAACAAAGATTACTCAAACGGCAACAAAAGCCAGTTTAGCCAAGGCTGTGGAAAATAAAAAAGATGTCCAAGCCAAAACGGCGCCAAAAGAAGCAACAAAAGCTGTTGAAGCAACGTCCGTAAAGGTCGAACAGGCAGAACAACCCGTTGCCGCAAAGCAGGCTGAGCCGGTTGCTGAACAAAAAGCCGTTCCTGAAACGTGGCAATCGTCCTTTGAAAAAGCGATTGCTAATTATCCGGCGGATACAAAAGAAGCGTTGAGAATGGGTATCGAGTATTTGCAAGCTTATCAACAAGTTGTTAAAGCGCGTGCCAGCCAAGATATCGACGCCGAATATGATGCAAAAATGGAAATGCGTCGCATAAAAGACGGCATTCGTGAATTGGACGAATATGCTTGGAAAGCAACCAACAACGAAGTCGGGCCGTACTTGGTTGAACAAGGCAAAAAGAATCCAAATGCTAACTTTAACTTTAAGCAAGTTTCAAAAATGTTGGTCAGCAGTTATGAACAAAGCGGTTCTCCGCAGGCGCAACTCGTGTTGCAAGAAAAGCGATTCAATCGTTTGAAATCTCATTTGAAAGAGGCATCGAACGGCGGAGAAGCTTCGACGGAAAAAACATATCAAGGTTTGCCGAAAAATTACCAAAAAGCGGTTGATGCCAGTGTGGAAATGTTGGATAGAATGGATCGTTTCTTTGCTGCCTATATGGCCAATCCGAAAGATCCGACTTTGCGTTCGTTGCAAGTCGAAATGGATCAATTAGGCCAAAAAATCGGTAACGCTGCTCCCGTTATGCAAGTCGTCGTTG
This sequence comes from uncultured Alphaproteobacteria bacterium, assembly GCA_934203105.1. Lineage (GTDB taxonomy): Bacteria > Pseudomonadota > Alphaproteobacteria > CAAHEQ01 > UBA3637 > CAAHEQ01. The sequence continues at coordinate 42,313 of CAKPYQ010000005.1, forward strand.
CCGGACAAACGCGTGCCATTTGGGCGGAGTTTGCAAAAACCGGTTCTCGCGCAGAAACGTTAGACATTGATGCTTATCGCGATCGCTTTATTCAGGCGGCCGATCAATTTGCAAAAGATCCGAAGTTGGCCGAAAAAGCCATCAAAGATTTTAATGCGATGATCCAAGCAGAACAAGCAAAAGCGGCGGCCCAGCAAAAAGCAATCAAAGCCGGACAAGGTCGTTAAAATAAAGTTGAAGAAAAGGAGCTCTTGAAATGGTCGAAGATAAAAACAAAAAGGCTGAAATACAAAAAACGGACACGCCGAAGTTTGATGCTTTTGTGAAAAAAGGAACTTTGCGCTGTGCAACCGGCGGGGCTTTGACACGCAAAATAATGTCGCTTACCGGCGCAGCGGTTGTTGCTTTAACGGCAATGGCTCCGATGACGGCAGAAGCCGGCGATTGGCGCCACAGAGAAAAGCGCACGCGTCAAACTTGGGATATTTTGGCAATCATCAATGGTGGTTTAAACGGGGTCGGTGCGTTGAGCAAAATCACGGCCAGTTTCTTCCGTCGCGCAGATGTTCAAAGCCGTTTGAATGCCGAAGTCGAACAATATAATTTACGCGCAAAAGCGATTGATACAGCTTTCGAAGCGCAAGTCGGTTCGGCGGCGCGCAACGGTGATCCGCGTGCTTTTACCGGATATGTGGAAGATTTTTTGGCTTATAAAAAAGCCGAAGCAACTTTGACACCGGAACAACAAAAGCAATATGCGACATTGTCTGCTTTGTTGGGGCGCAGTGGTCAAGCAACGGCTTGGTTGTTGCAATCTGCCGAATATTATAATGAATGCGTTGATGCAAAGTTGGACGGCAAAAATTTTAAAGCCAAAGCTGCATTCCGTCGCTTTCAAACGTGTTGGGCAGAGGCCGGCAAGTTAGATCCGAAGTTGGTGAAGGAATTCCAACGGCCGATGAATGCGATGCGCGATGAAAACGGCAAGTATTCCAGAGATTCGATTTTAATGTTGGCCGAAGCGATCCGTACGACAACAGCAAAGACCGACTCTTTGTGGGCAAAAGAATCGCAAAAACAATTGGACGCATTGCATAAAGAATACACTGTGCGGATCAATAAAGCGGCCAAAGAATTGGCTAACTGTTCTGCTGCAGAATGGGCAACAGTACAACGAGAATTGGGGACTGTGTTGGGTTCGACACTTCAAATTACCGGCGCAAGTATTGATTTGGATTGGACAAATACGACACGTCGCTATAAAACGCCTCCTGCACACAAAAATCCGCGCGGTCGTTAAAGTTAGTTAACTGTGGATATAAAAAAGCCCTCTTGCATAAAGCAAAAGGGCTTTTCTTTTATTGATGGTCGGCTTTAACTGCGCAACTCGGCACCGGCCGTTTTGGTGGCTATACCAACAATGCGACGAGATAAAGAGTCGATTTCATCGTCCGTTAAAGTCTTTTCTTTCGGTTGAATAATGACTTCCAATGCAACGGATTTTTTGCCTGTCGGGCATTTATCACCTTCGTAAACATCGAACAAGCGAACGTCCGAAATTAATTCTTTATCAACGCCTTTGATTGCGTTCAATAATTTGGCCGCGTCCGTATCCTTGTCCATCACAAACGCAAAGTCGCGCGATAATGGCATCAAAGACGATACATGTAACGCTTTGTTTTTGGCTTTGTTTTTGACGGCCGGCAAGTTGTCCAAATATACTTCGCAAGCAACAACATTTTCTTTAATTCCAAAGGTTTTTAAAATGCTTGGGTGGATTTCACCAAAGTAAGCCAAAACGGTTTTGCCCAAACACAAAGCACCACTTCTGCCGGGGTGGTAGTAACTTGGTGCATTGCGGAATACTTGCAAACTTTGGATCGGCGCATCAACCGCAGCCAATGCCGTTAAAGCATCTTGCTTTGCATCGAATACGTCAACCGTGCGCGGTTGTTCAGCCCAATGTCTGGGGCCTGTTTTTCCGCTGCGCACTGCGCAAGCAACCATTTTTTGTTCAAACGGTTTTGTACCGAAAAATTCGGGACCGACTTCAAAAATCTGACAATCCGGCATCGCGCGGGCAGCATTTTTGGAGATGGCCGTTAATAAGTTCGGCACCAAGCTTGGGCGCATTTCGTCCAAATCAGATGCAATCGGATTGGTGATTTTAATCCCTTTTGAACCAAAGAATTTTGCCAAACGACTATCCATAAATGACCAAGTAATTGCTTGGCATAAACCGGCATTTGCCAATGCTCTGCGAAGAGCGGTTTCCCGTTTTTGATGAGGCAACAAAATCCCCGTAATCGGCTCTTGCGCCTTCATTGACAAAGTCGGCAAGTTTTCGTATCCGTAAATACGGGCGATTTCTTCCACCAAGTCGGCAGGCAGTGAAACATCGTTCATACGCCATGACGGAACGGTGATTTTTGTTCCTTCAACTTTAAAGCCCAAAGTCTGTAAGATTTGAACCATTTTTTCATGCGGGATTTGCATTCCGGTCAATTTTTCAACACGCCCGAAGTCAAAATCAATCGTACGCGTGTTTGTCGGCACTTGTCCGGCAACAACGATTTCGGACGCTTCGCCGCCACATAAATCCAACACCATTTGCGTTGCGTTATGGTTGGCTTGAATGGTCGACGCAATATCGACACCGCGTTCGAAACGTGCTTTTGAATCGGATTCAGCGTTTAATTTGCGCGCCGTTGTCGCAATCGACATCGGATTGAAATAAGCCGCTTCCAAAACAACATTAACCGTGTTTTCGTCGCAACCCGTCGGCGTTCCGCCCATAACCCCCGCGATTGATTGAGGGCCTTTTTCATCGGCAACAACGACCATCGTATCGTCCAACGTATAAACTTTTTCGTCCAAAGCGTCCAATGTTTCGCCGGTTTTTGCAGTGCGAACAGTTAAGTTTCCGGTTAATTTGTCGGCATCAAAGACGTGCAGCGGGTGATCTTCGCCAATGTTGAAATAGTTTGTAATATCAACCAAAGCGGAAATCGGACGCAATCCGGCTGCCGTTAATTTTCTTTTTAACCAATCCGGACTTTGACCGTTTTTTACGCCTTTGATATAGCGGATTGTAAACAACGGACAATCCGGTGTCTGTGTTTCAACCGTGATTGGGCTTTTGAAAGAACCGGCAACAGGAGCTGCATCAGTCTTTTTTAAAGTACCTAATCCGGCAGCAGCCAAGTCCCGCGCAATGCCGTTGACACCAAAGCAATCGCCGCGGTTCGGTGTGACGTTAACGTCAAAAATGACGTCCGGTTTTAAGACATCGACAAACGGTGTTCCGGCAGGTGCATCACCTTTTAAATCAATAATGCCTGTGTGATCGGATCCGATCAAAAGTTCGTCTTCCGCACACATCATACCAAAGCTTTCAACTCCGCGGATTTTGCCTTTTTCAATACGTTCGTTGAACTTCGGAATTAACGTACCGATCGGCGCTAATACGCTTTTCATACCGACGCGCACATTCGGAGCGCCGCAAACAATTTGCAACGACTCTTTTCCCGTCCACACGGACAAAATATTTAAATGATCGGAATCGGGGTGTTTTTCTACCGACTTAATGTCGGCAACAATAAAGCCTTGCAAAGCCGACGCACTGTCGATGACTTCTTCCACTTCCAAACCGATTTTTGTCAGCGTCGCCGAAATTTCATCAACCGACGCATTTGTATCTAAATAATCCTTTAACCAAGATAAACTGAATTTCATTTTTTTACTCCCGCATTGAAACTTAAACCGCTTGTTACTGTTGGGATGTCCAAAGGTAAGAAACCATAGTGTTTCATCCAACGCATATCCGCTTCAAAAAAGCTGCGTAAATCAGGAATGCCATACTTTAACATCGCAAAACGGTCAATACCGCAACCAAAAGCAAAGCCTTGATATTCATCGGGGTCAAGCCCGCAATTTTTTAATACATTCGGGTGAACCATACCGCAGCCTAATAATTCCAACCAATCTTCACCGGAAGCAATTTTGAATTCGCCGTTTTTACGCGAACAACCGACATCGCATTCGGCGGACGGTTCTGTGAACGGGAAAAATGACGGCCGGAAACGCAACGCAACGTCGTCCGTTTCAAAAAACTTTTTCATAAAATCCAATAAACAGCCCTTTAAATGGCCCATATTGGTCGATTTGTCGATAACCAAACCTTCGATTTGGTGGAACATCGGTGTGTGTGTCATATCATAGTCACGACGATAAACGCGCCCCGGCGCAACAATGCGAATAGGCGGCTTTTTGTTTTCCATAACGCGGATTTGAACGCCTGATGTTTGTGTGCGAACGATGCCGTCATTGACGCCGTCAATAAAGAAAGTCGCTTGCATTTGACGAGCAGGGTGGTTGGCCGGCGTGTTTAACGCTTCAAAGTTATGCCAATCATCTTCGATATCCGGTCCTTCGGCCAATTCAAAGCCCATTTGAGCAAAAATCGTCAACATTTCTTCCATTACTTGGGATATAGGGTGAATGCGTCCGATGTTTTCCGGTCGGCACGGCAACGATACGTCAACGGTTTCCGTGGCCAAACGTTTATCTAATTCGGCTTTTTCCAATTCGGCTTTTTTGTCCGCAATACCGGTTGCCAATTGCTCTTTTAAAGTATTTAATCTGGCACCGACGGTTTTACGTTCTTCGGGATCCATTTGACCGAGCCCTTTCATCAAGTCCGTCAACAAACCCTTTTTGCCTAACCAAAAAATGCGCGCGTCTTCCAAGTCTTGAAGCGTTGTCGCTTTATTCAAGGAAGCAGTTATTTTTTTTGCAAGTTCTTGTATGTCAATCATCTTCATTTATCCTTAATTTTAAATCCGATGGCTTATCATAAACGAAAAGGCCGCTTTTTGCAAGCGACCTTTTATCAGATTTTTTCCTTTTTTTCGGAATTATTTCAAAGCCGCTTTGGCTTTTTCAATCAATCCGGCAAAAGCAGCAGTATCGTTCAATGCGATATCAGCCAAGACTTTACGGTCCAGATTGATGTTGGCCTGACTCAGCCCGTTCATAAATCGGGAGTATGTCAAACCTTCGGCACGAACGCCGGCGTTAATACGCGCAATCCACAAAGAACGGAAAGTCCGTTTTTTTGCTTTACGATCGCGATAAGCGTATTGTAAACCTTTTTCAACTTTTTCTTTTGCAATAGTGAAAACTTTGGAATTACGGCCGCGATAGCCTTTTGCCATATCCAAGATTTTTTTATGTTTTGCGTGAGCAACAACGCCTCTTTTTACACGAGCCATTTTTTATCTCCTATCCATTCATAAAACGTTCGACAGTTTTGAAGTTGGTTGTATCCAAGATACGACCGCCTCTGGCTTGTCTTTTCATCTTTGTTGTTTTACATGCAAGGCAATGGCGTTTGAAAGCCGTTGTTCTTTTGATTTTGCCGGTTGCAGTCAGCGTAAAACGCTTTTTAACGGCAGATTTTGTTTTTAATTTTGGCATTTTTTATCCTTTAAAATAAAGTTAAACCAGCGAATCGGCAGGCATACCAAAAGCCCGTTTGATTCGAATAGAGCTTTACTTATACACCAAAACTTTATTTTAATCAAGTACTTTTTTGTTTTTTATCTGTTTAATTTTTTTTTACCCGCTTTTATACCGGTCCATTTTGTACAGACGCGCGAAAATTACAAAAAATTTCAATTTTTGCTTGACACATGTATTTAGGTATGTTAAAAGCTTTTGTCAGGAGGAGCCAATGAATAAATATATTTTAAATGAAATAGAGCTGTATCAAACCGGCAGCTTTCCAAAGTTTTATCATTCTGTTTTAATATTATTAAAGGACCTGCAAAAAGGCGGTTGGGTATTATCCTTTAACAAAAAGCGCAAAGGTTGGGAATTTCCGGGCGGTCACGTTGAAGATGGCGAAAGTTGGCAACAAACTGCGGTTCGTGAAACCAAAGAGGAAGTTCAAGCTGAACTGAAAGATTTAACGTATTACGGTTATTATATTTTGCCTTCCGGTCATACAACGTTGATTACATCGGCCAATGTTGATCATTATGTTACGGGCTTTGACAATTTTGAAACGGAAAAAACGACGGTATTTCCAACGCTGCCGAAAGATTTAACATTCAAAGACGGCCTGTATCAATTTATCATTTCTCACTTTCCTTTGAATTAGAAAAAGTTTTGCAAAGAAAAAAGCCGGCGTTTGAATGTCGGCTTTTTCTTTCTTGTTTTTATTTTATCAAAGTTTATTTAAAGCAGTTGATTTTGTTTTAAAGCGGCTTCGATAAAGGCCCTGAAAATCGGTTGTGCAGCAAAAGGTTTGCTTTTGAATTCAGGGTGGAATTGTCCCGCAATAAAGAACGGGTGATCCGGAATTTCGATAATTTCAGGCAATAATCCGTCCGGTGATTTGCCGGATATGATAACGCCTTTTTGAGCCAATTGATCCTCCCACGAAATATCCATTTCGTAACGGTGACGATGACGTTCGTGAATGACTTCCGCGCCGTCGTAAATTTTACTGGCCAAGCTGCCCGCGCGGATAATGCAAGGATAAGCCCCCAAGCGCATTGTTCCGCCCATATCGCCGTCGTCCGGACGAATAGACTTTACACCGTCTTTTTCCCATACTTTCATACGCGTAATGATCGGCGTGCATTCTTTTGTAAATTCGGTCGAGTTTGCATCTTTGATGCCAAGCAGATGGCGACATGCTTCCACGACGGCCATTTGCATACCCAAACAAATCCCAAAGAAAGGAACTTTTTTCTCGCGCGCATATTGAATCGCGCGGATTTTTCCTTCTGTTCCTCGGGCGCCAAAGCCACCCGGGACTAAAATCCCGTCTAATCCGTTTAGCTTTTCGGCAAAGGCTGCATCGTCTAAATCTTCCAAGCTTTCGCTTTCAATCCAATCAATGTCTACTTTTGTTTTGTTGGCAATGCCTGCGTGAACCAAAGCTTCCTTTAACGACTTATATGTATCCGGCAGTCCGCAATATTTTCCGACAACGCCGATTTTTACTTTGCGTTCAAAGTTTTCCATTGTATGAATGATGTCTTTCCATTTTGTCAAATCCGGTTCGGGAGCCGTTTCCAACATTCCAAAATGTTTTAAAACTTGCGTATCCAGCCCTTGTGCATGATAGGACAAAGGAATTTCATATATGTTTTTAACGTCCAAAGCCGCGACGACATCGTCTTTGCTGACATTGCAAAATAAACCCAATTTACGGCGTTCATCTTCGCCGATTTCAACTTTGCTGCGGCAAAGTAAAACGTCCGCCTGAATACCCGATTCCAATAATTTTTTAACCGCTTGTTGGGTCGGTTTTGTCTTTAATTCGCCCGCGGTTTCAATAAATGGGAGCAACGTCAAATACACAAAGCAAACGTTTTGCCGTCCCTTTTCGTTGGCAAATTGGCGCGCCGCTTCCAAAAACAAAGTGCCTTCGATATCACCGACCGTGCCGCCGACTTCGTATAAAACAAAGTCTTCGTCAGTAATGTCCGAGTCCATAAAAGCTTTTAATTCATTTGTGACGTGGGGAATCATTTGAACGGTTGCGCCCAAATAATCGCCGCGTCTTTCTTTGCGCAATACGGTGTCATAGATTTTGCCGCCCGAAATGCTGTCCGTTTTGTGACAAGAGATCCCGACAAAACGTTCATAATGTCCCAAGTCCAAATCGGTTTCCGCGCCGTCATCGGTGACAAAAACTTCGCCATGTTGATACGGGCTCATTGTGCCGGGATCGATGTTTAAATACGGATCCATTTTGCGCATACGGACTTTATAGCCGCGCGCTTGCAACAATGAACCAATAGCTGCGGAGGCGATGCCTTTCCCTAAACTGGAAACAACACCACCTAAAATAAAGACATATTTAGTCATTTCGATTCTCCTGTAATGGTTTTCTTTTTCTTCTAAACCAAAAGCACGTCCAGGTCAAGAGAATAAAAATATTTTTGTATGTGTTTTTTATATGTGCTTGTAAATCAAAGATTATTGCGCGTGGGCGATTTGGGCTTTTGCATCATCATCTACGGATATGTTTTCCGAAACATCCCGCAATTTGCGTTCGATAGCGCGAGTCCTTGTGCCGGCTTCGTCCAATACTTTGCCGGCTGCATCAATGTTCTTTTTGACTTTATCGACCCAATCAGCATACTTGGTAAATTCGGTTTTTGCCTCTCCCAAAGCCTGCCAAACTTCGCCGGATCTTTTTTGTATTGCCAATGTTCGAAATCCCATTTGCAAGCTGGTCAAAAAAGCGCCCAAAGTGCTGGGGCCGGTAATGGTGATTTTGTGGTTTTTTTGGACGTTTGCAGCCAACCCGGGACGGCGCATTACTTCGGCATACAAACCTTCGGTTGGCAAAAACATAATCGCAAAATCCGTCGTTTTGGGAACTTCGATATAATGATCGGCAATGCGTTTTGCTTCCAATTTAATGCGTTTTTCCAAATCTGAACCAGCTTGATCGACGGCCGCGGCATCGCCTTTTTCCGACGCCGAAATCAATCTTTCGTAATCTTCATAGGGAAACTTGGCATCAATCGGAATCAATCCGTCCGGTAAAACAACCGCATATTCGACAACTTCCGTTGTGCCGGCTTTGATTTTGGCATTTTTGACGTATTGATCGGGAGAGAGCATTTGCTCTAATAAAGCACCCAATTGAACTTCCCCCCAAACTCCGCGTGTTTTTACGTTTGTCAGCACGCGCTTTAAGTCGCCGACGCCCATCACCAAGTTATGCATTTCCCCCAAACCTTGGTGGACTTTTTCCAATCGTTCGGAAACTTGCGCAAAGCTGGTGCTGATTTTATTTTCTAATGTGGTTTGTAATTTTTCGTCAACCGTCGAGCGGACTTTGTCTAATTGGCTTTCGACCGACCGGCGAATGGCTTCGTTAAAGCCCAATAAAGACGCGTTTAATTCTTGGCGCAACAGTCCCGAATCTTCTTTTTGGCCGCGTTCTAATCGAGCTAAATCTTCCGAAAAAGTTTCATCGTTTGTTGACAATTTACATATAACAAACAAAACCAAAAATAAATTAACAACCAAAATGATCAGTAATAAAATCAAGTTCACAGACATATTAAAATCTCCTAATCAATACTGGCAAAAATCGCCAAGTTTGTTTTTGTCAAGCGCGCCCACAACCGATCACCGAAAGAATAATGCCACCATTCGGGCGGATAATTGACAAAACCGACTGATGTCAAAACGCTGTCCAATAGGTGACGGTTTTTAAGGGCCGCTTCTGATAATGCGGTGTTTTCCGAACTGGCACAAGCGGAAAAATCCCGCACAAAAGATCCCATATCGTATTCTTTGCCGTCTTTGTCGCACAAAGTGATGTCAACCGCCGCGCCGGATTGGTGTCCGCTGCCTTGACGATAAGGGTTTGCGGCATAAACATCACATTTGGCGATAAATTCTTCGCTGTTCGGATCCAACAAAGGATTTTCTTTTTTGATTCGCTCGACAACGCCGTTCCAAAGCTCGATTTGCTTTGATTTGGGGCGCAGGGCTTCATAAATCATAAAATAATATCCGTCCGGCAATCGGCTTTGTGCTTTTTTCAGCAAATCATAAGTGTATGCGCGAATGCGCCTTTCTTGCGTAAACTTCTCATTAAAGAAAAATCCGTCTTGTTCTTTGATTTCGACCAACGGATTTTGAATGTCGAAAATATGATCCGGTTCTTTTAAGATGCTGTCATCAAACATTTTATGCGCGCTCCAATAATTTTTGATTGCTGATGTTTAACATTTTGCCGGCAAAATCGCCACGAGCAACAACAAAAGCTTTTCTGGGTTCGCTTTTATAATCCGATTTTTCGATAAAGCCGACGGGCTTTCCGCCGATTTTGTTAATTAAGTTTGTCGAATATTTGTTTTCGGGGTGAGCCGTCACGTCCATTCTTTCGAATTTTTGAAAGTATAAAAATAAAACGGCAACAACGGCTTCCAGCGCATAGCCTTTTGAACCGTACAGAGGATCGATAAAGTATCCCAAATCGCCGTAAGTTGTTTTGCCGTTATGGACGGTGGGTTTCATATCTGCCGCGACCGATCCGATTAACTGATTGTTTGGCAAGCGAATAGCATAACGATAGGTGACCGGATCCGGATCTTTGTTTTCCGTGCGTACCTTAAAAGCATAATCGATGATTTTTTCTCTTAACTCTTTTTCGTCGTCGGCTTGGAAAGCATAGTAAGGATAATAGCCTTCGGTTGTTTTGGCTTTTTCATTGATGCGTTGAGCGATATTGAATACGTCCAATAAGTCCTTTGGCCCTTTCATATCGTTTAAAACCAAGCGCGGCGTTTTTATTTCAGGCTTCATTTTTTTAAGCCTCCTTTCTTGTTTTAAGAAAATCGAATGCTATCACATTTTATGTCAAAAGTCAAGTCGGATCAGCCCGATCTTCTTTTAAAAGAGCCTTTCCGTTATCCTTTTTCCAAAATATCCAAACACTTATTGATATCATTAAATGGCAAGCGTTTAATAAAGTTTATGTCTTTATCCCACCATTTGACGGCAAGCAAGCGCCGGATTGTTTTTTCGTCAAATCGATATTTAATGATTTTTGCCGGCACGCCTCCCACGATTGCATAAGGCGGAACATCCTTTGTGACAACGGCGCCGGCTGCGATAATCGCTCCGTCGGCAATGTGAACGCCGTCCATAATGATTACATTTGTTCCGATCCAAACATCGTTGCCGATTGATACGGGCTTTGAATATTCCCATTTGGGCTTTTGTTGATCGGCGTCAAAGGGGATTTGCTCAAAGTCCAAATATTGGAAAATGTGCGTCGACAACCAATTTGTCGGGTGTTGGGTGACCCCGATTTTGATGTCGCTGCCCAAAGAGCAAAACTTGCCGATACAGGAGCGCTTATCCGAAATCGAAACGTGACTGCCGCAATAAGAGTAGGCGCCAAAATGGTTTCGTTTTAAAAAGCGTTCTTTTTTCTTTTTCTTTAAATAACTTTTGATGCTTTTAATCATATTTTTTCTCCGGTTACATAAAATGATATCGTGTTTGCTTTTAAAAAACAAGCTTTTTGATCAGGGGGGATAAAAAAAATATAAAAATATACTGGACAAAAATCCAAGAATATTGTATAAGAGCGATATCCATAAAATCATATTCTGAGTTATCTTTTGCGGAATGTGTTGGAACAGCCCTGTTTTTTTCAGGGCTGATGAGTTATTTTTGAAAGAAAGGAAAAATTATGGCTCAAAAGATGAAGATGATGGACGGGAACGAAGCCGCTGCTTCCGTTGCCCACCGTCTGAATGAAGTATCAATTATTTATCCGATTACGCCGTCGTCACCTATGGGTGAATGGGCGGACGCTTGGTCGGCTGCGGGTATCCGCAACATTTGGGGCAAGTTGCCGACAGTTGTTGAAATGCAATCCGAAGCGGGTGCTATCGGCGCTGTTCACGGTTCTTTGCAAGCCGGTTCTTTAACAACAACCTATACAGCATCGCAAGGTTTGTTGTTGATGATCCCGAATATGTACAAAATCGCCGGTGAATTAACACCGTTTGTTATGCATGTTGCTGCACGTGCGTTGGCTTATCACGCATTGTCCATTTTCGGCGATCACTCTGACGTTATGGCATGCCGTCAAACCGGTTTTGCTATGATTGCATCAAACTCGGTTCAAGAAGCGGGCGACTTTGCGGCGATTGCTCAAATGGCGACATTAAAATCCCGTGTACCGTTCTTGCACTTCTTTGACGGTTTCCGTACATCGCACGAAATCAACAAAGCAACGACTTTGTCTGATGATGAATTAAAAGCTTTGATGGAAGGCTTGGATACACACTTTGTTGCGAAACACGCTTTGACACCGGATAAACCGATGATTCGCGGTACCGCACAAAATCCGGACGTATTCTTCCAAACTCGTGAAGCTTCAAACGTTTACTATAACCGCGTACCAGAATTGGTCGAAGAATCAATGCGTAAGTTCGAAGAAGTGACAGGCAGAGCTTATCACTTAGTTGACTATGTCGGCGCCGAAGATGCCGAAAACGTGATCGTTGTTATGGGTTCAGCCGGTGAAACAGCGGAAGAAACAGCAAAATATTTGAACGCTCACGGCGAAAAAGTCGGTGTTGCAAAAGTTCATTTGTATCGTCCTTTCCCGGCAAAAGCATTTGTTGAAGCTTTGCCAAAGACAGTTAAAGTCTTGCAAGTTTTGGACAGAACAAAAGAATCCGGATCAATGGGTGAACCGTTGTATTTGGACGTTGTTGCTGCTGTTACGGAAATGGGCTTGAATGTTAAAGTTTTGGGCGGTCGTTATGGCTTGTCTTCAAAAGACTTTACGCCGGCGATGGCAAAAGCCGTTTTCGAAAACACAACAAAAAATCACTTTACGGTCGGTATCAATGATGATGTAACGCATTTGTCTTTGGACTATGACGAACACTTTGATATTGCCGGATCTGATGTAACACGTTGCATTTTCTTCGGTTTGGGTGCTGATGGTACTGTCGGTGCGAATAAAAACTCGATTAAGATTATTGCTGACGCAGACGGTGCTTATGGTCAAGCATACTTTGTATATGACTCGAAAAAATCCGGTGCGATGACAACATCTCACTTGCGTTTTGCAAAACACCCGATTAAAGCGCCTTATTTGATTTCAAAGGCATCTTTCGTTGCAGTTCACCACATGCCGTTTATGGAAAAGATTGATATGACATCTTGCTTGGCTGATAACGGTGTGTTGTTGTTAAACAGCCCGATACCGGCAGATCAAATTTGGAACCACTTGCCGCGCGAAGTACAACAAGACGTTGTTAACAAACACGCCAAAGTGTACACGATTGATGCTGTTGAAGTGGCCAAAAAGACTGGTATGGGTCGCAGAATTAACACAATTATGCAAACTTGCTTCTTTGCGATTTCCGGCGTTTTGCCAAAAGATGAAGCAATCGAAAAGATTAAAAAGTATGCTGAAAAAACTTATGCTAAAAAAGGTCCGGAAATTGTGGCTGCAAACATTGCCGCTATTGACGGCAGCTTGGAACACTTGCACGAAGTAAAGGTCGAAGGAGTTACTTCTACTCATACGCGTCAAGCGGGTGTACCGGCTGATGCGCCTGAATTCTTGCAAAAGATTACTTCGAAGATTATCGAAGGCAAAGGCGAACAAATGGCTGTTTCCGAATTTGCCGATGTTGTTGACGGTACTTGGCCGACAGCGACGACGCAATACGAAAAACGTTGTATTGCAACGGAAGTTCCGGATTGGAATTCCGAATTGTGTATTCAATGCGGTAAGTGCGCGATGGTATGTCCGCACGCGGCAATTCGTTTGAAAGTGGCTAAACCGGAAGCGTTGAAAGATGCTCCTGCCGGCTTTAAGTCTGCTGATTTCAAAGGCAAAGAATTTGCCGGTGACAAGTTCATCGTTCAGTGTTCGTCCGAAGACTGCACGGGTTGTGGCTTGTGTGCAAGCGTTTGCCCGAGCAAAAACAGACAAAATCCGGATGAAAAAGCTTTGATGATGCAACCGATTGAAAAGAATTTCGAACAAAATGTTGCAAATTGGAACTTCTTCAAAAACTTGCCGGAAGTTGACAGAACTGCAATCGAACCGAAGTTGGTCAAAAATGTTGAATTGTTGCAACCGTTGTTCGAATTTTCCGGTGCTTGTGCCGGTTGCGGTGAAACTCCGTATATTAAGTTGATGAGCCAATTGTTCGGTGATCGTGCTTTGATTGCGAACGCAACGGGTTGTTCATCGATTTACGGCGGTAACTTGCCGACAACTCCGTACGCAAAAGACGCTTGCGGCCGTGGTCCGGCTTGGGCGAACAGCTTGTTCGAAGACAACGCCGAATTCGGTTTAGGTATGCGTTACTCTGTTGACAGCAAAAAAGAATTTGCAGAAGAATTGTTAAAAGGCTTGGAAACACAAGTCGGAGGCGATTTGACAAATGCAATTTTGACGGCTGATCAATCCAATGAAGCCGGTTTGAAAGCTCAACGTGAACGCGTTGCCGAATTGAAAAAGAAATTGGAAACAATTTCCGATGACAAAGCTAAATTGTTGGCGCCTTTGGCTGATTACTTGGTCAAAAAATCCGTTTGGATTTTCGGCGGTGACGGTTGGGCTTATGATATCGGTTACGGTGGTTTGGATCATGTATTGCACTCCGGACGCAATGTTAACATCTTGGTTTTGGATACCGGTGTTTACTCGAATACTGGCGGACAGAAATCCAAAGCAACACCGATCGGTGCTTCTGCGAAGTTTGCTGTTGCCGGTAATGATTTGCCGACAAAAGACTTGGGTATGATCGCTATGGGTTCTGAAAACGTTTATGTTGCAAAAGTGTCTATCGGTGCAAACGATATGCAAGCGATTAAAGCGTTTACGGAAGCTGAATCATTCAACGGTCCGTCATTGATTATTGCGTATGCACACTGTATCGCTCACGGATACGATATCGGGACACAAGGTTTGGAGCACCAAAAATTGGCTGTATCCAGCGGTTTGTGGCCGTTGTATCGTTTTGATCCGCGTTTGTTGGCCGAAGGCAAAGTTCCTTTGCAACTGGACAGCAAAAAGACAACAGATGTTGCGGACTTTATGGCATTGGAAACACGTTTCAAGATTGTTGCTCGTGCTGATAAAGAACGTTATGAACGTTTGGTTCAAATGGCGCAAGGTCGTATTGAAAACAGATTGAAACTGTATGACCATTTAGCAAAACCGGAAGTTTAATTTCGGGATTGAAAAGAAAGGCTCCCTCGTTTTTACGGGGGAGTTTTTTTTATTTTGTGTTGGGTGCTCTGCTTCGTCATTTTGAGCAACGCGAAGAAGCTTTTGAAGTTGTGGCAATACGTGCCAAAGTGGGGGACGCGAAAATTTTCGCGCGGCGCGTCCTCCACTTTAAAAAAGGCTGTTAAAATGCACTGTCATTTTGATGCCATTTATCCCGCCGGTCATTCTGAGCAATAGCGAAGAATCTCTTTATTTCTGCGTAACGTCAAATGTGTAGCGCGCCAATCCCCGCGCGTCCGCACCGCACATTTTTGTTTCAGATATTTTCTTCACGTTTTCTCTTTTTTTGATGTCAATAGATGTTTTTGTCGTTTAAATTAAGCAAAATTGTCGTCAGTTTGAAAATCTTACAGATAAAAAGAGCGCTTTCCATATCGCCGCAAAGTTATCGGATTCTAAATTTGATATAATTGCTTTAAATATATTAAAAAACTTTAAAAAAGTGGTTGACAACGCAGAAAAAGTGGTGTATTATACTTCTACTTTCCAAGGCGGTGAAGGTATTAAAAACCTTCCTAACGTCTTGTTCTTAAGGGTTCCGAACAGGCGGGCAGAGCTTCCGTTTTTGATTCGGGGCAGGTTCTTTTAGCTGCTCGAAATGGTTGCTAAAAGGTTTTTTTATTATATATAAAGGACGTTTAAATCGTTTCGAGTACACTAGGTAAGGTAAAGAAAAAAAATGGATAATCAAAATATCAGAATTCGCTTGAAAGCGTTTGACCACCGGTTGTTAGATCAATCAACCCGTGAAATCGTCAATACGGCGAAGAGAACCGGAGCTGAAGTAAAAGGCCCGATTCCATTGCCGACTCGTATTGAAAAGTTTACTGTGAACCGTTCACCGCACGTTGACAAAAAATCACGTGAACAGTTCGAAATCCGTACACACAAACGTGTATTGGATATTGTTAACCCGACTCCGCAAACAGTCGATGCTTTGATGAAGCTTGACTTGTCTGCCGGCGTTGATGTCGAAATTAAATTATAAAGGAGCCGATTATGCGTTCAGGTATTATTGCACAAAAAGTCGGTATGACCCGTTTGTTTACTGCCGAAGGCAATCACGTTCCAGTGACTGTTTTGAAGGTGGATAATTGTGAAGTTGTCGGTGTTCGTTCGAAAGAAAAAGACGGCTATGTCGCATTGCAAGTCGGTGCAGGCAACGTCAAAGATAAACACACAGCGAAACCGCAACGTGTTGCGTTTGCAAAAGCAAATGTTGCTCCGAAGAAAAAAGTTGTTGAATTCCGTGTTTCCGAAGATTGCGTTGTTCCGGTCGGCAGCGAATTTGGTGTTAACCATTTCGTAAAAGGTCAATTTGTTGACGTGACAGGAACTTCTATCGGTAAAGGTTATGCCGGTGTTATGAAACGCTGGAACTTTTCCGGTGATAACGCGACGCACGGTGTTTCTTTGACACACCGTTCCGGTGGTTCAACCGGTCAATGCCAAGATCCGGGTAAAGTTTTCAAAAACAAAAAGATGCCTGGTCATATGGGTGCTGAACAAGTGACCGTTCAAAACTTGCAAGTCGTTGATTTGGACGAAGCAAAAGGTTTGATTATGGTCAAAGGTGCTGTTCCCGGATTTGATGGGAATGTTGTTATTGTAAAAGATGCTGTGAAGCGTGCGTTGCATAAAGATGCTCCGATTCCGGCCGGTTTGAAAGCAAAACAAGAAGTTGCTGAACAACCTGCTGAAGCTCCGGCAGAAGAAGTAAAGGAATAACGGACGATGAAATACGACGTTATCAATTTGGAAAATAAGAAAGTTGAATCGATTGACTTGTTGGATGCCATTTTCGGTGTCGAAGTCAGACCTGATATTCTTTCTCGTGTTGTGAATTGGCAATTGGCAAAACGCCGCGCCGGTACACACTCGGTTAAAAATTTAAGCACAGTTTCCGGTACAACCAAGAAACCGTTCCGTCAAAAAGGACGCGGTGCTGCACGTCAAGGTACTTTGCGTGCGCCGGAATTCAGACACGGTGCGGTTGCTTTTGGTCCGGTCGTTCGTTCGCACGAATATGACTTGAACAAAAAAATCCGTAAATTGGGTTTGAAATGTGCTTTGTCGGCCAAAGCTAAAGACGGTAAGCTCTTTATTTTGGACGCAGCCAAAGCAGCCACTCCGAAAACAAAAGATTTGAAAAATGCTTTTGATAAATTGGGTTGGACATCTGCTTTGATTTTGGGTGGTGCAAAATTGGACGATAATTTCGCCCTTGCATCTGGTAATATTGTCGGCATTGATGTCCTCGCGGATGCAGGAGCCAATGTCTATGACATTCTCCGTCGCGATACTTTGGTATTGACGAAAGAGACTGTTTCCTACTTGGAGGCTCTGTTAAAATAATGAAAAAGACGACAGTAAAAGAAGCCAAAACTGAAATGACAGACCGTTTGTACGCTGTATTGCGTCGCCCTGTGATTACAGAAAAGGCTATGAAGGTTTCCGAACAAGGACAAGTGACTTTCACTGTTCCTATGGACGCAACAAAGCCTGAAATTAAAAAGGCTGTTGAAGGTGTGTTCGGAGTTAAGGTAAAAGCTGTTAACACTTTATGTGTTGCTGGAAAATCAAAAATGTTCCGCGGCCAAAAAGGTGTCCGTAGCGATTTCAAAAAAGCGATCGTGACTTTAGTTGACGGTGAAAAATTAGATGTGACAGGAATAAAGTAAAATGGCTTTGAAAACTTATACGCCAGTGACACCTGCGATTAGACATTTGATTGCGATTGACCGCAGCGAATTGTACAAAGGTGCTCCTGTAAAAACATTGACCGAAGGACTGAAAAGCTCCGGTGGTCGTAACAACCATGGACATATCACCAGCCGTCACCGCGGTGGTGGTCATAAGCGTGCTTATCGTGTGATTGATTTCAGACGCGATAAAAAAGATATGATCGCTACGGTTGATCGCTTAGAATATGATCCGAACAGAACAGCATTTATTGCTTTGGTTACATACGAAGACGGTGTACAAGCTTACATTTTGGCACCGCAACGTTTGAAAGCCGGTGATAAAGTTGTTTCTGGTGAAAAAGTAGACATTAAACCGGGTAACGCTATGCCGTTAAAGAACATGCCGGTCGGTACAATCGTTCACAATGTTGAATTGAAACCGGGTCGCGGCGGTCAAATGGCTCGTTCTGCTGGTTGCTATGCACAATTGATTGGTAAAGACGGCGGCTACGCTCAATTGCGTATGAACTCCGGCGAATTACGTATGGTGCGTGGTGAATGTTTGGCTTCTATCGGCGCTGTTTCGAACGCTGATCAACAAAACACAACTTTGGCAAAAGCCGGTCGTGCTCGTTGGTTGGGTATTCGTCCGCAAACTCGTGGTATTGCAATGAACCCGGTTGATCACCCGCATGGTGGTCGTACAAACGGTGGTCAAGCACCTGCTACACCTTGGGGTAAATGCACTCGCGGTATGAAGACTCGTACAAACAAAAAGACAGACCATTTAATTATGCGTTCTCGTCATTTGAATAAAAAGAAATAGGAGAGACTAAATGACTCGTTCAATTTGGAAAGGTCCTTTTGTTGACGGATATCTGTTCAAAAAAGCAGAAGCAGCTCATGCAGCCGGCCGTCACGAAGTGATTAAAACATGGTCTCGTCGTTCAACAATTTTGCCTGAATTTGTAGGCTTGACATTTGGTGTACATAATGGTAAAAAATTCATTCCGGTATTAGTGACCGAAAATATGGTTGGTCACAAGTTCGGTGAATTTGCACCGACTCGTACATTCAACGGCCATACAGCAGGCGACAAGAAAGCAAAGGTTTAATGACGATGGTTGAAGTAAAAGTAAAAAAAGAAGCAATGGCTAAAGCTCGTGCAATCCGCACAAGTCCGCGTAAGTTAAATTTAGTTGCCGCTTCGATTCGTGGTATGGCAGTTGGAAAAGCTTTGTCTGAATTGACATTTTCCAAACGTCGTGTAGCCCAAGATGTGAAAAAAGTTCTGATGAGCGCTATTGCAAATGCAGAAAACAATCATAACTTGGATGTGGATCGTCTGATCGTAGCAGAAAGCTATGTCGGAAAAGCGATGATTATGAAACGTTATCATGCGATGGCAAAAGGCCGCGCTGGTCGTATCATCAAAGCGTTTTCGAATTTGACGATTGTCGTGCGTGAAAAAGAGGAGAAAGTCTAATGGGGCAGAAAGTTAATCCAAATGGTCTGCGTTTAGGCATCAATAAAACTTGGGATTCTCGTTGGTATGCCAGCAAGAAAGATTATGCCAAGTTGTTGCACGAAGACTTAAAAATCCGTGAATTTATCATGGACAAATTGGCAGCCGCAGGTATCAGTCGCGTTGTGATTGAACGTCCGGCTCAAAAAGCAAGAGTGACAATTTATTCGGCTCGTCCGGGTGTTGTAATTGGTAAGAAAGGTCAAGATATTGACGGATTGAAAAATCAATTGCAAAAAATTACCGGTTCTGAAGTCAGTTTAAATATTGTCGAAGTTCGTAAACCGGAACTGGACGCAACATTGGTTGCGGACGGCATTGCACAACAATTGGAAAAACGTGTGTCTTTCCGTCGTGCGATGAAACGTGCAGTTCAATCCGCTTTGCGTTTAGGCGCTCAAGGTATTCGTATCACTTGCGGTGGTCGTTTGGGCGGTGCGGAAATTGCGCGTGTGGAATGGTATCGTGAAGGACGTGTTCCTTTGCATACATTACGTGCTGATGTAGATTATGGAACAGCGACAGCGCACACAGCGTACGGTTGTTGTGGTATTAAAGTCTGGATTTTCAAAGGTGAAATCATGGCTCATGACCCAATGGCGTCCGAAAAGCGCGTAGCTGACCAACATTAAAGAAAGGGCTATTGAAAAATGTTAAGTCCAAAAAGAACAAAGTTTCGTAAGCAATTTAAAGGCCGTATTCACGGCTTGACAAAAGGTGCTTCGACCCTTGATTTCGGTTCTTTCGGTTTGAAAGCTTTGGAACCGGAACGTGTGACTGCGCGTCAAATTGAAGCAGCTCGTCGTGCAATTTCCCGTGCGATGAAGCGTCAAGGTAAAATGTGGATTCGTATTTTCCCGGACGTTCCTGTTTCGAAAAAGCCGCCTGAAGTACGTCAAGGTAAAGGTAAAGGTTCAGTAGAATTCTGGGCATGCCGTGTCAAACCGGGTCGGATTATGTTTGAAATCGACGGTGTATCGGAAGAAGTCGCTCGCGAAGCGTTCGATTTAGCCGCTGCCAAATTGCCGATTAAGACAAAGTTCGTCACTCGTCTTGCAAGTGAAGAGGTTTAATTATGGTTAAAGTAAATGATTTAAGAGCAAAGTCTGATGAACAATTGGCCGAAATGGTACAAGAGTTGAATAAAGAGGCTTTGAATTTGCGCTTTTCACAAGCGACCGGACAGTTGGCGAATACAGCTCGTCGCCGTCAAGTTCGTCGTGAAATCGCAGCAATCAAGACGATTCAAAGTGAACGTCTGACAAAGAAAGGGGAATAAGACATGCCAAAACGTATATTACAAGGCGTTGTCGTCAGTGACAAAATGGATAAGACGGTTGTGGTTCGTGTGGAACGCCGTGTTATGCACCCTGTTTACAAAAAATACATCAAGAGCAGCAAAAATTATCATGCTCATGATGAAAACAATACGTGCAAAGTCGGTGACGTTGTTCGTATTGAAGAGTGCCGTCCGGTTTCAAAGACCGTATCTTGGGTCGTTGTAAATGAAGCGGCAGAACAATAAACAAGTAAGAGGAAAGCTAAATGATTCAAATTAGTACTAACTTGGATGTGGCTGACAACTCCGGCGCTCGCCGCGTCAGCTGCATTAAGGTCCTCGGTGGCTCAAAGCGTAAGGTTGCATCTGTGGGCGACGTTATCGTTGTTTCCATTAAAGAAGCAATACCACGCGGGCGTGTTAAAAAAGGTGATGTTGCTCGTGCCGTCATCGTTCGTACGAAAAAAGAAATTCGTCGTGCTGATGGTTCTGCAATTCGCTTTGACAGCAATGCCGCCGTTTTGATTAACAAAGATGGCGAGCCTATCGGTACCCGTATTTTTGGACCGGTGACTCGTGAATTAAGAGCGAAGAACTATATGAAAATTATTTCTTTGGCTCCGGAGGTCTTATAATGTCTATGAAAATTAAAAAAGGTGATAAAGTTATCGTTATCACAGGAAAAGACAAAGGCAAAACCGGTGAAGTGACCAAAGTTATGCCGAAAGACAACAAAGTTGTTGTTGCTGGCGTGAATATGGCCAAACGTCACCAAAAGCCAAGTCAAGAAAATGCGGGCGGCATTATCGAAAAAGAAATGCCAATCCATGTTTCCAATGTTGCACTCGTAGATCCGAAGTCCGGCAAAGCAACGCGCGTTGCAATGCGGATTGAAGAAGGTGGACGCAAAGTTCGCGTTGCGAAGCGTTCCGGCGATGTAATTTAAGGTGTAGGAGTTTAAAATGTCTCGATTAAAAGATTTATATGAAAATCAAATCCGCGCTTCTTTGAAAAAAGAATTCGGATATACAAATGAGATGGAAATTCCAAAACTGGAAAAAATCGTCTTAAATATGGGTGTCGGCGAAGCGACAGAAGACAGAAAAGCATTAGATGGCGCTGTCAAAGATATGACTGCGATTGCGGGTCAAAAACCTGTTTTATGTCATGCGAAGAAGTCTGTTGCCGGTTTCAAAGTCCGTGAAGGTATGCCGATTGGCTGCAAAGTGACTTTGCGTAGAGAAAAAATGTACGAATTCCTGGATCGTTTGATTACAACGGCTATGCCGCGTATTCGCGACTTCCGTGGAATTTCCGGTAAAAGCTTTGATGGTCACGGTAATTTCGCTTTTGGTATCAAAGAACAAATTATTTTCCTTGAAATCAACTATGACGAAATTGATAAAATCCGTGGTATGGATATCATTATTTGTACATCGGCAAAAACCGACAAAGAAGCGAAAGCTTTATTGGCCGGCTTTAATATGCCCTTTGCAAAGTAAGGAGTAAATAATGGCAAAAACAAGTTCTATTGAACGGAATAAAAAGCGCGTTGCTTTGGCGAAAAAATACAAAGCACGTCGTGATGCTTTAAAAGCAATTATTCATGACCAAAATTCGACTGACGAGGAAAAATTCCAAGCGCAGTTAAAGTTACAAACGTATCCGCGCAACAGTTCGCCGGTTCGTATTCACAATCGTTGTGAATTGACTGGTCGTCCGCGTGGTAGTTATCGCAGATTCGGACTTTGCCGTATTAAGATCCGTGAATTGGCTAATGAAGGTCAAATCCCGGGTGCGAAGAAGTCCAGTTGGTAAGGAGATTACAAGATGTCTATGACAGATCCTATTGCAGATATGTTGACTCGTATCAGAAACGGTCAGCAAGCAAAAAAAAGTCACGTTGTGACACCGGCATCTTCCTTGCGCGCCAGTGTTTTGGACGTTTTGGTCCGTGAAGGTTATATTCGCGGCTATGAACGCAAAAACGTTCGTGCGGGGATCGATGAATTTGATATCGAATTGAAATATCATGAAGGTCGTCCTGTGATTAACGAAATTGAACGCGTATCGACTCCGGGTCGTCGTGTTTATTCAAAGGTTAAAGATTTACCGAAATTCTATAACGGATTGGGAATCTTTGTGTTGTCCACGCCGCAAGGTGTGATGTCTGACCATGAAGCTCGTCAAGCCAATGTCGGCGGCGAAGTTTTGTGCAAGGTATTCTAATAAAGAAAGGGTGAAAGAAAATGTCTAGAGTTGGAAAACATCCTGTTATCTTGCCCGCCGGTGTCACGGTGACGGTGTCCGATGGTCAAGCAGTCGTTAAAGGAAAATTGGGCGAATTGAAATGCGTTATTTCCGATAAAGTGACTGTGACAGTTGAAAATAACGAAGTGGTTGTCAAACCGGTTGCCGACACGAAAGAATGTCGTATGCTGTGGGGTACAACACGCGCAAACTTGAACAATATGGTCAAGGGTGTGACGGAAGGTTATGTTCGTAAGTTGGAAATGATCGGCGTTGGTTACAGAGCGCAAGCAAATGCTAAGGGCATTAAATTGTCTTTGGGTTTCAGTCATGATATTGACTATGAAGCTCCTGCGGGCATTAAAATTACTTGTCCGGAACCGACACAAATCGAAATTTCCGGTATGGATAAACGTGTCGTTGGTGCAGTTGCTTCTGAACTTCGTTCTTTCCGCGCTCCGGAACCTTACAAAGGTAAAGGCGTGAAGTACGTTGAAGAAACTGTCCGTCGTAAAGAAGGCAAAAAGAAATAGGAATTAAAAAGATGAAACAATCAGATATTAAATTTGAACGTCGGAAAGCTCGTACACGCTACGGCTTGAAGAAAAATGCGTCTGACAAATTACGTTTGTCGGTGTATCGTTCCGAAAAAAACATTTCTGTGCAAATCATTGATGATAAAGCCGGAAAGACACTTGTTTCTGCGTCTTCTTTGAATAAGGAAATCACAGAAAAAGGTTCTACCGTTGCTGGTGCAGTTGCTGTCGGTAAGTTGATTGCCGAAAAAGCAGCAAAAGCCGGTATCAATGAAGTTGTATTTGACCGCGGGGGCTATATCTACCACGGACGCGTAAAAGCGTTGGCAGATGCGGCTCGTGAAGCTGGTTTGAAATTTTAGGAGAAGCAAATGGCTCGTACAGAAAATACTCAAAATCGTCGTAAGAACGACGAAGCCAAAGTCGAAAAAGTTCAAGAAGAATTTATCGATAAATTGGTGCACGTTAACCGTGTTGCGAAAACTGTTAAAGGTGGACGCCGTATGGCATTTGCAGCCTTGGTTGTTGTAGGTGACCAAAAGGGTCGTGTGGGCTTTGGAAGCGGAAAAGCACGTGAAGTGCCGGAAGCTATTCGTAAAGCGACTGACGCCGCAAAGCACAATATGATTCGTGTTCCGTTGCGTGAAGGCAGAACATTACATCACGATGTGATGGGTCATTTTGGTGCCGGTAAAGTTATTTTGCGTGCAGCTCCTGCCGGTACCGGTATTATTGCCGGTGGTCCGATGCGTGCTGTATTTGAAACGATGGGTATTCAAGATATCGTTGCAAAATCTCAAGGTTCGCAAAATCCGCACAATATGATTCGTGCTACTTTTGACGCTTTAAAGACTGTCAACTCTCCGCGTATTGTTGCAGCAAAGCGTGGCAAAAAAGTTGGCGATATCGTTTCGCGCCGTGAAGGTACATCTTCCGACAAAGAAACTGTTGCTGATACAGAAGTAAAGGAATAATAAAATGAAACTGAATCAAGTTCGTGATAATGAAGGCGCTCGCAAGGAACGCACACGCGTTGCCCGTGGTTATGGTTCGACAAAGGGCCGTACTGCCGGTCGCGGTGTAAAGGGTCAAAAATCCCGTTCCGGTGTAGCCGTTAATGGTTTCGAAGGCGGTCAAATGCCGATTTATCGTCGCTTGCCGAAGCGCGGTTTCAACAACATTTTCCGTTTGGATTTTGTTGAAGTAAACTTGAACCGCTTGCAAGCTGCGATTGACGCAGGTTCTTTGGACGCAGGCAAAGAAATTAACGCTGTTGCGTTGATGGAAGCTGGTGTTATTCGTCGCGCAAAAGACGGTATCCGTATTTTGGGCAAAGGCGAATTGAAATCCAAAGTAACGGTTCGCGTTGCCGGTATTTCGACAAAAGCGAAAGAAGCGATTGAAGCTTTGGGTGGTGAAGTGATTGTGGACAATACACGTCCGGGATCCGAAGCCAAGAAAGAAGCTTAAACGTAAAAGTTTAATCGAAAAAGCGGGGCAGGTGCATTTCATCTGCCCCGTTTATTTTTTTATAAAAGACGGTCTTTTTTAGGATTGTTTTTTTATGAAAAATTAAAAGGGTCGGATCTGCTTTTAACATCTTGTATATTTTGAATTTTCTTTTCTTTTTGCAAGGCCAAGTCAAATAAAAAAAATCTTTTGTTTAAAAAAAGAAAAAAAAGCTTGCAAAATGATAAAAAAAAGTTTATGTTCGTTTCATATTTTAGTGTTTGAACAGAAGAGGTTATAAATGACATTATTAACGGCACAAAAATCGCAAGTTTCTGCTATGGGCGCATTTGCCAAAGCCGGTGATTTGCAAAAACGTATCATTTTCACAATTATTGCATTGGTGGTTTTCCGTTTCGGAACATTCATTCCGTTGCCCGGAATCAATCCGGCCGTTTTGACGGATTTATTTGCAAACAGCTCGGCAAAAGGCTTGTTGGGTATGTTTGATACGTTTGCCGGTGGTGCGTTGTCTCGTATGACAATCTTAGCATTGAACATTATGCCTTACATCTCTGCATCAATCGTAATTCAGCTGGGTGCTGCTATTTTTAAGCCGTTGGGCGCTTTGAAAAAAGAAGGCGAATCCGGTGTTCGTAAAATGAATCAATATACGCGTTATTTGACAATTTTAATTACGATTTTACAAGGCTATGGTTTGGCGGTTGCTTTGGAAAATATGGGTGACGGCGGAGCTGTCGTGATGTCTTCCGTGTGGGCTTTCCGTTTGACAACAGTTGTCTCTTTGTTGGGTGGTACGTTGTTTGTTGTTTGGTTGGGTGAACAAATTACCAGCCGCGGGATCGGCAACGGAACGTCTTTGATTATTACTGTCGGTATTGTGGCTGAGTTGCCTCGTGCTTTTGTTCGTACGTTTGAATTGGGTCGTGCCGGCGAATTATCACAAGTGACGGTGTTGTCTTTGGTTGCAATGACTATCGCTTTGGTTTACATCATTGTGATGGTAGAGAGGGCTCAACGCCGGATCGTTATTCAATATCCGAAAGGAATGACGATGGGTAATCGTGCTTTGTCGATGAAAAACTCTTATTTCCCGCTGAAAATTAACCCGACGGGTGTTATGCCTCCGATCTTTGCATCGGCTTTGTTGATGTTGCCTTTGACTTTGTTGCAATTCTTGGCAAACTCGGAAAGTGGTTCCTATGGTTGGGCGCAAGATTTACAAGTTTGGGTCAGCCGCGGCGGATTCGTTTATATGGCGCTTTATGCTTTGTTGATTATTTTCTTTACATTCTTTTATACCAGCGTTGTTTTCAACCCGAAAGAAACTGCGGATAACTTAAAGAAAAACGGCGGCTTTATCGCGGGTATTCGTCCGGGAAACAGCACGGCAGAGTACTTGGACTATGTTATGACGCGCTTGACGGTGTTAGGAGCATTCTATTTGGCGGCTTTGTGCGTCATTCCTGAAGTGTTGATTGCTGAATTGTCCGTGCCGTTTGTTTTGGGTGGTACGACTTTATTGATCGTTGTTACGGTGATTATGGATACGATGAGTCAAATCCAATCCCATTTGGTTGCTTACCAATATGAAAGCCTGATTCGCAAAGCTCAATTAAAGGGTCGTTTATAAAATGTCGGCAGCGCGCAATATTATTTTAATGGGGCCTCCGGGCGCCGGCAAAGGGACACATGCTCAAATCTTGGAAAAGGAGTTACATATCCCGCATTTGTCGACCGGAGAAATGTTACGAGCTGCGGCCGCTTCCGGCTCTGAATTGGGCTTGAAGATCAAGGCGTTGATTGACGGCGGTAATTTCGTTTCCGATGAAGTGATGACGCCTTTTGTTGTTGAAAAGTTGGACAGTCCGGAATGCAAAAACGGTTTTATTTTGGACGGTTTCCCGCGCAATTTGCCACAGGCGGAAATGCTGGATGAGATGATGGCGTCGCGTGGTTTGGTAATCGATGTTGTGATCAAGTTGCAGGTGCCGGACGCTTATTTGATTGACCGAATTTTAAAGCGGGCAAAATGTGGCGATTGCGGTGCGACGTTCCAAGCGGAAGGTGAAAAAACAGCTTGTCCGATTTGCGGCAGTTCGAATGTGGTGCGCCGTGCGGATGATAATTTGCAAGCGATTAAACATCGTTTAAAAATTTATCGCGCAGTGACTGCGCCGATTGTGCCGTATTATGAAGATAAAGGTCTGTTGATTTGCATTGACGGGACCGGTAAAATTGAAGATGTTGCCGCACGAATTCGTTCGGAAATCGGTTAAAATGCGGGATTATTTTGAATTTACAGGTCCGTGTGACGGTGTAGATGATTGTGCTTTAAGCGAAGAGGCTCAATCGTGGATGGGCGCTTTTTTAGAAAAAACTCAAAAATTGTTTTCAGCTCAAAGTGATGCTTTTGATGAAGTTGGTAAGAAAGCAAAAAAGACTGGTGTTTTGCAAAAGCCCGTTTTCATTTCTCATCATAATGTTGGAAAAGCGCCGATTGCCTGCCGACAACGCGAAAAGATTTAAAGTAAAAGATGATCAGTTTATTTATAATTATTTTATTGCAGCAAAAATATAAACTTTTTGTTAAATAATTCTTGACAAATTTTCAGAATCGATTATAATTCTGCTGTTTAGTGGATTCTCTGCCGTTTTGGCGGAGGGTTAGTTTTTAATTTATTATAATGTAGGAGAGTAGCCTTGGCACGTATTGCAGGTGTAAATATTCCGACAGCAAAAGTGGTCGTCATTGGATTGACGTACATCTATGGCATTGGACGGAAGAAAGCGGAAGAAATCTGTCAAAAGACAGGTATTCCGGAAAGTAAACGCGTAAATGAATTGACGGACGATGAAGTTTTAAAAATCCGTGAATTAATCGATAAAGAATATCATGTAGAAGGTGATTTACGCCGTGAAGTTTCTTTAAACATCAAACGTTTGATGGATTTGGGTTGTTATAGAGGTTTGCGTCATCGTAAAGGATTGCCTGTTCGTGGTCAACGGACTCATACGAATGCGCGTACTCGTAAAGGTAAAGCAGTTCCTATTGCGGGTAAAAAGAAAGTGACTAAGTAAGGATTTGAATGATGGCTAATACAGATACAAAAGTCGCTCGTACGAAAAATCGCGACAGAAAGAATATTACATCAGGCGTAGCGCATGTAAATTCAACATTTAACAATATTATGGTGACAATCACCGACGCACAAGGAAACACAATTTCTTGGTGTTCCGGTGGTGTAAAAGGTTTTAAAGGTTCCAGAAAAGCGACACCGTATGCTGCTCAAGTTTGTGCAGAAGAAGCTGGTCGTAAAGCGATGGAACACGGTTTGAAAAGCTTGGAAGTTTTGGTTGCCGGTCCCGGTTCGGGTCGTGAATCCGCTTTGCGTGCTTTCCAAGCGTTAGGGTTGGTTGTTACAGCGATTAAAGATGTGACAGGTGTACCGCATAACGGTTGCCGCCCTCCGAAACGTCGTCGGATTTAATTAATGGTGGCTGTCTTCGGACAGCTGGTGAGAGCGCCTTTAAACGGGCGCTCGTTCCTGAAAAAATAGGAGCTTATTGTGATACAAAAAAATTGGCAAGAATTGATTAAACCATCAACATTATCCGTGGAACACATTGTTCCCGGCTTTAAATCAACCATTGTTGTCGAACCTTTGGAACGCGGCTTTGGTACGACGTTGGGGAATGCTTTGCGCCGTATTTTGTTATCTTCATTGCGCGGTGGTGCTGTGACGTCGATCAAAATCGATGGCGTGTTGCACGAATTTTCCAGCATTCCGGGCGTTCGTGAAGATGTAACGGACATTGTTTTAAACATTAAAATGTTGGCTTTGAAAGTCGAAGAAGAAGGTTCTCGTCGTATGACTTTGGAAGCAACCGGACCGGGTGTTGTAACTGCGGGTCAAATTCAAACAGATGCCAGCATTCAAATTATGAATCCGGATTTGGTTATTTGCACGTTAGATGCGGGCGCAAAAATCAAAATTGAAATGACGGTTGATACGGGCAAAGGTTATGTGCCTGCCGTTCAAAATCGTCCGGCAGATTGTCCGATCGGTACTTTGCCGATTGACAGCATTTTCAGTCCGGTAAAAACAGTTGTTTATAAAGTGACAAATGCGCGTGTGGGTCAACAAACGGACTATGATAAATTGTCTTTGACTGTTGAAACGAACGGTGTTGTAACGCCGGAAGATGCTGTTGCTTTGTCGGCTCGAATTTTGCAAGACCAATTAAAGACTTTCGTCAATTTCGAAGATCCGGAAGATGCGCAAGAAGAAGAACAAAAAGTTGTCTTGCCGTTCCCGGCTGCTTTGTTGAAGAAAGTTGATGAATTGGAATTGTCGGTTCGTTCTGCAAATTGTTTGAAAAACGACAACATTGTTTACATTGGTGACTTGGTTCAAAGAAGTGAATCCGATATGTTGCGGACTCCGAACTTTGGTCGTAAGTCCTTAAATGAAATTAAGGAAGTCTTGGAAGGTATGGGATTACATTTGGGTATGACCGTAGAAGGCTGGCCTCCTGAAAACATTGATATGTTAGCAAAAAGTTTAGAAGAACCGTTCTAATAAACTTTGAAAAAGTTCGGATTGTCCGGACGACTTGGCGGCTCATTCGCGTTGATTACGGGTGGTCGCAAAGAAAACTTTATCGGTTTTGTGCGCAAAACCTAACGCAAAAAAGAAAGGATATTTAAAATGCGTCATGGAATAGCTAAAAGAAAATTAAATAAATCAATCTCTCACCGTCGCAGTATGTTTGCGAATATGGCGGTATCTTTGATTAAACATGAACAAATCAAAACAACTTTGCCCAAAGCAAAAGAATTGCGTCCGATTATTGAAAAGATGATTACAAAAGCTCGTGCAAAAGATTTGCATGCTCGTCGTGAAGCGCTTTCTTTCTTGCGCGACGAAGCGATGACTGAAAAATTGTTGACTGTTTTGGTCGACCGTTATGCAACTCGCAACGGTGGTTATACCCGTGTGTTAAGAGCCGGTTTCCGCTATGGTGATATGGCTCCGATGGCAATTATCGAATTCGTTGATCGTGACGTTGCTGCAAAAGGCAAAGATTCTGGCGTTGTTGAAGTAGAAGCTGAACCGGAAGTTCCGGCTGTCGAAGAAAAAAAAGCCAAAAAAACAACTGCTAAAAAAGCAGAAGACAAAGCTGAATAGTTTTTGTAAATAACGTTTGATAAAAGCGGGATAACAATCGGTTGTCCCGTTTTTATATGGTCTGGAAAAAATTAAAAGGAAGAAAATGAATAAATCAGCAGAAAGTATTTTTTATTACCCGCGAACTCGAAAGAATATTGAACGCGTTTCGGCGTCCAGTGAAAAAGGGCCGATAAAAAGCTGTGTCTTTGAACGATTGACAGAGCTTTTCGATACTGCCGAAGTAAGCGACAGTTCCGCCGGTCGGGTATTTACGGAAACTTTCTTTACAGTGATCAAAAAAGGTTCGGAGCAACAAATCAGTTATTTTGTTTCGCATAAGAACATTAATATTTTGGCAAAATATCGTGGTAAAAACGTGTTGCAAGCATTTTGTGACAGCGTTGGGTTAGCGTCAGATCGGTATTTGCAGGGGGATTTCAATCCCGAAAAGGAAATTCCGAAAAATCGTTTGGGAGTTTACTATGTTTTGAATACCCATTATAAAGATGCTTTACGGCAAAAGGAAGAATTAAAGGCTCGAATCGATTGCAAAATCGGTGAAATGGATATTTTGAAAAAGCAAGTGCTTATTGAACCGACCTATCCGATTTTGGGCGTTTTGTGCAAAATGCCTGAAAATTCATTAAAGGAATTAAAAAATTTGTTTAATCAAAAGTCTTATTTTCCGCGTAAAGTCGTTTTGGCGCGTCGAATGATTCGTAAAATTATTGGTCACGCGAACACAAAAAATCGGGTTTAGTGAAAAAAAGGCTTGATTTTCGTTTCAAAAAGCAATACATTTATTGTATTCAAACTAATCGATAAAGAAACCAGCTTTAAAAAGCTGTGTTTTTTTATTACACTTTTTTAAGAAGGAGTTATAAAATGGCAGATGAAAGAGTCCCTATGACCAGAGTTGGTTATGATCGTTTACAAGAAGAATTGAAGCATTTAAAATATGTTGATCGTCATGATATTATTGCTGCGATTGAAGAAGCGCGTTCTCATGGTGATTTGTCTGAAAATGCCGAATATCACGCCGCGCGTGAAAAACAAAGTTTTATTGAAGGTCGCATTCAAGATTTGGAAAGCGCTTTATCTCGAGCGCAAATCATTGACGTAAAGACTTTGTCCGGACAAAAAGTTTTGTTCGGTGCAACGGTTGATGTCAACGATTGTGATGAAGAAAAAAAGCAAACTTACCAAATCGTTGGACAATACGAAGCGGATTTGGAACATGGTCGTATTTCGATGTTATCGCCGCTGTCAAAGGCTTTGATTGGCAAATCGGTTGGTGATTTTGTTGAATTTACAACACCAAAAGGAACAAAGACGTACGAAATTTTGGACGTTAAATTTATTTAATTTTTATGTTTATTGATCATTGGCAAAACCGTTCTTTTGATGTAAGAGCGGTTTTGTTTTTTATCTTTTCCTCGACTCGAAAAAAGGCGTTTTTTTTATCAAAAAGACCCTTACATACAATCGTATTTATTTTGAAACGTTTTTTTTATGAAATTATCTTTTGAAATCAAACGGATATGATTTTTTTTGTTTTGTGCAATTTAATGCTTGCTTTGTTTAGTGAATTGTGCAACTATAAGTTTTATAGTTTAAAATGTAAAACTAAATGAAAAGAGGAAAAAATGGATCCTGTTAGTAAGAACTTTGAAATCAAAGGAAAAACTGAACAGATAACGTTATCTGCGAAAGTTTGGGCTGCGTTTGAAGATATTTGTAGAAAAGAAAAACTGCAAGAGGCGAATTTAGCGGCTCGAATATGGGAAGTAAAAGGAAAATCAAATTTTGCCTCGGCGGTACAACTTTTTGTATTTATTTATAATCAACCGAAAGAAATATCGGGATCCGCGGTGTTTGAATTGCTGAAATTACGGCATAAGTAAGCTGAACGATAGCAAAGAATTTGTTTAAAATGGTGGGGTCATTCTGAGCGCCAGCGAAGAATCTGTCAGGGTTCCCGTGTCATTCTGAGCTTTGGCGAAGAATCTTTTTAATGGAACGCGCCAAAGTGGGGGAAAGGCTGTGCAAAAATTTATGAGCATTAGAGCTCTAATATAAAAATCTCAATAAGGTAAAAGAAAGAGGCTGTTAAAAGCCTCTTTCTATTTGTTTTGCCAGACTAATCGTAGCACGCTCCATCAAGCGAATCTGTTGCACTGCTAACATTTGAACCATCACAAAATACAAAGCGTGCATAAATGAGGTTGCCAACTCTTTTTCTTGAAGAAATTTGAGGATCGCCAGAGTTTGGTTTTTTATACTTACATGCGTCTGCATCGCTTCTAAATTCTCCAAGACAGTAATAAACCTTTTCTTTTCGCAACCATGCCTCTTCTTCATCATCAGGGCGTCCTTCATAACAACCGAAAGGAATTCCTTCATCGCAGCATTTACCACCCAAGCAACATTTATCACCGTCGCAAGTCGACCCTTCCGGACAACAAGAACTTCCGCATACAACGGGTGTGTCCGCTGCACAAGCGCTGGCTTCCACGCATTCGCCGGCGGCGTTCTTTTCAAA
>CAKPYQ010000006.1 GCA_934203105.1 uncultured Alphaproteobacteria bacterium
TGCAACAGCACAATTGCTTGCGCCAGCCCGAAAGTTTGCTCGACGGATTACCACTGTGAATGCCCAAGCATCGGCACCCCCGGTGTTTGCCAAACAACACAAACGCAGAACGGTTGCCCGGCGATCGTAAACGTTACCGGCAAATGCGGCTCAAATGGTATTTGCACGAATGGTGCTTGCAGCGAATGCTCGTCACCGATGATCGCGAATGCTGATGGCACAGCTTGTGAATGTCCGGCAAAAGGCGCCAATTGCAAAACGCAAAATGACTTGACTTGTGAGTGCGACCTTTGCGAAGACGGGTTTGAAAAGAACGCCGCCGGTGAATGCGTGAAGGCTGAGACAAAAACATGCGATGACGGGAGGATTATTACCGCCCAAAACGGCGATCAGTTTTGCACAAGCAATAGCGAAATGAATTGGTCTGCCGCTAAAGCTTGGTGCACGACCAGAGGACGAACATTAGCTAGTATTGAAGAACTGTGTGGAAAATCTGCGAGCATGTTTGCTAGTTGCGATAATATATCATCAAATTTGTACAGTCATCATGTTTGGACTTCAACAGAATATGGTGAGAATTATGCTTATTTTGTAGATTCTGTTGAAATGCTTTATGATGAACGTTCATACAGCAAGTACGCTATTTGTAAATAATTCTCTGCTTTTTAATTGCAAAAAAGGTTGGTGTAAAAGCTAACCTTTTTTTATTCGGGAAAAATGGGTTAAAAGATTCTTCGTGTTTATTAGAATGATGATATATAGCGTAGAAATGTTGCGGCACGGGCGCGCGGAGATTTGCGCGTCGCACAGTTGGACGTTACGATAATTTGAAGAGATTCTTCACTAAAGTTCAGAATGACGATGGGAACACAGAGAGATTCTTCGCTATTGCTCAGAATGACAGGTGGAGTTAAAAGATTCTTCTCTGATGCTCAGAATGACACTGGTAGAAAAGGCGCCCAGAATGACGGACGGGATAAATGACGGCGGGGATATCAAAATATATTAAATTAAAGGGGATATCAAAATATATTAAAAAAATGCTTGATTTTATGCTATAATCCCATTTTATCGCTGCGCAAAGCCGCTAATTCATCACGCAAACGTATGGCCGTTTCAAAATCCAAATCCTCCGCCGCTTTTTTCATTTGTTTTTCTAAACGCGCAATGTGCTTTTCAAAGTCCTTTTCCGGAACTTTGACTTGCTTTTCTTCCACTTGAACGTCCGTATAGTCAATATCGGTCAGTGCGCTTAAAATATCCGGAACTTGTTTTTGAATGCCTTTCGGCGTAATGCCGTGCTCTTTGTTAAAAGCCATTTGCTTTTCACGTCGTCGCTTCGTTTCCGTCAAAGCGCGTTCGATGGAACCCGTTATTTTGTCCGCGTACAAAATGACACGCCCGTTGACGTTTCTTGCAGCCCGTCCGATCGTTTGGATCAAAGACGTTTCGGAACGTAAAAAGCCTTCCTTATCCGCGTCCAAGATCGCCACCAAGGCGCATTCGGGAATGTCCAACCCCTCGCGCAATAAGTTAATGCCAACCAACACATTAAAAACGCCGCTGCGCAAATCTTTGATGATTTGAATGCGTTCCAAAGTATCTATGTCCGAATGCATATAGCGTACTTTTACGCCGTTTTCGGCCAAATATTCAGTTAAATCTTCCGCCATTTTCTTGGTGAGCGTTGTCACCAAAACGCGTTCTTTGTTTTTGGCGCATTCAATGCATTCGCTTAATAAATCGTCGACTTGGTTGAAAACCGGACGGATAAAGCATTCAGGATCCAACAAGCCCGTCGGACGAATGATTTGTTCGGTGAATACGCCGGCCGTTTGTTGCATTTCCCACGCGCCGGGGGTTGCCGATACAAATATAGTTTGCGGTCGCATTTTGTCCCATTCTTCGAACTTTAACGGCCGGTTGTCTTTGGCACTGGGCAAGCGGAAACCATAGTTGACCAATGTATCTTTTCGCGAAAAATCGCCTTTGTACATCGCGCCGATTTGCGGGACGGTGACGTGGCTTTCGTCAATAAACAACAAAGCGTCCGCCGGCAAATATTCAAATAATGTCGGAGGCGCTTCTCCCGCTTTGCGTCCGGTTAAATGGCGGGAATAATTTTCAATGCCTTTGCAAGATCCGGTGGCTTCCATCATTTCCAAATCAAAGCGTGTGCGTTGCGCCAAACGTTGCGCTTCGACAAGTTGATTGTTGGCTTCAAAATAAGCCAATCTGTCTTTTAATTCTTCTTTGATTGTGCGAATTGCTTGCGATAAAGCCGGCCTTGGGGTCACATAGTGGCTGGCCGGATAAACAACAACTTCATTTAACGCCAATTTGTTTTTGCCCGTCAGCGGATCAAATTCGGATATGCTTTCCAATTCGTCGCCGAAAAATGATAACCGCCAAGCCAAATCTTCATAATGGCTTGGGAAAATATCAACAATATCTCCGCTGATACGAAACGAACCGCGCTCTAAAACCATATTGTTGCGCGCATATTGCAAATTCGTTAATTGTCGCGCTAATTCAGCAATGTCTATATTGTCGCCAACCTTTAAGGGGATCTTCATCGCCGAATAAGATTCAACGCTGCCTAAACCGTAAATGCACGACACGGACGAAACAATAATGACGTCTCTGCGTTCCAAAATGTTGCGCGTCGCCGAATGCCGCATACGATCAATTTGCTCGTTAATGGCCGAATCTTTTTCG
Source organism: uncultured Alphaproteobacteria bacterium (assembly GCA_934203105.1). Taxonomy (GTDB): domain Bacteria; phylum Pseudomonadota; class Alphaproteobacteria; order CAAHEQ01; family UBA3637; genus CAAHEQ01. The sequence goes on from CAKPYQ010000006.1 coordinate 2,719, forward strand.
ATATAAGTATCCGTTCGCGGAATGTAGGCTTCCGGTTGGTAATAGTCATAGTAAGAAACAAAGTATTCCACCGCATTGTCGGGGAAAAAAGACTTCATTTCACCATAAAGTTGAGCCGCCAAAGTTTTGTTGTGCGCCAATATCAACGCCGGCCGGTGCGATTGTTCAATGATTTTCGCCATTGTAAACGTTTTGCCCGAACCGGTAATGCCCAATAAAACTTGGTTGCGTTCATTTTGGGCCAATCCTTTTAACAGTTCGGCAATTGCTTGCGGTTGATCGCCGGCCGGTACAAAAGGGCTGTTTAAATGAAAGTCGGCCGGTGCAAGGTTGTTGCTTTTTTCATACAGCGGAAACATTATTTTTTATTTTTGTCCTTATCTTTTTCTTTTATGTATGTCGAAACGGAGTTGATCGAGCTTTTAAAGTTTTCCGCCAATAAAACGGCCGCTTCTTTCGTATCATGGAACATACTGCGATAAGTGATTTTCGGCTGTCCCCAATGCAACATACGATAAAGTAAATAGAAAAACAATAATCCCGCCAATGCAAATGTCAATCGAACAGAGGCATTGAATAAAAATCCCGTCAAAGAAAAACCCAACATAATCAAAAATAATAAAGGCAGTAATCCTCTGGCATTTAAATTTTTACGAATGACAAAGGATATAAAGAAGGTAAATGCTGTTGGTTCGGGAGCATTTCTGTGGATCAATTTGTAAATCGAAGAATAAATGATTTCAAAATAATAATATGCCGGCATAATCAACGCAGCAAGCCAAAAGCCTTTTGCCGCCATTAACACAAAAAACAACCCCATTAAATAGCCCAAAGGCACGGCTCCGGTTTTGCCCAACAAAACGTCCGGCATGCGCTTTTTATAGCTGATAAAGCCGATCATCGCGGCTAAAATAATCATCGGGTAATAAGCAAAGGTACTGGTATAAACAAAGGATTGTTCACCACGAAAAGCAAGCGATGGGAATATGGTAAAGCCCAAGCACAAAGCCGATGTTTGAATAATCGTTAAGCCGTTTGCTTTGTCCATACGAGTATAGACGCCAATAAACAACGCCCACAGAACAGCCGTTGCAAATCGGTCAAAAAACAAAGGCAGAAAGCCTTGAAATACCAACCAATTTTGCGGCAAGAAAACAACGGATAACAAACAAATAAAAAAGTTTACCCAAAAACGGCGGATTTTTTCGGGATAAATGACATACATTGATAATCCGGCCGCCGCAATCAAAAACGGATATAGTCCGAAGATGAATTCTTTAAAGGGGAAAAAGCCTCTCGGTGTGGCAACTTGCAATAACGTCCAACCTAAAACAATTGCGCCACAGACCGCTAAACCGGCTTTGTTGCTGGTATCTTGTCCTTGTTCAATGCGTTTGAACTTGCCCAAGTTCAAGAAAGTCAGGCACAATATGAATGTTGTGATAAAAAATAATGCAAATAAATAAAAACCCATCTTTTCCGACCCCCTTATTTTAAAAGATGCTTTTGGGCTTTTTGTTAAGCCTTATGTCTGAACGAAATTCGCCCCTTTGTTAAATCGTACGGCGTCATTTCAATTTCGACTTTGTCGCCAACCATAACACGAATGCGGAACTTGCGCATTTTGCCGGCTGTGTGAGCCAAAATTTCATGCCCGTTTTCCAACTGAACGCGAAACATTGCATTCGGTAACTTTTCAACAACGGTACCGGTAAACGTTAAAACTTCTTCTTTTGCCATATGTTAAACCTCATTTTTTTATTAGCAAATATTTAAATTTTCAAATAATATACACTTATTTTGCCCGCTATGCAAGGGAAAAATAAACGGGATTTCATTTTTACAGAACAAAAGTTTATGAATTGTCGTTTATTTGATCTTCGATATCGGCTAAACGGTTTGATTTTACGGTGTCGCTTTGCAAAGCTTTTTGTGTTTTGGGCAACAATTTTTTGACTTCATTTGTCTTGCCGGCCAACATTAAATATTCGATTTTGGCGTAGTTGGCCAAATCAAAGTTATTGTTTTGCGCGTATGCGATGTGCAAAAAATACCAAGCATCGGGCAAATATTTGTCCCGCGCCGTGATATAAAGCAAATGATCAATCGCTTTTTTTCGATTTTCCGCGTCTCCCGTTTCCAACAAAGCCTGCGCCAAAGACAAGCGAATTAAGGACGCTTGGGGCAATAATTCGAATGCTTTTTGATATGCTTGCACGGATTTTTCGATTTGTCCGCTTTCAAATAAAATCTGTCCTTTTAATTCGTAAAAATAGGGATTTGCAGGCTGTTGCGCGATTAAGCGATCTGTTTTTTGCAATGCTTCGGTAATTTTTGTTTGCTTGAAATCAGCAATTGCATTGGCGTATATGGCCGGCAAAGAGTCATCATTATAAATGATGTGTGTTTCTTCGGGGGATTTTAAAAACGCAAATAATTTGGCCTTTATCATTAAATATTCGGGATCGTCTTTCATGGGCTTTGCCTGTTCGGCGGCGTTTTGCATAAAAGCCAACCGGTCGCGCGTTAGGGGGTGAGAGCGCAAATAAGTCGGTACATTATCCACACGCAATCGCTCTTCTTTTTCGATTTTTTTCATAACGTTATAAAGCCCTTGCACAGAATAATCGGATTTACGGATTAAATCAACGGCGATGCTGTCCGCGCTGTTTTCCTCGCTTTGACGGTAAGCATTTAACATACCGGTTGCTGAGCTCATTCCGCCCAACATAATCGCCATTCCGACATCGCCTCTGCCTGATGCTACGGCGGCAATGCCCCCTAAAATCGTAGTGATCAAAGCGGTTGTTTGGGCTTTGCCCATTTCGCTGGCTAAACGGATCGTGTGACCGCCGACGACGTGTCCAGTTTCATGAGCTAATACACCAAAAAACTCGTCGCAATAGTCCGTTTCGATAATCAATCCGGAATAAATGTAAACGATCGATCCGCCGGCAACAAACGCGTTTAAAGATAAATCATTTATAAAAACAACTTGCACGGCATTGTCATTCAAACCGGCAGATTTGAACAATTTTTTGACCCCTTTTACGGCGTATTGTTCCATTTGTGTGTCACGAATTACAGATAAGGTATTGCAAAAAGCTTTCTTTTGTGGCATTATAACGCACAAAATGAATAAAATAATATAGAGGATTCTGATCATGGTTTTACAATCTCCGTCTTTTTGCGGTGTTTATCATAAAGCGTTTTTGTTGTTGCGTCAATCGATTCTTTTATTTTTGACGGTTGTTTTAGGTGCGTGTTCTTTGCCTGAGCTTGGCGAAAGGAATGTTGTAGGCGTTGTGGCGGTGAATGATCCCAAGATTGCCAAAGTCGGTCAAGATATGTTGAATGCCGGAGGCAATGCCGCCGATGCAATGACGGCAATGTTGTTTTCGGGTGGCGTTATTTTACCGTCGCGTATGGGATTGGGCGCCGGTGGAGTTTGCCAAATTTTGGATCCGACCGACGGGCGCGTCAAAACATTAAACTTTTTGTCGCGACCAATGTCTTTTGACAGGCAAATAGCCGTTTTGGGTTTGCCGCGCGGTGCGTATACTTTGCAAAATAAATATGGCAGCAAGCCTTGGCCGGAAGTTGTGAAAAATGCAAAAAGTTTGGCAGAAAATGGCGTCAGCGTTTCCGAACTTTTGTCCAAAGATATTTTATCGGCTCGCGGTTTGAATGCGTCATGGAAAAAGTTAAAAAAAGGCGATTTGTTAAAACAACCCGCTTTGGCAAAAACGCTTGGTTCAATATCTGTGTCGGGTGCGGGGATTTTGTATAACGGTGCGTTGGCGCAATCGATTGTCAGCCAAAGTGATCAAATTATCCAAGAAGATTTAAAAAACTTTAAGGCATCTTTTATGGACTCGATTGACGTCAGCGGATCGGACGGAAAAACGTTTTTCCCCAATCCGTCGGTGTTGTCTTCGGACGCGTATATGATTTGGCGTGGCGCGAAAAGCAACAAAGAAGCGCGCCAAACGGAAGCAATTAAGTCTATGCAAAAATTAGAAGATACGATTGTTCCGATTGATAGTCGCGTTCAAGGTATGGGCTTAATTGCGGCAGATAAAAGCGGTTTAGTGATTGCGTGTTCCGTGTCGATGGGACGTCCTTTCGGCACGCGTCAATTAACCGAACAAGGATTTTATTTAGGCGCGGTTATACCACACCAAGATACGCCGTCGGTTTATGCGAACTTCATCAAAACGAATCCTGATGTAACAGATGTTCAAGATGCTTTGGTCGGTGTCGGCAATTATGCTTTGGTTGACGGTTTAAATGAATGGGCTTTGCACTCAAACGGTGCTTATTTATTAAACGGTGTCGGAACAACGGAAGACAGGCTTGACGATAAACGCTCTTTTGCCGGTCTTGTTTGTGAAAAAGGCTATCCGAATCAAGTCGGATCTTGCCAAGAAAATGAAAATACTTACTTTGTGGAGCAAAAGAGTAATTGACAAAAAATCCCCCCTCTTTTATATTAAAGCTAAAGTATAAGGAAACGATAATGAAACTACGCGAAGTTTACGAACAACAAAAAAATTTTTGGGCCGGAGTGATTTTAATGGCATTGCTGGTGCTGGTTTTGGGACTGTCTTATCACCATAAGTCAAAATCTGTTACCTCTTCCGGTTTGGTGTTGTATGCGACTTATAACAAAGCGGACGGGGTGAATGTCGGATCTTCCGTACGATTGGCCGGAGCGCCGGTCGGGCGTGTGACAGCGGCCAGCTTGGACGACTTTTATCGTGTTCAGTTGACGTTGACTTTGGATAAAGGGATTGAATTGCCTTCGGATACAGCCGCTATTATTGAAACGGACGGTTTGATCGGAAACAAATATATCGAATTATTACCGGGCGGTGAGGAAGAATTGATGAAGTCCGGGGACAGCTTTATTTATACGCAAGATGTGTTAATGTTGAACGAGTTAATGGAACGCTTTATTCAATGGATGCGCATTAAAAAAGGCTTTGTCGAACAAGAGTTGATTAAAGGAGATAATTAAATGAAAAAGAATCCTGTTGAAGCGGTTTTAGGTTTTGGTGTGTTGGCATTTGCCGGATTGTTTTTGTTTTTTGCAGCCGGACATGTTGATGTGCGTCCGGTGGAAGGCTATCAAGTACAGGCTGCTTTTACTAAAACGGGCGGTTTGGAAATGGGGGCAGATGTACGCATTAACGGCATTAAAGTCGGCTCTGTAACCAAAATCGAATTGGACAACGAAACGTATATGGCAATGGTTGAAATGACAATCAAAGACAACATTCGATTGCCGAGAGATACGCAAGCGTCGATTGTAGATTCCGGCATTATGGGCGATAAATATATTCGCCTTGAACCCGGAAAGGATACTAAAAGAATTATGCCTTACGGCCGTTTGACAAAAACAAATTCCTATAAGTCTTTGGAAGACAATGTACGCGAATTTATTTTCTTGTCGACAAAGGATGATGCTTCGAAAAAATAAAGGTAAATAAATGAAAAAAAAGTTTTTTTCTTTGTTGTTTTGTTTGTTGCCGGTTATGGCGTGGGCGACGGATTTGCCGATGGACATAGCCGTGTTGCGCGGTTTGGATAAAGTGACGGGACGGATCAGCACTTTTTCTATTCCGGTTGGGCAGATGGGACAATTCGGAAAAACGTTTATAGTTCCGGAAGCATGCTTTCAACACCCGCCGGAAGAGTCTCCGGAAAACTCGGTGTTTTTATATGTGTTTGAAAAAAGCACCAAAGGTGAAAATATCGAATTATTCAAAGGGTGGATGTTTTCATCAAATCCGGCTTTATCGTCTATGGAACATCCGGTTTACGATGTGTGGGTGATTGATTGTTTAAAAGATGACGCTGCGCCCGAAAAAAGCAAAGAAGTTATCGATCAAACGGCTGCGCCGGATATGTCAACGGAGGGTCAATCCACGCATAAAGCGGATAAAAATCCATCGACTGAAAGCGGCGCGACACCTGTTTTAGAAGAGGGGACTTCTGCGGCGGATTTAGTGCCGGATACGGTCGAAATGGAAGAGTTATAAATAAAAAAAGAAGTCATTGACAAATTTAATAAAATCGGTTACATTATCGGTTAAGTTTAACAGCTATTGAAAAGGAAAAATTATGTTGAAAAAAGCATCGCAAACACCAAAAGATGAAACTCAGCTGGCACAGGACGTTTTGATTAACGAAGTGACGGAAGATTTGCATAACGAGCAAATTATGAATATGTGGAAAAAATACCGCGTTTGGATTTTGCTTGCGGTGATTTTTGTAATCGGCTCTATTGCGGCTATGGAAGGTTATTTGTCGTGGCGCACCAAAACGCGTTTGGCCGAATCCGATGTTTATGAACAGGCGGCTGTTTTAAATGCGATGGGACAAACTGATGCTGCGTTGGCAAAATATGCGTCTTTGGACAATGCCAAAACGGATTATCGGTACTTGGCAAAAATGCGTCAAGCCGGTATTTTGTTCGAACAAGGCAAAGATGCCGACGCATTGGCTTTGTTAGATGCGTTGCGTCAAGATAAATCCGCTCCGCAAACTTTACAAGCAATTGCTGCCTTGGGGTTTGTCAGTCATCAAATTGAAACCGGTGATGTCGCGACTTTGCAATCGATTTTAAATCCATATATGACTGTCGGCAATAAATGGTATGGCACAGCGGTGGAAATGTCGATTTTGTTGTTGCTGCGTGACGGGCAATCCGAAAAAGCAATTAAAATGTTAAACGAAGCGTTATCAATGACGAATGTGCCGGCGGGTGTCAAAGATCGTTTGTCGGTTTTGAAAAAAGCTTTGGAAGGTTAAGTTGATGAAAACAATCGCTATTGTTGGTCGTACAAATGTTGGAAAATCGACGCTTTTTAACCGCTTGGTTGGGAAAAAACAAGCGATTGTTCACGATTTGCCGGGGGTGACGCGTGATCGAAAAGAAGCAACGGCCAACTTATCAGACATTACGTTTCGCGTGATTGATACGGCGGGTTTGGAGACTGAAACGGCTTTGTCAAAGGCGATGTGGGCGCAAACACAAAAGGCGATCGATGAAGCGGATATTGTTTTAATGGTGGTTGATGCGCGTTCGGAAATTAACCCGTTGGATCGTGACTTGGCGCGCGATTTGCGCAAAGTCGGAAAACCGGTTTTTTTGCTTGCCAACAAGTGTGAAGGATCTGAACAATACTTGGCGGCAACCGAAGCTTATTCGTTGGGTTTGGGTGATCCGATTGCCGTATCGGGTGAGCATGGTTTGGGAATGTTGGATTTGTATCAGGCTTTATTGCCGTATTTTCCGGCTGAAGAACGAGGCAAAAAAGTCGATAAATCAAAAGAAAACGCCACGGACGAAGACGAACAAAAGCCTTTGAAATTGGCGATTTTGGGGCGTCCGAATGTCGGTAAATCGACTTTGGTCAATCAACTGTTGGGACAAGAACGTATGTTGACGGGGCCCGAAGCCGGTGTGACGCGTGACGCGATATCTATTCCTTTTGAATGGCGCGGGAACAAAATCATTTTGACGGACACGGCCGGATTGCGCAAAAAAGCACGCATTACGCATTCGTTGGAAAAAATATCTGCGGCCGACAGCAAGCACGCTTTGGACTTTGCGGAAGTGGTTGTTGTGGTGGTCGATGCGGCCAATCCGTTGGAAGGGCAAGATTTAACGGTTGCGCGCAAGGTTGTTGAAGAAGGGCGCGCTTTGATTTTGGCGGTCAATAAATGGGATACGGTCAAAAATCAAACGGCGGTCAAAAATACGATCCGTATGCGGTTGCATAATTCTTTACAGCAAGTCAAAGGTTTGCCCGTTGTTTACATTTCCGCCAAAACAGGCCAGGGAATGGATCTGTTGATGAAAGAAGTTTTCCATATTTACAAAGTTTGGAATAAACGTGTGCCGACTGCAAAATTAAATATGTGGTTAAAGTCAATGACGGAAGCAACGCCGCCGCCTTTGGCGTCAAACGGTCGTCGGATTCCGATGAAGTATATGACGCAAGTCAGTACGCGTCCGCCGACATTTGTTATCTTTTCCAGCAATCCGGACGAATTGCCCGAATCTTATTTACGGTATTTATCGAACGGCTTGCGCAAAGATTACGGTTTGGACGGAACGCCGATCCGCATAACGATGCGCAAACGCGAAAACCCGTATGCTTTAAAGAAAAAGTAATTGTTGTTTATCAAAGCCTGCCTTTTTATCAAAGTGCGGGCTTTTTTTATTAAAAATCTGCTTTTGTTTGATTATATTTTTCGACCAAACAATCGTTCAATGTCGGCCACTTTTAATTCAATATATGTCGGGCGCCCGTGAATGCATTGCCCCGATTTACCGCAAGATTCCATCTGCCTTAACAAAGCATTCATTTCCGCAACGGTTAACACACGGCCGGCACGCACCGAACCATGGCACGCCATTTTGGCGCAAACCGCCTGTATTTTGTCTTCCAACGCGGTTGTATCGCCGAATTCTTTGAATGTATCGGCCATATCCAAAACCAATCCTTTAATATCGGCATTATCTAACAAAGCCGGTATTTCACGCACGACAACCGAATCCGTTCCAAAGCGATCCAAAACCAAGCCTAATTTTTTCAACTCATCGCTTTTGGATATCAGCAAATGCGCATTTTCTTCGCCAACGGCCACGATTTCCGGAATCAGCAAAAGCTGCGTTTCCATTTTATCTTCAAGCGCTGCACGGATTTTTTCATACGTCAAGCGTTCGTGTGCCGCATGCTGATCCGTGATGATTAAACTGGTGGGTGTTTCGGAAATAATGTATGTTTCCATAACTTGCCCGCGAGCCAATCCAAGCGGTGGAAATTCTTGCTCCGTATCCGTCTTTTGTGTTTGCGCGTCCTGTACACTTTGCGGCGCGACAGCTTTGGCCGAATAATAATCGTTCAGGTGCAATGGCGCTTGGGATTCAAAATTGCTTTGAAGGTTGGGCGAGCTTTGGCGATCCAAGCGATAGTTCGGGTATGCGCTTTGCGGCATTTGCGTCCGCGCACTTGATGTGTTGGCCAAAGTAAAGCGTCCGCCATTGCCGGCACCTTGTGCAAAGCCCGTAAAAGGTCGTCGATCCGGTAAAATTTGGGGCATCGCTTTATCCAAAGCCCCGATGCCGATTGTGGTCGATGTTTTGTGTCCGGCTTCGGCCAAGGCAGATTTGATCGCAGTGACAATCAAACCGCGAACGATGCCGGCATCTTTGAAACGGACTTCTGTTTTGGCGGGGTGAACGTTGACGTCGACTTCGTGATTGGGGGCGGTTAAAAAAAGAGCCACAACGGGGTGCCCGCTGTCAACGCCCAACAAACCTTGATAAGCACCTTTTAAACACCCCATTAAAAGCCGATCTTTGATCCAACGGCCGTTGACAAATAAATGCTGTTCAGCAGATGTCGAACGGGTGTAAGTCGGCAACCCGACAAAGCCGTGCAAAGAAAATCCGTCATGCGTGCCGTCTACTTCAACGGCATTTTCGGCAAACCCTGATCCGAAGACTTTGCCGATACGCTCTAATAAATTATCCGTCGCGGGATAAAATAAAATTTGCCGCTTTTCATCGGATAATTTAAACGTCACATTCGGGTTAGCCATTGCTAAACGATTTAAAACTTCTTTGATGTATCCGGTTTCAGTTGGCGTAGATTTTAAAAATTTTAATCGGGCCGGTGTTGCAAAAAACAAATCTTTGACTTCAACTTTCGTTCCTTCGTTCAAAGATGCCGGACAAAGATCTTTTTTGATGCCGCCTTCAACCGATATAGCCCACGCATCAGAGCTGTTCTTTTCTCTTGATGTGATTGTCAAGCGCGCCACAGAACCGATAGAGGGCAATGCTTCACCGCGAAAACCAAACGAAGATATTGCAAACAAATCATCGTTGGGTAATTTTGACGTGGCGTGACGTTCTATTGCCATTGTCAGGTCTTCTTTTGACATCCCTTTGCCGTTATCCGTGACGGATAAATAAGACTTGCCGCCGTCTCCCAACATCACATCGATCATCGTCGCGCCGGCATCCAAAGCGTTTTCCAGCAACTCTTTTAAAGCAGAGGCCGGCCGTTCAATGACTTCGCCCGCCGCGATTTGATTGATTAAAGTGGGAGATAAAAGGCGAATTGTCATGCGAGGCGTTTTCCCTTTACATAGTTAATCAAAGCATTTGTCGAACTGTCGTGACAGAACGTTAAATGTTTGTCTTCCAATTCCGGCAAGATCTTCTTTGCCAAAACTTTGCCCAATTCAACGCCCCATTGATCGAAACTGTCGATCCCTAAAATGATACCGATGACAAAGACTTTGTGTTCATACATAGCGATCAAACGCCCCAAGTTACGCGGGGATAATTCGTCCATCAAAATGCTGTTTGTCGGGCGGTTGCCTGTAAAAGTTTTAAACGGAACTAACCAATCGGGCGTGCCTTCGGCTTTTACTTCTTCGGCAGTTTTGCCGCGCATTAACGCTTCGGGTTGAGCAATCGCGTTGGATAATAAAATGTTTTGGTGTTTGCCCGTTTCTTTCATCGAAAAAATCGGCGTGATAAAATCGCACGGGATTAAGTGCGTGCCTTGATGGATCAATTGATAAAACGAATGTTGTCCGTTTGTCCCCGGTTCACCAAATAAAACGGGACCCGTCGGATAATTGACCGGATTGCCGTCTTTATCCCGGCTTTTGCCGTTTGATTCCATATCCAATTGTTGCAAATATGCCGGCAAGCGATGTAAGTATTGATAATAAGGCAAAACGGCATAAGTTTCGGCTTTGTAAAACACATGATACCAAATACCGAGTAATCCCATAATCATCGGGATATTTTGTTCAATCGGTGCGGTTTTAAAATGTTCATCCATTTCAAAAGCGCCTTCCAACATTTCAATAAAGCGGTCATAGCCGATCGATAACATAATCGATAATCCGATGGCTGACCACATCGAATAACGGCCGCCGACAAAGTTCCAAAATTCAAACATATTTTTTGTGTCAATGCCGAATTTTTCGACTTGCTCTGTGTTCGTTGATAAAGCAACAAAATGGGACGAGACGGCTTTTTCTCCCAAAGCTTTGACAAGCCAAGCGCGCGCGGTATTCGCATTTGTCATCGTTTCTTGTGTTGTAAATGTTTTGGACGCAATTAAAAACAACGTCGTTTCGGGATCGCATTTGTTTAATGCTTCCACGATTGCGGCACCGTCAATGTTGGATACAAAATGAAAGTCAATATCGGGCGTTTTAAACTTTTTTAAGGCTTCAACAGCCATTAAAGGGCCTAAATCACTGCCTCCGATACCGATGTTGACAACGGATTTGATCCGCTTTCCGGTTGCGCCTTTCCATTCACCCGAACGCACTTTGTCCGAAAAATCGTGCATTTTGTCCAATACCGCATTGATTTGAGGCATAACATCTTTGCCATCAACCAAAATCGGTGTGTTGGCACGGTTACGCAAAGCGATGTGCAAAACGGGTCTGTCTTCGGTAAAGTTAATCCGTTTGCCCGAAAACATTTCATCGCGTTTTTGTTCGATGTTGCATTCTTTTGCCAATTCGACCAATAACGGCATTGTTTCGTCTGTGATACGGTTTTTTGAATAATCCAACATAAAATCGTCCAAACGTAAAGTGTATTTGTTGGCTCTGGACGGATCGGCGGCAAACAAGTCGCGCATATGCAAGTGCTGTGTTTTTTCAAAGTGTGCTTTTAAAGCTTGAAAGCTTTTTAATTCGGTTAAACTCATTGATGCAATTCCTTTATTTTTTTGTCGTTTCAGCGGCAACGTCTTTGGGCGGGCGCAGTTCATAATCAGGCGGCAAAGTCAAATCTTTGCGTGTCGAAACTTTTGTTTCATCCGGCGCGCGAAAAATCGTGCTTTTGGACGTGCAGGCGCTTAATGCACAAATAAGCAAACCGAATAACAGGATCTTTTTCATTTTGTTTTCTCCTTTTTAAAAATCATACGAAACAACAACAAAACAACACCGATGCAAATCGCGCTGTCGGCAATGTTAAAGGCCGGCCAATGCCAACCGAATGCGTGAAAATCCAAAAAATCAACGACGGCTTTATAGCGAATCCGATCCACAATATTGCCCAAAGCGCCACCCAAAATTAAAGCTAAACAGGTGCGGGTAAATACGTCCTTTTCTTTGATTAAAAAGTAAAGTAATACGGCGCTGATTAAAAAAGCAACTGCTGTCAAAATCCACGCGTCAAAGCCCGAAAACATCGAAAAACTGATGCCTTTGTTCATCACTAAAACCAGATTGAAAAAAGGCATGACTTCAATCGCAGAGCCAAAGGTAAGCGTGTTTAAAATAATTGCTTTTGTTCCCAAATCCGCCAAAACAACCAAAGCGGTAATTAAAAAATAAATGCTCATAAAAAAACTCCTTATATGATATCTATACTCAAAAGAAAGAAAAAAGTAAAGAAATGTTTTTAAAAATCTGTTGCATTTATATCAAAAACAGGTTAAATTCATAAAAAAGAAAGGATTTAAAAAAATGAACGTATTTACTATTTTAAAAAACGAAATCAAAGAAACTGTTAAAAATTTGGCCGAACAAGGCAAAATTAACGCTTTGCCGAATATGGATAAAATTACCGCAGAAGCGCCACGCGATGCATCTCATGGCGATGTGGCAACAAATGTTGCAATGGTGTGTGCGGGTCAGCTTGGGTTAAAACCACGTCAGTTTGCTGAATTGATTGCGGCAGAATTGCAAAATTCACCGGCTGTTGACAGTGTGGAAATTGCCGGTCCCGGTTTCATTAACTTAAAATTATCCAACGGCTTTTGGTATGAACAGCTGTTAACGATTTTGGATAAAAAAGAAAAATACGGCGACTCTGATATGGGCAAGGGCGAAAAAGTCAATGTTGAGTTTTGCTCGGTCAACCCGACGGGTCCGCTTCATATCGGCCATGTGCGCGGTGCTGTTTTCGGCGATGCTTTGTCGGCTTTGTTACAAAAGGCCGGTTATGATGTGACGCGCGAATATTACATCAATGATGCCGGTGCGCAAATGGACAAATTGGCGCGTTCGGCATATTTGCGCTATCGCGAGGCAATGGGCGAAGATATCGGCGAGATTCCGGAAGGCTATTACCCCGGTGAGTATTTAAAGGAAGTCGGTAAAGCAGTTGCTGATAAAGACGGGGGCAAATGGATGGACGTTCCCGAAGAAGAGTGTCATTTGTATTTCCGTCAGACGGCGTGTGATATGATGATGGCGCTGATTCGAAAGGATTTGGCGGGGCTTGGCATTCATTTTGATGTCTTTTCTTCTGAAAAAGCGATTGCCGAATCGGGTGGAATTGAGCGTGCTTTGAAAGTCTTAAATGATGCCGGATTGGTTTATAAAGGCATACCGGAAAAACCCAAGAGCGCCAAAGCGGCGGAAGATTGGGAACCGCAAGAAATGTTGTTGTTCCGTTCGACGGCTTTTGGTGATGAAACGGACAGACCGCTTGCGCGTGCGAATGGAACATATACTTATTTTACGCCGGATATTGCGTATCAATACAACAAGTTCGAACGCGGATTTAAAAAATTGATTATGGTATTGGGTGCCGACCATGCGGGCTATGTCAAACGCTTAACGTCGGCCGTAAATGCAGTTACAAGCGGCCAAGCCAGTTTAGATATGTCTTTGGTTCAAATGGTCAGCTTTTCAAAAGACGGCCAACCGTTTAAAATGTCAAAGCGTGCCGGTACGGTTGTTTTGTTGTCCGATTTGTTGGAAGAAATTGATAAAGACGTTGTGCGTTTCTTTATGCTGACGCGTAAAAATGACAGCCAGTTGGATTTTGATTTGGTAAAGGTCAAAGAGCAATCCAAAGATAATCCGGTTTTCTATGTACAATATGCGCATGCACGGGCGTATTCGGTTTTCCGCCATGCAAAGCAAATGTTCGGGGATAATATCTTGGATAATTTGCGCGATGCCGACTTAACGTTGTTAAAGGACGAATCGGAAGTGGCTTTGATCCGTTTGTTGGCGGGCTTTCCGCGTCAAATCGAACTGGCCGCTATGGTCAACGAACCGCACCGGATTGCGTATTATTTATATGATTTGGCATCAGCTTTCCATGCTTTGTGGAACAAAGGGCGTGATGATGTGCAAATGCGTTTCTTGGACGAAAACAATGTTGAATTGTCAAAAGCACGTTTGGCGTTGATCCAAGCAGTGTGCTTTGTGATTGCGTCGGGCTTGTCCGTGTTCGGCGTTCAACCGGTAAAGGAGATGTAATATGGAACCGTTTGATGAGAATAAAAAAGTACCTGATTTTTTTGCAACGCGGGCGCAGGTGCGCTCGGACAGCGATGATGAGGACGCGCTGGAAACATCAAAGCAAGACGATTACTTTGATGATAAAAAGCAACCGGTTTTGGATACGTCAATGGAATCGCCTTTGTCGGACGATGATGACGAAGTGCCGTATGATTTTCGCGCCGAATATAAAGAGCGAATCGGCAACACTTTTGCCGGCGATTCCGATGATGTTGAAAAAAAGTTTTCATCTGTTCGGTGGAATGCAATCGGTATCGGCATTTTAATCGGTGTTTTGGTGGCGTTGTTGGTCAGCGTGTTTTTGTTCGGTGGATCGGACGATGAAGATACGATGGATCAACCGATTGTTGTATCGGAAAGTAAGCGACCTGTTAAAGTGCGGCCGACAAATCCGGGCGGTATGGACATTCCCGACCAAGATAAAACAATATATAAGCGTATGCGTACCGATAAAGTGGATACGCAAGTTGAACGTTTTGTGATGACGGAAGAAGAGCCTGTCCGTCCGCAGGTGCCGACGCGCGAAGGCGAAGTTTTGGGTACGCCACGCGTCATGCCGGAAACGGCCGACGAAATGGAATTGGAAGTCTTATCCGTTCAACAAAAGGCTGTTCAAGTACCGGCGGCAAAGCCTGTCGTAACAGAGGCTAAGCCTGTAAAGACGGTATCGGCTGAAAAAGCTGCGCCAAAGGCTGTGGCTGCTCCGGCAAAAGTCGAAACAGTGAAAAAGCCTGTGGCTGTTGCCTCTGCTTCTACGCCTGCCAAAAAGCAACAAGAAACATCAACGGCGATGACAAAAACTTGGCATGTTCAGTTGATTTCCTTGCCGTCCAAAGCAGGTGCGCAAAAGGCTTGGCCGAAGATTTTAAAGGCGCATTCGACTTTATTGTCCGGTTTGCCTCATGACATTGCCGAAGTTCAAATCAAAGGCAAAGGGAAATTTTACCGTTTGCGCGTGGGCGATTTTGCAAAACGTCAAGATGCTCAAAACCTGTGCAATAAGTTAAAGGCACGCAAGCAAGATTGTACGTTGACGAAATAATGACAGATTTACGCGCAGTTATTTTCGGGTGTTCAGGGACGGTGTTATCACCGCAAGAGGCCGACTTTTTCCATAAAGTCAATCCGTTGGGGTTTATTTTGTTTGCACGCAACGTCGAAAATCCCACACAGTTAAAGCAATTGACAACTGATTTGCGTACCTGTGTCGGTCGAAAAGACGCGCCAATTTTGGTTGATCAGGAAGGCGGACGCGTACAGCGTTTAAAGTCTCCTTTTTGGGCCGAGTTACCGGCGGCGCAAACTTATGGTGATTTGTACGACGCAGGGAAAACAACGCAAGCGTTAGAGGGGCTTTCGCATCATGTGGACGTGTTGGCGCGGACATTGTCGGACGTTGGGATCAACGTTGATTGTTGGCCATGTTTGGACGTTGCAACGGATAATGTCAGTCCGGTTTTGGGGGACCGCTTATTTTCCAAAAATCCGTCGACTGTGGAGCAACTTGGTTTGCATGCGATCGGTGAAATGTTGGGGCGTGGTTTGATGCCGGTTGTCAAGCATTTGCCGGGGTATGGCCGCGCAACTGTTGACCCACATAAAAGCTTACCGATAGTGGACGCCGATTTAAATCTGTTGCAACAGGATTTTTTACCCTTTAAAGCCGTTCAAATGCCCGTATGGGGAATGACGGCGCATGTGCTTTATCGTACTTTGGACGATCAAAGACCTGCAACCGTTTCGCAAAAAGTCATTGATTTTATTCGTATAAATATTGGATTTAACGGTTTTTTGGTGACCGACGATATTTCTATGGGCGCTTTGGGCAATGACGTTGGCCAATCCGCAAAAGATTGTTTAAAGGCGGGCTGTGATGCGGTGCTTCACTGTAACGGTTTGATGGACGAAATGCATGCTGTGGCGGATGTTGTGCCGGCTATGACGGCACCGGCTTTTGAACGTTATCTTCAAGCAAAGGAGTTGTTATAAAATGACGCAGTCTTTATGGGATCTTTCGACATTTGTCATTCCGCTGTTTTTAGCAATTATTTTGCACGAAATAGCGCATGGTGTGGCGGCGTATAAGTTGGGCGATTCGACAGCCAAAAGTTTGGGACGATTAACGTTAAACCCAATCCCGCACATTGACCCGATCGGCTCTATTTTGGTGCCGGCCGCTTTGTTTTTATCAAACGCCGGCGTGATGTTCGGCTGGGCAAAGCCTGTGCCGGTTAATTTTGATGCGTTGCGTGATCGCAAAAAAGATATGGGCTTGGTTGCGTTAGCAGGACCTTTATTGAACTTTTTATTGGCGCTTTTGACGGGGGCGTTGATTGTCTTTTTATCGAAAACGTTAACGGGCAAACCCGGCATAGCGGGACAATGGTTTTTGCAAAGTTTGATGGCTTTCTTTTCGGTGAATTTAGCTCTGTGCGCTTTTAATTTGTTGCCGATTTTACCGCTTGATGGCGGGCGTATTTTGGTGTCCGTGTTACCAAAGCGGTTGTCGGAAGAATACGCCGCGACCGAACGCTATGGATTTTTTGTGTTAATGGGATTGTTGTTTTTGTTGCCGACATTCGGGATCGATTTTATTCGTTCCTATATGGCGTGGATGGTGACGGGCTTAATGGAAATTATAACGTTTATTTTATAGGAGATAAAAAAATGGCTTATTCAGAACTTATTTTAATTGCGTTGATTTTGTTGATTGTTTTTGCGGGGGCGCAGGTGCAAAAATTGGTGCATTTGTTGCGCGGGAAAAATAAGGAAGTCGCGCCTCAACCGCAACCGTTGAAAACGCTGATCAGCGCTGCTGATACACCGGTAAAGCCCAAAAAAGTACCGGTTAAAAAAGTGGCACATAAAAAAATGACCGCCAAAAAGTCGGTTAAGCGAAAAAAATAATTTTTTTTAAAAAAGCGCTCTTTTGTTAATAAGGGGCGCTTTTTTGTTTGCCAAAATAAACATTGAGTGCGATGAGCCTCTAAAAGCACTATAAAAAAACTATTCGCGTGTTTTTGTAAAATCGAATAAGTCCGGTGTATAATATTGTCCTGATACTTTTTGGGGCGCCGTTTTGGGGTTTGTTTGTGTGGCCACACCGTTATTTATAAAGGAAAATAAATCCGTTTCTTTTTCATTGGGTTTCACCGTTACCGTACTTTGGTTGTTTTTTTCATTGATTGATTTTTCAAAAACCTGAGCCGATAAAGAATACAAATTTGCATTTAAAAATGCCGTTGCCATATTTTTGCCGTCAAAGTCTTCGAATGCAGTGTCGGCTTCAAAATAAAAATTGTTTGTTAATTTTGTCGGAACGGATATCGGGGTTTTGCTGTCGTCATGGGTTCTTAAAAAGTATAAAAAGGGCGTCGTTTTTAATCTGTTCCCATTTATGTTTAATGAAAAAATCTGATGCGGGTCGATATGACATTCTTTCATCAGCTTTGTTGCTGTGTCATTGCCTGTGCCAAAAGCATTTTCTTTAGCGCTGTATAACATCAAAAGCGCCGCTTTTTGTCTTTCGGACTTGGCATAGCTTATTTCTTCATCATCATTGTCGTATGACGCGCCGTTAATGCGCGCTTCCGTGTCCAAATAAATTTCTTTGGCTTTGGCGTCCGATTCGTCTTCGGCATTGATGAAACAAACGGCTAAATCGGTGGCTTTAAACTCCAAAGCAAAGGTTGCTAAATCTTGCTTGACGCCGTTGATGGTTTGATAATATTCGTTTAAAGATGCTTCTTTTAAAAATAAAGTTTTTGCTTCGTTTTTTAAGATTTCTTTTTTGGCGCCGTTGCTGTCGGCATAGTCGGCAATTAAACTGGTCAATCGATAAAAAGAGCTCTGTTTTTCCGGCGATGCTTTTGATATATCGTGTGCAGTTTGGAAATAATCCTCTCTTAATTCCTTGGTGAATTGTTCCATTAACTGTGGGCGTTTTTGGGCGGTTTGAGAGTAAAACATCGGCTCCTCCAATCTTTATCTTTATATCTTTTCAGCATAGCATTGAATGCTTCAAATGTCAAGAAGCGATTTTTTTTAAAAAAACAGTTTTCAATTTTATTTTTTTCTGTTAAAATTATGTGAAATAAAAAAAGGCAGGTTATAAGTGGCAAAAAAAATAGACGAAGTTTCAAATGCGGTTGTCATTATTGACGGGAACGGATTTATCATCAGGATCAATTCCGTTGCAACGCGTTTATTCGGGTATGGCGAAAAGGAATTGGAAGGTCAGCCTGTTTCGGTTATTTTGCCGTCATCGTCCTCTTGGGATAAAGAAAAGGGCGGTTTGATTTTCGAGCTGTTGGAAGGTCAGGTAGAACAGCTTTATAAACAAGGCGTTAAGAAAGACGGAACGCGCTTTGTAGTGGATATTTTTTTAGTTCCTTTTCATAAAGACGGCGTTCAATATTATGACTGCATTGTCAAAGACGATTCGTCGCGTTTTTTCCACGAACGTTTGGAAAGCTTATCTAATGTGATTTTGCGGCGCGTTTTAATCGGCGAAACGTTGGATCAATTTGCTGGCTTTATCGCCGGACAATTAAGCATTATGTTCGGTTCTCCGTTGATTTGGATCGGCAAGGTCGATAAAGAAGAAGCCGGCGTCCAAGTGATGGCCAGCGCCGGTGAATTGTCTGATATGGTCAGTTTGAATACGCTTTATACCGGCGTTGATCAACCGGTGCATCCGGCTGTTCGGGCGGCCGAAAGAATGGAAATTTGCTATGACGACGTTAAGGACGAAGAAGGCAATGATTATCGTCTAATGTCCTTTCCTTTCCTGTCGAAAAAAGACGTGCTGGGTGTTTTGACGGTATTGGCTCCGATATCGCAATTTGGGCATTTGACATTAAATCGTTTGGAAAATGTGGCGTTGCGTTTGGGGATGATTTTGCAAATCGCCGATGATCAAACTTTTTTGCGTTTGCTGGGAACTGCAATTTCAACCGCGATGAATTCGGTGATGATTACCGATGAAACCGGACGCATTATTTGGACAAACGAAGCATTTACAAAATTGTCCGGTTATACTTTGCCGGATGTTCAAGGTCAAACGCCGGACGTTTTATGTTCCGGATTGCATTCACCGGCTTTTTATAAGGAATTGTGGGATACGGTTTTATCCGGCAAGCCTTGGCGCGGAGAAATCATCAACCGTTGTAAAGATGGTTCTTTGTTTACCAGCGATGAAATGATTACGCCGATTGTGGGGCAAGACGGAAAGATTACGCATTTTGTGGTCATCAATGACGATCTGACGGCGCGTAAAAATGCCGAAGGTCGTATTTTGCATTTGTCGAATTATGACCAATTGACCGATTTGCCAAACCGGTCCTTGTTCCACGAAAAATTACGTCAAGCGTTGGAAAAAAAGCCCGCTTTCAATGGAATTACGGCTGTTTTATTGTTGGATATCAGCGCGTTTAACCGCTTTAATGATACAATGGGACATGACGTTGGCGATACGATTTTAAAAGTGGTTGCGGACAGATTGGTTTCTTGTGTTTCTTCAAAAGATTTGGTTGCGCGCATAGAAGGTGATGAGTTTGGCATTATTTTGCGTGGGATTAACTCTTTGGATGAAGTGAATAATCGCGCTCACCAAATGATTCGCCGAATTGAAGAAACAATTACGGTCAATGATACGGATATTTGTTTAGGTTCTTGCGTTGGTATTGCATTGGCGCCGAATGACGCTGATACGGCCGAAAAATTATTGAATTACGCAGATATGGCGTTGTTTAAAGCAAAAGCGGCCGGATCTAATACTTACTTTTTCTTTTCGCAAGAAATGAACCAAGAAATGGAAGAACGTTTGATTTTGGAACGCGATATGCGTCGCGCGATTGCAGATCGGCAATTTTTCTTGGATTATCAACCGCAGACAGATTTGAAGACGGGAAAAGTAACGGGTTTTGAAGCTTTGGTGCGTTGGCGTCACCCGCAAAAAGGTTTGATTTTACCGACATTATTTATTTCGGTTGCCGAAGATACGGGGCTGATTACTCCGCTTTGCGAATATGTAATGGAAACGGCTTTTGATCAGATTAAAAAGTGGAACAGATTGGGTTTAGGTTCGATGACGATGGCGGTCAATTTGTCGGCGGCGCAATTCCAAGACAAAAACTTACTGTCGACGATACAAAAGCTGATCAAAAAAAAGAAAATCCCGCCTTCATTTTTGGAAGTGGAAATTACCGAATCTTTGTTGATGAAAGATACGCCAAAAGCCGGAGAAATTTTGACGCACTTGTCGGATTTGGGTGTGCGCATTTCAATTGATGATTTCGGAACGGGCTATTCATCATTGTCATATTTACATAAGTTTTCCGTTGATAAATTAAAGGTTGATAAATCCTTTGTGCGTGATTTGGAAAACAACCGCGAAAATGCGGAAATTATCAAAGCGATTGTCAGTTTAGGTCATGCTTTGGGTTTGGACGTGATTGCGGAAGGCTGCGAAAATGAAGAGCAATTGGAAATGTTAAAAAGCTTGGGCTGTGATTTGGTGCAAGGCTTTTACATTGCGCGTCCTCTGCCGGCCGACAAAGCGGAAGAGTTTATTAAGAAAATTAATTCAAAGTAAATTAAAACAATTCGAAAAAGCGGCCGTTTCTGTTGTAAACAGTTTTGTTTCGTCCTGTTTGTTTGGCTTTGTATAAAGCTTGATCGGCGATGTTGATCACTTCGTCATAGCTTTGCGTTGCCATTTTTTGTGCGACGCCGACGCTTAACGTGATGTGAATCGATGCTAAATACGGTTGTTTATTGGTGCTGCCGGCGGCTTTTTTGCGCAAGAAAAAGTCCGAATTCGAAACCAAAACGCGGGTTGTTTCCATCGAATCCAATACTTCATCCAAACTTTTGTGAGCAAACAGTAAAACAAATTCTTCTCCGCCATAGCGGTATAATGTGCCAAAAGCCGAATGTTGCGATAACGTCGCTGAAATCATACGCAATGCCTGATCTCCGACTTCGTGGCCGTACGAATCGTTTAATCGTTTGAAAAAGTCAATGTCAATCATTGCCAAAGTATAATCTTCATTTTCCAATTCTTTTAATCTGGTCATTAACGCGCGCCGGCCGGGTATGTTGGTCAGCTCGTCCAAAAATGCCATTTTATGCGAAACTTGCAACATACTGAATAAAACAACGGTAACGCCGCCGACAAAGCATAAATGAAAAAATAACGGAAAATGGATGAAATAAAATGAAAGAAAAGTAACAATAAATAATGTGATTAAAGATGTTTGCAGTTGCTCGATTCGATTCGGCTTGCGATGAATGATTAAAAATAAACAAATCAGAAAGACTAAAATGCTGCTTAACGGGAAAGAAGACGACAAGCCGAATGAAAAGCGCAAAAAAGCATTGATTTTTGTTTCAAACATAAACAAAACCGCCGGTCCGAATAAAAACGGGATAAAATAGGTAAAAAAGTAAATGGTGCAGATTTCACCCAACAAAATAAACAGCTTTTTGAAAAAAGAATAGCTAAACGAATCGTTAGCGCTGATTTGAAACAATAAATAAACATTGATGGGATAAAGCAAGCATATTAGCGGGTATGCGACTAAATTAAAATAGGCATTGATTTCGGGTTTGTCAAAAAGGTGGAAATATCCCAAAAACGAATACGTCAGTAAAGTCAGAAAAAGCAAGAAAAACAGTTCGTCTTGGCGAAACCAAATGCTTAAAAAGAACGACATTCCAAGGCCCAAGAACAACGATGTCATAATCACCGTTTGATAGGTTTGATCGTCCAAAATACAGGAAAGCCCCCAAAAACCCAGCAACGTAATTGCCAGGTAAAGTAAGCAATATAGAAAAGATAAAAGATAATTTTTCATTTTTTTCTTTCTTTTTCCTTGCATATATTATAACATAGAAAAGCAAAATAGTTAAGCAAAAAATGAAGTAAAAGTAATAAAAATGAAAAAAGATGTAATAGAAAAGTTGTTTACTTTGCTGTTGGAGCGCTTTCCCGAGCCCAAGTGTGAATTACAATTTGTGAATGAGTATACTTTGATGGTGTCGATTATTTTATCGGCTCAGGCGACAGATCGGGGCGTGAATAAAGCAACGGCTCCGCTTTATGAAAAAGTCAAAACCCCAAAGCAGATGTTGGAATTGGGCTTGGACGGGTTAAAGCAATATATTAAAAGCATCAACTATTACAACAACAAAGCCAAAAATGTAATGGCGATGAGCAAAGAATTGATTGATCGCTTTGATGGTGTTTTCCCGCGCGATTTAGACGCATTGCAAACGTTGCCGGGAGTGGGGCGCAAAACGGCCAATGTCTTTTTGAATGTGGCATTTAATGCGCCGTTGATTGCGGTTGATACGCATGTTTTTCGGGTGTCTAATCGCTTGGAATTGGCGGTTGGTAAAACGCCTTTGGAAGTTGAAGAAAAATTAAAAAAAGTTGTACCGGAAATGTATAAGCCGGTGGCTCAACATTTATTGGTTTTGCTGGGGCGTTATATTTGCAAAGCCGCAAAACCCGATTGTGTAAATTGTCCGTTGACGGACTTATGTCCATGGTTTAAACAAAATACGGGATTGAATGTGGCGGCATTAAAAAGGGCAAAAAAATGAAGTTTTTTTCGTTTCTTTCGGCTTGTTTTTTTATTTGTGGCTCTTGGGCGGCGTTGCCGGTATCGGCGCAAGAGACTTTGCCGTCTTTTGACGATGCGGTTATTGTTCGCGGTACAGAGCAAGTGACGGTAGAATCGGGCAAGCCGATTATTTTTATCGACTCTTTATCCGATGAAAAAGAACAAACCGCTTGGCAAGCAAATCAGGGACAAGTCCAAATTTCAACTTTTGGCGGACAAATATTAGAGGTGCCGTTTATCACGCACATTCCTCAATTTTCGATTTATGTGCAAGTTTTGTCGGATCGGTCGATCAGCGTGACCGAACGAATTTCTTTGATTCTGGACGCCGGACAAAGTACGCCTTTTGTGCGTTCATACCCGCTTTCGTTTGAAGACAAAGAAGGCCGGACAAAAACGCGTCAAGTCGAATTTTTACACGCAACTTATAACAATCGGCCTTATATGCCGAACGTTGTTCAAACGCCCGATTCGATGCAGGTGCGTTTTTTTGAAAATGAAGGCTTATACGCCGGCGTTCATTTGTTTGAAGTTTCCTATTTGATCCCAAATGCGGTGGAAGTTAACGGCAATACAACGCATTTGTTTGAACCGTTGCTTGGCACGTCTTTGCCGTATTTGGCCGAACGCGTGCGGATTTTTATTTCATATCCCAATCAAACAAAGCTGTCTTTTGCGTCGGCAGTTTTTGGCTCTAATAACCAAAAACAAGATGAAGCCGTCGATATTTATATGGACGAAAATGCACGCTTGATTTATAAAATAAAAGGCTTGCTGCCGGCTATGCTGGACGTGCGTGTGGATATTTTGGGCAATGCAAACGGATTTGAAGCCGAAACACAAAACGAAGCGCAAACACAAAATATCATGACGCGTTTTGCGTGGCTCATTGTGGCTTTGATATGTGCTTTTGTAACGTTTATTTATTTTTCCTTTACGGCGTTGGATTTGCGCGACAAAGCAATTGACAGTAAGTTTTTGACCCGTGTGCGGGCAAAGTTGTTTTATGATGTCGGCCTGTTGCGTTGGCTTTTAAAACGTAAAACGGATTGGGTAACTTTATTTGTTTATGTGCTGCATTTGCTCCATCGCGGATTGGTTACCGTTCGCATCAATTCAACGGGGCAAATTGTTTTACTTGCGTGTCCGGACAAAAAAAAGAATCGCTGTGAAAAGAGAGTTTTACGCTTTTTATTCGGCCGTTTGGGTCGCGAGCTTAATTTAAACGATTTTGCTTGGAAGCGGACAAGAATAAAGCGTTTGCATCGTTTGGTTTTGAAAATTATGCGCTTTGAAATATTCTCTTTTACAAAACGTGAAGTTTTAATCGGTTTGTTGTTACCGTTGATCGGGTTGGCCGTATTGTTGCATTTAAAAACAGCTTGGCCGTTTATTTTAGGTGCGGGTGCTGTTATGGCTCTTGCATATTATTTCAGTGTGATCCATTTTATACACAAAGGTGAATTTGAAGCCCTTTTGGCCGGCTTAATGAAGGAATATAGCGCGCGTACTTTAAGTCAAGATAAACGACAAGAGGTTGACATTGCATTAGATTTAGAGCATACTAAGGAACAAATGTTGCCGATTATCCAAAACGGGCATCGGATATCAACAAAGGATTTTGAACAAATGTTTTTATCACAACTGCATTAAATAAAAAAGGAGATAAAATGAAAAAGAAAACTTTAATTTATACGGCGGCAGGGATGATTGCTTTTGCTTTGGCAGCACAAGCGGCAACGGAACAATCCGTGCCGGTTTCGCAACAACAAAAGTTGACAATGACGATTTATAATGCCGGCAGAGCTTTGGTCAACGACGTGCGTCAAGTTGATTTTGAAAAAGGTCATAATCAACTTTCCTTTATCGATATTTCAAATATGGTTATGCCGTCGTCCGTTTTGTTTAAAGCCGACGGCGTGCGCGTGTTGGAACAAAACTTTAATTTTGATTTGCTTTCATTGGATAATTTGATGGAAAAATCCATTGGAAAAACGGTTGATCTGGAATATATCAATCCGGCTACCGGCGCGGTTCAGTCGGACAAAGCCGAATTGTTGGCTTATGACGGCAATTACCCGATTTTAAAAATCAAAGATAAAATTGAAACAGCTTATCCGGGGCGCGTCATTTTTAATCAAGTACCGGAAAATTTATCCGCTCGTCCGACATTGGTGTTTGATGTTAATGCAGATAAAAAGGCCACTCAAAACGTTGAAGTTTCTTACCTAACAAACGGGATTTCGTGGAGCGCTGATTATGTCGTTGAAATGGGCAAAGATAATGTATTGGACTTAAACGGTTTGGTAACGTTGACAAACAATACAACAGTTTCTTATAAAAACGCTCAATTGCAATTGGTTGCGGGCGATGTTAATATGGTATCCCCCGTGATGTACAAAACAAATCGTTCGCGGGCCGTGATGGAAATGGCAGTTGCCAGTTCTGCCGACAGTATGGATACGGAAGCCGTCAGCGGTTATTACCTTTACACATTGAACCGTCCGACCGACATTTTGTCAAACCAAACAAAGCAAGTTTCTTTGTTGTCGGGCAGCTCGATCAAAGCGCAAAAAACATATCAATATGATTCGCCTGTCAGCTATTATTCCGAATACGAATTTAAAAATGAAAAGCCGACGATGTATTTGACATTTGCAAATACTCAGGCAAACGGCTTGGGTGAAGCTTTGCCCAAAGGCACCATGCGCGTTTATGAAAAAGATTCAAAAGGCGGATTGATTTTTGTCGGCGAGGATATGATCACGCATACTGCAAAAGGGCAAGACATTCGCTTGCGTTTAGGTGAAGATTTTGATATTACGGCAACGGGTAAAAGAGCCGCTTTTAAAAAGTTGGATTCCAAAACATCGCAAGCCGAATTTGAAATTAAAATCAGCAATGCAAAATCGATACCGGTTGTTGTTCGGTACAATCAAACATTGCCGAGCGGTTGGAAGATTTTATCCGAAAGCTTAAAAAGCCAAAAGCAAACATCAAACCAAATCTTTTGGAATGTGTCTGTGCCGGCTGAAAGCGACATCGTTTTAACATTTAAAGTTCAAGTGGATAACAGATAATGATCAAAAAAATTGCTTTATTTTTGGGCTTGATTTTTTGTGTAGGATTTTCGTTGGCAAAAGCCGATGTTGATTTGCCGGCTCAGCCAAAAGACTTTGATGATTTAAGTTTTGGTCAGTTGATGGAAATCATTAAAAATCCGTCCAAAAATGAGCAATTATTGGTTCAAGTTTTGTTTTCGATACCGCCGGAGCAGCACCAATATTTTATGCCGGCGGTCGCAAACTTATTCGGTATTTCCGAAAAAACACGGATGATGCCGGGGATTGTGGAATGGCGACGTAAATTGCCGACGCGGATAGCGCCTCAATTGCAAGACTTTGCAAAGGAACATTTGCGGTATTTAAATCCGGTTTTTTACCCTTATTTAATGCCGGAAATGTGGCCGGATCCTGTGGCACAAGAAAATAATCATCGAAAAGATGCAATCCCGCGCGTGTATCAAACGGGATCTGCCGATGAAATGGAATATTTATTTCCCTCTTCGATTCATCAAGGGTCTTTGGCCGAGCAGGTTTTGTCCGATACAATGCCAAAGCCCGATAAAAAAAGTTCTGTGCCGGCTTTAAGTGCGGGCGACGTTGATGCGGTCGTTCATGTGATGGATAAGTTAAAAATGTTGGAATACGGTGAGCAAGGCCGTAATCGTCGCAATACCTTAATTGTGGATTATATCGATACGCCAAAGTTGATAGAAGCGCATGTAAATCCTTGTCAATCGTTGATTTCCCGATTGGATAAAATCGAGGCGGACGAATGGTTTAAAATGCAGGTTGAAGCCGAAAATATGACGGTGGAAGAGTTTACGCAAAAATGCGATGCGACATTAAAGGCTTATCGTATGCGTCTTGCGGCTCCCGGTGTGGCCAGAGCGGTTTATATGCAGGCCGAAGATATGAAAGATTTGGCCAAAGACTCGTATCCGTATATGTTAAAATCGGCGATTGTGCGTATGTTTGACACGACAAAAGAAAATGTGCAGGCCGTCAAAGGCAAAGAAGATGAGTTGCGCAAAACGTTCCAAGAAAAAAAGTTGTTTTTAGGAACACCTGTTTTGCTTGACTTTTAATATTTTTTGTGTATGATAAAAAGAATATCTAAAACAAATAGGAGTTAAAAATGGGTTGGACGCCGGAATTGATCAAAGATTTGAAAAAGTTGTGGAACAAGGGTTTAACAACGGTTGAAATTGGTAATCGTTTGGGAATGAGCAAAAACGCGATTGTCGGAAAGGCTCATCGTTTGGGGTTGGAAGGTCGTCCGTCCCCGATCAAACGCGAAACTAAAAAAGAGCATACTGCTCCGCGAATGACGAAAAAGGCTGCGCCTGTGTCGCCAAAAGCAGCACCGGCTCCGGCTGATGTTCACGAAAGCAAAGACGATTTACCGGAAACGTCTTTTTTGCCTCCTGATACGATTTTTGAAGCCGAACCGATTCTTGAAAAGCCGATTTCATCAAAAAGAAAACACAAAGGCGTTTTGTTGGTTGATTTAAAGCCGAATTCTTGTCGTTGGCCGGAAGGCGATCCGAAAGATCCGAACTTCCGTTTCTGCGGTCAAGAATGCGCCGAAGGTAAAATATACTGCGAAGAACATTGTGCTGTCGCTTATTCGGGTGTTTTTAAAGCCAGATAATGATGAATGACACCCCAAGCAAAAAGCGTTTATGTTTAATTGACGGGTCGGGATATATTTATCGCGCTTTTTATGCCTTGCCGCCGATGTCGCGGCCGACGGACGGAGTTCCTGTAAATGCCGTTTTCGGGTTTACATCGATGTTAATGCAATTTATGGCGGACAACATTGATGATTGTATTGCGGTTGTTTTTGATGCAGCCAGACATAATTTTCGTAACGAAATTTATCCCGAATATAAAGCAAATCGTAAGGAAGTTCCGGAAGAGTTAGTTCCTCAATTTCCTTTGATTCGCGACGCCGTACGCGCTTTTGATATCGCCGATGTTGAACAAGAAGGCTTTGAAGCCGACGATTTAATTGCCTCTTATGCCCGTAAAGGCGTTGAAGAGGGCTTTCAGGTTGTTGTCGTTTCGGCGGATAAGGATTTGATGCAATTGATGGCGGGCGACAAAGTTTTGCTGTTCGATCCGATGAAAAAACGTTATGTGACGACGGACGATGTGATTAAAAAGTTTGGCGTTTTGCCCGATAAGGTGACTGAAGTTCAATCTTTAATGGGCGATCCGACGGATAATATTCCGGGCGTCAACGGGGTCGGGCCAAAGACGGCAGCCGAGCTGATTAACCAATTCGGATCGTTAGAGGGTATTTATCAGCATATCGAAGAAGTGACCGGCCGGCGCAAAGAATTATTGCAAAACGATAAAGATAATGCTTTTATTTCACAAAAGTTGGTGTGTTTAGATAAAAATGCGCCGTTACCCAAACCGATAAAAGAGTTTTGTTCGTATCAACCAAGCTTGCCCAAAATCCAAGAATTTTTGCAACAAATGGGCTTTAAAAGTTTAATGGCGCGTGCGCCGGCGTTTGTTGAAAAACGCTCAAAGGCTTTGCAGGCTTTATCGCCTTGCGTTCAAACTCAAATGAATATGGATTTTGAAACGCCGGTTGAAACGTCTGTCTTGCCTGTTAAAATCCCGCGTGATTATGAGTGTGTTCAAGATGAAGAACAGCTGTTAAAGTGGTGTCGTAAAATTGAAAAAGCCGGCTATGTGGCTTTGGATACCGAAACGGATTCTTTGGACAGCCAAAGTGCAGAAATTGCCGGAATTTCTTTATGTCTTGAAGCCGGCAAAGCGTGCTATATACCGATCAATCATTGTTCGCAATCGGCGCCCAAAAGCCAATGGGAAACTTTAAGTTTGTTTGACGATGAAAAATCCGATGTCCCCAAGCAAATATCAAAAGAGTTTATCAAAAAACATTTAATTGATTTGCTTGCGCGTCCGGATATCATCAAAATCGGGCATAATATCAAGTTTGATTTACAGGTCATTCACACGAATTTCGGCGTCGATTTGGCGGATCAGACTTTGCAAGATACGATTGTTATGGCGTACGATTTGGACGGAGTTGTACACGGCCGCAGTTTGGACGATTTAGCGGCAATATTCTTAAATGAAAAAATGATTCCGTATCAACAGGTTTGCGGCAGCCGTCGCGCTGCGATTTGGTTTAAGCAAGTGGATTTAAAATCGGCCACTGATTATGCGGCGGAAGATGCGGATATGACGTTGCGTTTGTATCGTTTATTTACCAAAAAGTTATCGCAAGACGGTTTGGATCGGTTGTATCAAGACATCGATCGGCCTTTGATTTATGTATTGACAAAAATGGAAAATGCGGGCGTGTTGGTTGACAAAGCCGTTTTGCAATCGTTAAGTTTGCAATTATTTCAAAAGATCGATGCGCTGGAAAAAGAAATTTATGCTTTGGCCGGCGTGCATTTTAATTTAAACTCTCCGCTTCAAATGGGCGAAGTTTTGTTTGATAAAATGGGCATCGAAGGCGGTCGCAGAAACACAAAAAGCAAAAATTGGATTACCGATTCCGATGTGTTGGAAGAAATTGCCGGAAACGGTGTTGAAATTGCTGCCAAGATATTGGAATATCGGCAATATATGAAGTTAAAATCGACCTATACAGACGCATTGGTAAAGCTGATTAACCCAAGAACGGGACGAGTTCACACGACTTTTTCGATGGTGATGACGGCGACGGGACGCTTATCGTCCAATAACCCGAACTTACAAAATATTCCTATTCGCTCCGAAATGGGGCGTGAGATCAGAGCCGCTTTTGTGGCTTCCCCGAATCATGTGATTATGTCGGCGGATTACAGCCAAGTTGAGTTGCGCTTAATGGCCGATGTTGCAGACGTAAAACAGTTAAAGCAAGACTTTGCGAACGGGTTGGACATTCATGCTGCGACGGCGTCAAAAGTATTTAATGTTCCGATGGAAAATATGGATCCGATGATCCGACGCAATGCCAAAGCCATTAACTTTGGGATTATTTACGGTATATCGGCTTTTGGTTTGGCGCGTCAGTTGGGAATATCGCGAACCGAGGCAAAAGGTTATATTGATGCTTATTTTGAAAAATATCCAGAAATAAAAAAATATATGGACGAAACGGTGCAATTTGCTTCCGAAAAAGGCTATGTTTTGACACCGTTCGGGCGCAAGTGCTATATCAGTGGTTTTGACAGTCAATCGACGCGTGGTTTTGCATCGCGGGCGGCGATTAACGCGCCGATCCAAGGCGGGGCTGCTGATATGATTAAAATGGCAATGGTCAAGTTGCAAAATGAATTACAAGCGCGACAGATGAAAACGAAAATGTTGTTGCAGGTTCACGATGAATTGGTCTTTGAAGTGCCACAAGACGAAATTGAACAAGCGCGTACTTTGATAAAAGATGTAATGGAAAATATAGTGCATTTATCCGTGCCTTTGGTGGTTGAAATCGGCACGGGCAAGAATTGGAAAGAGGCTCATTGATGACAAAGAAACCAGAACTTTTATTGCCGGCCGGCACATTGGATCGGTTAAAAACGGCTTTTTTATATGGTGCAGACGTTGTGTATTGCGGTTTGCCGTCCGTATCGTTGCGTGCGAAAAGTGGCTTTACTTTCGGCGATTTAAAGGAAGGCATAGACTATGCGCATTCGATTGGTAAAAAGATTTACTTGACGTTAAACCTGTTTACGCACAATCAAGATATGACGCGTTTGGAAGAAGCGGTAAAAATGTTGCGATTTTTAAAGCCGGACGGCGTGATTGTGGCGGATCCGGGGGTGTTTGACTATGTCGGGCAGATTTGTCCCGATATGCCGCGCCACATTTCAACGCAAGCGAATGTATGTTCGTATATGACGGTCAATTATTGGAAAAAGCAAGGTGCTCGGTTATGTGTTTTGGGGCGTGAAGTGCCTTTAAAAGAAATGCGCGAAATTCGGCAAAAATGTCCGGATATCGGATTAGAAGTTTTTATTCACGGCGCGATGTGCATCAGTTATTCGGGCCGTTGTTTGTTGTCAAATTTTTTGACGGGGCGTAGTGCGAATAAAGGCAATTGCGCGCATACTTGCCGTTGGAAGTATAAGTTTTATATTGAAGAGGAAAATCGTCCGGGTCAATTGATGCAAATGGACGAAGATGATCATGGTGCTTATGTGATGAATTCGCGTGATTTGTGCTTAATGCCGCGTTTGAATGAATTGTTGGACGTGGGGTTGGACAGCTTTAAAATCGAAGGGCGTAATAAATCCGAATATTATGTATCGGTGGCGGCACGCGCTTACCGTAAAGCAATTGATGATTGGGAAAAAGATCCGAAAAATTGGAAGCCGGACGCTTACATGCGTGAATTATCAACGTTGCAAAACAGAGGCTATACGTTGGGCTTTTTCGATGGAAATGCCGGACCGGAAAGCTTAAATTATGATATATCGGCTAGCGGCGGACAATGGCGCTATGCCGGTCGTGTGATGGATAAAACGGCGGACAGCATTATTTTGGAAATCAAGCATAAAATTGTCAAAGGTGATGAATTGGAATTTTTATCTCCCGCTCAATTTGAACCGATCCGCATTCAAATGAACGAATTTTATGACGCCGAGAATGGCAAGCCTTTGGACGTTATTTCGACGGGGCATTTGGGGCAAGCTATTCGCATACCGGTATCTGCTGATGTTTTGGAAAAATTGCCTGTATTATCCGTTGCGCGTAAGTTCATCGGGGACGGACAAAAAGGATAACATTACAAAAAAGAGGCGACAGATGACAAAGTTAGTGAAAAAAACGGTTGATATTGAAACCAGTTTGGCCCAGCCCAAGCAAAGCAAAATTGAAAAATTGTTTAATTGGTTTTTATCAAAGCCTGTATTTTACACCGCATTTATCACGCTTGTTGGTTGGCTTGGCCGTGCAAATGCAACGCAAAGCGAAGATGCGTGGAATATAGCCTTTGGTGGCAAAATGGGGTATGAATATGAAAATGAAAATCAAAACTGGTTGATACCTCTTATACTTATTCCTGTATATATTCTTATTCTGACTGTTGTTCTGGCAGTTTTTCTGCCGTTATGGCAAACTTTTTGCATCTTGTGCTTGTTGATTGTTCTTCTTGCCGCTCCCGTTGTTTTTATAGACGGTGATATGCTTTTTTTAATCGGATTTCCGGTGTTGTTGCTTCCCGTGTTTATCGCGTGGATTCAATATAAACGTAAAAAAATTGATTTGACGTTATTTAAAAAACGCTTAAAATTATGGCTTTTGTCTTTTCCGATTACGCTCTTTTTAATTATCGTTACGGCGGCTGGATGGGTTTTTCTTAAATGGCTAAACGTATTTTAGATTTTGAAGCAACATTTGAATGCACGC
Organism: uncultured Alphaproteobacteria bacterium; assembly: GCA_934203105.1. Taxonomy (GTDB): domain Bacteria; phylum Pseudomonadota; class Alphaproteobacteria; order CAAHEQ01; family UBA3637; genus CAAHEQ01. The sequence continues at coordinate 35,114 of CAKPYQ010000006.1, forward strand.
ATAATTGTATGTATTGTTATAATGCGTGGAAAAAAGACGCTTCTGTAATGCCCAAACATTTGGATACAAATTCAACGTTGAAAATGCTTGAAAAAGCAATCAATGAAATAAATCCGGTACGCGTTGTGTTTTCCGGAGGCGAACCTTTTATGCGTCCCGATTTACCACAGTTGATTCGTTATGTGCATTCATTAAATTTACCGATGACGATTTTTTCTAATGGTGCGTTGTTGGAAGAAAAAGATTTTGATTTTTGCAGACAAAACGGTGTTGATTTATTTGAAATTCCTTTGCTTGCGCCCGACAAAGTACTTCATGATGAATTGGCCAGACCAATGGCGGACTTTTCGGCTTTTGACAATGCTGTATGGGCAACACAACAAGCGCTTAAAAAAGGTTTTTCACTTTCTCACATTTTTGTTGCGACGCATAAAAATTTGCCTGTTTTAGCCGATACAATGAAATTGTCTTATGCTTTGGGTGTGCGTGATTTTTTGCTGAATCGTTTTAATGCGGGAGGTGAGGGATTTAAGCATTTAGAAAAATTACAAATAACGCCTCTTGAAATGGCAATCGGGTTAAAGGAGGCAAATGATTTTGCTTTGCATCACCCCACATTTAAAGTGTCTTGCGCCGTAAATATTCACCCGTGCTTGGTTGATTTGAGTCGTTATAAAATGGTTAAAATGACGGGGTGCGGTGTCGGTAAAGATCAACGTCTGTATGTTTTGGATCCGGTTGGAAATATTCGCTTGTGTAATTTTTCATCTGTTAATGTGGGTAATATTTTAAACAATTCTTTTGATGAAATTATCAATAGCAGTGCGGCTTTGGATTATATTTCGGCGCACCCGAAACTCTGTGACGGGTGCCAAAAGTTGCCGCTTTGTCAAGGTGGATGCAAAGCGTCGGCCGATAATTGTTTCGGATTGCCTTGTTTGCCGGACGATTGGTTGAGGCGATATCAAAAAGGCCTCTATCAAGGATAAGTTTTATTTCTTGATGCTTTTGATGTATTCGGGCAAAGAACCGCTCATCAATGCGCGTAAAGCTTTTTTGCTGTCGTTTTCCCAAATTTTGTTGCGCCGAATATGCCCGCATTTTTTGCACTTTTGCACCAAGACAAACTCTCCGTTTTTAACGTCAACGCTGACGGCCGGCATCAACCCGCCGCAATCACACGCGCGGTCGCCCGGTTGAATGTCAACGTGCTTGCTGGTTAAACACTCGGGACAATGGTTTGTGTAGCCGTTTCCGTGAACAAGCGCGCCGCACATTTCACATGTAAAATCTTCTAAAACTTTTGTAAATAACTTTGTCATACAGGCTTTATACCAGAAAAGAACAAAAATGAAAAGCAAAATTGTAAAGGCTTTGATTTTTTCTTTTACTTTAACGCGCTTTTGTGTTAGGATTGCCTTTATAAAGGAATTATAAAAATGACAACACTTTTTGAACACCCGCAAGAACGACCGCTTGCCGACAGGTTGCGTCCCGCGACTTTGGACGAAGTGGTGGGACAAGACCATTTGTTGGCGGACAATGCGCCGTTGGGACGTATGATGAAAACCGGCAAAGTGTCCTCTTTTATTTTATGGGGACCGCCGGGGTGCGGTAAAACGACAATTGCCAAATTATTTGCGAATGTCGCCGGCTTGTATTATGAGCCTTTGTCGGCTGTGTTTTCCGGCGTGGCGGATCTGCGGCGCATTTTTGAAAACGCCAAAAACCGCAAACAAATGGGCAAGCAAACTTTACTGTTTGTCGATGAAATTCATCGCTTTAACCGTTCGCAACAGGACAGCTTTTTGCCCTATGTCGAAGACGGTACTGTGATTTTGGTCGGCGCCACAACGGAAAATCCGTCCTTTGAGTTAAACAGCGCTTTGCTATCGCGGTGCAAGGTCTTTGTCTTAAAGCCGTTAGAGCGTGATAGTTTGGAAAAAATATTGCAAAAAGCGCAAAAAGTTTTGGGGCATGAATTGCCTTTGACAGATGAAGCAAAGGATTACTTATTAAGCTTGCCGGACGGGGACGGACGTTATTTTATTAACTTGATCGAAGCGATTGAACAGTTCGGCGCCACCGAAGCGATGAGCGTTGAAGAAGTATCGAAAATTATTTCTCAACGAATGCCGCTTTATGATAAAGATCGAGAAGGGCATTATAATTTAATCAGCGCACTGCATAAATCTTTGCGGGGTAGCGATCCCGATGCGGGGCTTTATTGGTTGGCGCGTATGTTGCAAGGCGGAGAAGATCCGAAATACGTACTGCGACGATTGGCGCGTTTTTCCGTCGAAGATGTCGGCTTGGCCGATCCCAACGCGGTTACGCAGGCGATTGCGGCTTGGAATACCTATGAGCGTTTAGGCTCGCCCGAGGGCGATTTAGCAATTGCTCAATTGGTTGTTTACTTGGCGACGGCGCCCAAATCGGTCGGCGTTTATAAAGCGTGGAATGCAGCATCAAAAACGGCCAAAGAAACGGGCTCTTTGTCTCCGCCGATGCATATTTTAAACGCGCCGACAAAACTGATGGGACAGTTGGGATATGGCGAAGGTTATCAGTATGATCCGGATACGGAAGACGGTTTTTCGGGACAAGAATATTTCCCCGATAAAATGCATCATTGCACTTTTTATCGACCGCCTGAACGGGGCTTTGAGCGAGAAATCAATAAACGTTTGCGGTATTGGGATAATTTAAGAAAGCAAAAGAAATGTCAGAAGTAAAATTCGTAAAGGTTCAAGAAAAAGATGAGGGCGCTCGATTGGATCGTTGGTTTAAACGATATTATCCGGCGTTGACGCATGGGGCTTTGGAAAAAATGTTACGAGGCAAAAATATCCGCGTGAACGGCGCAAAAGCCTCTGCCGATCAAAGATTGCAGGCGGGCGACGAAATCCGCATACCGCCTATGCCGCAAAGCCCGATCGGGGAACATAAAACTTTGTCGGCATCGGACATTGATTTTATTCAATCGTTGGTGATTTTTAAAGATAAAGATATGATCGTGTTGAACAAACCATCGGGATTGGCGGTGCAGGGCGGGACAAAAACAACGCGGCATATTGACGGATTGTTGGACGGGTTAAAGTTTGAAGGAGAACGTCCGCGCTTGGTCCACCGTTTGGATAAAGAAACCAGCGGTGTTTTGGTGTTGGCGCGTTCGGTAAAAGCCGCGGCCGTTTTGACAAAGGCTTTTGAAACAAAGGCGGCTCGGAAAATATATTGGGCAGTTGTGTCGGGGTGTCCGAAACCTTTGAGTGGTGCTGTTGAAAAGCCTCTTTTGAAAAAGTCAGGTAAAAACGGTGGCGAGTTGGTGCAAGTCGATGAAAATGGTCAGTACGCTAAAAGCTTATACGACGTGATTGATACGACGGGAAATTATTCTTTGGTGCGTTTAATGCCTCTAACGGGACGGACGCATCAATTGCGCGTACATATGGCGTCTTTGGGCTGTCCGATCGTCGGCGATGAAAAATACGGCGGTGAAAATGTGGCGGGCATTGAAAAGAAAATGTATTTGCACGCCAAAGCAATCCAAATACCGGCAGTGAATGGAAAAATGATTGAAATTGAAGCGCAGATTCCGGAATATATGAAAAAATGCTTTGCTTTTTTCCATTTTAATGCTAAAAAAGAAAAAGAAGATTTTGATTCTTTTATATAAGACGAAATTAAGGGGCGTTTGATGAAAAAGTTTTTGATTATATTTTTGATCGTGATTTTATCCGTTATTATTGGCGGAGTTACTTATATTCTTACTTTTGATGTGAACTCTTATAAGGGGCAAATCGAAAGGGTTTTAGTCGAAAAAACAGGTTATCCGATTGCGATTCAAGGTAAAATGAAATTGGCAAAATCTTTGATGCCGACTTTGGTGATTGAAGATATCGAAATCAAAAATGCGACCGGTTTTTCGCAACCGCTGTTTTTAAAAGCCGCCAGAGCGGAAGTTTCTTTTGACTTGATTGCCTTTTTCAAAAACATTATTAACGTTCAAAAAATTGCTTTGTCCGACGTGGATGTTTATTTGCAGGTCAATGCTTTGGGGCAAGACAATTGGAGCCGAATTTCCGCCAAAAATACAAGCGATAAAAAAGCGGCTGCGCGTCCTGTGTTGTCAAAATCGGCCGTGGTGCAACCGTTGGCACAAACTCAAATCGATGTGTTGACGTTGTCGCAAGTGCGTTTTTCGTATGAAAACGATCACGACAGATTTAACGATCAATTCTTATTTTCCACCATTTCCGTAAAGCAATTGGTTAATATTGATGGCGAATTTGTTTATAAAAATCAGCGTTTTAATTTCTCCGGTTCGGTCAAAAACTTATTGCAAGTGATTACAACGCGTCGTAATTTGAATTTCAGTTTTGATATTAAAGGACTTGGCGCCAGCGCGAAGTTATCCGGTGTTTGCCGTGATTTAAAGCGTTTTAAAGACGATGTGACGTTGAATGTAACAGCGAAGGGCGGCAATTTACAAAAAACATACGCTTTCTTTTTTGGGGACAATGATAAAGTTCCGCCCGTCGGTTATTCGTTACAGCTTGCCAGCCGTTTATTTAAAACTCAATTGTTGTTGGAAGGCGCTTTGGATTTAACCGACAAAGGGGTTAATTTATCTTATAATATCGAACAAGATTTAAAAGCGCGTTCCGGAAAAGGGCGCTTAAGCGTGGATATTGTTAAACCGGAGTTTATCAATCAATATGGTTTGCAACCGTTTTCTTTGCAAACGACTTATAATATCAAGTTGGGCGAAAAATTGGATATTTTGAATTTAAGCGCGATGTTCGACGAAACCGATATCGACGGCTCTGTCAGCATAGATTTAAAATCCGCTAAACCCGTCATTACCGGATCTTTGCATTCGCATTATTTTAAGTTGAAAAATGTCATCGCGGAAAAAGCACACGCGAATAAAGCGCAAAACAGTGGGACGAATAAAGGCGCCGATTCTTTGTTTTCGGCAACACCGTTTGATCTGTCGTTTATGAACAAAGCCGATGCTGTTTTGGCTTTGACGATTGATAATTTAGCGGCGCAAAATTGGCTTACCAGATATCCGGTCGTGTTTTTAAATGTTCAGTTGAAAGATGCCAAATTGAATGCTCAATTGTTGGAAGAAACTACGGCCGCCGGCGGTAAGTTGGTTGGTAAATTGACCATTGATGCGCAAAATATCAAGATGCCGACGTGGGATTTGGAATTGGTCGGAGAAGGCTTAGAGTTTAATCAAGCGAACGCATTAAAAAAACAAATGCGTAGCGGTAAGTTTGATTTGAACTTATTTTTAACAGCAACGGGCGATTCGCAAAAAGCCATTTTAAGTTCTTTGAACGGACAGGCTTTGTTATCGGCGGGTCAGTTGGAAATTTTATCTCCGTTGGTTGCGGATTTATTCGCCGAAAGCGATGCCGGTAATACATACCGCGCACCCCAAGATTTGTTTATTAAGTGTGCTGTATTAAACGCCGATATCAAAGACGGTGTGATTACTTTGGATAAAAAAGCCGCTATTGAAGCTAGCCGCTTTAATATGTTAATCGACGGCAATATCAATTTGAAAAAAGAAACGATTGATATGCGCTTTATTCCGCAAAAAAGTGCTACAAAAGCGGGGCAAATCGGGCGTGTGATTTCTGCTGTTTCTTTGAAAGGGCGTTTGTCCGAACCAAAGCCCGGTATTGAAGCCGATGTCAGTTCTTTGTTGGAAAATATTTTGCCCGCGGCCGGACGGGACGAAGATGTCAAAAACAATGCTAAAAAAGCATTGCTTGATTCTTATACCACGCCCAAAAAGACAACCGAAGAAGTATCTGTTTGTCGTGTAGCGGCCAATGGTATGAAATTAAAGACAATTGATGCTTATCTGGGACGTTTGCCGATAACGGAGCCGGCAAAACCGCAAGTAAAGCAACCGGAAAAACCGCAACAAACAAAGGCGCAAAAATTGGGGCGTGACTTGTTGCATTCTTTGTCGGACATTTTGAATGATGAAGAAAATTCGGTAAAACCGGCCGCAAATCAATAAGCTTCGGGTTTGTTATGCAACAACTTCATTTGCTGATAACAGGACGTGTGCAATGTGTTGGTTTTCGTCGTTTTGTGTTACGCGGAGCCGAACGTTTGGGTGTGTCCGGTTGGGTGCGCAATAATGATGACGGTTCTGTTGAAACATATGTTGTCGGTAATGCGGATAAGCTGTCGGAATTTGTTGCTTTGTGTCGCAAAGGTCCTTTGTTTGCGTTTGTTTCAGATGTTCAATTCCAGCCCATTGATGAGGCGACAAAGGCTTTGTTTTTACCAGATTGTTTTCGTGTGTTACGGTAAATCATTACACGCTTGCCTAAGCCTGCGCTCCCGCCATAAAAAAGCCACCCGTGTTGTTGTTCTTCCGTCATATTCAAGATCCAACCTATCCAATAAAAAAGCCCCCGTTTTGATCGCAAAACAAAGGGACTTATTTAATGCGTCAGCCGATTTAACGCACCGGCCGATAAAATTATTTGCTTGCAGCAGCCTTTTTGGCCTCTTGCTTTTGTTTTTCTGCCGTTTCAGCTGCATGCTCGGCTTGATACTTTAATTCATTGATCAAATCTTGCATCGTATGGTTTTGTAAATACGAAGTGTATTCGTTGCGATAACTTAAAGTCATACTGACACCTTCAATGATAATATCCAAAACGCGATATTCCCCGTTTTTTTCACGAACACGCCATACAACTTGGATCGGCTTTTGATCGGACGAAACTGTGCTGTCAACAAAGACTTGATTTTTCCCTTGTGCAGGGCGTTCCGAAAAGAACTTTACTTCTTGTCCCGTATATACGTTGAAACGTTCAGCGCTCATTTTCACAGCCATATTTTTAAACGCATCGATAAAGTCATCGCGTTCTTTCGGGGTCGCTGTGCGCCAATATTGCGCCAATACTGTCCGTGCAATCGCTTCTGTATCAACCGCTTGTAAAATGTATTGTTCAAAAAGTTCGGCTTTTTTCTCTTTCGTATCTTTGGACGATAAAACATTTTTGACAATATCGTCAACAAGGTTGCTGACAAAAGTCGTTGCAGATTTGCTTTCAGCTAATGCAACATTCGTGCAAAGCATTGCGGCCAAAATTAAAGAAAGTATTTTTTTCATATTTTATTCCTCTTCATCATCAAAATCAAAGTCAATATTGTAATTTTCTGTTTGCGCTTCGACGTTTCCGGCATTTAGGAACTTTAAACGATTTTGCCGATACATCGTGCGCAAAGCAACGTATGGATCGATTGAGTTTTGCTCAACGCTTTCCAATAACGAGCTCATCGAATCGATCGTAACCATACCTTTGACCGCGTAACGGTAAATCAACAAATGATCGCGTTCGGCTTTCGGTAAAGCATAATCGATAGGATCTAAAAAGAAACCAATGACGGCGCCGGTTGTTTCTCGGATATCCGACGGGCCCAAGAACGGCCAAACAAAGTAGGGCATCGAGTTGTTCCAACCCCACCGGTAAAGCGTTTGTCCGAAATCTTTAACCGGCGCTTCTATTTCCAGCATCGAAGCGACATCAAACAATCCGCCCAACCCCAATGTTGTGTTGGTGAAAAAGCGTCCGAAAATTTGAGCGCTGTCGTCGAAATCTCCTTGCAACAAAGCATTAACAAAATAATAGGGCTGCGATAAATTGTTTGATGCATTAGAAATGCAATCGCGTGCCGGCTGAGGCAAAACAGCCCTATAAACTTTGTCAATCGGTCGATAAACATAGCGGTTCACTTTAAAGTTAAATTCTGTCATCGATCGGTTATACGGTTCAAGCGGGTCATTTGTTTGCCGGTATTGTTCCAAAGCCTGCGGATCGGTGGGAGGTGTCGCACACCCAATCAAGCCCGCCGTCAAAGGCAATAAAAACACTGCACACAAGATTGTTTGAATACGCATCGATAATCCTTTTTGTTTTTTATTTTAATGACTTTAAACTATTCAAAGAAAATTATCAAGCTTTTTTTAATTGTTCTTCAATTGCCGGCAATACATCTTTGGCTTTATCAACCGTCGTTACCAGCTCCGCATGGTCAGGGTTTAAGAAACCTTGTTCAACCATATGCTGAATGACATCTTTAAACGGATTGAAAAATCCCGCAATATTTAATACGACAATCGGTTTGTCGAATAACCCCAATTGTTTTAACACCATCAGTTCGACCAATTCATCTACAGTGCCGATGCCTCCCGGCAAAACGCAAAAAGCTTCTGCCGCAGAAGTCATTGCAAATTTGCGCGCAAACATTTTTTGATAAACTTGGACTTCATCGATTGTGTCTTTCATCAAATCAGGTCGCTCAATTTCAAACAAATGCGAAATGGTCATACCGATCACATGGCCGCCGTTTTCTTTACAACTGTTTGCCACAGCGCCCATCAATCCTGTCCCGCCGGCACCGTAAATCAGCTCGATCCCGTTTGTGGCAATCAAACGCCCCAATTCGATTGCTTGTTGTTCATAGATGGGCAACGTTCCCTTTTTTCCGCCGCAAAAAACACAAATCTTTTTTAAGTTCATTTTTTTCCCTTTTTTTATTGAAAATTTAACATTTGTTCACTTTTTATATTTACACTTTAAAATACATAGTATAACATATCATTAAAAGATGGAAAATACAACAATGAAAAGAACGACTTTATTATTATTTTTTATCAGCCCGTTTTGTTTGGCGTCTGCGTATGCGCAAAGCCCTGATTTGCCTTTGTTTGACGATGTCGAAAGCCAAAACGAAGAAACGGAATGTGTGGCTTGTCGCAAATATAAAAAAGTGCCGAATGTCGGTATCGGGGCTGAGCCGGTCGATTCGATTCAATTTGCACCGTCTCCTTTTCCGCCGGTGAAGGTGACAATGACTTCTGATGAGCCGTTGCCTGAAAAGCCGTTCGAAGGAGTTAATAAATCTTATGAGCATCGTTATACAGAGCCGGCAACATACGAAACGCGGACATCGGCTCCGGTTGATTTTTCGGATATCAAAAACACAGAAAAAAACGCAGAGGAAGTAAAGGTTGCTCCGAAAGCGGTTGCCAGCGTGCCAAAAGAAACGCCCAAAAAGGAAGAGGTGTCCGTTCAAACAGAGCAAAAAAATCAAAAGCCTAAAAAGCCAAGCGTTCAAAAAAAACCTGCTTTTCAACAGATGGCTTCGCCTAATAACACGAAGTTAAAGCCGTCAATGAGTGCAAAAAATTTAAACATTGCGGATTTGCAATTGACGATGACGCCGGATGATATTATTGAAACGGCAGCCGACAACGGCTTTGAAATTGCAAATGTGGCTTACGGCATTCCGTCGTTTATGGTGACGGATTTTGAACGTGGGTGTCGCGCTTCGGGGCTGTACCAAACACGATTGATTCACGAATGCGTTCGCGAAAAAGCGCGTGAAGAAGATGTTTATTATATTTCTTCTTTGACTTTGAAAAAGCCCGAAACAAAAGAACAAATTGTTGTTTTATTCTCGTCTACCTTGACAGATAACCAAGCCTTTAAAATTGACTATACGGGCTTTGGGGATAACTCGTTGGGCACGTCATATAAAGACGTTTTGAAAAAAGCAAATCGCCGTGATATTTTTTGGCAATACATTTATGATAAGTACGGCCAACCGATCAGCAAAGATGTTGTCTTTTGGGGTGACGCAAACGGTGTCTTTATGCGGGCATTTATGGACGGAAACGCTTTGGATGCACGGATCATTTTGGAAGACGCCACCAAAAAAGGTGCTGATTATCGCCAAGCCGAAGCTTGGAATAAAGATCAGGAAGTCCAAAACCCATTCAGTTTTTAATGCACTTTGCTTAACGCGTTTTTTGGAACACGCCGCTTAAAATAATCGGTTCAGCGTTGTTGTGTGCAATATGCGAGATCGTTTCTTGGCGATTCGGGTGGCAACTTAAAAATCCATCGCTTTTGTGCACGCTTATGGTAGGGCCGACATCGTAATAAGATAAATCCAATTTCGGTGCATACATTTTTTGTAAATCGGTGTTTTCGCGCAAGAAAAAGTTTGAGACCCTATGCAAGTTGGGTACATCAAGTCGCTTTAATTTTTTGTTGTCGAACAAAAAGCTGCTGCCGACATTTTCCAACGCCGGTAAAGATAATTCTTCCAATCCTTTGTTTGAAAATAAAAAGCCATTTTTGACGGATTTTAACTTGGGCGCTTCAAGCTTTTTCAAAATGGTATTTTGTGATAAAAAGCTGCTGCCTGCCAAATAAAGCGACGGCAAAGTCAGTTCTTCTATCATTTGATTGCCGTATAAAAAGAAATTGCCGACGGTGGTTAGTTGAGGCAGATTTACGGATTTTAACCGGCTGTTTGTTGATAAAAATCCGTCTTCTACTTTTTGTAAATGGGGTAAATTTAATTCTTCCAACCCTTTATTATTGTTCAAGAAAAAAGTGCCGGTAGACCTTAAATTCGGCACGTTTAATTCGCAAAGTGCCGTATTGTTGACCAAAAAATCGGAATCAGCAATCACCATTTGCGGGGCATTCAAAACAAGCAAGTTTTGATTATTTTGCATAAACGCGTTTCCGATTTTTTCTGTCTTGGGTAATGTTAAAGTTTCCAAATCTTCATTTTCCATTAAAAAATAGGGGCCGATTTCTTTTAAATTCGGGGCATCCAAATGTTTTAATTTTTGGTTGTGCATCAAAAAGAAGATGCCGATTTTTTCTGTTTTTGGCAAATGTAAACTTAAAATTTCACCGTCTTTAACTGTTGCCAGTAAAGTTTTATCGGCAAAGATTTGATGTGTACCGTCTTTTTGTTTTGTGATTTGAATTTTTTTATTTTCTGTTTCGCGCGTGAAAACGTCGGCAAAAGCGTCACACGCTCCTAAAACAGTGCTTAACTGACGGGTTTTCGTGTTGAAAATAAAGTTTTCCAACATTATTTCTTTGTCTTTGTCAATTTCGTGAATTTCGCCGTCATTAACATAAAAATTGGCGCCAAAATAGCAGTTGTTTGTTTCAAAGTTATAACGGACAATTTGCCCGTCTACAATGATAAAACCCGCCGGCAAGATGACTTGTCGAGACGAAAAATCGACATTAAATGTTTTCTTTATTGATTCGGCCAACCCCGGAATAATGTTGTCCGGATTGCTTTCAAACGTGTTGTCCGGACAAGATACCGTATGATTATATCTGTTTTTAATCGAAATAAATCCGCCTTTTTTCAAAACTTGAATGGAAATAACGCTTGTGCCATATTTGTCTTGGCGTTTTGGTTTGGGAAAGTCTTGACGTTTGATTTGATCAACGTCTTTGCGCACCGCATTGATGATGTAATAGTTTTTATAGCGATTTTCATCCATAAAAGTACACAACATTTCATCGCCTTTGAAGTACTTTTTAATCGCATTTTGCTTTTCTAAAGTGTCGGCTAAATAAGCGTCATAGCCGGCATCGGATAATAATTCAAAAGGGTTTTTAGTAACACCGCATTCGTTGATTTTGATGTTTTTTAACGAAATTAAATAATTCATAATCGGTTCGGCTTCACGGCCTGCAAAGCGCACAATTCGGACGATATTCGGGACGTCAAAAATACCGCTGTCATAAGCGCGAATGGTCTTTGCAAAGCGTTCTCCGTTTTGCTTTTTGATTAAATCGAATGCTGTTTTTGATGACATAAAAATCTCCTTTTGAAAAAAGTATTATATATGATATTGACAAAAAAGTCAACAAAATATTTTAAAGATAGGAAAGAAGCTTTAAATACGGACAAAGAAATATAAAAAAGCGGGTCAATTAACCCGCTTTTTTTTGTAAAGAACTTTAATTCATTAAATGAATTGTTTTTTGAAGTAATCGGCCAATTCGCTGACAGCAATACGTTCTTGTTTCATCGTGTCGCGATCGCGAATAGTGACTGTTGCCGGCGTTTGTTCAATGCTGTCAAAGTCAACAGTGACGCAATAAGGCGTACCGATTTCATCGTGACGACGATAGGCTTTACCAACATTACCGCTGTCTTCCAACATCACGCGACCGATACCGGTTTTCAATAAATCATTTTTGATTTGGTGAGCCAAAGCAACGATTTGTTCATTGTTGCGTTTTAACGGAATAACGGCAACTTTAACCGGCGCCAGATGGTTTTTCAACTTTAACACAGTGCGTGTTTCGCCATTTGGCAAAGTTTCTTCCGTATAAGCTTCTGTCAACACAGCCAATAAACCGCGATCAACACCGGCCGACGGTTCAATAACAAACGGAACAAACCATTTTTTGCTTTCATCGTCAAACAAAGCCAATTTAGCTGTTGAATCTTTGTTTTCGTGGACGTGCGCGGTTAAGTTCAATTCGCTTTGTTGTTTGGTGTGGTTGCCCAAGTCATAGTCTGTACGGTTCGCAATTCCTTCCAATTCTTCCACGCCGTGCGGGAACAAATATTCCAAGTCATAAGTTGCTTTGGAATAATGCGCCAAATCTTCTTTTGCAATGGTGTGAACGTGGACGTTTTCGCGCTTTAAACCTTGCGCTACCCACCAATTGATACGTTGTTCTTTCCAATATTCGTGCCATTGTTCATCTTCGCCCGGTTTGACAAAAAATTCCAATTCCATTTGTTCGAATTCGCGTACACGGAAAATAAAGTTACGTGGCGTGATTTCGTTGCGGAAAGATTTACCGATTTGAGCAATACCAAACGGAACTTTGCGCGACGTTGAATCGACAACGTTTTTGAATTGTGTAAAGATTGCCTGAGCCGTTTCCGGACGCAAGTAAGCGATGTTTTCGCCGTTGTCGACGGGGCCGACAGTTGTTTTGAACATCAAGTTAAACGGGCGCGGTTCGGTTAAATCCGTGCTGCCGCAGTTGGGGCATTTGCCGTCTTTGATGTGATCGGCACGCATACGCGTTTTGCATTTGCGGCAATCGCATAACGGGTCAGAAAAAGTCGCTTCGTGGCCACTGTGTTGCAACACTTGGCGTAAAGTTAAAATGGACGCGTCCAAACCTTCGACATCATCGCGTTCGTAAACCATTGCACGCCACCAAGCGTTTTTTAAATTGTTTTTTAATTCAACACCCAAAGGACCGTAATCATACACGCCTTGCAAACCGCCGTAAATATCGGCGCTTTGAAAAATAAATCCACGACGTTTACATAATGATACAAGCTGATCCATACTGGTTGCCGGCATTTTAAAATCTCCATTTAGTTATTAAAAAAAACGTATTCCATTATAAAGCATTTAAAAGGGGCTGTCAAGCATAAACACTCATAAAAAAGTGAAAAAAAATAAAATAATGCTGGACAGTTTTTAAAGTGTTTGCTAATATCTGTTAATAAAGAAGTGTAAAAGGGGCTTTTTATGAAAAAAATATTGATTGCGGCTTTGTTATTTTCTGGGGTCAGTTGCGTTGCTTTGGCTGATTATACGAAAGGTTTGGCGGCTTTTCAGCGCGCGGATTATGCTTTGGCGGTGCAAGAGTTAAGCGACGCATCGGATATGAATGATGCAAAGGCACAGTATCTGTTGGGGTTTATGTACTATCACGGCTATGGTGTGCCGCAAAATTATAAGAAAGCTTTTTCTTTGTTCGAGCGTTCTATGGAATTGGGCAATATCGACTCCCAAACATTTTTGGCATATATGTATGATGAAGGAAAAGGTGTTGCCACCAATAAACGTAAGGCTTTTGAGCTTTATCAATCTTCTGCCGAACAAGGGGACGTGACCGCAACGATGAACTTGGGCGTGCTGTTTTATCGTGGTGACGGCGTACCGCAAAACTATGATAAAGCGTTTGAGTTGATGAGTTCGATTGAAAATGCGCAACACCCGATTGTTCAATTTTATTTGGGTAATTTGTACTTTTACGGTTTCGGAACTGCTAAAAATATGGAAAAGGCTGTGCCTTATTATATCGAAGCGGCGCGGTTGGGTTCAATCGAAGCGCATTATGTTTTGGGGCATTTATACCAAAACGGTTTAGGCGTAGATCAAGATTTGCCAAAAGCAGCAGCTTATTATGAATACGCCGCGGTGAATGGGTATCCTTTGGCGCAGTTTAATTTGGCGACGATGTATGCGGACGGGCAAATCGGCTCTGTGGATCAGGTCAAAGCTTATGCGTGGTTATCGCTGGCCGTTAAAAATGATGTAGAGCCGGCCAAAAAGGCGCTTTCGATTTTGTCCGAAAAAATGAGTTTGTCGGAAATTTCACGGGCAAAAGCGGAAATTGTCGATCTTGAACGGCGTTTAAACCGTCCGGATGTTGCATCGCCTGTACCTCCGCGTCCGGGACAAAGCGTTAATGGAATGCCCGAAAATGTAAATGGAACCGAACTTGATGCAAACGCAGATGCAACGCGTATTAAACGTCGCTCGGCCAGAATGATGCGGAGAAGATAAGATGTGGACGAAATTCAGAAATGCTTTTGCTTTTCATATATCGGATATAGCCGGTTTGTTGATCGGTTTAAGCTTTATTTATGTTTGTTCGAATACCGAATTGTTTTATGTTGTGTTAGCGCCACAGCTTTATTTGGTTTTGTTATTGCTTGCGTTTTTGGTTCATTCGTGGGCGTGGTTATTGATGTACCATGGTGAAAGCGCTTATATGAAACAAATGTTTGGCAAATCGTTTAAGGATTTTTTGCGCTTAACATTGGCGACGATTTCAACGATCGGAGTTTACTTTTTAACGCAATCCGTTTTTTAACGGCATTGATCGTTTGTGCAAGGTGTGGCCGTGATGATTTCGATCATTGCGGCTTTTTCATTCAATGAGATACCGGAACGCTTTTTTTCCCAATCGTCCATTGGGGTAATATCGCCGACAACTTCATACCAACCGGTTTTTAATTGGGACGTTTGTTCGGTTTTATACGCTTTCATCAAGTACGGTTGATCGATAAAAATGGCTTTATTGTTGGAAACATCGGCAATATGAATGATTTGTTTTTGATGTTCGACCGTTGGCGCTGATGGTGTTTGCAGTGGCTCTTCTTGGATTAAGTTTAAAGCTTGACCTTGCGTTTTTGGGGCCTGTTCCTGTTGTGGTGCCAATATTTGTTGCGACTTTTCGGGCTTTGTGTCGGGCGCCATCACATAATTAAAAGATTGATTTTGGTCTTGTAACCAAAAAACGCTATTCGGATCTTTGTTTAAATATTCTTGGAAAAACACGCCGTCTTTGTCCAAAGACGGGCTGTCCGTTGCAGCAAAAACAATGGTTTGTACCTTTGGACATAAAGTTAAAGCATAGCTTTTGACAACCGTAAAGATGTTTTGTATGGTGTCGTTTTCTTTGAACAGGTCTTTGTTTTGGGTTTGAACCACGACTTCAAAAGGCGAGCAAACTTCAAATGATGTATAAGCTCCGTTCATCGGGTAGGCGCGCATTTTTCCGATATAACGGACAGCCAATTCATCATCTTTGTCGATAAAATAGTACAGGTTTTGTGTGCCGTTTGGATCGGCGCTGCGTTTAATGGCATAGCTGTTTAACGGGGTGGCTCCAATGTAAAATCCGTTTAAAAAGTAACCGTTTAAAGTTATGGTGTCATTGCCGTTTGTGACATTGACGGACGCAAAGCCTTTTTCAAGGCATTGTACGTCGTCCAATTCGGATCGTTGCGTGATTTCGATTTGGGCCATTTGATCAATAGGGGATTGCGATAAGTAATGCAACAGACACTTTTTGTCGGGTGTATAAATCAGATATTCGTTAAAGCTTTGCCCATTTTCATAAAAGACATCTTCGTTTGTCGGTAAAGAAAAAACATCTGCCGCTTTTGCCGGCGTATAAAGCGCCCCCAAAGCCGCGATCATTAAGGCAATAGATGTTTTCATTCTTTAATCTCCTCTTTTGGGTAAATACCGAATAAAGACTTGCGCAAAATGTACCCCTTTGTATCGTTATAACGAACATAGCAAAGGATATCTTCTTGTTTGCATTTAATCAGGTGGACAATCACTTGACCGTCAAAATATGCCAATACTTTGGACGTTGTTTGTTTGCCTTTATACATCGGAGTGCGGGCGTCTTTTTGCGTCAACGCCGTTCTGCGCGCGGACAGCATACGTTTATGAATCCAACCTTGCGTTTGATCAAAGTCTTCGATTTTATACCAATGTTCAAAGCTGTCGATGATTTGAACGGGTAAATCTTTGCGCCGATATTCCCATTCAATCGGAAATCGTTCTCCGGGGCCTGCGCGCATATAAACCAAATCGCTGCGCAAAGAAGCAAAGCGCGGAAAGACTTGCTCTTGCTGGGCGTGCAGGGGCAGGGAGAAAAAGAAAGCGAAAATAAATATCAGCAAACAGCGCATCAATTTTGATCTTCCTTTTTTTGTTCGTTCTCAAAGTCGCGTTCGATTTTTTCAAACTCGGCCAAAATTGCCGGCGGAGCTGCCGGTTCATCAAAACTGGGTGAGGCGGGCGCGTTGTCGGTGTCCATAATGACGGCGTCTTGCTCATCGGTATCATTATCGTTTTGGGGACGTGCAACCGGTTCGATAATTGATTCGCCGGCCTGCTGGGTTGTCGGTGTGTCAGAGCTGATTGGTTCAATCGCAGGCGCTGTCGGTTCAATTGTTTTTATGGCCTCGTCAACAAAGGTTGTGCTTTGTTCGGTAAGTGGTGTTTCTTGATTTGCCGAAATAGAGCTTTGCTCTGTTGAGCCGGCCGCTTGCGTTGTCGGCAAAACAGGTTCGGTTATCGGTTCGACCGTATCCGGTGACGGCGTTTCGTCATCTGTGAAAGGTGTAACCGGTTCGACCATGTCGGGCGTCGGCGTTTCGTCATCTGTGAAAGGTGTAACCGGTTCAAACTGTGGTACCGTGTTCGATCCGCGCGCGAACATATCAAGCGGTGTATCGGGGCTGTCTTCTGTTTCTGTTTCGACCTCGTTTTGCGCCTCTGGTTGTGTTTCGGGGTCTTTTTCGTGCACATCATAGGGCGCATTTTTTATTTCTTGCGCCGGCGTGTCAAAGACTTGCGATGTCGTTCCTTCTTGGCACAATTGTTCAACCGATGGCATAACATCATTTGTCGCTTGTCGACCTAATTCTTGGGTGATTTGGTTTTCTAAATCTTGTTTTTGCGCCTTTTCAATGCGGATTTGTTCGTTGTTTTCGGCTTGGGTTTGGCGGATTTTCGATACAACACGTTGCGTCATATCTTGCCATTCGACGCGCAAAGCCAATGAAAAAACCATCAAAGCAATCGGTTCATTTGGTTTGATGATGACCGACGTTTGTGATGCGTTAAACACACATACTTTAATTTCACCTCTGTCAGATGCATCGATTGTCACGGGCGCATTCAAAACAATGACGCCGGTTTTGGTCGATTCTTTTAACGATCTGATTTGTGCTTCCATGCCGATTGGTAAAGCCATCGCAAAGCCGGTGGAAAATATTTCAAAATGTTGCGGGGCAATTTTGACCGCATTGGTTTGATGCGATCGCAAAAGCATACACGTTCCTACGCCGTCGGCATAGGTTGGCAAAGGTATTTTTTGCGAATCTGTAATACGGACAACAGGAATTTGCGGCAACATGTTTTTGTCTCCCCTTTTTTTCAAGTTCTATGCAATCGGTGTTTTTTCACCCCAAAGCGATTCGATTTCGTAAAATGAACGTGTTTCAGGTTGGAAAATATGAACGATTGCGTCGCCTAAATCCAACACAACCCATTCGCCTGCACTTTGCTTGCCGTCCATTTTCGGGTGATAGCCCATTTCTTTTAGCTTTTCATATAACGTGTTGGCCAAAGCTAATACATGTCTGGACGATGTACCGGACGCGATAATTAAATAATCCGTCAAAGATGTTTTGCCCGTTAAGTTAATGGACAAAATATTGTTGGCTTTGCCGTCGTCCAAAATCTTGGCAATTAAAGCCGGTAATTCGGGCTTTTCTTTTTTCGCTTTTGTGTCGACAGTTTTTTTTGTTGTTTTCTCTTTTGTCATTCTTCTTCCTTGCTTTCAACCTCGTTTTTATCCGGTACAAAAGCGGCCGCTGCCCGTAACAGATCGGTCACACCGCGCCCCGCAATCGCCGAAATAAAATAAGGCTTTACTTTTAATTTTTTATAAAACTCTTTTTCAATGTCTTTTAGAGTGTCGTCGTCAATGCAATCGCATTTGTTGATCGCGATAATTTCCGCCTTCTTCGATAAAGCATGAGCGTATTTATCCAATTCGACACGGATCTTTTGGTATGTTTCCAAAGGATTTGGCTCTGTGCCGTCGATTAAATGGATTAAAATAGAGCAACGCTCGACGTGTTTTAAAAACTTGGTTCCCAATCCGATGCCCTCTGATGCGCCTTCGATCAATCCCGGAATGTCCGCCATCAATATTTCGCGTCCGTCAATCATCGCAACACCCAAGTGCGGGTGCAATGTCGTGAACGGGTAATTCGCAATTTTCGGTCGTGCTTTTGTCAGCGCCGTCAATAACGTTGATTTACCGGCATTCGGCATACCGACTAATCCGATATCAGCAATCAATTTTAATTTCAGCCATACCCATAGCTCTTCGCCCGGTTCGCCGTCGTCGGCTCTTCTGGGGGCTTGGTTCGTGGAACTTTTATAAGAATCGTTTCCGCGGCCGCCCATACCGCCTTTGGCAATGATAAAGCGTTGACCTTCCTTTGTCATATCGACGATAACGTTTTCGCCGGTTTCATCAGTTACTTCCGTTCCGATGGGGACTTTGATGATCAAATCTTCACCGCCGGCACCGGTACAGTTGCGACCCGCTCCCGGTTGGCCTTTTTGCGCCTTAAAGTGTTGTTGATAGCGAAAATCAATTAACGTGTTTAAATTCGGTGCGGCAACCAAAATCACATCGCCGCCTTTGCCCCCGTTTCCGCCGTCAGGGCCGCCGAATTCCAAGAACTTTTCGTGTCTGAAAGAGCACGCTCCGTTTCCGCCGTCGCCGGCTTTGATATAGATTTTTGCCTGATCTAAAAATTTCATAAAAATACCTATTGCCTTTCATTGATTAAAATTAGCGCAAGAATCCGAAAAAGGCAAGCACTTTTTATCGGATAACTGGCAGATTTTAAACAATCTTTTAAATACCCGTTTTTTTAAGCGTTCAGGAAAAAAACGTTTTGTTTTAAAACAAAAATTATTCGTCCCGTTGCCGGCTGCCGCGTTTGCGGGAAATTACAATGACAACCGCGCTTTTGGAACTTGCGATTTTGCGAGCCAGATTTTCCACTTTATCGCGTGGAGCTTTGACGTCAAATTCAATATGATCAGCATTAAAAATGACGGTTTTTTTGTATGCTTTTTTATTGTTTTTCTTTGTCATTTTCTCAAACTCCTGTTTTACATAAAAAATCCTCTGTACAAAAGTATAGAGGATTTTTAATTAAATTTCAAGCGTTTGTTGAAAAATTATGCTTTCGGAATAACACAAACGAAAGTTCTGTCGCTTTTGGAGTGTTTAAATTCAACAACACCTTCGACCTTAGCGAACAAAGTGTGATCAACACCCATACCGACGTTTTCACCCGGATAGTATTGAGTACCACGTTGACGAACGATAATGTTTCCCGGAATAACGGATTGTCCACCCGCTTTTTTCAAACCCAAACGACGACCTTCGGAGTCGCGTCCGTTTCTTGTACTACCGCCAGCTTTCTTATGAGCCATAGTCTTATCTCCTTATGCCTTGATTTCTGTAATTTTTACAACGGACAAATCTTGCTTGTGACCGTTTTTACGTTTATAACCTTGACGACGGCGTTTTTTGAAAACAATCACTTTTTCACCGCGAGATTGTTTTACGATTTCGCCTGCGACGGAAGCTCCGTCAACCAAAGGTGTACCCACTTTGTCGCCCACCATCAATACTTCGGCGAAATTAACTTTTGCACCTTCATCGCCTTGGACACGTTCAATCACAATAACGTCGTCTTTCGCAACTTTATATTGTTTTCCGCCTGTTTTAATTACTGCAAACATAATAATTCCTTTTTCAATTCAAATATGAAACTTCACGAACTGCTTATATACACCAAAAAAAATACCCTGTCAACAAAAAAATAAAAAAATACTTTATAATTTTGAAAAAAAAGCTATAATAGAGCCTATGACTGATAAAACAGAACAAATTTTGGGTGGTGTTGTCGGTGGCTTTGACGCTTTTGTCTTGGCGCGTGCGGCGCGTGAAAAGGGCTTGATTTTGCATGTGGCAGACAGTGAAGCTCATTTAAATGCGTTGTCGTGCTTGCTGGCTGTGATCGCGCCCGATGTTCGTGTTTTAAGCTTTCCGGCATGGGATACGATCCCCTATGATCGCGTATCGCCGAATCCTCTAATAGAATCGGAACGTTTGGATACGTTGTCGGATTTGGCAAATAATAACTTGTCCGGCAACACGATTGTGCTGACTTGCGTTGCGGCCGCTATGCAAAAAGTGCCGCCGGTTGATTTTTTCAAAGGTCAAACTTTGTCATTTAAAACCGGTGATTTGTTTGATATAGCAGCGGTTCAGGCTTTTTTAAACAAAAACGGCTATACCCGTACCGAACAAGTAATGCAAGCCGGTCAATATGCTTTGCGTGGTGGAATCGTTGATGTTTTTGTCAGCGGCGCGCAAGAGCCTTATCGATTGGATTTATTCGGTGATGTTTTGGAAAGCATTCGATTGTTTTCGGTATCGACGCAAAAGACGACGGCGGTTGTGCAAAAAATGTCAATCAAGCCGATGGCAGAATACGTTTTAAATGAAAAAAGCATATCGGATTTTCGGACTAGGTATCGCGCTTTGGCGTCGGGACAGACGGGCGGGGATATGCTGTACGAAAGCGTTTCCGCCGGCCGTAAACTCAATGGATTAGAGCATTGGTTGCCGTTGTTTTATGACAAGATGTCAACAATTTTTGATTATGTGTCGGCCGATAGACCGGTTTACTTGGACGAAGATGTCAAGCAAGCCGTTTTGTCCAGACAATCCCAGATTTTGGAGTATTATCAGGCGCGCTTGAATGCCTTGAAAAATAAAGATCGTTTGGAAGACGTTTATTATCCGGTTGCTCCCGACAGCTTTTTTATGAATATGGAAGCGTGGACGGAGCGTTTAAAAGAGCAGAATCGGTTTGTTTTATCGGCGTTTGTTGCGCCTGATGAGATGGATTTAGGATCGCGCGTCGGGGTCAGCTTTGCTGCCGACAGAGCGGCCGGCAATGTTTTTGAAAAGTTGGCCGGCTTTATTCAAAAAGCCAAAAAACCAGTTGTTATTGCCGGCTTTTCGGATACGTCAAGCGACCATATTATAAAAGCACTTCATCAATTCGGGATATCGCTTAATCACGCCTCATCTTGGGTGGCGGCGTTAAAGCAAGCACCGGCAATCGTTCAAATGCCGGTTGAAAAAGGTTTTGAGTGTAAGGAATTTATCCTTTTGTCCGAAGAGGATATTTTGGGCGAGCGAATGGTGCGCCCGACTCGACACAGAAAAGCCAAAGAAAACTTTATTGAAGATATATCGACGTTGAACATCGGCGATTTAGTGGTTCACGTCACGCACGGGATCGGGCGTTACGAAGGTTTGATCACCTTGCAAGCCGGCGGAACGGCTCACGATTGTTTAAAGGTTGTTTATGACGGTAATGACAAGTTGTTTGTTCCGGTTGAAAACTTGGATATGCTGTCACGCTATGGGTCGGAAAATACCGCCGTTGCTTTGGACAGATTGGGCGGTTCCGGTTGGCAGGCGCGTAAAAGCCGTATCAAAAAACAATTGTTGGAAATGGCCGAAAAGTTGATCAATATAGCGGCGGCACGCTATGCAACGCAAATGCCGATTATCAATCCGGATATCGGACTGTATAACGAATTTTGTGCGCGCTTTCCGTATGTCGAAACGGACGATCAGTTGCATTCGATTAACGATGTGACATCTGATTTTGCTTCCGGTCACCCGATGGATCGATTGGTTTGCGGTGACGTTGGCTTCGGGAAAACAGAAGTGGCTTTGCGGGCGGCGTTTATGGCGGCCGAAGCCGGTATGCAAGTTGCCGTTGTTGTTCCGACGACGTTGTTGGCACGGCAACATTACGCTAATTTTGTGAAGCGTTTTGAGGGCTTTCCGTTGAAAGTGGCGCGCTTGTCGCGTTTGGTCGGGGCTGCTGAAAAGAAAAAAACTTTAACCGGACTTGCGGACGGTTCGATTGATATCGTGGTTGGTACCCATGCTTTGTTGGCAAAGTCGGTGCAATTTAAAAATTTAGGCCTGCTGATTGTCGATGAAGAGCAGCATTTCGGTGTGGCGCATAAAGAGCAGTTAAAATCTTTAAAAGCCGCGGTTCATGTATTGACTTTGACGGCAACGCCGATTCCGCGCACGTTGCAAATGTCTTTGACGGGCGTTCGGGATTTGAGCATTATTGCAACGCCTCCGGTTGACAGGTTGGCGGTCAGCACGTTTGTATTGCCTTTTGACGGGGTGATTTTGCGCGATGCGATGATGCGTGAACATTTGCGCGGAGGACAGACTTTTTACGTTTGTCCGCGTATTTCGGATATGGCGCCGTTATTGGATAAATTAAAACGAATCGTGCCTGAATTAAAGATTGTTGCAGCGCACGGACAAATGCGTCCGAGTGAATTGGAACAAATAATGACGGACTTTGTGGACGGCAAGTTTGATGTTTTATTAGCTACATCGATTATTGAATCGGGCATTGATATGTCAACGGTAAATACGATTATTATCCATCGGGCGGATATGTTTGGTTTGGCGGCTTTGTATCAGTTACGCGGTCGCGTCGGGCGCTCCAAAATTAAAGCCTATGCTTATTTGACAACATCGGAAAATAAAGTTTTAACACCGACGGCGCAAAAACGATTGGAAGTGATGCAAAGCTTGGACAGTTTAGGGGCGGGCTTTACGTTGGCCAGCCACGATTTGGATATTCGCGGCGCCGGCAATTTGTTGGGTCAAGAGCAATCCGGACACATTAAAGAAGTCGGCGTTGAGCTGTATCAAAAGATGTTAGAGGACGCCGTCGCAATGCTCAAAAGCGGGCAGAGCGTTGAAAATATTGCTGAGGAAAGCTATTCCCCGCAAATATCTTTGGGGTTATCGGTTTTGATACCGGAAAAATATGTGCCTGATTTGGGACTGCGTATGGAGCTTTATCACCGTATGGCCAACATTGAAACGCCGGAAGAAATGCAGGCAATGCGCTTGGAGTTGGAAGATCGATTTGGGGCGTTGCCGCAGGAAGTTGACAACCTGCTTGCGACAGTTTCGTTAAAGACTTTGTGCCGCCGCGCGCACATCGAAAAAGTCGAAGCCGGATCAAAAGGAATGGCAATTACTTTCCGCAATAACTTATTCCCCAATCCGGCGGGGTTGGTTGGCTTTGTTAATGGGCAAATGGGTTTGGCAAAGTTAAAGCCCGATAAGTTGACCGTTACGCGCATTTGGAATAATCCGATGGATCGGTTGGTCGGGGTTAAAAGCTTGCTTGAAACCTTTGCAGAAATGGCCGAGGAAGTTTGCCCGTCAAAGGGTTAGAAAAAAAGCTCCTTTTTTTAAGCCAGAGCGCAGATAAGTCAGAGCGGGCAAAAAGTCGTCGGCATTAAAAAACGAAGTTTTGCATCCATTTGTCCATTGCGGACAAAGCGCGTTCAGTGTACATTTTTTTGCGATCTGCCCCATGCGGTTTGCGTCCCGCGGCAAAAGTCAGTTCAGGGAAAATGCCAAAGTTGATGTTCATCGGTTGGAATGTTTCGGCGTTTCCGTCCGTGACGTGACGCAACATAGCGCCCAATGCGGTTTGAGCCGGTGGCAAGGGCAATGTCGGATTGGCCAACAGGCGCGCCGCCAAAAATCCCATAGCCGTGCTTTCGACATAGCCTTCACAGCCGGATACTTGGCCAGCCAAACGAATGGAGGGTTTATTTTTCAATTCCAATCGAGATCCTAAAACTTTTGGGCCGCAAACAAAAGTGTTGCGATGAATACCGCCCAAACGCGCAAAAACGGCGTTTTCAAGCCCCGGTATTTTGGAAAAAATTTCCTTTTGCGCACCGTGCTTTAATTTCGTTTGAAAGCCGACCAAGTTCATTAAAGAACCTTCTTTATTTTCTTTGCGCAACTGAACAACCGCGAACGGTTTTTCGCTTGGGTTGTGCGGGTTGGTTAATCCGACCGGCTTCATCGGCCCGAAACGCAAAGTTAAAGGTCCGCGTTCGGCCATCACTTCAATTGGCAGGCAGCCTTCAAAATAGGGCGTTTCTTTTTCCCATTCGTGAAAATCAACCTTTTCACCGTTTAATAAATCCGAAATAAACCTTTCGTATTGCTCTTTGTTCATCGGCAAGTTTAAGTAATCGTATTTATCGCCTTTGTCATAGCGGGATTGATACCACGCTTTGGACATATCAATGCTGTCAGTATAGACAATCGGCGCAATCGCATCAAAAAAATGTAATTGTTCATCGCCGGTGATTTTTTGCAGGCAGTCTGCCATTTTTTCACTGGTGAGTGGGCCGGTTGCCAAAATCGTCGGTATGTTTTCGTCCAGTTCGGAAAAATCGGTAATTTCTTCGCGATAAATGGTGATCAGCGGGTGAAAAAACAGCTTTTGCGTTACCAAGCTTGCAAACGCTCCGCGATCCACGGCCAAAGCACCACCGGCCGGCACGCGCGTTTCATCGGCACAGCTCATAATCAAAGAACCGCAGCGACGCAATTCTTCGTGCATCAAGCCGACGGCATTGGTTTGCCAATCATCGCTACGCAACGAATTTGAACAAACAAGTTCGGCACATTTATCCGTTGTGTGAGCCGGTGTTGTTTTAACCGGTCGCATTTCGTATAAATCAACCTGATAACCGCATTTGGCCAATTGCCAAGCTGCTTCACTGCCGGCTAAACCCGCGCCGATAACTTGTGCTTTTTTATTCATTTTTTTCTTAACCTTTTTATAAAAAGCTGATATAGTGCTTTTAAACTATGATGAAAGTATAAAAAAATATGTGCAAAAGTCAACTGATATTTATCGCTATTGCTTTTTGTTTTTGTTTCGGGGCGTCGGCGTCGGTTTTACAGCCCTTTAAATTAAACAACGAGCAGCAAACTTTATTAAAGCAAAAAGCAGAAGAGGGAAATCCGCAAGCTCAATATGAGTTGGCTTCTTTTTACGCGACGGAAAAACCGGTTGATTATCCGAAAATCGTGTTGTGGCTGCGCCGTGCGGCAGTGCAGGGACATTTGGAATCGCAATTTGCTTTGGGGCATATTTATCAGTTTGGCAAACCCAAAATCGTGCCGGATTTGTTGGAGGCCGAAAAATGGTATGAAAAAGCCGCAAAACAAGGGGATAAACAAGCTTTGCAAGCGTTGGAAGTTTTGCGTGACAGACAAGCTTATCGGATTTTGAGTGCGCCGTCGATTGATGATAAGTGGGACGTTCAATGGACAGCCAAAACGGCTTCCTATGGCGACAAGCAAAGCCAATTTGAATTGGGGCAACTTTACGCCAACGGAACAAAAATACAAATGGATTATGTCAAGGCCGCCGAATGGTATGAAAAAGCCGCTGTTCAAGGACATTTGGAAGCAATGTGTGCTTTGGGTGCGTTGTATTTGGAGGGCAAAGGCGTCAGCGCCGATACACAAAAAGCTTTGTTTTGGTATGAACAAGCAGCGTTGCGTGATTATACACCGGCGCAACACAAGTTATTTGAAATATATTCGGGCGCAACGGATTTAAAGCCGGATTTGGTAAAGGCCGCCGGTTGGCTTTATGTTTCTTTAAGTTACTTGTTCCCAAATGAACGGGATTTAGTCGCTGTATCACCGGAGCTGAAAAAAATATGGGATACTTTAACGAATAAGCAAAAAGAACAAGTGCTTTATTTTGCTTATTCGTTTATTGATGAAAAGCGGGTGCGAAAATGAAAAAGTTGTTATCCTCTTTGCCTTCCTTGTTTTTTTGTGCGCCGATGGCCGGTGTGACGGATAAACCTTTTCGTCAAATGGTGCGCTCTTTTGGCGGGCATTTGATTTATACGGAAATGGTGGCGGCAACGTCATTTGTGTACAATTCTAAAACAACTCAACGTATGTTGGATTTATCCGATGAAGTTGCGCCAACTGCTATTCAATTGGTCGGAAATGACCCGCTTGATATGGCAAAAGCCGCGCAAAAAGCCGAGGCAAACGGCGCTTGTTTAATTGACATCAATATGGGTTGTCCGGTGCGAAAGTTGATATCAAATACGTCGGGGGCTGCGCTTATGTTAGATCCGATAAAAGCCGCCGAAATTGTGCAAGCGGTCAAAGCGGCGGTCAGTGTTCCGGTTACTGTTAAGACGCGTTTGGGTTGGGACGATGATCATTTAAATGCGGTTGAATTTGCCAAATATATGGAGCAAGCCGGCGCTGATGCAATCACGATCCACGGGCGGACAAAAGCAGCCGGATACAGCGGTAAAGCAAATTGGGCGGCAATCGGGCAAGTAAAAAAGTCCGTGTCGATTCCCGTCTTTGCAAATGGTGATGTGGTGGATATAAAATCCGCACAGAAGTGCTTAAATGAAACGCTTGCCGACGGAATTATGGTCGGGCGCGGAATGTTGGGGCGTCCTTGGGCTTTGGCTGAAATGGACGGTGTGCCGGCTCCCGATGATTTAAAGCCGATTGTGTTGGAACACTTTGAACGATTGCTGTCTTATTACGGGCCAAAAGGGTTGTTTATCGCACGCAAACATTTAGCGTGGTATGCGACGGGGCATTCTTTTGTTGCTAATTTTCGGCAAAAGGTTTATAGTGAAACAGATCCGATGAATGTAAAGGCTTTGATTAAGGAGTATTTTTAAAACGTGACTGTCAGTATCGAAGACATTTTAGAACGTTATGTACGGGCGTATTTGACTTATTTTGAAGGTCGAAAACGTCCGGCAAGGATGTATGGTAAAATTGTTGGATTGGCTGAAAAAGCCGCGGTTAAAATCGCGTTGGAAAAAACAAACGGCAATCAGTTGCAAGCGGCGGATTTATTAGGAATCAACCGCAACACGTTGCATTCGAAGATGAAAAAGTTTAAATTAAATCAGGGGGAAAAATGAAAGTCATTATTTGCGGTTGCGGAAATGTCGGTTCAAGCATTGCTTCATATTTGTTCAAAGAAGGGCATCAAGTAACCTTGATTGACGCCGACGTTGAAAAGTTGAAAAAAATCGAAGATGAAATGGACGTTCAAACGATCACAGGTCAAGCATCGTCTCCGGAAATATTGAAAACGGCCGGCGCATCGGACGCGGATTTAATTATTGCCGTGACGCACAGCGATGAAGTAAATATGATTATTTGTTTCGAAGCGGCTAAATTATTTAACGTTCCGTTGCGTATTGCGCGGGTGCGTTCAGGGTTTTATGCCAATCAAGGCTATGTTCCGCTATTTAATGATTTGCATATTGATGTGGTGATATCGCCGGAAAAAGAAATTGCGCGAACGATTTTGCGCAACATCAAAACACCCGGCGCTTTGGAGTTTGTTAATATGCAGGGCAATGCAGTTTTTATCGGTACAAAGTGCGTTGCGGGCTGTGATTTGGAAAAAAAGAGCGTTGGAAAAATCGAACGCAGTTTTGATGAATATGCGGCTTATGTTGCGGGGATAATTCGTGACGGCGCGCGTTTGGACGTTGATCAAAAAACGATTTTAAAGGCCGGCGATGAAATATACTTTGTTTCCGATGTCGGTCATTATGAAAATATTTTGGCTGCATTGGGGCAACAGACGGGAAAAGCTGATCATATCGTGATTGTAGGCGGCGGACGTGTCGGGTACAGTTTGGCCAAACTGATGGAATTGGAAGATATGGCATCGCATTTGACTTTGATTGAACAAGACGATGAAAAATCCGTTGCTCTGGCCGCGGAGTTGTCTAAAACCTTGGTAATCAAAGGCGATGCGATGGACGAAGACATTTTGCACGAAGCCGGTATTGACAAAGCAGATGCTTTTGTTTCGCTGACCGGTGAAGATGAGGACAATATTTTGCTGTCTTTACTGACCAAAAGGCACGGGGTTAAACGGACGTTTGCGCTGATCAATAAGCAAATATACAATAATATGTTATCGCATTTGGGCGTTGATGTGATTGTCAATCCGAACGCTATATCGACATCGACGATTTTGCAACACATTCGCAAAGGACAAGTGCAAACAATTTATTCCTTAAAGCCTCAATTGGGCGATTTAATGGCTTTTGAAGTTTTGGAAACATCGAAAATTGCGGGGCAAGCTTTGTCGAAGTTAAAAAAGAAAAAACAAATGCGCATTTGTGGCGTAGTTCGAGACGGAGCTGTTGTTAAATTAAGTGATGATTTTCAAATCCAAAGCGGGGACAGTGTGATTATTTTGGCGCCGTGCGGACACTTTAAGGAAGTTGAAAAATTGTTCGCGGCGGGGTTGTTTTTCTTTTAATTAAAAAAAAGGTGAAATTATGGATAATGTAGAGCAAATTTTTTTGGAAAAATTGCAATCAAGTCAATTGCCGGTAACTTTGTTTTTGACGTGCAATGTGAAGTTGCAAGGCGTCATTCGCGGCATTGATGATAAAAGCATTTTGTTATCGCATGACGGGCGGTTGCAATTGATTTATAAACACGCAATATCGACGTTGTCGGTTGGAAATGCTTTAAAGGAAGAAGACATTGTCAGATAAAAAGATTCCGGTTAACGTCTTTGTGATTGAGGCGGATTTAAAGTCGGCGCCGGATAAATCGTCCCGATCAGCCGAGGCGCGCTTGAACGAAGCCATCAGTTTGACAAAAGCGATCAATTTAAATGTGGTCGGCCGTGAAATCATTGCTTTGCGGGAAGTACGTCCGGCAAGCTATATCGGGCGCGGCTCTGTCGAGCGGTTGGGCGAAGTTTTAAAACAACTTCAAGCCGAATTGGTTTTAATGGATTGCGCTTTGACGCCGATCCAACAACGGAATTTGGAAAAGGATTGGCAAGTAAAAGTCATTGACCGAACGGCTTTGATTTTGGAAATATTCGGCGAGCGCGCTCAAACAAAAGAGGGTGTTTTGCAAGTCGAATTGGCGCATTTAACGTATCAACGTTCGCGATTGGTTCGTTCTTGGACACACTTGGAACGGCAACGGGGCGGTGCCGGATTTTTGGGCGGACCCGGCGAAACGCAAATTGAAATGGACAGGCGAATTATCGATGATAAATTGGTTCGCATTAAAAAAGAGTTGGAACATGTCAAGCAAACGCGCGGTTTGCAACGCAAAAGCCGTAAAAAAGTGCCGTTTCCGATTGTTTCTTTGGTCGGCTATACGAACGCCGGCAAATCGACTTTGTTTAACCGGCTGACCAGCGCAAACGTTTTTGCAAAAGATTTATTGTTTGCGACGTTGGATCCGACAATGCGACAAATTGAATTACCCAGCGGCAAGAAAATCATTTTATCCGATACGGTCGGATTTATTTCGGATTTGCCTACCGAATTGATTGCAGCTTTTCGAGCAACGTTAGAGGAGGTGTTAGAGGCTGATTTAATCTTGCATGTTCGGGATTGTGCCCACCCTGATACGTTGGCGCAAAAGCAAGATGTTGAAGGCGTCTTAACGGATTTAGGGCTGTCCGATCAGGTGGCAAAAGGTATTCCGGAAGTATTAAATAAAATCGATTTATTAAGCCCTATGGAACGTCAAGCTTTGACGCAAATCAGCAGTTATAAAGAATTAGTATGGCCGGTGTGTGCTAAAACGGGGCAGGGCATAGATGATTTATTGCGCTTTATTGATAAGGCGTTGTCGGAAAATCAAAAAACGCATACGGTACATTTGTCTTTTTCCGACGGGCGGACGTTGGCGTGGTTGTATGAAAAAGGCGCGGTCGTTTCGTGTCATGAAGAAGAAAAAGACATTAAATTGATTGTTTCTTTGTCGGATAAGGATTGGGCGGTTTTTCAAAAAATGATTGAATAAATAAAATTCATTTATTCTTTCTTAATAATTGCTTTGTATAATCTAATGCATGAAAAGTATTTTGAAAAAAAGCCTTTTAATTTTCGGCGTGCTTGTTTTTTTGACGGCCTGCGGGATCAGCTCGGCTGATTTTTTGGCGTCGTTGGAGCCGAAATCCCATACGGTACGCAGCAAAGAAACGGTTTATTCTTTATCCCGAAAATACGATGTCCCTATTCGCTCGATTATCGAAGCAAACGATTTAAAACCGCCTTATCTGTTGCAAAAGGGGCAGGTTTTGAAAATCCCCCGCTCGCAAGTCCATACGGTTAAAAAAGGCGATACACTGTACAGCATTGCTCGTACTTACGGCGTTGATTTTTCGGCTTTGGCACGGCAAAATAAAATCAAAGAACCGTGGACATTATCCGTCGGTCAACATTTGTATTTGCCGGCAACGTTGGCAAAAGGAACATACGCCGCGAGTGCTGATAATATGGCGGAAAAACAACTTGTTATTAACGATGTTTCTCCGTCGGGTGCAAAGGAGGCAAAACCCACAAAAACTGTTGCAAAGGCAAAGCCGGTTGCCTTGCCGGCGGTTCCTAAACGTTCCGGCAAATTTGCTTGGCCTGTTCAAGGCAGCATAGTTTCGAATTTCGGTGTGTCCGGAAACGGGCGGCGCAACGACGGCATTAACATCGCCGCCAAAAAAGGAACGCCGATCAAGGCGGCCGAAAATGGCGTTATTGCATATGCGGGCAATGAATTAAAGGGCTTTGGTAATTTGGTGCTGATTAAGCATGACGGCGGTTGGGTGACGGCGTATGCTCATGCTGACAATGTGTCTGTTAAAAAAGGAATGACCGTTAAAAAAGGTCAATCTATCGGTACAGTCGGATCTACCGGCAATGTGAAAACGCCTCAGCTTCATTTTGAAGTGCGTAAAGGGACAAAGGCGGCAAATCCGATGAATTATTTAAAAAGTTAAAAATATTGTGGACGAAACGAATTTTTGTGATAGAATAGAAAAAACAACAAAAGAAAGGGTTTTAAAGAGATGACCAAAAAATGGATTGTATGTTTATTGTGTTCGACGTTTATTTCCGGTGCGGCTTTTGCCGGACTGGAAGACGGGATTAAGGCTTTTGAACAAAAAAAGTACGATAAAGCTTTGGAAGAATTTTCCTATCTTGCCGATGAAAACAACAATATTGCGGCGTACCATTTAGGCTTGATGTACGAAAACGGTTTGGGTGTTGAACCGTCTTTGGCAACGGCGGCGCAGTATTATTTAAAAGCATACAATGCAGGTAATACTTTGGCGGCCTCTAAATTGGGGCGTTTTTTGATTGAAGGCAAAGAAATCGATAAAAATGTAGAAGACGGTTTGAATTTGTTGAAAACGGCCGGTCGTGCAGGGGATAAGGAAGCTTTGTATACCTTGGGCCAGCTTTATAATGCCGGCGAGTATTTGGATAAAGATTATGTTATTGCCGGCGCTTATTATCGCTTGGCGGCGTTGCAAGGTTATGCACCGGCGCAACATCAGTTAGCTTTGCTTTACTTATTTGGTCGAGGTGTTCCTCAGGATTATTCTTTGGCTATGCGTTGGATCAGTCGCGCGGCATCACAAGGTTATGTACCGGCGCAAAAGGATTTGGCTGAATTGTTGTCATCAAACCAACGTATGATGAACTTTGTTGAAGCGTATGCTTGGTACAGCATTTTGGCAGCGTACAATAACGATGAAACCGGTACTTGGGCTGCCGATCGTCGTGATGCTTTGGCTACGCAAATCAAAGATACTAAAAACTTGATTATTGCTCAGCAATTAGCGCGCAAATGGACGCCGACACCGGCAACTCAAACAGTTCCGGAGCTTGAACGGACAGAAGCTTTGCCGATTATTCCCGGCTTTAATGATGCCGATACGTTGCGTACTTTGAAAGAGCAGAATGTGGCTATTTTAGCGGACGGTTCGGAATATGGCATTATGTCAGATGATGTTGAACAAGCTTTGATTAAAAACGATACGACGCGTTTGGAAGAAACGGTTACAGATTGGGGTAAAAATGGTCGTCCTGATGCGTTTACTTATTGGGGCAAGATTGTCGAACATCGTTTGCAAGATGCAGCAGGCGCGTTTAAATGGTATCAGCAAGCTGCGGATTATGGAGATCCGGAAGGTGCTTTTTATGTCGCAAAGGCGTATTGTGAAGGTAAGTTAGTCGAAACAAATCCGGTGGAATGTTATAAATGGTTGCAAATTTCAAAGCAAAAGGCAACGGATCCTTTGGCTTCGTTGGTTGATCAAACAATCAATGTGGTAGAACCGCAAGTGTCTGCTGAACAAAAAGAGCAGGCGATTAAAGCGGCTCAGGAGTTTAAACCGGCTAACGAAAGAAAAAAGACCGGATTTAAGTTGTTTTAATAAACTTTCTTATATGTTTTAAACGGAATATGCGGTTTGAATATTTATTCGCCGCATATTTTTTTGTTATTCTGCGGCAGTTTTCTTTATTTCATTTAGAACGTTCTTTTTCGTCCACCCGTCATTCTGAACGTAAGTGAAGAATCTCTTTACATCATTGCAATGTCAAATGTGCGGCGCGTGATTTTTCGCGCGCCCACGCCGCACATTTCCCATGCCTGAATGGATTTTGCACATCGAAACTTATGACTTTATCCCCGCAATCGTCCCCGCGGATTGATCCGCGCGGCGCGGGGACGATTGATTTATTGGTTCATTCTGATGTCATTCTGAAAGAGGTGAAGAATCTCTTTACATCATCAGCTCACTAAAAAAATTCTCCATAACTCATTCAAAAAAATGATTTTTGCGCACCCCAAACCTAACCCAAAAATCATTTTTTTTGATTAAAAAGCTTTATCGACATGCAATAAAAACGATCGTTTAAAGTCAATAGATTTTTTTGCGAAGCGACCCTCTGTAACTTATTGAAATTTAACAAAAGCCGATTTTTTCGTTTTACCAAAAAAGCAACGAACACAAACGATCGTTTATGTAATATATGAAAGAAGTGGTTTTTTGATTTTAATTTAATAGCGAAAGAAGGAGATAAAAATGAATAAAAATAAGCAATTAAATATCAAAAAAATGATTTTTGAGTTGGGGCATGGGGGATGCAAAAATCATTTTTTTGATCGGGTGAATGATGTGCGGAAAGTTGAAAGATTCTTCGCGTTCGCTCAGAATGACGCGGGATCAAAAATGTGTAGCGACTGTCATTCTGAAAGAGCGGCAGCGATTGAAGAATTTTGTGACACAAAGGGATTCTTCGCGTGCGCTCAGAATGACG
>CAKPYQ010000007.1 GCA_934203105.1 uncultured Alphaproteobacteria bacterium
GTGTTTATATAGTATATAAGTTTTTTTGAAATGGGGGGGGGGGAAATGATATGCGGGAACTCTAAGAGATTCTTCGCCAAAGCTCATAATGACGGAGGGGAGGAGGGACGTTCAAAATGACACGGGATAAACAGCATTTTTTTAAGTGGGGAACGCGTAGCGCGAACATTTTCGCGTCCCCCACTTCGGTACGCTCCATTAAAGAGCTTCTTCGACAAGGCTCAGAATGACGCAAACAAACGGTGTCAAAATGTCCCGTGAAAAAAGAGAAGTTAAAGCGACCACATTAAAAGATAGCCTTAAAATTGCAAACCGTAATGGATACAAATCCACCCGTCCAGCAAACACAACAACACAAAAAAATCCCCACCGACTAAAAAAATCGATGGGGAAAATTATTTCATATCTGTGCTACGTTAACGTTCGCTACCACCTTTAAACATACCGTTGATCGTAATGTTCACATCGTTGCGAACTTTGTTCGTCAATGAGTAAGTCGCATGAGATGCTTTTGCTAACGTATCCTTTAACCCATCGGAGCTTTTTTCAGGGGCTGCAGCTTGCTCGGTTTGCCCCGTTACCGCTTCAGCCTGAGCCGTTTCCGCAGGTTTTTCATCAGACTTCACCCAATTCATCGGATTGATCTTATTAAGCGTGTCTTTATCCGGAGTTAACTTTTCGGCAACATCGCCCAAAAATTCACCTGTCTTTTCAGCGGCTGTCTTAATCGCATCAGGAGCGTCCTTTGTTATAAACTCGCCGGTTTTTTCAGCCGCAGTTTTAATAGCTTCAGGCGTATCCTTTGTGATAAAATCTCCCACTTGTTGTGTAACCGTTTTTTCTTCCGCAGGTTTTTCAACTTCTGCGGCTGGTTTTTCTGGCGCCGGAGCAGCTTGTTCCTGAGCAGATGTTTTTTCCGCTTCCGCTGCCTTGTTTTGCTTTCCTTGAGCAACCAATAAAGCCTCTTGGATTTTGTCTTCTGGCAAGCCGTTTGCCTTCAAAAATTCGGCCAAAGCTTTCATATTTTTTTCTGTGTTATCAGAGAACGGATTCAATTTTTCCATCGTCTCTTTGGACGGTGTCACAGCATCAGCCGCATCACTTAAAACTTCACCCGTTTTTTCAGCCGCCGTCTTGATCGCTTCCGGAGCATCTTTTGTAATAAACTCACCCGTCTTTTCGACTGCCGTTTTAATTGCATCAGGCGTGTCTTTTGTAATAAAGTCACCGACTTTATCCATAATGCCACGTTCTTCGGTCGGTTGTGCCGGAGCCGGTTGTTCGGGGGCAGGGGCCGGAGCTTCCACAGCCGGTTGTTCTACCGCTGGTGCCGGAGCCGGTTCAGCCGGTTTTTCATCAGATTTAAACAACCCCGTAAAGAAATTACCGACTTCTTTTGCGCCGGACGATATGCCGTCCACGGTTGCGTTAAAGCCGTCCGCAATTGCATTACCCGTTGGTTTTAATACGTTGTCATAAGTGGCATTCGCCGCGTCTTTTGTTGCGTCAACAGTCGCGTTAAAACCGCTTTCGACCGCATTGCTGACTGTGATTGTTGCATCGGTTGCGCCTTCGGCAACATAGCCCGCACCTTGCGTCGCCAAACCGGCAATGCCTGTACCTGTTTGTGCAACACCACCTAAAACGCTACCTAAACCATCGCCCAAGTTTTCACGTAAATAACCGTCTGCTTGACGGCCGGCATCGTAAACATCTTGCGCCGCTTGCTGAACATCAGCATTGACTTTTTCACCAACGGTTGGTTGTTCAGGCGCCGGAGCCGGTTGTTCGGGGGCAGGGGCCGGAGCTTCCACAGTCGGTTGTTCTACCGCCGGCGCCGGAGCTGGCTCAGCCGGTTTTTCGTCAGATTTAAACAACCCCGTAAAGAAATTACCCACTTTTTGTGCGCCGGACGATATGCCGTCCACAGTTGCATTAAAGCCGTCCGCAATTGCGTTACCCGTTGGTTTTAATACATTGTCATAAGTGGCGTTCGCCGCATCTTTCGTTGCGTCAACAGTCGCGTTAAAGCCGTCGGCAATCGCATTACCTGTCGGTTCTAACACATTGTCATAAGTAGCATTTGCGGCTTCTTTTGTTGCATCGACGGTCGCATTAAAACCGCTTTCGACCGCGTTGCCAACGGTGATTGCCGCGTCGGTTGCACCTTCGGCAACATAGCCCGCACCTTGCGTCGCTAAACCGGCAATGCCTGTACCTGTTTGCGTAACACCGCCCAATACACCGCCTAAACCATCGCCCAAGTTCTCGCGTAAATAACCGTCCGCTTGACGGCCGGCATCGTAAACATCTTGTGCCGCTTGTTGAACATCAGCATTGACTTTTTCACCAACGGTTGGTTGTTCGGGCGCCGGAGCCGGTTGCTCGGGGGCAGGGACCGGAGCTTCCACAGCCGGTTGTTCTACCGCTGGTGCCGGAGCCGGTTCGGCCGGTTTTTCATCAGATTTAAACAACCCCGTAAAGAAATTACCCACTTCTTTTGCGCCGGACGATATGCCGTCCACGGTTGCATTAAAGCCGTCGGCAATCGCATTACCAGCTGGTTTTAAAACATTGTCATAAGTGGCGTTCGCCGCATCTTTCGTTGCATCAACAGTCGCGTTAAAGCCGCTTTCGACCGCGTTGCCAACGGTGATTGCCGCGTCGGTTGCACCTTCGGCAACATAGCCCGCGCCTTGTGTTGCCAAGCCGCCAATAGCCGTGCCCGTTTGAGCAACACCGCCCAATACACCGCCTAAACCATTGCCTAAGTTTTCACGTAAATAACCGTCCGCTTGACGGCCGGCATCGTAAACATCTTGTGCCGCTTGCTGAACATCAGCATTGACTTTTTCACCTGTGCTGGGTGCTTGTTCAATTTCGCCGCCATCGGCACGAACTTGATCAGCCAATCGTTCCTCTGCCGTTTGAGCAACTTGAACAATCGGCGTTTCAGATGACCGAATCTCCGGTTTCGCTTCCGCAGCTGACGCAGAGGGGCCAAACAAACCCGCAGCAGCAACAACCAAAGCAAAAAAGCTACTTCTTAAATAACTGTTTTTCAAGATGTTTCTCATATTTTTCCCAACCTTTCACGAATCGATTATAATTCGACTATACTTATATTTATATCATACTTTTGGTTGTTTGTCAATTTTTTTGTTGAGTTATTTAACTTCCACAGAAAGCATCGTTCCGTCGACGCCGACAACAACGACTTCCTGACCGACTTCAACGTCTTTTTTGCATTGAGCCAACCACACCGTATCGCCGACTCGCACCTTGCCTTTGCCGTTTTTAATCTTTTCGCAAACAATAAAGCTTTTACCGATAAAGCGTTGTGCTCCCGTTTTGGTATGGGAAGCAATTTCTTTGTTCCGACCAAAGACTTTTCCGTAAACGAAAAAGCCGAAAGATAAAGAAAGGATAGACATCAAAATAAAAATTAAAAATTGCATAGCAAATGTTAAATAACCGAATAACCACACAATTAAACCCGTTAAAATCGCCCCAAATCCGAACCACATAACAAAAGTTCCGGGGACAAACAATTCAGCAATAATTAACAAAATGCCGGCAATCAGCCAGCCCCACATTCCATACACAATATCTAAAATAAAAATTTCGCTCATTTTTTTGTGATCCTTCATTTTTTTGACTAAACAAGCAAAGGGCGTTTGCTTTGAAATTTAAAGCGCACACCCCTTACTTATTTTAAAAGTTATTTTTTGGTTGTCTTATCCGAACTTAAAACGGACTTTGTCAATTCCGCAATGCCGGTCAAAGAGCTTGCCAATTGTTGCGTTTCAAACGGCAACATCAATAATTTTTGATTGGGCGAATTGATGATTTGCTTTAAAGCTTCCACATACGCTTGACCTAAAAAGTAATTTAAAGCTTGCGGTTTGCCATTGCTGATCGCGTCAGATACAACGGAGGTTGCTTTGGCTTCGGCTTCGGCCGCTCTTTCGCGCGCTTCGGCTTGGCGGAAAGCCACTTCTTTTTCACCTTCGGCCGCCAAAACTGCCGCTTGTTTTTCACCTTCCGCTTTTAAGACAGCGGCTTGCTTAAACCCTTCGGCGTCCAAAATGTTGGCACGTTTTTCACGTTCAGCCTTCATTTGACGCGCCATCGCATCAATCAAATCGCGCGGAGGCGAAATATCTTTGATTTCAACACGCGTGATTTTTGTTCCCCAAGGAACAGTCGCTTCATCAACAACCGACAATAAACGTTGGTTAATGACGTCACGTTGGCTTAACAATTCATCGATTTCCATCGAACCGATTACCGTACGGACGTTTGTCATAACCAAGTTTAATAAACCGGCGTACAAATCGTGAATTTGATAAGAGGCAGCGTACGGATCTTGAATTTCAAAAAAGACAACACCGTCCACGCGGACCATAGCGTTATCTTTTGTAATCACGTCTTGGGATGGAATATCTAAAACTTGCTCCATCATATTTACTTTTTGACCGATACGCTCGATAATCGGTGTCAAAAAGTGCAACCCCGGTTTTAAGATTTTCGAAAAACGCCCGAAACTTTCAACCGTATATTCATATCCTTGCGGAACAATGGTAATGCTCCAAGCAAACAGAACAAAAACCAAAATCGCCAAGAATAAAACAAAGTATAAAAAACCCATTTGTTTCTCCTTAATAAAAATAATAAAAGAATAATTGCATTCTTTTTTCCACTATGCTATATTAAAGCTATATGGTTAATAAATTACTAAAAGCCTTTATAAAAAAATAATTTGTAATTACAATGTAATTTCCTCTTGCAATCCAAATAAAAGTGTGTTAGCCTTTGATTATCAATCGAAAAGGAGATTTTTATGACACACGCATTTTTTGAAGATATTGATGTGAAAAAAGAAAATATCGGATCGGGTAAAAAAGCTTTTTATCAAAAGCCGATTTACTGGATTGCGACGATTTTAAGCTTGCTTTGGATTTGGGCAGCCGTGGATTATATGATCGGCGTTGAATGGTGGGCGACACGTTATCGATTGCCGCCGGCGGAGTTCGTCGGTATGGTTTGCGGACAAGCATTGCCTTTGGCGTTGATTTGGTTTGTCGTGGCTTGGGTCGATCGACGCAATCAGTTGGAAGAAGAAACAAAAACTTTGCGTGCTTATATGAATCAACTGATGTATCCGACCGAAGAAGGGGCTGTTTATACACAGTCTTTAACAAACGCTTTACGCAGCCAAATCAAAGAATTTAAGGTCGTTTTCGGCCAAGCAGCCGATCAAACGAAAATTGTTCGTGAAGAAATGAAACGTTGGATCAAGGATTTAGCGATCGTGATCGACCATGTGGACACCAAAACGGTTGCGTCTATGAAAGAATTGGCTCATCACGTTCAAGTATTGGCTAAGTCGACCGAAAAAGCAAATGAAAGCACGATGAGTATTACACAATCATTGTCCGATCGCGCGGGCGTGTTAGAAGCTACCAGCGATAAAGTTGCTCGGATTATGGGATCTGTGTCCGGCGTGTTGAATGAAAATATCGCTCATGTTGACCAAGCAACGGAAAGCTTGCGCCAAACGGCGGAGCACACCGGCGAAATATTAAAAATTGCCGATAATACTTCTGCTCAATTTAACCGGCAGATGGACAGAATGGAAGCCTTAATGAACGAATATCAAAATCAAACCAATGAACACAACGAACGCATTTTTATGAATGCCGAAAAAATCTTGACGGTTTTAAAAACGCAAGGTGCTTTGTTGGATCAAGAAGTTGAAAAAACGTTACATAAAATGTCACAAGCCGGCGACAAAGTCATTGAACAATCCGCTCATTTAACGAATGTTTCAGATACGGCCGTGGCTCATTTAAATGAAGTCGGCACTCAATTAAACGTTCAAACGGACATTTTAAACCAAGTTTTAACCGAAACGGACGCGCGCGTGCGGCAATTGTCTTCGTCCGGCGTAGAAGAGCAAACTCGGCGATTATTGGAAGTTTCCGAAAAAACAGACAACTTTATCAAAAAGCTGAATGCGGATTTGCAAAGCACTTCTTGTGATCAATTTATGAAAGATGCGCGTTTGATTTTGGAACACTTATCGACTTTTGCGATCGATATCGTTCATGTTTTTACGCCCAAAGCCGAAGAAGAACAATGGAAAAAATATTATGCCGGAGATAATGCCGCGTTTATGCGCTATTTGATGTCGGCGATTCCAAAAGATAAAGTCGAAGCATTTAAAAAGCTTTACCGTGACAATTCGACGTTAAGGATTGCTGTTACTCGGTATATGTCGGAATTTGATGCGTTGACGATAAAAGCCAAAAATAATGAAAAAAAAGATGTTTTATTGCCTGTTTTAATTGGTTCCGACGCCGGACGGCTTTATATGATTTTAAAACAAACGTTGGCATCGTCTAAAAAAGGAGGGGTATAATGAAAGTTTCCTTAATCCGTATCGGTAATTCGCAAGGAATACGCATCCCGTCATCGGTTATAAAGCAATGCGGTTTTGACCAAGAATTGGAAGTGACGATCAAAAACAAATCGATGATTGTAACGGCGTCAGAAGCTGTACGCCGCGGATGGCAAGAATTGTCTGAAAAAGAAAACAATCAAGCGCCGTTTGATGAAAAAGGAGAATGGGAATGGTAAAACGTTTTATGGTTTATGAAGTGAAAGTTGATGATGCTATCAAAGCTTGTGTAGTCATTTCTCCGGACGAGCTGAACAACGTATTGCCTTATGTTATGGTTGCGCCAGTCACGTCAAAGATCAGGCCTCTGCCTTATCGCATATTGTTAGAGATGAAGGGGCGTGATGCTCAAATTGCATTGGATCAAATCCGCACGCGACCAAAGTCTGATTTTTTACGCAAGTTAGGGCGTTTGCCGGAACCTTGTCAGGCCGAAATTGTGCATGTCCTGCGACAAATGTTTGAATAAAAAAGCATTTAGAGTTTTGGGTTAACTTGTACGCGTATACCTGAAGATTTTCCTGTACCGGTGCTTTATTTCGCGTGTCTTTTTGTTGCTGTTTTCCTAACGGGTCATTCTGAGCGAACGCGAAGAATCCTTTAACACACGGAGTCATTCTGAACGAATGTGAAGAATCTCTTGAAGCAGTTGTGTCATTCTGAATGAGTGAAGAATCTTTTGACACGCGGCGTCATTCTGAGCAACGCGAAGAATTTTTTTAATGGAACCTGCCCAAAGTGGGGGACGCGAAAATTTTCGCGCCGCGCGTCCCCCACTTGATAAGCTGTTTTATTTTCAATCGTCTGAACGTTTTCCTCATGGGTCATTCTGAAACTGACGTTTTTCCCGTCATTCTGAAAGAAGCGGAGAATCTTTTTACATCATCACGAAGCCAAATGTGCGGCGCGCAAAAGCCCGCGCGCCAGAGCCGCACATTTTCCATGACTGGATGAGCTCTCCCAATCGTCCCCGCGGATTGATCCGCGCGGCGTGGGGACGACTGATTTTTTTGAATAACCGCCTCTTCTCTTTGTTAAAAAATTTGATATAACTATTTGAAAAACATAAATTTTATTATAACACAAACGATCGTTTAAAGTCAATAGATTTTTTTGCAACGGAGCCCTCTATAACACACTGAAATTAAACAAAAGCCGATTTTTACATTTTGCTTAAAATATGACGAACACAAACGATCGTTTATGTTATAATAGTTTATAGAGCGGTTTTTGATTTAATTTAACAGAAAAAAAAGGAGAAACAAATGGAAAAAGATAAAGATTATTTTGCAACACCGTCCGAAAAAGTTGCCGGTGATATTTCAATGCTAAAAGAAGTTCAAGATGTATCCGAACTTTCCGAAGAAGAAAAAAAGCAATTGCAAGACAAAGTCAAAGATGTTGCAAATTCTGTTATGTCCAGCGTTGATAATATTTCTTTTTCAGACTTGAAAGAAAAGCAAGAAATTTTGAAAAACTTGCAAGGCAAAGGTATCGAAGGTGTTGATGAAGTTTTAGGAAAAATGAATGAAATAACCAACGGAAAATTGGACGCTCCGATTACCTTAACGCAAGAAGAAGAGAAAAATATCATCGCCAAAGACGAAAAAGTTTCACAGGATTTTAACGTGTCCGAAGCAAAACAACAAGAAAGCGATCAGATCGAAATTGAAGAAAATGTGGAATATCCTTCCATTCCGGAAGAAACACGCGATGTTCCCAAAGATGGCTCTGTTGAGGCTTATATGTCGCAAAAATACGGCTCTAATTTGACATCGAAAGACCCCAGTACTAACAACCTCTTTCAAAACAAAACAAAGAACGAAGGAAGATAAAAAAATACCTCCTTGTATGGGTAAAAAAAAGCACCTCCTTTTATCAAAAAGAGGTGCTTTTAAAAAACAAATCAAATTACTTGTTCATTTGAGCTGCTACTTCTGCGGCAAAGTCTTCGTTCTTCTTTTCGATACCTTCACCCAAAGCATAACGCACAAATTCCGTCAATTCAACCGGAGTGCCCAACTCTTTTGAAACAGACGCCAAAACGTCTTTAATCTTTTTGTCCGGATCCATAATGTAGGCTTGTTCCATTAAAACGGTTTCTTCATAATACTTACGAATGCTGCCTTCAACGATTTTTTCGATAATCGCTTCCGGTTTGCCCGATGCTTTTGCTTTTTCAGCGTAAATTGCTTTTTCACGAGCCAAAGCTTCCGGATCCACAGTTTCGATTGTTTGGAATTTCGGAGCGCTTGCAGCAATGTGCATAGCTAATTGTTTTGCTGTTTCTTGCAATTTTTCGGCCGGAGCATCAGATTTTAATGCAACCAAAACACCGATTTTGCCCAAACCCGGTTCTTCTTGACCGTGAATGTAAGCAGCCACAATACCTTTGTCAACCGAAACAGTTGCCGTGCGGCGCAAATTCATATTTTCACCGATTTTAGCAATCAAGTTTGTTAATTCGGCCTTTTTGGCTTCCATATCACCACCGGCCAATTCTGTATCAACAACGCTTTTTACATAAGCGCGGAAGTCCGGATTTTTAGCAGCAAAGTCTGTTTCAATATTGACTTCTGCAACAGCACCTTTGTTGCCTTCAACTTTGGCGCAAACCAAACCTTGAGCCGCAACACGACCGGCTTTTTTGGCCGCAACCGACAAACCTTTTTTACGCAACCAGTCAATAGCGGCTTCCATATCACCGTTATTTTCGGTCAACGCTTTTTTGCATTCCATCATACCTGCGCCTGTTTTTTCGCGCAAATCCTTAATTAAACTAGCTGTAATTTCTGGCATTTTTTTCCCTTTCTTGATTTAAAAAATAAGGGACGGCGACCTTTTTAAAAGAAGTACGCGCCGCCCCTTTGCTTCGTTTTATTTAAACCGAATTATTCGGCAACTTCCTCTGTCTTTTCTTCTTTGACTTCGACTTGCGGAGCAACTTCGGCAGCACCGACATCAACACCGGCAGCAGCCAATTCAGCTTGAACACCGTCCAAAACGGCACCGGCAACTAAATCGCAATACAAAGAAATAGCACGGATAGCGTCATCATTTGCCGGAATAACGTAATCAATACCATCCGGATCAGAATTGCTGTCGCAAATTGCAACAACCGGAATACCCAAACGTTTTGCTTCGGCAATCGCCAATTGTTCTTTGACTGTGTCAATCACGAACATAATGTCCGGACGACCGTTCATGTCTTTAATACCGCCCAAAGACGCTTCCAATTTTTCTTGGTCACGAGCCATATTTAAACGTTCTTTTTTCGTCAAGCCTTCCAATTCGCCTTTTTCAGCTTTTGCTTCGATTTCTTTCAAACGCTTGATTGAGCCCATAACTGTTTTCCAGTTGGTCAACATACCACCCAACCAACGATGGTTGACATAAAAAGCACCGCAACGTTTTGCAGCATCAGCAACAATATCCGCAGCTTGGTTTTTCGTACCGACGAACAAAACCTTTCCGCCTTTGGCAGAAACTTCACGAATCGCTTCCAAAGCACGATTCAAAGCCGGTACTGTTTGAGACAAATCCAAAATATGAACGCCTTCACGAACACCGAAAATGTACGGAGCCATTTTTGGGTTCCAACGACGTGTGTGGTGGCCATAATGAGCGCCTGTTTCCATTAATTGGCGCATTGTAAATGTTGGAATAGACATTATAAAATCCTTTCTTTTCCAGTTAAAACCTCTGCAAACTTCAAAGAATTTGAAAACCGTTTTCAAACACCGGAACGCTTAAACGGAACTCCCGCAAAGCGCATAGCTTGCATGTGAAATAGGCTTATCTTATATACGATTCGAGCGCCGCTGTCAAGCAAAATTTTTAATAAAAACAAACTTTTATACTTGCTTTATTTGGCTGATGCCCGGGATCGAACGCAAAGAGGCTATCGTGCCTGCCGACAAAGCATATCCGTTCGGCAATTTAATTTCCACCTGATAATCACCGCTTTGAACGATAAAAATCACGTTGCCGCGCCCGCGCTTGTCTGTTTCCAAAACCTTTTTTACCGCCGGCAAACACGAAGCATTTTCAACGTAAATCATCGCCGATTCAGATACTCTTGCCACCGCATCGGCCAAATATTCAACGTTTTGCAACGTCATTCGTATGCCTTCTTCTTTCATATCCGCCGTCAAAGAAAAAATCAACGGTTTTCCGGAATCCAACATTTCCCGCGACTGCGCCAACGTTTCCGAAAAACACATACAATCAAAGCTGCCCGCCGTATCCGAGGCCGTTACAAAAGCAAATTTATTGCCGTTTTTTTGGCTGATCCGCTCGCGCTTTTCATTCACAATACACGCTATGCGCAATCGAGCCGATCCCGCCGATTTAACCAAAGGTTCAATTTCGGCCGATGAGTTAATACGCAGCCGCTCAAAGCTGCTTTCATACGCGTCCAACGGGTGCGCAGACAAATAAAATCCGACGGCTTGACGTTCCATATCCAATTTTTCCATTTGCGGATAATCCGGAATTTCCGCCATACGCAATTCTTCAAACACCGCTTGCCCGCCAAACAAAGACGCTTGCGCACTTTCACGTGCCCGTTGTAAACTGGCAGAATGCTGGCTCATTTTTTCAACGTTTGCCAATAACTTGGCTCTGTTTTTATCCAAACAATCCAACGCGCCCGATTTAATCAAACTTTCCAAGCAACGCTTGTTCATCACAGCCGCCCCCGAACGCGCAATAAAATCTTGAATAGACTTATAAGGGCCGTTCTTATCCCGC
This sequence comes from uncultured Alphaproteobacteria bacterium, assembly GCA_934203105.1. GTDB lineage: Bacteria > Pseudomonadota > Alphaproteobacteria > CAAHEQ01 > UBA3637 > CAAHEQ01. Next base: position 11,216 of record CAKPYQ010000007.1, read on the forward strand.
TCGGCCACCATTTCCTCCACAGCGCCGTCACCAACGTTTTTAAGCGCCGCCGCCGCATAACGGATCGCACCGTCTTCGACGATAAAGTTAATACACGATTTATTGACATCGGGAGGCAAAATCCGAACTCCCATTTTGGCAATTTCTCGCTTGAAAAAGCCCAACTTGTCCGTATCGATTTTATCCAACGTCATCGTGGCTGCCATAAACTCAACCGGATAATGCGCTTTTAAATACGCCGTCTGATACGACACAAAAGCATACGCCGCTGCGTGCGACTTGTTAAAACCATAGCTGGCAAACTTTTCCATCAACTCGAAAATCTCAATGGCTTTTTGTTCCGGAACGCCGCGTTTTTTTGCGCCTTCAATAAACACAACCTTTTGTTGTTGCATAACATCGAACTTCTTTTTACCCATAGCACGACGCAACAAATCTGCACCGCCCAAGCTGAATCCTGCCAAAACTTGCGCGATTTGCATAACCTGCTCTTGGTAAATCATAATGCCGTAAGTTTCTTTTAAAATGCCTTCCAATAACGGGTGCAAATAATCGGCTTCTTCTTCCCCGTGTTTACGAGCAATATAAGACGGAATATTACCCATAGGACCCGGCCGATACAACGCCACAATAGCCACAATATCTTCGATTTTATCGGGTTTCATATCCTTTAAAATCTTGCGCATACCGGGGCTTTCAAGTTGGAACACGCCGGACGTATCCGCATCGCACAACAATTTAAACGTATCCGCATCATCCAAAGGAATAGCGCCGACATCAAATTCGATCCCGCGCAACTTTAACAACTCCATCGTTTTGGCGATCGTCGTTAACGTCTTTAACCCCAAAAAGTCAAACTTAATCAAACCCGTTGATTCAACGTACTTCATATTATACTGCGTCACCGGCATATCTGATGACGGGTCTTTGTAAATCGGCAAAATTTCGTCCAGCGGAAAACGTCCAATGACAACACCCGCCGCATGTGTCGATGTATTTCTGTATAAGCCTTCCAACTGCAAAGCAATTTCCAACAAATGTTTGATTTGCGGATCGTTATTTGCTTCCACTTCAAAAGCGGGCTCCATATCCATTGCTTTTTGCAACGTAAAGGGTTTACCTTTTTCGTCCAAACCGGGGGGCACTAACTTTGACAATCGATCCACAACCGGATAAGGGATTTGCAACACGCGCCCGACATCACGAATAACGGCTTTGGGTTGCAATTGACCGAATGTAATGATTTGTGCAACGTGATCAAAGCCATAATGATCTTGCACATATTTAATACTTTGTTCGCGCTTTTCCTGACAAAAGTCAACGTCAAAGTCCGGCATATTCACACGCTCCGGATTTAAAAAACGTTCAAACAACAAATTAAACCGCAAAGGATCAATATCGGTAATCGTCAAAGCCCAAGCCACAACCGAACCTGCCCCCGAACCACGGCCGGGGCCAACCGGAATATTATGCGCTTTTGACCATTGAATAAAGTCCGCAACGATCAAAAAGTATCCAGGAAATCCCATTTGTTTAATAACGCCCAATTCGTATTGCAAACGAGTATTGTACTTTTCAAAATCATCGGGACGATTTTCCATACGTTTTTTTAAACCGTATTCGGCTTTTTCCCGTAACACCTCATCTTCGGTTTTACCCTTGCAGTCATAGCGCGGAAACTCCGGTTTGTGAAATTCAACCATAAATCCGCAACGCTTGGCAATTTGAACAGTGTTTTCCAACGCTTCCGGCAAGTCGGCAAAAAGTTCGGCCATTTCATCTTGGCTTTTCAAGTAATGCTGCCCCGACAAGCGCACACGATCCACCACATCAACATACGTTTTTTGACCGATACACATCAAAGCATCATGTGCTTCGTACATTTCCGGCTTATCATAAAAAGCTTCATTTGTCGCAACCAAAGGAATGTTCAATTCGTACGCCAAATCCAAAAAAGCGCTTTCTGTTTTTTCTTCGTCCGGCTCGCCCGTTCGGGATACTTCCATATAAAACCGATCACCAAAAGCTTGCTTTAAAGTAACAGCCAATTGTTTGGCTTTATCGATTTTTCCTTGCAAAACATAGCGACCGATCGGACCGGTCGCACCACCGGAAAGCATAATCAACCCGTCGTTAAATTCGATTAACTCTTCGATCAATAAATGCGGGGTCGTTTGCTTTGTTTCACCCATATAATACCGATCAAAAATCTTTAATAAGTTTTGATATCCGGTTTGGTTTTGAACCAATAAAATAATTTTATCCAATGTCGGATTTAATTCGTCCTCCGGCAACAACATTTTGCCGGCTTCTGGCGGTTGTTTTAACAACAATTGTGTTCCCAAAATCGGTTGAATCCCGTTATCCGGCGCTTCATGCGAAAAATCAAACCCGCCATATAAATTGCCCGAATCCGTAACTGCAACCGCCGGCATATTTAATTCTTTGACACGCTTGATCAGCTTGCCCATCTTCATTGCGCCTTCCAACAAAGAATAGGCCGAATGCGTCCGCAAATGAATAAACTTTGGGGTCATTTTATTTATCCTCAACCAAAATGCCGGCCTCTAAATGAACTCGGCGATCCATTTTTTGAGCAAGCTCCGGATTATGTGTTGCAATCAAGGCAGACAATCCTGTTTCACGCACCAAAGACAACAGTTCCGAAAAGACTTTTTCACTGGTGTTCGGATCCAAGTTTCCGGTCGGCTCGTCCGCCAACAATAGCGCCGGCTTATTTGCCAAAGCACGCGCAATTGCCGTTCGTTGCTGTTCTCCGCCGGACAATTCTCCGCTGCGGTGCTTTAATCGATGAGATAAGCCCATTTTCGAAAGCAAATATTCGGCGCGTTCTTCGGCTTGTTTTTTGCTAACCCCCGCAATCAATAACGGCATCATCACGTTTTCAAGCGCCGTAAAATCCGGCAACAATAAATGCGCTTGGTACACAAAGCCCAAATATTTGCGACGCATTAAAGTCCTTTGATTTTCTTTCATTTCGGCACAAGCTTGACCAGATAAAAAGATTTGCCCGCTGCTGGGCGTATCCAACAGGCCCGTTTGGTATAACAGCGTTGATTTTCCGGATCCGCTGGGCCCCGTCAAAGCCACAATTTCGCCGGCATTGATTGTTAAATTGACACCGTTTAAAACATATAACCGGTTTTCGCCATCGCCAAACCAGCGCTTTATATTTTGCAATTGTAAGATTGGTGTATTATTCATATCTTAAAGCCTCCACAGGATCTGTTTTGCTGGCACGCCACGACGGATACAACGTTGCTAAAAAAGATAATCCCAACGCCAAACCGACAACCAAAATCACGTCTGAAGCATAGGTTTTGCTGGGCAGTTGTGATAAAAAGTATATTTCAGCAGAAAACAAATCTCTGCCCGCCAAAGCGCCCAACCATTGACGAATGGTTTCAATGTTCAGGCTGATGGCCAACCCAAGCACCAATCCCAACAAAGAACCGACAACACCCACAAAGCAACCGTCAATCAAAAACACCGCCATAATACCGCGACGGCTTGCCCCCATCGTTCGCAAAATTGCTATGTCGCGGGTCTTGTCCTTGACCAACATAATTAAGCCCGAAATAATGTTAAACGCCGCCACGATAATAATCAAAGTCAAAATTAAAAACATCACGTTGCGTTCGACCTCTACCGCGTTAAAAAACGCCGCGTTCGATTTACGCCAATCTACAACAATCACATTCAACGGCAATACCTTCATCACGTCTTGCATAATAAAAGCCAACTGATCCATATCGCCGACAAACAAATCTATTTGACTGATTTTACCTTCCTGCATCAAAAACTTTTGTGCCATGTCCAACGGCATAAAAACCATATTTGAATCGTATTCGTACATACCCGAATCAAACGTTCCGACGATTTTATAGGCCTTTGTCCGCGGCATCGTCCCAAACGCCGTCACATTCCCGTTCGGCGAAATTAAAGTGATTTTATCGCCAATTCGCACTGCCATTCGTGCAGCTAAACGCTCGCCCAAAACAATTCCGTCGCCGGCTTCAAAAGATGCCATATTCCCTTTAAAATTATCAATCAGCAACGGTCTGGATTTAAAATCTTGTGGCCGCAGGCCGCGGATTAAAGCGCCTTGCGCATGTGCATTTGTCGAGATCATTACTTGACCTTCCAGCAAAGGTTCAACCGACACAACGTTGTAAACTTTGCCCAAATTCGACAACAATTTTTCATCCATAGCCAATGTCGGCCCCCAACCGGATTGCACCGACAAATGACCGTTAAAACCTAAAATACGTCCCATCAGCTCGGCTCTGAACCCATTCATCACGCTCATCACGATGATCAAAGTCGCGACTCCTAACATAATCCCCAAAAAGGAAAAGCCCGCAATCACCGATACAAAACCCGTCTTTTTACGGGCGCGTAAATACCGAAAACCAATTTTTGAAATCCAACCAGACATCTTTATTTTCCTTGAATTTTTAATGCTGGACAGTATGGTATTCTATTTTGTCCGAAATAGCAAGCGGAAAATTTTTAGAAAAACTTGACATAAAAATTTTTTTATGCTATAATAACCTTGTTGTTTTAATAAAAAGAGGTAAAAAAACAAAACAATGCAAAATTTATTTCAAGATATTGTATGCCTTTTAAATGTAAAAGACCGTATCGAAAAAGCCGCCGTCAAAAAGCAAATGCAACAAACGCCGAAGATAGAAGCTTTTAGTTATGGCACAACGGAAAAAGGTATGACCTATCAAGAATACGACCGTTTAAGTATGATTTCCCAACAATATTGGGGGAATCTTAACTATCCGACCTACTCAACCCCTTATCCGCAGCTGAACGAAACATCAAAAGATTCTTTGGCAACAAAGTACTATAAGGTTTCGTCTTCCAATTGCTGGGTTGCGGAAAAGACCGCTTATAATTTATTGATGACACCCAAAGATGATCCGCATAATGTTTACAAATATCGTCTGTGGCGCGATAACAGATTGCACTTGACGTGTTATATTCCGGACTATGAATGGGTTCAATCGAAAAAAGAGTCTTTGTTGGTATTAAACGCGGGGGCAATTTATAGAATTACACCCCAAATGTCGTTGCAAGACATTTATCAAGAAGAATTATATGCTTTCAAAGATGCGGGCATATCAAAAGATGCGGCTAAACAAAAAGTATTGCAGGATTTAAAAGAATCCAACCAAGCTGTTTCGCGTCAAATTCCTATGGCTGTTTTCCAAAAAGCATTGGCACGACAAAACGGATAAGGTGAAAAAAATGAACGAAAAAGTTAAACTTTTTATCAAGCATGCGACAAGCGAAGAAATCAGCGCTTTTGTTTATGCGGTTATTTGCAAACAAGATACAGTAGCTACTGTCAAAGCAGGGCAGGACTTTATCCGTATAAAAAAGGTTGAATTTTCGTTTGGTATCAATTTATCCGATGAAGCCAGAAAACGCATTTTAGAAACATTAAAAGAAAACGATGAACTGCGTAAAATAAATGCTTTCAAGCGCCGTTTAGAAGAAGCAAAGCAACGTTTAATTTTAAATTCTCAACAACGCACAAAACAAATCATTATACGGTCTTCGTTTTCTTCCAAGGACAAAACAAAGGAGGAATAAAATGATAAAACAAGACCAACCTCCCCAATATTACAAAGTCGTCTTTACTGATGATTGCAAAAACACCAAAGAAAAAGACGTCGCAAAGCGAATTGAAAAGCTGCTCAAAGAAGCCGCCGTCCCCTTGAAAAAGAAAATAAAAGAAAACGGGTTTCGTGTTGGTGGATTTAAAAGCGGAAAAGAAGACCTTTTCAAAGAAATTGATTCCACCGGCAACGCTGACAGATTAAAAGAATGGATCGAAAGAGTTGAACAATGCACGTCTTATGAAGAAGTGCAGGCGCTGGATAAAAACTTGGCTCAAAACAACCACAAGCATGATTTATGGTTGCATGTCCATTCCAGATGCGGCGGCAAAAAGGAGGCTTCTTTGTGGGAATTTACATTGTGTGAACACGGACGTGTTTTTTGCTATGTTGAACACTCTCCGTCCAAAACCGTTTTTGTTATTGACGGCGCATTCACTTCAAATGAAAACCACAAAAATTTTAACTATTGGGCTTTGTGTAAAATGGGAGAGGATATTTATGACGCGACAGTCGATAAAGATGAATTTAAAAAAATTCGTAAAGCAATTGAAATTGAAGAAATTGCCGGATTGACTGTGAAAAAAACAGAATATAGCGATCAAGCCGTACAAGATGAAGACGTTTTTTACGATGCCATCGGGGAATTAAAAGAATTATCAGAGATCGAAAGCTCTGATGTAGCCGACGAATTCTTTAATGAGTTTGGCCAATATTTAAAGAAGTTGAATGACACGAATCCAAAAGTTTTTACGCGTTTTCATAACGCGTTGAAAGATGAAACAAATAATCGTTTTGGAAAAACATCTTCCAAAACAGATCATGGATTGTCAAAAGTATCAACAACGACATTGAAACGTTGTTTAAATCAAATGCAGGCATTAGTCAACAACAAACAAATAGTGCTGGCCTTAAATGAAAAACAAGCCGTATAGCAAAATGGTTTTTATATGCTGTTAAATGAAACGTCTTGATAAAAAATCGGGGCGTTTTTTTATGGATCGCTTTTTAAAAGCGGCTGATTTTATCAAGCTTCACTGACAAATCGCGCCAAAATCTTTTTTCGGCCGTGACGATCAAATGCCACATCTAATTTTTCGCCCTCGTCGCTCAAGACAGTTCCGAACCCGAACTTTTCGTGAAAAATGCGCTTGCCACACCGTTTGGAGGTTTTGGATTTGGAAAATGAAGGCGTATTATTTCCATAAATGCTGCCCGATGATTTTCCCCATTCGTAAAAATGACCGTTCAGCTCTTCATCTGCCGGCGCTTCCCATTTTTGATAAGTCGGCTTTGTGGAAAAACGCGGATGATAATCCTGCTCATAGCGATTTTGACGCACCGTTGATGTGGTTTCGATGTGTTCAGAGGGCAATTCTTCAATAAACCGCGACGGTAAAGCATTTTGCCAACTGCCGTAAACACGACGGTTGGCCGCATAGGAAACATAAGCTTTTTTGCGGGCGCGCGTCAAGCCGACATACGCCAAACGGCGCTCTTCTTCCAAAGCCGATGATCCGCCTTCGTCCAACGACTTGGCGTGCGGAAATAAACCTTCTTCCCAACCGGCCAAAAAGACAATATCAAATTCCAACCCTTTGGACGCGTGCAACGTCATAACCGTAAATAAATCCTGATTGACTTGATTTTCGGTATCCATCACCAAACTGGCGTGCTCAATAAAAGCGTTCAAATCTTCGAATTCGCCGTTCATAACGTTAATCAATTCTTTTAAGTTTTCCAATCGACCGGCAGCATCTGCGGCTTTGTCCATTCGCCACATCATATTATATCCGCTTTCTTCCAACAAATCTTTTGTCACTTCGGACAATTTTTCCCCGTCGTCCAAGCGTTGCCGCCAACGCAAAATATTCTTTTTAAACTCGGTCAAAGTCGATCGAACAGAGGGCTTTAATTCAGCCCAATCAATCGCTTCCAACAACGGGATATGGCGTTCGCGTGCCACTTGGGACAGCTTTTCCAAAGTCACCTCACCTAATCCGCGACGCGGTTTATTGATAATGCGTAAAAAAGCCAAATCATCGCTGTTGTTTGCAACCAAGCGTAAATAAGCAACGGCGTCTTTAATTTCTTCACGATCATAGAACTTAAAATCTCCGATCACCTGATACGGAATGCCGGCACGGATCAGCGCTTCTTCAAATGCGCGTGTTTGGAAACCGGCGCGCACCAATACCGCCATTTGCGAAAGCGGTGTTGTCCGCATTTCGTGTTCGATTGTTTCCACAACGCGTTCAGCTTCCTCCGAACCGCTGTAATATCCGCACACGTGAACTTTTTCACCAGATCCGTCGCGTTCCGGTGCAACATACAAAGTCTTTCCCAAACGTTCCTGATTATTCGCAATCAAAGCCGATGCGGCCCCCAAAATATGCGCTGTCGAACGATAGTTGCGCTCCAAGCGGATCGTCTTTGCATTCGGGAAATCCTTTGTAAAGCGCAAAATGTTTTCCACTTCCGCGCCACGCCAAGAATAAATCGATTGATCATCGTCCCCGACACAACATAAATTATTCGACCCTTGCGCCAACAAACGCAGCCACAAATATTGCGCAACGTTTGTATCTTGATACTCATCAACCAAAATATACTTAAATTGTCGTTGATATTGCGCAGCAATGTCCGGACGCATTTTAAATATTTCCAACGGCAACAACAATAAATCCCCGAAATCAACCGCGTTTAATTCCTTTAATCGCGCCTGATAGCGCCGATAGTACGCCAACGCATTGCCGTATAAAAAGCCGCTATCTTCCTTTGGCGTAACGGCAGCAGGCGACAATCCGCGATCTTTCCACCGCTGAATAACCGCATTTAATCCCGCCGGCGACCATTGTTTTATGTCCACGTTGTCGGCCTGCATTAACTGCTTACAAATACGCTCCGAATCATCAGAGCCCAATATAACAAAATCCTTTTGCAAATCAACAACACCGTAATATTGGCGCAACATTCTTAAACCCAACTTATGGAATGTTCCCAACCATACTTTTAACGCATCTCCGCCGATCATTTTTTCCAACCGATCGGACATTTCGCGTGATGCTTTATTTGTAAAAGTAACGGCCAAGCATTGCCACGGCATCGCCAATCCCATATCAATAATATACGCCAAGCGCGTTGTTAAAACGCGTGTTTTGCCGGTACCCGCCCCCGACAAAACCAACAAAGGCCCTTCCGTCGTCGTTACAGCGTCGTATTGTTCCGGATTTAAACCGTCCAAGTAAGTCGGTTTTTTCATTGCTTGCGATTGAGTGGTCGATGTCATCTTTTCGGCCGCTTCATCAACAAAATCAAACGGATTTGTCATTTATGTTCCTTTTTTGTTCTTTTTTAGAAGAGTATATTCAAAACATTCGATAAGTCAATCTTTTTTTACAATTTCTCCGATGACATAATTTGCCATCGTTAAACCGAAAATGCCGGTAATTGTTGAAAGTGATCCCATTTGTCGATTTTCGGCACGCCCTTTGGCCGGTTGTTCAGTAGAATAAACGACAGAAAAGCCCATATCAATGCCTTGTTCTTTACACATTTTTCTTAATACGCAAGCCAAAGGACAAGTATGTGTGTTTTTCATTTGATCGACCACAATTTTTGACGCGTCCGTTCTTAATGCCGCCCCCATAGACGATATAAACGGAATGCCTTTTTTCTGACACGCTCGATACAAAGCTACTTTGGAATCACGGCTGTCAATCGCATCCACAACAAAATCAACGTCCTTTATCAAATCATCGGCGTTTTCATCGGATAAAAAAACGCGTTTTGTTTCGACTAAAATGTCGGGTGATATGTCGGCTATACGCGCTTTTGCCACATCGATTTTGGGCTGTCCCAGCGTCGAGTGCAAAGCAAATAATTGACGATTGATGTTGCTGACTTCCACCGTATCAAAATCAACCAATTTAAAAGAACCGATGCCGGATCTGGCCAACGCTTCAACAGCATAAGATCCAACCGCGCCGCAACCGGCCACCAACACACGGGACTTTTGCAATTTTTCAACATTTTTATCCCCTAATAATAAGCGGGTACGCATTAACCTATCCATTTATAAACTCCATTGCATTATGATATAAAGCTTGTTTTATTTGTGTTTTGTCCGCATTGCGTATTTGGGCTATTTTATCCACCAACGCCTCCAATAATGCGGGATCAGGCATCAAATCCGGCGCGTCCGATTCTGCCATCAAACGATCCAAAGGCGTTGCGATTAAACAAGCACGAACTTTTGCTCTGTTTTCCGGCAAAACAATCGATGAATATGAAAAATAAGCATTGTACTTGGCAATCATTTCCGAAATTAAATCTTTATTGCCGTGATGAGAATGCGATAAAATCTTTGGCGGCATTATTTTTCGTTGGGTTTTAAATATGTGCAACAATCTATCCCAAGCACGCACGCAATGAATATGCGCCGGCCGATGATATAAAGCGGCCAAATCCAACTGACGGCGTAAAACTTTTTCCTGCAAATCCATATTCGGGCGTGTATTATCCAAGCCGATTTCTCCCACCATCAGCGCAGGATTTTGACGCAATAACAGCTCTAACTTTTTATCCCAATCAGGCGGCAACGATTCAACATACCACGGGTGAACACCCAGCGCGGGATAAACCATATTATACTTTTGAGCAATATCCAAAACCTGATCCCAATCGTTTGGGTGTGTCGCATTGCAAATAAAGCCTTGAACACCGGCTTTTTGGGCTTTTTCAATCACCGTCGGTAAATCGGACATCCTTTGCAAATGAATGTGTGCATCAAAAAACATAAATTATTTCCTTTCTTTGTTTTTTATACACTTTTTTGTTGCTTTTTTCAAGCTTTAAAATATGATAGAAATAAAGGAGTTAAAATGCGACTGTCTTTAATCTTTTTTATTTGCGGGATAATCAATATTCTGCTTGGCGCGTTAATGCTGATCCCCGGGATTGTTGATTATTTTTCAAATCAACCGCAAAACGGAGAATCTTTTTTATTGTGTTCGTTGGGATTGGCTTTTTTCGGCGCCATGATCAGCGCATTATCATACCGCGATTGGGTTGAAAAACCGACTTTAAAAGAAATGTTTATTATCACTTCGTCCATTTGGTTTTGGGTTGGGTTAATGAGCGCAGTTCCTTTTTACTTTTCCGGATTGGATTTAAGCTTTACCGACGCCGTGTTCGAAAGCATTTCCGGACTGACCACAACCGGCGCCACCATTTTTGTACATGTTGACTCACTGCCCGCCGGATTGCTTTTATGGCGCGCGCTTTTGCAATGGATCGGCGGTATCGGTATCGTCATTTTGGCTATTACGATTTTGCCGATTTTACGGATCGGCGGTATGCAGTTATTCGCAACGGAAAGTTCGGACTCTTCGGGTAAGGATTCGCCTTTTGTTGCCTTAAAATTACGCCGATTTATATATGCGTATATTTTTGTGACTTGCCTTTGTTTATGGGCTTTATACGCCGCGGGAATGAGCTTTTTTGACGCAATAGCGCACGCGCTGACATGTGTTTCAACCGGCGGTTTTTCAACGCACGATTTATCCATCGGATATTATAACAGCCCCCTGATCGAATGGATCATTATTTTCTTTATGACCATTGGCGGATTGCCGCTTGCCGTTATCGTTGCCCTGTGCGAAGGACAATGGGAAAAAGTCAAATCAAATGCCCAAGCAAAAACATATTTAAAAGTTTTGATTTCTTTAATCATTCCCATTTCCATTTTAATGTGGGCGATGATGCCTTTGTTTGCAAAGTTCAGCTATACATTACGCACATTTGCTTTTCATGCCATATCGATTATCACCAGCACGGGATACGTCACCGAAAATTATACTTTATGGGGACCGTTCTTTATCGTACTTTTCTTTTTCTTGACCGTGGTCGGCGGGTGCACGGGATCAACGACCGGTGGTATTAAAATCTTTCGTTTTTCCATTTTATCGCGCGCACTGAAAAGACACTTAACTTTAATGGTTTCGCCGCACGCCGTCGTCGTCCCAAGATATAACGACAAACCCGTCACAGACGATATTATGTTGGGTGTTTTATCTTTTTTAACAATCTTTTCATTATCGACAATCGTTTGCACTTTGGGATTGTCTTTGACCGGATTGGATTTGATCACATCGTTATCGGGAACTTTGACCGCCATATCAAATGTCGGGCCGGGAATAGGCAATTTAATCGGTCCGGACAAAAGCTTTATCTTATTGCCCACACCGGCGAAATGGTTATTAGCCATCGCGATGATGTTGGGACGTTTAGAGTTTATGACAATCGTTGTTTTATTTTTACCGAAATTATGGGTAAAAAATTAAAAAAGACTCTTTACTTAAATCGAAATATCGTGTTATATTATTGAAAAAGTGAATTATTGATATGTGGGAGCTTTGAAACAATGAAAAGCAAATTCAAAAAATTTTTATTATTTTTGTTGATTTTTATGGCTGTTGCCGTTGGCGGGATCAGCTTTATGTTCTATGAAAGCATTGATGAGGAAAGCTATAAACAACAAATCATCGCTTCGACAAAGGAAATGACGGGTTGCGATATGGTGATCGCGGGACAGATGAAAATGCAATTATTCCCATCCCCCGTTATTCGGATCAGCAATGTCTTAATCAAAAACAAAGCCGGATTTAAATCGGCCGATTTTATGAAAATCGCCGATGTCGAAGCGCATATTCGATTTTCTTCTTTATTGAAAAACCCGCTTGTCGTCGATAACATCATTTTAAAAGAACCGCAAGTTTTCTTATCCCGCAACGAAAACGGCGAAAACAATTGGAGCTTTGCTTTGTTCAAGCCGGCAGCACAAATCGTCAGCAAAGACGACTTATTGGGGCAAACGTTCACAGATGTTCCCCCGCAATTCCAAAATGTGGAAATCGAGGGCGGCACAATCAATTATCAAAATGCATTAAGCAATTCCGAATATCAATTGACCAACATCAACGGCAAATTAAACTCTTCATCGATCACAGGGCCGTTTGACTTTGTCGGCACTATGAAGCAGGGGCAAATGCCTTTGAATGTCACGTTGCATGTTGATAAATTAAATTTGGTGGCGCAAACCAAGTTTGATTTATCCCTTTTAAATCCAAGCAGCAAAGCCGTGCTTTCCGTTCAATCCGGAAAGATTGAAAAATTATCCGAAGTCGGACAAAGCTTTTCGGGAACATTTACATTTAACATTCCCAAACTTTCTTCCTTTTTAGTCGACAGCATTGGCTTTAAAGACTTACCCGAACCGTTAAACAAACAAATCGTCGGTAACGGATCATTTAACATTTCGGATAAGAATGCCGCATTAACGGAAGTAGCTGTGCGTTATGGCAACGAAGCCAACGAAAATGCGGTTGCGGCCGATATCAACTTTATTTTCCCGTTGCAAGTCGGCGACACAACGAAAGTTTCTTCTTTATTGCGTTTTTCCAATTTAAATTTGGATACATTCATTTCTTATTTACCCAAACCCAATTCATGGCAAGACGTTTTGGTTTTTGCGGGAAACAAACTCCCGACAAGTGCAGATTTGGTTTTAAATGCCGAAAAAATTACTTTATTTGACCAAGCAATCAAAAACGTCGTGTTTTCGGCAGACATTCACGATAAATCCGTCAACATTCGTGAAGCAAAAGCTCTTTTACCGCAAGATACTTTTGTTCAAACAAGCGGTTCTGTCAGCTTGGACGGCAAAGAACCGACGGTAAACGTTAACTACTCGATTGAAGCCGGCGCTCTTCAACAAACGCTGGATTGGTTAAAAATAAACAAAATACCGGCAAACTTGAAAAGCATAAACAGCTTAAATTTTTCAGGACAAATGCGTTTGCGTCCGAAAGATTTAACATTCAGCAATATGGACTTGGCCTTAAATAACGGTAACATTACGGGCGGATTAGCATTTGCTTTAACTGAACCCAAATTAACGGGCTATGCAAACTTAAACTTAAAGCAAATCAATTTCGATGACTTTTTCCCCTATACGGCACCGACGGAAAAACGATCCTTAACCGAATGGTTAAAGGACGTCAAAAACACTTTGGATACGTCGTTTTTGTTAAGCGATATTAACGTCAGCTTGCTGTTATCCGGACAAGACATTACGTTTAAAACGTTGCCTATTCAGCTTTTCACATACGAAGGCAAAATCAAAGACAAAAATTGGATTACGGACAAATTGCAAATATCGCAAGCAGCGATGTCAAACATCGATTACAAAGGTGTTGTCCAAAAGTTAGCCGATAACACGGTGTATTTTAAAGATGTTGTCGTTGCGTTGGAAATGCCAAAATCTTTGTTATTATTGGATCGGTTGAAAATTAAATCACCGCTTGCAAATAACGCCAGCAAGATTGATTTAAAAGCAAGCTTGGCCGGTTCTTTTGATAAAATGAGCATCAATTCGGACATTATGTTTACACAAGGACGCATTCGGGCGCAAGGCGATATCGAAAACATTTTAACAACAAACCCCAATTATTCGTTGGGCATTAAAATCGTACACCCGAATTTCCATCAATTTATGCGCTTGTTTAACTCGGGCTTCAACAGTTTGCCAACGTTAAGCGGTAACTTTACGTTTGACTCTACGTTACAAGGCGATAGCGAACAATTAACTTTAAACAAAACAGAATTGTCTATCGGTGCACAAAGATTACAAGGTGATTTAAAATTGCAATACGTCGACGATTCATTAAAAATCAACGGAAAAATCAATTCGCCGTATTTGTATTTAGATAAGTTCTTTTCGGGTAAAAACCTGCTGACAAAAGTCGATGCAGGTACCGGCAAATCGCAATTTTCATCGAATTTGTTAAAGTTTGACGCTTTGGAAAATGTATCTGCCGACGTTCAATTAACCGCCGAAAAAATCGCGTTTGATAAATTGGAATGGGCTTTGTTCAGCTCTCACATTTTGTTGGACGACAAAATCTTGATGTTAGACGATGTCAAAGCCAGTGTTGACGGTGGCAACATCGCTTTATCTTCCGTATTGAATTGCAGCACGGCAACGCCGTTCTTAAAAGGCAACATTAAAATGGATAAAGTGCCTTTACGCGCGGATATGTTGACGTTGGGGTTATTCAGATTGAAAAGCGGTGATACGTCTTTGATGATGGATTTTGACACCAAAGGCAACTCGGTTGAAGATATGATTCAAACATTATCCAGCACGGGGCGTTTCAACATTCAAAACGGTGCTGTTTCCAGCTTGAACTTGAACGCTTTTGAACGCCGCGTTCGCACGACTTTGGCGCGCCGTGAAAGTATGGATAATTTAAGCCAACAATTAAACAAAGAAATGACCGTCGGTGAAACCGCCTTTGATTCATTAGAGGGCAGCTTTGCCATTACCAACGGCGTTTTCAGAACATCGGACACGGTTTTAAAAACCCCGAATGCCAACGCGATTATTCAAATGAATTTGGATTTACCGGATTGGACGGTCAGCTCGTCTGCCGCGATCACGTTGAAAAAGTTTACCGGCTATCCTCCGATTTCGATTGTTGTAAAAGGCTTGGCTCACAGCGCAAAGACCAGCATTGATTTTGCCTCATTCATCAAATATCTTGAAAGCTCTTCAAACGATATGAGAATCAGATTGATGCAAGAAGAACAAACCAAGCAAGCCGCTTTGGCCAGACAAGAAGCGCGCGGCCGTGTAACGCAGTTATCCGCTTTGGTTACGCAAGCAAGTCAACAAATAGCCGATGCTCAAAAAGCTTTACAAATCGCCCCGTCCGACGCTTTGGAAAACGAGCTGATCCGTGCAAAAGACGCTTTTGTTTTGTTGCAAGAATTAGCAAATAAACCGGCACCGTCTGTGGCGGATACGGAAAAAGCCAATGAACAAGCCTCTTTAATTGCAACACGCACATCAACGATTTTAAACCAAACGACGCAAACGGCCGCGACGGCGATCCGTGCCGATTTAAAACAAATCAATGACACGGCGCAAGAAAAAATGCATTCCATAAACCGCATTCACCAACGTTTGGCCGGTGTGGAATCGGTTGATCAAGCTTATCAAAAGGGCTTTTCAACAATGACCTTAATCCAACAATTATTGACGTTTGTTAATTCTTCAATGGATTTGGAAAAATTACAAATGGCGTTGACGCAAGCAAAAGACGCTTTGGATATTATGGATTTAGCCTATGAAAGTATTGCAAAATTCGATATCGACGCCGAAACCCCGTACCAGCAAACAGAGCCCGCGCCGGTCAGAGGCTCTATTCGACGCAGTTAATAAAAGGAAATAAAGCGATGAAACAATCTATTACAATAACGGGCAGCTTGGGATCAGGCAAGTCAACCGTTGCTAAAAAATTAAGCCAAGAATTGGGCTTGACGTATTATTCGACGGGATTAGCTCAAAGAAAAATTGCGGCGGATATGGGCTTGACGACATTAGAGTTAAATCATTTAGCCGAAAAAGATAATTCTATTGACGACAGAATTGACGGCGTTATCAAAGCAATGAACCAAGACGGCAACGCTTACATCGTAGATTCGCGTTTAGCTTGGCATTTTATGCCCGCTTCTTTCAAGGTCAAATTAACGGTCGACCCCAAAGAAGCGGCTAAACGAATTTTCAGCGACACGCTCCGTTCCGGTGAAAGCAAATATGCCGATGAAGCCGATGTATTAAAAGCCATTACAGAACGCCGTTTAAGCGAACGCGAACGCTTTTTACGCATATATCAAGTTGATATTGAAAACGAATCGGCATTTGATTTAGTTTTAAATACAACCGGACTTTCGATTGAGCAAGTTTGCGACCGGATAAAAAAAGCGTACACCGAACAATAGCGTTTAGTCTGATTAAAATATCTTTTTATGCTCGTTTTATACTTCATTATGAAAAGAAAAAAATAATGCTTTTTTCTTTTGACAAAGCTTTTGCTTTGACGCCATTATAAAATCATCAAGTCAAACAACTTAATTTGTCAATGGAGGTAAATATGACAACAAAAGAGCGGCTGTTGCCGATTAAAAATTGGTTTGCGTCATGGCTGGGATTTTCCCAAACACAACAACATTACAACGATAATTCAGAACGCGGATATTTAAACATTCCGATAAAACCTCATTCAAGTGCCCGGCATTTTATGCCTGTGCACTTTTCTTTTGCTCCGAACAAGACGTGCAAGCTGAACGGCACGATTATTCAAGCGTTGGGCGGATTAAGCAATATTGAAAGTTATCGTGAAATACCGAATTCTCGACGGATACGATTGACGTTAATCGATCCCACATTGGTCGATAATGCGTTATTGGAAGAATTAGATGTCCGAATGTTTATCCGAATAGGCAAGCGGATCGTTCATATTATTCCATAAAAAAACACCCGCGATTAAAGCGGGCATTTTTATTAAATATCCAAATTTTCGACGAATTTAGCGTGTTCTTGGATAAATTGGAAACGTTTTTCGGGATCGTTGCCCATTAACTGTTTGACAATCGACGCGGTATAAAGCGCTTCTTCTTGCTCCATTTCCTTTTTGGCGTCCGGGATATCCACGCGCAGCAAAGTCCGTGTCGCCGGATTCATTGTTGTTTCCTTTAATTGCGACGGCGGCATTTCACCCAAGCCTTTAAAACGGCTGATTTCGACATTCTTCGAATTTTTAAAAGTTGTCGCAAGCAAACGTTCTTTTTCGTCATCGTCCATCGCATAAACGGACTTATCGCCTTGTGTTAATCTAAACAGCGGCGGCATAGCCAAAAACACATGCCCGTTTTGGATCAATTGAGGCATTTCTTGGTAAAAGAACGTCATCATCAAAGACGCAATATGTGCTCCGTCCACGTCGGCATCGGTCATAATAATAATTTTGTCATAACGCAAGTTTTCTTCGTTATATTTATCACGCGTGCCACACCCCAAAGCTTCGATCATATTATTGATTTCTTCGTTCGCCATCATTTTATCACGGGACGCGCTGGCAACGTTTAAAATCTTACCGCGCAAAGGCAAAATAGCTTGTGTTTCTCGATTTCTGGCTTGTTTTGCCGAACCGCCGGCCGAATCACCCTCGACAATGAAAATTTCCGTATTTTCGGTTTGTTTATGGGAACAATCCGCCAATTTACCCGGTAAACGCAAACGTTTGGTTGCCGATGCTCTGGCAACTTCTTGCGTTTTCTTTTTGCGTTTTCTTTCCTCGACGCGTTCCAAAATATAATCCAACAGCAAATTGGCCATTTTGGTATCCGCGCTTAACCAATGGTCAAACGGATCTTTGACGGCATTTTCAACCAATCTGGCGGCTTCAGGGGAGGCTAATTTTTCCTTTGTTTGCCCTTGGAATTGCGGATCCCGCAAAAACAATGACAACATCACATCGGCCGTCCCCACAATATCATCGGCGGTAATTTCACCCGCTTTTTTACAGCCAACCATTTCCGCATAAGCACGAAAGCTTTTTGTCAGTCCGGCACGTAAGCCTGTTTCGTGTGTACCGCCTTGCGGTGTCGGAATAGTATTGCAATACGAATATTGAAAAGCGTCCGGTGCAAAATCCGGCCAAACCATCGCCCATTCGACATGCCCTTTCCCTTCGGCTAATTCGGCTCTGCCGGCAAAATAACGCGGCATTAACAAAGACGTTTTTTCCGTCAAAGACTTTAAATAATCTTCAATCCCGTTTGGATATTTCAAAACGGCTTCTTTGGGTGTTGTATCGCCTTCCAAAATCAATTCCGGCGCACAAATCCAACGCAACTCAACTCCGCGAAACAAAAAAGCCTTTGTTTTAATCATTTTATAGATTGTTGCGGGCTTAAAGTGTGTGCTTTCACCAAAAATTTCAGTATCCGGTAAAAAAGTCACCGTTGTACCGCGGCGATTGGAAACATTACCGATACATTCGACAGGTGCCAAAGGCACACCGCGACAATATGATTGCTGCCACAGCTTTTTATCACGAGCAACATCAATCGTCATTTCGGACGATAAAGCATTTACCACTGACAAGCCGACACCGTGCAATCCGCCGGAAACAGCATAAGCTTTCCCGCCGAACTTACCACCGGAATGCAGCATGGTTGTAATGACTTCCAACGCTGATTTATCGGGATATTTCGGATGAGGATCGACCGGAATACCGCGCCCGTTATCGGACACGGATATTTTACCGTCAGCCAATAATTCTACCGTAATCACGGAAGCATAACCTGCCACCGCTTCGTCCATCGAGTTATCGATAATTTCGGCCGCCAAATGATGATAAGCGCGCTCATCAATACCGCCGATATACATACCCGGTCGGCGACGAACAGGCTCTAACCCTTCCAACACTTCGATATCGCGTGCGGAATACTCTGATTTTACTTCGTTTTTGTTATCAAATAAATCTGTCATAATGCATACAGTTTAACTGATTTTGTCCAAAAATCAAGTCTTTTTTTCTTATTTATTTATGCTTTGGTTTCTGGTTTATTTATTTTGGAAATCTGTTCATCTCATTATTTTCAACGTACTTTCCCCTGTCTGATATTTTGACGCGGTTTCTCCTGCCGTGTCATTCTGAACGAAAGTGAAGAATCTTTTGACACGCGGCGTCATTCTTCGCTAGCGTTCAGAATGACAGTACATTTTAACAACTTTTTTAAAGAGAGGACGCACTGCACGGATCAATACATAAAGAAAATAGAATGTAACACAGAATGTAAATAATCCGCTGTATTCAAATCACAAAAAAGGTTGAGCCTAAAAACTCGACCTTTTTTATTAAGTTTAAGCACCTATTGCATTTTTTGACGTTTTGTGATATATTTTTGGCCTTGAAAAAAAGGATATGATGATGAATAGTTGGAAAAAAGCATTTCTAAATTACCTGAACCCAAAAGTTTTTATTTTCCTGTTTTTGGGCTTTGCGTGCGGATTACCCTATAATTTGTTGGGGTTCAGCTTGTCACAATGGTTAAGGCAATGCGGATTTTCTTTGTCCGTAATCGGTTTTTTCAGTTTGATTTTTTTGCCGTATTCTTTTAAATTTTTATGGGCGCCCTTTATTGATCGCATCCGAATTCCCGTGTTGTCCAAAATCGGCGATAAAAAAGCGTGGGGCGTGGTGTTTCAAGCAGGTTTAATCGCTTGCATTATCGGATTGGGCGTTTGCGCGCCGGATTTAGATGTTTGGAATTATACATACACAAAAACAGACGGAGAAACGTTAATCATTCCTTTACAAACATTTTTGTTTGCTTTAGGCGTGGCGTTTTTTGCCGCCAGCCAAGATATCGTTGTCGATGCTTTACGTATCGATACGTTGAACAAAGATGAATTAGGACAAGCGGCCGGAACTTATCAATTAGGCTATCGATTGGCGGCTTTGATTTCCGGCGCGGGCGTGGTTATGGCATCGGCCTATATTTCGTGGTCTTTGGCTTATATTATTGTGGGGGCGTGTTGTTTTTTGGGAATGATCAGTTTATTGTGCGTCAAAGAACCCAAACGAGCAAAACAACCGGTCACTCAACACATTTTCCGTCAAATGGTGGTCGATCCTTTTGCCGACTTTATGAAAAAAAACAATTGGGCGTTATTGTTAATATTTATTGTGCTGTATAAAATGTGCAATATGGTTTTGGGACGTATGGCGTCGCCTTTTTATATCGATGTCGGTTTTACCAAAAATCAAATCGGTTTGATCAGCGGAACTTTCGGTCCGTGGGTGACGATCTTTGGTGTGTTTATGGGTGGCGCTTTGGTCGCGCGTTTCAATGTGTTAAAGTGTTTATTCGGGCTTGGTGTTGTGGAAATATTAACCTCTTGCGCGTTTGCTTTTTTGGCCTTTGTCGGGAACAGTCAGGCAGCCTTTATTTGCACGATTATTTTTGATAATATCGTCGGAGGTATGGGGGGCGCGGTCTTTATTGCTTTTCTGTCGGGATTGTGCTCTAAAAACTATTCGGCGACTCAATACGCTTTGTTGACCGGCTTTATGAGCATGTCCGGCTCTTTAATTGCTTCGTACAGCGGTGTATGGGCTGATCAAATGGGGTGGATCAGCTTCTTTTTGTTTACCGGTGCTTTGATGGTGCCGGCGTTGATGTTGTTGGTTGTTATTATGAAAAGGCAAAAAGTGCTATGAAAATCGAACGATGTCCCGATTATTGCCCGTTTTTGGAAAAAGACGCAGTTCATTGCCATTTGTTTGATGTGCACTTGGTGATTCAAGAATTTATTTTAAAGTGTCCGGATTGTATGAATGCAGACGTTCGCAAAACGCAGTATCAAAAGAAAATCAAAGATTTTAATACGCAACAGTATTTGTGGGATAAAGCGTTAAAGCGTCAGCCGTCAAAAATATTGCAACAAGTCAAAACAAATTGGCAGGAATTTAAAGACAATAAGGAAATGAAAGAGTTTTTTTCAGCTTTGTCGGGCGACATTCCAATTATGTTGGACAAGCAAACCAGCAAATTATTATTGGCTTTGTATATGACGTTGGGCGACAGCGAAAAAATGCAAATGAAAGAAATTTTAAACAATCCGACAATGGCGGAATTGTTGCTCACCAGTTTAAAACATATTAAATCCGGTGGCGATTTGATAAAAAAAGTGCGGGGCCAGATCCGCGAGATTCAAACAGAACATAAAAAACAAAATAAAATGCTGCGCCAAAAACAAGAAGAAAAAGAGCGTTCTTAAATAGAAAAAACAGCGACTCGAAGCGACTCGACAGAAAAATTTGCTTTTTTTTGAAAAAAATGCTTGTCGTCGAGTCGTTTTTGGTTTATAGTATGGATAAGTTGGTAAAAAAGAACTCTTTTAATGGGGACAAAAATGAAGATTTTATGGGTAATTCCGTGTTTGGCTTTATGTGCGTGTATGAATAACAATAAATCCGCTGACGACAGCTATGTGATGGATTCTTATCAAGAAACACAATATCAAAGCGCAACGTACCAAGATCCGTATCAACAAAATGGCGGTTATCAAGATGCGGGCTATCAAAATGCACCGGCGTATGAAGCACCTGTGGCGTCGGCTCCGGCAACTTCAACGCAAACAACAAACGCCAATCCTTATGCGATGGATCCTCCCGTTTATGAGCAAGAAACAAACTTGGCTTTGACGCAAAAAGAACAAGAATTATTCCAAAAAGAAAAAAACTTGTTAGACGGTCAACAAGAATTGTATGAACGCGAAAAGAAATTGGCGGACCGTGAAGCCGCTTTCATTAGCCGTTCAAAGGCTTTGGATTATAAAGAACAAAATATTATGGCGGGTCGTTCTTATGCGCCGACGGCTCCGGTTGAATATGCAATGCCGGCGGCTCCGGTTGCTGTTCCGACGCCGGTTCCGGCACGTGTTTACTATGCTGATCCGACGCCGGTGCCTGTTCCTGTTGTGGCGCCGACACCTGTTGCGGCTCCGGCAACGGCTCCTATGCCTGCTACAATGCCGGTTGCGACACCGACACCGGCTTATGCTCCGGTGGCTGCACGTCCTTTGACCAACTCGATTGAAACGGATTTTACCGTATCCGAAGAAGTGATCGATTTTAATGCCGCATCAACGCCGGCAAAATACGAAGCGGATAAGTCGGGCTTTATCATTATGCAACACCCGATCCAACGTGATTTGATCCGTTGCCCTGTGACAGACGATGTTTGCTTGGAATCGTATGAACGTTTGGGTTATGTTCGTTCGTCCAACCTGTCACGTTTCACGGCGCAAGATGAGTTGAATACCGCCGGCACATATCCGGCAAATACTGCGGGTCAATGGAGAGAAAACAACTCTGTTCCGCGTTGGTAGGAATAGGAGCGTATAATGCTTTCGTGCGTGACTACCGTTTCTTTTAAGGGTGTGGAAGCGCAAAAAATAGCTGTTGAAGTTCATATCAGCGCAGGTTTGCCCGCCTTTAAAATTGTTGGTTTAGCAGAAAAAGCCGTTACCGAAAGTGCAGAACGTGTTCGGGCGGCTTTGTCTTCATTGGGGTTTGCTTTACCGCCAAAGCGCATTACAATCAACTTGGCACCGGCGGACATTACCAAAGAAGGATCGCATTTTGATTTGCCGATTGCGGTGGCTTTGTTGTGTGCGATGGAAGTTTTGCCAACAGAGCAATTACAACATTATACGATTATGGGTGAGTTGGGATTGGACGGTCACGTCGCGCCGGTATCGGGCGTTTTGCCCGCAGCAATGGCTGCAACATCTTTTAATATGGGCTTTATTTGTCCAAAAGAGCAGGGCGCAGAGGCGCTTTGGTCGGGGAATACAGATATTTTGCCGGCGGGATCTTTGGTTGAAATCATCAATCATTTTAAAGGTATCGGCTTGATTGACTCGCCCACGCAAAAATCGGCGTACACCCCTTCATTTATCGGGGATTTTTCGGAAGTAAAAGGTCAAGAAAAGGCAAAACGTGCTTTGGAAATTGCTGCTGCCGGTGGTCATAACGTGTTGATGATCGGCGCGCCAGGGTCCGGAAAATCTATGTTGTCCGCCCGCTTTGCCTCTATTTTACCGCCGATGAGCGCTGAGGAAATGTTGCAGGCCAGTATTGTGCATTCGGTGGCCGGTTTATTAAAAGACGGTGAGTTAATTTCGGTGCGTCCGTTTCGTTCGCCTCATCATTCGGCGTCAATGCCGGCGTTGGTTGGTGGCGGATTAAAAGCCAAACCGGGAGAAATATCTTTGGCGCATGCCGGCGTTTTATTTTTGGACGAGTTGCCCGAATTTTCACGTCAAGCTTTGGAAGCGTTGCGTCAACCGTTAGAAACGGGGGAAGTTTCGGTTGCTCGGGTCAACGGACACGTCACTTATCCGGCGCGCTTTCAGTTAATCGCGGCGATGAATCCGTGTAAATGCGGATATTTGGGCATAAAAGGATATGAATGTCATCGCGCTCCGCGTTGTGCTTTGGAATATCAACAAAAGCTGTCAGGGCCGTTTTTGGACAGAATAGATTTATTCGTTGACGTTCAACCGGTCAACCCGATTGATTTACAGCAAGGCCGTTTGTCGGGCGGTGAAAAATCCGCTGTTATTGCTCAACGTGTGTTAAAGGCCGTTCAAAAAGCCATCACGCGATATGAAGGATACGGCATTACACGCAACGCGCAGGCATCGGGCAGTTTGTTGGAAGAGTTATCTCCGCTGTCTGCCGAATGCAAAAAAATGATTACAGACGCGGCGACGCAATTTGCTTTGTCGGCGCGCGGTTATCACCGTATGTTAAGGGTTGCCAGAACAATCGCAGACTTGGCGGACAGTAAAGAAATCACGCCTGTTCATATAGCGGAGGCATTGTCTTTCAGACGCAAGATTTTGGAGAGTTCTTAAAATGGATTCGGCTTTATTACAAATCCTTTTAACCGTTTTGGAAATCACCGCTTTTGTGATCGTCTTTTTGCTATACACGAAAAATCGTCGGCAACGTAAACGCTTGCGCTTTGAAAACGAAAAGTTTAACGAAATTTTATCGACTTGTCCGGACGGCTTTTTTTATTTTTTACCAAATGGTATTCAGATTTGTTCGCGTCGGTTGGCGGTGTTGCTCGGGATTTATGAAAGCAATCCGTCGTTTGATGTGCTATTGAAAAAACTGTCGCAAAAAAGTCAAGGCACGTTGCAAAAGGCGGTTGCAAAATTGGCCGCGACCGGAAAAGAGTTTCGGATCAGCGTTTCGACAACGGGGGAAAATGTGCGCTTAAATGTTGTTGGAATTCGTGCCGCAACTTATTTAGGTCGTGTTATGGCCGATGTTTTGTGGTTTCAAGACGAAACGGATTTATTGGCAAAAAATGACGTCATTGAAAACGAATTGGATACATATCGAATGCGTGACGAGCTGTTTACATCGGCTTTGGACGGTTTGCCTTTTGCGTTGTGGTTGCGCAATCACGATTTGTCATTGGCTTATTGTAATCGGGCGTATTTAAAATTGATTCACGCTAAAAACCGTAACGAAGCGTTAAAGAAAAACATTGAACTTTCCTATGATGCGATGGATAAAATGGGGGCAAAGTTATTGGCTATTGCTGCCAAAAGTTCGGGCGAAGAAAAAAGCGAAACCGGTACATTTGTTGTGGATAAAAAATCCCGTTTGATGCAGGTAACGGAAGTGCCGTTGGGACAAGATAAAGATCCCGAAGATCGTTTTACTTTGGGCTTTACGCGCGATGTGCAAAATGAAGAAACGTTAAAGCAAAGCTTGGAAAATTACTTAAAAGCGCAGTATCAAGTTTTGGGGGCGTTGTCTTCCGGCATCGCGATTTTTGATGCAAACGGTTATGTGCAATTTTACAACAAAGCTTTTTGCGATTTGTGGAAATTGCCCGAAGAATGGTTGTTATCGGGGCCGTCTTTTGCCGGCATTTTGGATTTGTTGCGCGAAAAACGTTTATTGCCCGAGCAAGGAAACTTTGTTCAATATAAGCATCGGGAAATGGAACAATTTTCGACTTTATCTGCTTTGCAAGAAGACATTTTGTATTTGCCCAGCGGGCGCATATATAAACGGACAATGAATCCTTATCCTTTGGGGGGCGTCGTGATGACATTTGACGATGTGACGGACAAAGTTTCTTTGGAACGACTGTATAATGCTCAATTAGCCAACCAGCAAAGCATTTTAAATGAAATGCCCGAAGCATTGTTGATTTTTAACGATGAAGGGCGTTTGAAATTGTGGAATACGCGCTATGAAGAATTATTTAAAGGCGATAAAGCTTTTTTAAGTTCCGAACCGTTATTGATTGATGTGTTGGACATATCGCGCAGCGCTTTGCAGGTCAGCGATGACATTTGGGATTTGTTGCGTCAAAAAATATTGATGGCGTTGGAAACCGCGGACGGGACGATTGATTTAACATTATCCGACGGGCGATTGATTTGCTTGCGTATGTCGCGTTTGCCCGACGGCGGTATGATGTGCATTTACACTTTAAAACAGCAATAAAAAAGCAGTCCCGAAAGACTGCTGTTTGGCGGAGAAGGAGGGATTTGAACCCCCGATACAGTTACCCGTATATCTGATTTCGAGTCAGACGCATTCGACCACTCTGCCACTTCTCCAAAATCAAAAAGTAATTTCTTATACACCAAAAAAAAATGCTTGTCAATCATAAAAACGTGTAAGGATCAATATCAACGCGAATTGTGACGGCCGGAGGCGGCGTAAAGTGCGCTAACCAATCCTTTAAAATACGGTTTAGGGCGATTTGTTTTTGTGATTTGACCAAAATGCGATAACGGTATTTTCCGCGCAGCTGAAAAATCGGCGCCGCTACGGGGCCCAAAAATTCAACACCTTGGAAAATCGGCGCGTGTCGGATTAAGCTTTTGGCGACCTTTAAGGTCATCAATTCATCTTTTCCGCTGATAATCAGCGCGGCCAAACGCCCAAATGGTGGCATTGAAAGCATTTGACGTGCGGCAATTTCGCTTTCCATAAACAGCGGTCTGTCGCCCGTTAATAACGCCTGAATCACATTGTTTTGCGGACTGTACGTTTGTAACAAAGCACGTCCTTTTTTATCGTGGCGACCGGCTCGGCCGGCCACTTGTTGCAATAATTGAAACGTGCGTTCGCTGGCGCGTAAATCACCGCCGGCCAAACCAAAGTCTGCGTCCACAATGCCGACTAATGTCAAGTCGGGGAAGTTATGCCCTTTGGCCAACATTTGCGTGCCGATTAAAATGTCAAGCTTGTGATTGTCCAAGTTTTCGCACAATTCATCAAAAGCTTTTGGGGACGTCATTGTATCGCTGGTGACCATTTGCGTCCGTGCCTCGGGGAATAATTCGGATATTTCGTGATAGATCCGCTCGACCCCGCAGCCGCAGGAAATTAAGCTGTCTTTTTCACCGCAGGCAGGGCATGCATTCGTCAAAGCACGGGTGTAGCCGCATTGATGACATACCATTTTATTTAATGCTTTATGTTCGGTTAAAAAGACCGAACAGTGCGGACATTTGATTTTTTCACCGCAAGCTCGGCATAACCTCATCGGGGCATAGCCGCGGCGGTTTAAAAACAAAAGCGATTGATTGCCGGCTTTTAAGTTTTCCGCCAAAGCGTTTTTTAAAGGTGTCGAGATAAATCCTTTTTCATCTTTGTTTTTGGTGCGCATATCGACCAATTCTATATCGGGCAGGCAAGCGCCGGCGTAACGATGTGTTAAAACGACTTTGTCAAAGCGCCCGTTTAACACATTGCAAAACGTTTCTAATGACGGCGTGGCAGAAGCCAACAAGACGGGCAATTTTTCAATTTGTCCCCGCACAACGGCCATATCGCGCGCTTGATACAAAACGCCGTCCTCTTGTTTGTACGATGCATCGTGTTCCTCGTCAACGATGATCAACCCCAACGTTTTAAACGGCAAGAATAAAGCGGATCTTGCACCGACCAATACTTTGGCGGTACCGTCTTGGATTGCGTGCCATGTATCGCGTCGTTGCTTTAACGTCATTGCGCTGTGCCATACGGCCGGTTTAACGCCAAAGCGTTTTTCAAAACGGTTTAGCCAAGCCGTCGTTAAAGTAATTTCCGGCAATAAAACCAAGACTTGACGATTTTGCTGTAAAGCCTTAAAAATAGCTTCGAAATAAACGGCGGTTTTACCGGATCCCGTCACGCCGTCAATTAAAGTGACCGAAAATCGGTCGGTGATTTTGGGTAAAATGTGGTCTATGGCTTGCTGTTGTTCTGTCGAAAATTGCATAGTCCCTTTTGACAAGATCGGCAAAGGAAATTCGGCGGGCTTTTTGCTGATGGCGCAAACATCAATCGGCAGTACCATTTTCAAAATCAATCCGGCGGGGGATAAAGTATAATCCGCAACCCAATCGACAAATGCGCGTATGTTTTTATCCAGCGGCAGGATTGTATCTAACACTTGCAAAATCGGTTTTATTTTTTCATCGGGAAAGTTTGTGTCTATCGGTGTATCCCAAACAACGGCATTCAGTTCGGTTCGTCCAAACGGAACGCGAACGAATGTGCCGGCCGGCAAGGCTTGCTTTGCAAAATAAGTGCAAACCGAAAAAAGGTTGGGCAATAAAACAGAAACTTTTTGCATTTTTTAATTTTCTTTCTTATACTGATTTTATATAAGGATATCGAAAAGTATGCAAGACATCAAGGATTTTCAAAAATTTTTAGAAAAAAAAGCGTATTTAGCAACAGCAGCGTGGTACGATTGGTTAGGCTTGGAGCGGCGATTGTCCACTCATACGGCGCAAAGTTATTTGATTGATTTAAAAGAGTTTTTTATTTATCTGTTTGGTAAAGAACAGCGCCTCATTACATTAAAAGATCTAAAAGATCTGTCGATTGTCGATTTTCGCGCTTTTTTGGTCCGGCGCAGCCAAATGGGATTGACGCGTTCATCATTGTCGCGCAATATGTCGTCTTTACGCAATTACTTTAAATTTTTGCATAAAAATTACGATATTGAAAACACGGCCGTTCATGCGGTGCGTTCGGCGCGTCCGGCAAAAACTTTGCCCAAACCGTTAGGGCAGGAAGAAACGCTGCATTTGTTACACGCAGCGTACAAAGAACAAAAAGAAAAATGGCAAGGCTTGCGTGACGTAGCATTGTTGACATTGCTCTACGGGTGCGGGCTGCGTATATCGGAAGCTTTAAATCTGACGGTCGGCGCATGGCGAGCCAACTCTGACGCATTGGTGATCCGCGGTAAAGGAAATAAAGAACGTTTAGTCCCTTTGCTACCGTTGGTTAAAAAGTCGGTGGAAGCCTATTTAAAAGAGCGCGCTTTTGAGGTGACGAAAGATTCCCCTTTATTTATCGGGGCGCGTGGGGAGCAATTAAATCCCGGGGTCGTTCAACGTCAAATCAGGCGGCTCAGGCGATCTTTGGGCTTGCCCGAAACGGTGACACCGCACGCTTTGCGGCACAGCTTTGCAACGCATTTGTTGGAAGCCGGCAGCGATTTGCGCAGTGTACAAGAGCTGTTAGGGCACGCTTCATTATCGGCAACGCAACGCTATACCGAAGTTGACACCGTGCATTTGACGGCGGTTTATAACAAAGCACACCCCAGAGCGCATTTGAAAAAATAATCAATAAGACTTGCATTTGAGCAAAAATGTCTTTATAACAAAGTATAAGGATAAAAATGAAAAAATACGTCAGTTTATTTTTGGGTTTGCTTTTGCTTGCCGGTTGTTCCAGCTTGGGGCGCGGCTTGATGGAAGGTTATTTCGATGCCCAAAATAAAAAGAAAGACGAAGTCAGTTGTATGATTTTGAGCGCCGGCTTTTCCGGATTACAGCAAGCCAAACAAAAAATCACTAACGTTTTGTTGGTTCACGGGATCGGCACCCATGTGCCGGGGCATTCAATGGCTTTTATGTTGGACATCAGCCAAAAAATGGGCTTGGATACATTAAATCGCGACTATAAAGAAATTCAAATGATTAACAGCACCGATCAGCCGGTCGGCGTATTGCGCGTTTACCGGTTTTTAAATGAAAAAACTCAACGCTCTGTTGTCTTTTATGAACAAACGTGGTCAGAAATTACCGATCCGATTAAGCAAAGCTTGTCTTATGATACAACCAAAGAATATGCCAAAGATCGATCGGCTGTGAATGCAAAAATGAAGTTTTATATGAATTCGACTTTGCCGGATACGGCGATTTATTTTGGGCCCGAAGGCGAGCGAATGAAAGCCTCGTCTTTGCAGGCGATTTGTTGGATGACCAATTATACTTTTGATCAGCTTCCATCGCGGGCGCGACAATACTGTATGCCGTCGCCAAAGCAAGCGATTAACAGTTTAAAAGATGAAAACTTTGCTTTTATTACAAACAGCTTGGGCAGTCGTATAGCCATTGATGCTTTGCAGCAAATGGCCGAAGAAATGCGTGCTTATCCCAAGAAAACAGCGGAATCTAAAAAAGCTGTTGAGCTGTTACAAAACAAAGAAATTACGGTGTTTATGTTGGCAAATCAATTGCCGGTTTTGCAATTGGGGCGGCCGGCGCCAAAGCATAAAGGCAAAAAGCAAGATTATTGCTTTGAGAACGGTTTGCTTTATGATCAGCGGATATTCCGGCGTTTAAATGTGGTTGCAATCAGCGATCCGAATGATTTGTTAAGCTATGGTTTAGAGCCGGACGCTTCCGATAAATATTTGGATAATGCGCTATGTCCTGAAATATCAAATGTTTCAGTGACGACAACGCCGGCGATGGATGTCGGTTTTGGCGAAGTTGCAAATCCGTTGTTTGCACATACGGGATACCAAAAAAATCCGTATGTTTTGGATTTGATTGTACAGGGGTTAGAAGATAACTATCAGTCTCCGTCAATTGAAGACAAATGCCGTTGGATAAAATTAAAAAATTAGGAGAAACATTCATATGTCATTTAAAACAGTTTTTAAAAAGGTACGGCCGTTTTTAGGGTTGATTATTATGGTATTATTGGTTTTGGCGTGCAGTATATTGGTATTCTTTTCCGTTTTTTC
Organism: uncultured Alphaproteobacteria bacterium; assembly: GCA_934203105.1. Lineage (GTDB taxonomy): Bacteria > Pseudomonadota > Alphaproteobacteria > CAAHEQ01 > UBA3637 > CAAHEQ01. Next base: position 41,371 of record CAKPYQ010000007.1, read on the forward strand.
GGCGCTGGTTTTGCCTCTTCTGTGGATGATTTTAACAGCGTTGCACCAAATAAAGGCCGCTAATCGTAAAATCACTTATTTATGGAATGCGACACGTTTTTCAATGTGGATTTATTTTACAAGTCTTTTTATTTTGCTGATCTGGACACCGGATTGGATTAAGGCTTTAAGCATACACTTGGAGCGCAAAAGCTTATTGAACGTATTTGCGGACGGAACGTATATGTACGGTCGCACCAGCATTGCTTTTGGGCTGTCCGCTTTGATTTTTATCGGCTTTTTAATCCATTATCGTTGGATCGTTCATAAAGAACGCAAAAACGGCGAATTAAGCGCCCAGTAAAGTTTTTAAATCATACAAAACATTTAAAGCATCTTTGGGCGATAATTCGTCCGGATTGATCGCGCGCAGAGCATCTTCCACCTTTGAATCATGCGTGTTTTGCTCTTCTTGTTGCATAACTGTGGCAAACAAAGGCAAATCGTCGACAATGGTTGTTGTGTGGGTGTTTTGAGCCTCTAACTTTTCCAAAATCTTTTCGGCGCGTTTAACGACGATTGCCGGCAGTCCAGCCAACTTTCCAACGTGAATGCCGTATGATTTATCGACGGCGCCGTCACCGACGGTGTGTAAAAAGACAACATCACCATTCCATTCTTTGATTAGCATTTGATGTAATGACAGGCGATCCAATTTGCTTTTTAATGCGGTCAATTCGTGATAGTGTGTTGCAAAAATCGTTCGACATTGATTGTGATCATGTAAGTATTCGACAACCGCCCAAGCAATGGACAATCCGTCAAAAGTGGCTGTTCCGCGTCCGATTTCGTCCAAAATCACCAAAGATTTTTCTGTTGCGTGATTTAAAATCGTTGCTGTTTCGACCATTTCAACCATAAACGTAGATTGTCCGCGCGCTAAATCATCGCTTGCTCCAACTCTGGAAAAAACTTTGTCGACAACGCCGATGTGCGCGCTGACAGCTGGTACGAACGACCCCATTTGTGCCATTATTGCAATCAATGCATTTTGTCGCAAGAATGTACTTTTACCCGCCATATTCGGACCGGTCAACAGCCACAGATTCGTGCTTTCATTTAAAACGCAATCATTGGACGCAAATGTTTGATGCGCTTTGCTTAAAGCGTCTTCCACAACAGGGTGGCGACCGCCTTGGATTTCAAAAGCCAATGACGCATCGACCGACGGCCGGCAATAATTCTTTTCCACCGCTAATTCGGCCAAGGCTGATGACACATCTAAATCCGCCAAAGCGTGTGATGTAATCATTAAATCATTGCTGCGGTTCATCACTTGGCCTAATAAATCGGCGAAAATTTGCTCTTCCAGTTGTTGGATTTTTTCGCCTGCGCCGCGCAGTTTTGTTTCTACTTCTGACAATTCGACCGTTGTAAAGCGAACGCTGGTGGCCATTGTTTGCCGATGGATAAAGCCCAATTCGGGATTATTAAATAATTTTTGTGCAAATTTGGCATTGACTTCGACAAAATAGCCCAAAATGTTGTTAAAGCTGATTTTCAAATTCGGGATTTCGGTTGCTTCGGCATAGCGGGCTTGCATATCCGCAATGACTTTGCGAGAATCATCACGAAACATTTTCAGTTCGTCCAACTTGGGATGAAAGCCCGTTGCGATAAAGTTGCCGTCACGCACCAAAAGCGGCAAATCTGCCATTAACGCGCTTTTTAAGGTGTCAGCCAATTGCGAAAAATCCATTAAACCGCCCAAAGCTTTTTGAATGTGCGTCGGCGGGTTTAAGTGTAAAAATAAGTTTTGAATGAACGGCAATAAAATCATCGCCTCTTTCAGGGCAGCCAAATCTCTGGGACCTCCGCGACCCAACGACAGGCGCGATAAAGCGCGATCAATGTCGGGCATATTTTTAAATAAGTTGCGTAACTTTTCGCGTGTTTCATTTTCCCCGACAAAAAATTCCACGCCGTCCAATCTTTCATTGATAATGTTGACGTTTGTTTGGGGCGATGATAAGTATTCAACAAACAACCGTCCGCCGGCGTTGGTGATTGTTTTATCCATAACACGGTACAGGCTTTTAGAAGCTCTGTCCCCCGACAAAGAATAAAATAATTCCAAGCTGCGACGTGTGGAAGCGTCGATTTCCATTAATTCATTTTCGCTTTGGCGAACGGGTGTTTTTAAGTTAAAAACATCGCTTTTTTGCGTTAAGGTCAAGTAATCCAATAAAACGCCGGCTGCGATAATTTCGGCGCGCGTAAATGCACCAAAGGATTCCAAAGTGTGAACGCCGAATGTTTTTTGCAAGCGTTCTTTGGCATTCAAAAAAGCAAATCGAGCTTCGGGCAGCGATGATATTTTGTCTTTCATTGCTGACAGAGCTTTATCAAAGGCTTGATTTTCACGTTGCCCGCCGGCGATAATGATTTCGGCCGGCTCCAAGCGTGCCAAAGTGTTTTCAAGCGATGATACGGGGACGGATTGAGTGTAAAAATCGCCGGTCGACATATCTGCCCAAGCCAATCCTACCGCCGCGCCTTCTAATACAGCGACCAGCAAATAATTATGGCGTTTGGCATTTAAAAGGACGTCTTCGGTCAAAGTTCCCGCCGTTACCAAGCGGATTACATCGCGTCGGACAGTGCTGCCGGCACCGCGTTTTTTGGCTTCGGCAGGATCTTCCATTTGTTCGCAAATAGCGACCTTAAATCCTTTTTGCACCAATTTTGCCAAATAAGGTTCGTAAGCGTGAAACGGAACACCGCACATCGGGATATCTTCGCCCAAATGTTTGCCGCGTTTCGTCAGCGCTATGTCCAGTGCTGCGGAAGCTTTGACGGCATCGTCAAAGAATAATTCGTAAAAGTCTCCCATGCGATAAAACAGCAAATAATCCGGATTTTTTTCTTTTGTTGCCAGATATTGCGCCATCATAGGAGTTACTTTTTGTTCTTTTTCCATTGCTTTTTACCTTATTTTTTTGTAATCTTGTTTTAATAGCAGTTCAACTTTAACAAAGTATATCAGAAAATGAAAGAAAATAAAACAAAAAAAGAGAATAAAAACAAATCAAAAGAGCCGCTATATCGGTCTATGGATCGTGTCTTTTTGTTGACATTTCCGATGACGGTATCTTTTTTGGTGTTGATGATTTTCGGGCAAATTCCACCGCTGTCCGCATTGATCGGATTCGGATTGACTTTTTTGTTTACGTTTTTGCTGGCCATTCCGTTTTTAAGGGAATTAGAACAGCTGATCAATTATTTGAAACAAGAAGCCGAAGGCAGGGTCAACATTCAAATGCCCCGTTTTATGAAGCGTCGCAGAGAAGCTTTTAAAATCGTTCAATCCTTTAACCAAATTAAAATGAAGTGGTTAATCAAAAACAAGATTTTGGAAGCACAAACTTTATCCGATACGGCGGTTTTGGAAAGCTTGCCCGAACCGCTTTTAATGCTTAATAAAAATGCCGATATCGTTGGCGCAAATTTGTCGGCACGGCAATTGCTTGGGGGCGGAGTGGTTTTTAAAAACGTTAAAGATGTGTTGAAAGAAACCGCTTTTCAAAAAGCTTTAAGAAAAGTTTGTGAAAACCAATCCGAACGTGAAATTGTCGAATTTCAAACTAAGTTGGGCGTTAAAAAAATGTATTTAAAAGCGTTGATCAGTTGGTTGCCGGCGATGACGAAAAACGGCGCAGAAGTGGAAGTTTTGTTGCAAGATATTACGAATTTCAAGATCTTTGAAAAAAGTCAAAACGCTTTTTTTGCGAATGCCAGCCATGAATTAAAAACGCCTCTTTCGGTTTTGTCGGGCTTTATTGAAACTTTGCAAGGCGCGGCCAAAAACGATGAAAAAGCCCGTGAAAAGTTTTTAAATATTATGGCCGAACAAACAACGCATATGAAAGATTTGGTGCAAGATTTATTGGCCTTGTCGCGGATGGATTTGGATAACGATGCGCCGGTGGAAAACATCGTGATCAATGATTTAATCCGCTCGGTATTTCAAGCTTTGGATTTAAAAGCAAATGCGCAAGGCAAAAAATTGGTTTTAAAAGAAAATGCCGTTTTACCGCCCTTGAAAGGACATTCGTCGGAATTGTTTCGTGTCTTTCAAAACTTGATTGACAACGCGCTTAAATACGGCAAAGATCATTCAACCGTGACGGTTTCGTTGGATATGCAAACGCATTTATTATCGCCGACAGCATCACCTTTGGACGTACCAAGCGAAACGTTGTTAATTTCCGTTCATAATGTGGGCGATGTGATTCCGGAAGATGAAATTCCGCATTTGTTCGAACGTTTTTATCGAATGGAGACAAATATGAATGTCTCCGGTACCGGATTGGGTTTGGCAATCGCTTCTGAAATTATCCATAAATATCAAGGATCGATTGAAGTTGAAAGCTCGGCCAAAGCCGGTACAACATTTCGTGTGCGCCTGCCCAATGTTTTATAAAAAATTCTTTATTCGAAAATAACAAATTCGTTGGGGTTTATGACGTCCAATTCACGTCGTCCCGCTTCGTCCAGCGTGTCGGGATTAAGAGATGATGAAGACAATGATTTAACCTTTGCTTCCATATACTTTTTTTCTTTTGTTGTTTGATCCAATAATGTTTGGGCTTGGCGTAATTCTTCGTTGACTTCAAATAAACGGAAAATTCCGCGTTCCCCTTGAATTAAATGATAGGTAAAATACAGCGTTACCATTAAAAAGATAAACGGCAAAATGTAAAAGTGAAAATGAATGCGCGAAAAATTAATTTTCATTTCGACGTATTTCCCTTGTTCGTTTCATCGTGAAGTTCGGTTGCTTTTTTGATGATTTTTTCGGAAATGTCTAACGCCGAATCATCGTCCAAAGCCTCTTTTTTAGCTTCTTCAAAGTTTTCTTTTTCACCATAAACACGGACTTGGTTTCGGCCGTTTTCTTTGGCCGAATATAAAGCGCTGTCCGCACGTTTAATCAATTCTTCCAAATCATCAGAAACGGCAGAACCGACGACACCGATTGACACGCTAAAGTGGAACATATCGCCATTGGGCAACGGAACGGCACATTCTTCGATACTTTTGCGAACGCGCTCGGCCACAATAGCGCCGCCTTTGAGGTCCGTTTGGGTCAACAATACGATAAATTCTTCACCGCCATAGCGGGCAAAGATATCGCTTTCACGCAACGTATTTTTGCATGTGCGCGCCAAAGCCTTTAACACTTCGTCACCGAATGCGTGGCCGTGCGTGTCGTTGACCTTTTTAAAGTGGTCAATGTCCATCATCATTAAACAAAATTCGGTGTCATAGCGCCACGCTCTGCGGATTTCTTTCATTGCTAATTCTTGGAATTGTCGGCGGTTGTAGCAACCTGTCAAAGGATCCAAAACGGCTTTTTCAAATAAATCTTGCTCGTGCTTTTTCTGCGCCGTGATGTCTTTAAATGCCGAATACAATGCAACTTCGTTTTCATAATCGATGACGCGTGCGGAAATTTCCAACCAAAACGATTCTTTTGTGTTGGGCTTGCGCAATAAAGCTTGAAAGTTTTCCACCGTCGGCGATATCGATAATTTTTGCAATAATTCGCGTCTGGCATTCGGATCAACGAAATATTCTTCTGTCCTGAATAATTTGATGTTTTGCATATCAATGTTAAATAAGTTGCTGGCTTTTTCGTTCACCAAAAGCAAGCGATCATCTTTAAGTGCCGAAATAATAATCGGGAAAGGGGACGCTTGGATAATCATCGGGATTTTGGCTTTTGTTGTTTTTAAGTCAGCGGCTAAATCTTTAATATCGCGCCGCATTTGAATGATTGTCGAACGGTAAATCCCCCAGACAATCAACGTATATAAAGACGCTTCAAAGAACCAAGAGGTATAGATTTGATTTAACGCGCTTTGGAAATAATAGGCGGCCAAGATTAACACCAATCCGCCGACCCAGTGTAAGTTATAGGCTTTTGAGTTAAAACGTGAAAAACAAAAGCTTAATCCCAATGCGGTTGTGCCGACGCTTAAATAAATGGTGGGTAAAAGGCTTGCCCAGCTGAACGGCAACAAAGCAATGTGCGTGATTAAATAACACGAAAGTGCGCAAAAGCAAACAACGACCGGCATTTTAATCCACGATAGTGTTTTGGAATAGCTGAACCCTCCCACAATCATTAAAATGGAGGAAAGGGATATTAAAGCCGTGCTGATAGATTCCATTATTTTCGGGTTTGTCGGTTGAACGATCGGATCGACAAAGCTCATCAAAGCAATGATATTAAACAAGTCTTTTACGCTTAAAACCAAAAAGGCCAGCGCGGCAAAGATTAAATTGTTTTTTTCCAGTTTGTCATTCTGCCCAAAGAAAAATAGCGCGTTACCGATAAACAAAGCTCCGATCAATTCGGGCAAATAACTTTGAAAAACGATCATCATATCTATTGGCATTTATAATCTCCCTTTTGTATTCTTTTTTTACTATCTTAAAATGTTTATAAAAAAAATTCAAACTTTTTTTGATTTTTGACTTGAAAAATACAATAGTACGCATTATATCTTGGACTATCAGAAAAAAGTTTAACGTTTAAAGGAGATTAAATTATGAGTAAAATTATTGGTATTGACTTAGGTACAACGAACTCTTGCGTTGCGATTATGGACGGTGCGGAGCCGAAAGTAATTGAAAACAGAGAAGGCGCTCGTACAACGCCGTCTATGGTTGCGTTTACGGCAAAAGGTGAACGTTTGGTGGGACAACCCGCAAAACGTCAAGCCGTGACGAATCCGGAAGGCACTTTATTTGCGATCAAACGTTTGATCGGTCGTCGTTATAATGATAAGGTTGTTGAAAAAGATAAAAAATTAGTTCCTTATAAAATTGTATCGGGCGATAACGGAGACGCTTGGGTCGAAGTTCGCGGCGAAAAATATGCGCCGTCACAAGTATCTGCTTTCGTATTGCAAAAATTAAAAGAAGATGCAGAAAGCTATTTAGGTGAAAAAGTCACAGATGCGATTATTACCGTTCCGGCTTACTTTGATGACTCTCAACGTCAAGCAACAAAAGACGCCGGTAAAATTGCGGGCTTGAATGTGTTGCGTATTATTAACGAACCGACGGCAGCTGCGTTGTCCTATGGTTTGGAAAAGAAAAAATCCGGCACAATCGTTGTTTATGACTTGGGTGGTGGTACGTTCGATGTTTCCGTTTTGGAAATCGGCGACGGTGTGTTTGAAGTAAAAGCCACAAACGGTGATACGTTCTTGGGTGGTGAAGACTTTGATATGCGCGTTATCGATTATTTGGCCGACGAATTCAAAAAAGAAAACGGCATTGATTTGCGCCAAGACAGAATGGCTTTGCAACGTTTGAAAGAAGCGGCCGAAAAAGCCAAAATCGAATTGTCCAGCCAAACATCAACTGATGTAAACTTGCCGTTTATTACAGCCGATGCTACCGGTCCGAAACATTTGAACGTCACAATTACCCGTTCGAAATTGGAAAGCTTGGTTGGGGATTTGTTAGACAGAACTTTGGAACCGTGCCGTAAAGCATTAAAAGATGCAGGCGTAACAGAACAACAAATCGACGAAGTGATCTTGGTCGGTGGTATGACTCGTATGCCGAAGGTACAAGAAATTGTTCAAAACTTCTTTGGCAAAGAACCGCACAAAGGTGTAAACCCTGATGAAGTTGTTGCTATGGGTGCAGCAATTCAAGGCGGCGTTTTGAAAGGCGATGTAAAAGACGTTTTGTTGTTGGATGTAACGCCGTTGTCCTTGGGTATTGAAACATTGGGTGGTGTGTTTACTCGTTTGATCGACAGAAACACAACAATTCCGACACGCAAATCACAAGTCTTTTCAACTGCCGAAGACGGACAAACCGCTGTGACAATTCGCGTCTTCCAAGGTGAACGTGAAATGACGGCCGACAACAAATTGTTGGGTCAATTTGACTTGGTTGGTATTCCGCCTGCACCGCGTGGTATGCCGCAAATTGAAGTGACTTTTGATATTGACGCGAACGGCATTGTGAACGTGACGGCAAAAGATAAAGCCACCGGCAAAGAACAAGCTATTCGTATTCAAGCGTCGGGCGGTTTGAATGATGCGGATATTGATCGAATGGTCAAAGATGCAGAATCTCATGCTGCGGAAGATAAAAAGAAACGCGAATTGATCGAAGCGAAAAATAAAGCCGAATCAATGGTTCACCAAGCCGAAAAGAACTTAAAAGATTTTGGCGATAAAGTGGCCGAAGCCGACAAAACCGCGATCACAAACGCGATTGAAGAGTTGAAGAAAGCGGCCGAAGGTGATAATTTGGACGACATCAACAACAAGACCGAAAGCTTGATGAATGCATCGATGAAGTTGGGTGAAGCGATGTATAAAGAACAACAAGCTGCGGGTGCAGCCGGTGCTGCCGGTGCTGATGCCGCTGCGGGTCAAGCCGATGCTGACGCCGGTAAAAAAGACGACGGCACAATCGACGCAGACTTTGAAGAAGTGAAAAAATAATCTTTATTTAGATTGTTAAACTTGAAGAAGCCTCTGCCATTTGGCGGGGGCTTTTTTTGTGTGTTTATGTGGTGCAGGGCTTTTCCTTTTTGTTCGTGCTTTATGTGTGCGCAGGCTTTCTCTTTTTTCTGTGCGTGTTGTGTGGGGGGGGCGTTATAAAAAGCACCTTTCATAAAAATGAGCGCCATAAAATGGCCCCCTTGCAAAACGCCCGCGACCGGTTGGTATCTGACCGGTCAAAATATGTTGGCGTTATAATCCCTCCATAAAAAAACGCCCCGACCGGTGGATCAGGGGCGCTTTTGTTTTTTTAAGCTGACTTTACAGTTCGCCTAACTTCTTGTCCAATAATTGGTTGGCCAAAGCCGGATTGACTTTGCCTTGGGACGCTTTCATAATTTGTCCCACAAACCAACCTTTTAATTTATCCTTGCCGGCTTTGATTTCGGCAACTTTGTCCATGTTGGCACGCAAAACGTCTTCAATCATTTTTTCGATTGCTCCTGTATCCGATACTTGGCGCAGGCCTTTTTCTTCAACAATCGATGCCGCCGGTTTGCCCGTCGTGAACATATCGATAAAGACTTCTTTTGCAATCTTGCCGGAAATAGTGCCGTCGTTGATTAAGTCAATCAATCCGCCCAAATCTTCCGGACGTACAGGGCTGTCTTCAATCGCGATGTACTCTTCGTTCAACTTGGCAAACAAATCGCCCATAACCCAGTTGGCAACTTTTTTCGGGTCACGACGCGTTGCGCCTTGCAAAGCGCGTTCGAAATAAACGGCTGTTGCTTTGTCGGCGGTTAAAATGCCCGCGTCGTATTCCGGCAAGCCCAATACTTCCATATAGCGTTTTTTCTTTGCTTCCGGCAGTTCGGGCAAGTTAGCTTTGATGTTTTCGATGTACTCTTCCGTCAAATTAAGCGGCGGCAAGTCCGGATCCGGAAAATACCGATAATCCAAAGCATTTTCTTTTGAACGCATCGAACGCGTTTCCATGTTGACTGCGTCGAAAAGTCGTGTTTCTTGCGGAAAATCCAAACCGCGTTCGTATAAATCGATTTGGCGATGAACTTCCAAGTCGATCGCTTGCATAACGAATTTGACCGAATTCACGTTTTTAATTTCAACACGATGGCGGAAACCTTCTTCGCCAACAGGACGCACAGAAACGTTAATATCGCAACGCATAGAGCCTTGATCCATATTGCCGTCGCACGTTTCCATATAGCGCACCATCGCGCGCAATTTACGCAAATAATCACCGGCTTGTTCAGGGGAACGAATGTCCGGCTTTGAAACGATTTCCATTAAGCCGACCCCCGCGCGGTTAAAGTCCAAATAAGATTGCGTCGGGTGCATATCGTGGATCGATTTACCGGCGTCTTGTTCAAGGTGTAAACGTTCGATTCCGATGCGTTTTGTATTGCCGTCTTCATCGATAACGTCCAAATAACCTTCGCCGACGATCGGGTGGAATAATTGAGTGATTTGATATCCCGTCGGTAAGTCGCCGTAAAAATAGTTTTTGCGATCAAAAACGGAATGTTTGTTGATTTTGGCATTTAATCCGAAACCGGTTTTAATGCATTGTTCAACGCACTTTTCGTTTAACACAGGCAATTGCCCCGGCATACCGCAATCCAAAAAAGCAACGTGTGTGTTGGGTGCGCCGCCAAATTCGGCACTGGCTCCCGAAAACACTTTTGAATTAGACAAGATTTCGCAGTGGACTTCCAAACCGCAAATCATTTCCCAATCGGCTGTTTTTCCTTTAATTATATATGTCATTTGCACATCTCCACTACATCAAGAACTTTCAATACCGTTGCGTCGTCCCACATACGACCGATGACTTGCAAACCATTGTTTGCACAACCGGCCGGAACGCCCGTTAAACAAGATGGCATTAAATAATTATCATTGAAACGCCCCTTTGCCGCACCGTGTTTTGCTTCCTCGATTGTGAACGGTGGAATAGGTACGGCCGGCGAGAACAACACATCGACTTTTTCAAACGCTTTGTCAAAGTCTTGTTTAATCAAAGAACGCATTTTTTGTGCCGGAACAAAGTAATCATTGTATCCTTTAGCGGACGTAAAGAACGTTCCTAAAATCATACGATTACGGACTTCTTGTCCAAATCCGGCCATACGCGTATTCATGTACATTTCGTCTAATGTTTTGCCTTCTTCGCGGACGCCATAGCGCGCACCGTCATAACGGGCTAAATTCGTTGTTGCTTCGCCTTGCGATACAACATAATAAACCATACCGGCTTCTTCGGTGTGAGGCATATCAACATCGATTAACTCTGCGCCTTCGTCTTTTAAAAACTGAATTGCTTTTCCCCAATTTTCGGGAACTAATTCGGTATATTCTTTTGGAATACCGATTTTCATACCTTTAATGTTTTTATCCAACGCTGCAACCATATTCGGAACTTCGCGCTTGGAGGAGGTTGAATCCTTTGCATCATACCCCATCATCGGTTCGATCATATGCGCGCAATCTTCGATCGTGCGGCACAAAACGCCCGGTTCGTCCAAGCTGGACGCATACGCGATCACGCCATAACGAGAGCAACGTCCGTAAGTCGGTTTGAAACCGGATACTTTACAAAAAGATGCGGGGTGACGGATTGATCCGCCTGTTTCCGTACCGGTAGCGCCGGCACATAAATGCGCAGCAACGGCACAGCCCGAACCACCGGAAGATCCTCCCGGTACACGCGTTTCATCGTGCGGGTTTTTGGTGACGCCAAAATAGCTGGTAATCGTTGAAGACCCCATAGCAAATTCGTCGGTGTTTGTTTTGCCCAAGCACACAGCGCCGGCATTCCATAAACGTTCTGTTGTTGTGGCTTCAAAAGGCGGTACAAAGTTTGATAAAATCCGGCTGGCGGCCGTTGTTCTGATGCCTTTTGTGCAGAACATATCTTTAATTGCCAAAGGAACGCCTTCCAATTTACCGGCTTTGCCTTGCGCCCGTCGTTCGTCAGAGGCTTTTGCCATTTCAATCGCATGTTCCGGCGTTTCGGTAATAAAAGCATTTAAACGGCGCTTTTCTTCCATATTTTTTAAATAAGCCGTTGTTACGTCAACGCTGCTAAATTCTTTGTTTTCAAGACCTTTTATCGTTTCGGTCAAAGTTAAATCGGTTAAGTTTGTCATTATTTTTACTCCACCATTTTGGGAACACTGAAAAATTCATCGGTAGCACCTTCGGGCGCGTTAGCCAAAACAGCTTCACGCTTATTGCCGTCCGTCACTTCGTCTTTGCGCAAAGCGATCGGTTCATCAAACGGCGATACCATCGGCGGAACAGTGTTGATTTGCGGGTTTTTCAATCTTTCCCCGATCCAATCCAAAGTTTCGGTAAACTCTTTGGCCATTACTTCGGCTTCATCATCGGGAATGCGAACGCGCACCCAAAAAGCCATTTCTTTAATAGTATTTTTATCGATTTTCATTTTTATTTTCCTTTTTGCAAAAAGTATTTTTTTAGTATGCCTGATTTTCAAAAAAAGTCAACTGTTTTTAAAAAATACTTGCAAATAAAAGTAAAAAGTAGCCGTTGTTTTGTACAAGAAAAACTGACGTTTTTTAAAAAAGTTACTTTTCCGATAAAGCCGATTTAAACAAAGGCTTTTTGGAAAAGTTCCACCCCAAAGCGTTAATGCGTTTGGCGACTTTTTGATCTTGTGTGCTTCTTAATCGATAGCACGCGATTTTATCGGGGACTTTTTCAAAGTATGGATTGTCGTGCAACACTTCCGACGCGCCGATGATCAAAAGCCCGTCCTGATTCATAATTTGCGATAAGTTTAAAAGCGCTGTATCCTGTGCTTCTTCGGTCATAAATGACAACATATTTCGGCAAAGCACAATATCGAAATCATTTTCATCAAACAAGTTCATCAAGTTATGAACCTGATAATGAATGTCCTTTAATACATCGGCATTTAAATGCCAATGGTCATTGGGGCAGAGCGTAAAGTATTTCAGCAACAAACGAATAGGTAATCCTTTTTGGACTTCATAGTGTGAATAGAGCGCTTTTTTGGCGCGTTCGATCATCGTTCTTGACATATCCAAAGCGTAAATAGTCAACGGTATTTTGGGCGCTAATTTCATTTCGTGTAAAAGCAGGGCTATTGAAACCGGCTCTTGTCCGCTGGCGCAACCGGCTGACAAAATACGCACGTGCGGGATGTTTGGATTTTGCCTTAATTTATTGCTTAAAAAGTTTTCGATTGTGTTAAAGACATATTTGTTTCTGAAAAAGCGGGTGTTATTGACGCTGACCGCCTCGATTACGGATTTGCGTAATTCGACATTGTTTAACTTTAACGAAGTTACCAAATCTTCCAATCCGATCAGGTTGTTTTGACGTAACACAGGACCTAATCGGCTTTCCAGCAAATAAAGTTGACTGGGAACCAGCGAAAAGCCGGAATGCTCTTTGAGTAATGAGGCAATAAATTCAAAATCTTGTGGTGTCATAACAACCCTGCCATCGCTAATTTGCTTTGTAAAATATCGTTGTCAAACGGCTTCATAATATATTCGGCCGCTCCCAAATCTAAGGCTTGCGCTATTTGGGTCGGTTCTTTTTCTTTGGATACGAAAATAACGGTCGTTTTTTGACGGATATCCTTTACAATATCTCCGATATTTTTGCCCGCCAAAGTCCAATCCGTAAATAAAACGGCGGGATTGTTTTCTTCAATCATCGGTTTGATTTGTTCGGGGGTGTTTGCAAAAACGGAAACAAAACCGAAATCTTCCAACATCTTTGATAAGATGAGAGTCAATTGTTTTGAATCAAATGCGATTAAAGCTGTTTGCATACTTTCCCTTTCTGTCTTTTTTTTAATATGTCACAAATTTATTCGAAAAACAAGGAAAAAATCATTATCGGATATAAATCTTGATTTGTGTTTCATCGGGGCGCATAGGCTGGATAGTCGCATTCATTTGTTGTGACAGGTAAAAGGCAAAAAAAGCCGGTGCATTTGTTGCATTTTCTTCTCCGCTTCCGTCGGTCAACAGAGTAAATAGCGACGTCGGATCTTTTAAAGCTTTACCACATGCCGAAATACAATCCGGTGTTATTGTAATGTCGGCACCGCGGTAAAAATAATCCGTTAAAGCCATAACCAAAAGACGCTGTAAATTGTTCTTGGCAGTTCCCGTCACTTCAAAGGGGACAGAAAACGTTTTTAAGTATTCCGGCAAAGTATCGTCGCCCTCTTTGGGTAATCCGAAAGCTTGGCGAAAAAAACGCATTCTGGACATCAAGCTTGCCGAACTGGTTTGAATTAAATCGGTCGCATCGGCGGCAAAATCCGGATCGTCTTGTAACAATTCCGTTCCGTTGTAAATAGCGCCGATTGTACCGGATAAGTCGTGACTGATCCGTGTCGAAATCAGTTGAGTAAGCTTTAAATTATCCATTTTTTTGTTCCATTAAGATTTTAAATACAGCATCTCCGATAGCCGCCGGCGATGAGACAATAATCGAACCGGCTTGCTTTAAACATTCGTTTTTGTATTCCGCTGTTTCTGTCGGTGCGCCGACAATTGCGCTGATGTTTCCCATATATGTTTCGGCAGGGGCAAAATGGCCTGCGACATAGCTGATTAACGGTTTTTTCTTCTTTGCGTTTTGATAGTATTCGGCCAAGCGTTGTTCGAACGATCCGCCGACTTCGCCGATCAGCAAAATAACCTTTGTTTTTTTGTCACGATTGAATAAATCCAAAATGTCCGTAAATTCCGTTCCCAAAATCGGATACGCCCCCAAAGCCACACAGGACGAAACGCCGATGCCTTTATTTTTTAACTGTTGCACGGCTTCGTAAAGCATAGATCCGGAACGAGACATAATTCCGACCGATCCGGGCAAAAATAAGTGTGCCGGCATTGTTCCGACTTTGCATTCGCCGGCCGTGATCAATCCGGTCGAGGCGGGGCCGATTAAATGGCTTTTGGATTTTTTTAATTTATCCTTTAATTTTAAAATATCCTGTACAGGAATGCGTTCGGTTGTGCAAATGATCCACTTAATGCCCGCATTTAACGCTTCTTCGATTTCTGCGGCCGCTTTGGTGGGGGATGCAAAAATTACGCTGATTTGTGCTTTGGTTGCTTCCGCGGCTTGCTTGACCGTGTCATAAAGCGGGACATTCAACGTGGTCTGACCACCTTGTCCGGCCGCAACACCCGCAACAATGTTGGTGCCGTAAGCAATGGCTTGTTCGGTATTGGTCAATCCCGATGGGGTCAAAATCCCTTGACAAATAATTTTGCTTTTGGCGTTGGCTATGATTCCCATTTACATAATCTCCTGCACCGCGTGAATAATAACGTGGACAGCTTCGTCCATTCCCTTTTTGACAATGAACGGCAAACCGGATTCAAATAAAATGCGTGTTGCAATTTGCTCGTTCGTTCCGTCTATACGAACGACAATCGGCATTCCGACACTGATTTCACGCGCCGCGGCAACCAATCCTTCCGCAATTAAATCACAACGCGTCGTTCCGCCAAAAATGTTAATTAAAACACCTTCAACATTTGGTTCGGATAAAACAGCTTTAAACGCCGATGTCATCATTTCTTTTGTCGGGACGCTGCCGATGTCCAAAAGACAAGCCGGCTTTCCGCCGTGCAAATGGAACAAATCCAACGTCGCCATACCCAAGCCCGAACCGTTGATGATGCAACCGATATTGCCGTCTAATTTTGTGTATCGGAAATTATTTAATCGGGCGCGCCGTTCGTTGGGTGTTTCTTCCTCCAAATCCAGCATTGCCGTAATTTCTTTGTTGTTTGCGGCAGCATCAGGATCAAAACTGATTTTTCCCGACATAACAAAAAACTTTTTATCCGCCGTCATAATTAACGGGTCAATGTTGACTTCGAAAGCTTGATATGTAACAAAGACATTGAACAAAGCCTGTAAAATTCGGATCATCTTTTTTTGCAATCCGCGCGGCAGTCCTAATTTGACCGCCACTTGCAAAGCTTTTGAATCGGACAGCTTTCCTTTTGTCAGCTTGACTTCCGTTTTAATTACTTTTTGGGGCGGGTTGTCCGGTGTGACTTCTTGAGCGGTTAAGAAAACTTTTTGCGCCTCAAAATCCACATTGATTGCTAAACGATAGCGTTTGACAGAAGCTTTCACTTCTTCGATGTAAACTTTTTTTACTTCGAATGCTTTTTGCCCGCTTAAAGGTGTTTTTAAATGATGAAACAGCATTGCTTCCGTTTCTTTTTGAACGGCTTTTGCCGTGGCAACTTTGCGTAGTCCGCTTTTTCTTTTTTGCTTTTGTTCATCTTCGATGAAATAGCCCTTGCCACGCAAAAAAGTCGGCACTTGTGCTTTGACGATATAGGGCGCGCAATCCAAACGTTTGGCAACCTCATACGCTTCGCTGGGCGTATAAGCAACTGCGCCTTTTAAAACCGGAATACCCGCTTTGGCAAAAATTTTTTTGACTTGGTATTCGTAAATTTGCACTTTGGCTCCCCCGTTTTTTTGTTTTAAGCACCGTCATAAATTGTGAAAAGATCGCCCATTAACTCCGTTTTGACTTTTGTCGCATCGATCAAATCGGATTGGCAAGTACCGGCACCGGCGTGTCCGCCACCGTTGTATTTCAATAACAGTTCGCCCACATTGACGGGGCTGGTTCTTTTTAAAATCGATTTACCCATTGAAAATGTCACTTTGTCCGATCCGTTTTCCTTTTGAATGAACAAAGATAAATCACATTGCGGATACAAGGCGTATACCATAAAACGATTGCCGGGATAAAGTATTTCTTCATCGCGCAAATCAACAATGACCACATTTTTATGTACCAAAGCGCACCGTTTGATTTGATCGATAAAGTGATCTTGATATGTATGGTACAACAAAATACGTTCCTGTAATTCGGGCAATTTTAAAATTTCATCAATGCTTTGACCGTCCCATTTTTCAATCAACAGCCTGAATAAATCATCGTGAGACATTGAAAAATCGTGAAAGCGTTCAAAGCTGGTTTTCGGATCCAAAATAAAGTTAAATAAAGCCCAACCCGTCGGGTTTAAAATTTCTTGTTTTGTAAACTGTGCCGTGTCGGCTTTGTCCAAGGACGCTAATAC
Source organism: uncultured Alphaproteobacteria bacterium (assembly GCA_934203105.1). Lineage (GTDB taxonomy): Bacteria > Pseudomonadota > Alphaproteobacteria > CAAHEQ01 > UBA3637 > CAAHEQ01. The sequence continues at coordinate 58,046 of CAKPYQ010000007.1, forward strand.
TTCATCGAAAAGATGCGGGAATTTTTCGTCCATTTTAAAGTATTCGTAAATCACGCGTGCGGCGGACGGTTTTGTCGGATCGCATATAAAGTTTTTACGGTCTTTGCCGATGCGTTTGTCTTCGCTTAAATGATGATCAAAGGCCATATAAATGCCCGGAACATAAGGTAAATTTGCCGAAATATCGTTTTCCATAATTTCAACGCGTTCGTGTTGCATGTCACGCGGGTGAACGAATAAAATATCGTCAATTAAATCCAATTTTTTTAATAATAAACAGCAAACAAACCCGTCAAAATCGCTGCGCGTAATCAATCGATATTTTTTTTCCATCAATAAAGCCTTTCATTTTTTTTATTTTTGTGTAAAATAATAAAAATCAATTAAGCTTATCTTTGCATACTTTAAAGGAGTTGTCCAGTAAAAATGCGTAAAAATATATATATTTTTTTTGTAATTGTTTCCGTTTTTTGTTTTACGGGCTGTACGGCCTTTGTCGATACACGGCGGGAAGCGGGACAAGTTCAGCCTGTCGGGCAATCCGCGCCGCATTATTTAGCGTTGTGCTATAACCCGATGTTCCACAATCAAGGTGAACTTCAAGTTCTGGCCGACAAAACGTGTACTTCCGGCAAAGCCACTTATGACAGAACACGTTATTTTAATTGTACGCTGTTTTATCCGAATACCGCTTTTTATAAGTGCGAATAAGCTTTAATCGCGTGTTTTTTGCAAAGACGGATTTAGCGGTATGCGTTGGCTTGTATCGATTTTTTCGGGCAAGCCCGCGGATCGAATAAATTGCAGAGCAATTGATTTATGAATAAAATCCATTGGCCCTTTGGGTGTTTGGTACGTCAAACGTTTCGGAACAATATTTCCGTTTTGCTCTGTCATTACTTGATCGGGGGAGATTTGATATGATTTATCCTTCATATCTTTGGCGGGCAGATAGGAAACCGGAACTATTTGCCGACGGTCAACATAGAAAATGTTGTTTTGTCTTAACGCCGTGAAAATGTCTTTGTTGTTGTCTGTTTCCTTTATTGGGGATTTGTCCATATTTACTATTGCAAAAGCGGGGTTGAGCGGGTGATTAAACGTTCCCGTTTTTTTGATAATTTCATCATGCACATATTTAAAAAATAATTGCAAATTGTCTTTGTGAACGGCAAAAGTTAATTTTTCGGACGGCGCGCTGCTCCACGCTTTTTGATCCAGCGCACAAGACAGAGCCATTTCAAGCAAAGATATTTTAATTTTTGTTTCCTTGGCGATTGTGAAAAGCTGAATATAATCTTTATAAATCAATGGCTGAATGTCGACTTCTTTATGAATAAAAGCATTGGATACAACATCTTTTCCGCCGATAACTTGGGGTCTTAAATGGCCGTCTTTTGTGACAAAAGGGATGCTTTTTTCAATTAATTTTCGAGCGATATCTCGGACGCCTTCGGTATTGATTTTGGTAATGGGTTTGTATTCATCGTCGGGGCAAAGAATGATGTTTGCTTGACGGATGCTGTCGCCGACTTCAAGATAGATGTCGTCCTTTAAAGCACTGTCTAAACGCATTCTGTGCAGAACAAAAGCCGGATCAGAGGGGTGTTTGTAATGCCCGTTTTTATGGAATATCTCTTGTTTGACTTGGCGGAACAAAGCCGGCAAGTCGTTACGTAAAACACGATTGGATACGCCCCAAAATTTTAAATCCGAAATAGCGCCTGCTTTTTTGGCTTTTTTAAATGCCAAAGATAAATAGGCCGCCGGAATTAAACTGTATTTTCTGATGATGGATAAAGCCAATAAAGAATGCTTCGGATGTGCAATAAAGTTTTTGATAACCGGAATGATTTGCTTTCTCCATAACGCCGTTTGCGGATCGTTTTCTTTGGGGAACGCATTTTGCTTTTCATCGATGATAAAGTCTTCTTTCGGACGCACAAAAATATAATGTGCTTTCATCGCGTTTCTGATGTCGTTGTATAAGTCATCTTTTGGACTTGGAGTGCCATTGTCAAAAGCGGGCACTTTTAAAACGAGCTTTCTTTGAAAGTCAAAATCACCATATCCGTTTAAAATAGCATCTTGCATTTGAGTAAATAAAATCGGCAATTCGTCTCGTGTAATAGCTTTGTTCCATCGTTCGTTTGCCGGCGGCAATATAGCGCCGTTTTCACGTGATGTTTGTAAAACGTGCATTAAAAATTTTTCGGATATTTTGCTGCGGATTGCAATTGCATGCATCGTGATCATATTTTTTATATTGACTGTGTCGCGGGTGTTTTGCACTTCATTTTTGACAGATTTATGCACCATGGTATGGCGATCGTCCTTTAAAACTTTCGGCCGCAAAGCCCCGTTTTCATCGGTAAAAACATCGTGCAAGGAGGCGATTTTTTGAATGGCTTTTTGATCTTTTTTTGACCGAAAATCCGTCAGCGGAATAAAATCGGCCGGCGAGCATAAAATAATGCGGGCTTGTTTTAATGCGCTTTGAATTTGCGCATAAACATCATCTTTGACAAGCGTCGAGCCGGTCGGTTGAATGAATTTAAAAACGGGCCCCTCGGGGTGATTATATTCGCCGCTTTCGGCAATGATTTGATGGCGAACTTCGTTGAACAAAGCCGGTAATTCGGCGGGCAAAATAAAGTTGTCTAAGCTTGCCTGCGCGGGGGGTGACAAGCTTTGTTTTTGGCGAGCGCTTTTTAATGCCTGCATTAAAAAAGCGACGGGAATGCGGCTGCGTTCATTGATTTTAAATAGCGAAATTTGCCCCTGATAACTGGACGTGCGCGCGTTTAATAATTCTTTTTCAACGCCTTTATGAACAAAAATGTCGGGCTTGCCTTGTACGCGGAGCAATGCTTTGGGGCGTAAATGCCCGTTTTTATCGGTAAATACTGCGTGTGTGTCAACAAAGTTTTCAATAGTGTTGCGATCTTCTTTGCCTTGAAATTTGGTCATTGAGATGAACTCGTCGACGGGGCAAATGATAATGTTGTTGTTTTGCAATTCTTTTTGAACCAAAGCATACAATGCATCGTTTGGCATTTGTCCGCTTGATGTAGCGATTTTAAAGGCCGGTTGCGACGGATGATTAAAATGGCCGGTGTCGGCGATGATTTCGTCGCGTAATTGACGGATCAACAACGGTAATTCGTCATAGTAAATGCAGTTAATCCACTTCATACTTAATGGCCGGACTCTTTGTTGTGCTTGCAGCTTGCGCAACGCTTGCGTCAACAATTTGACCGAAATGAAGCTTCTGTCTCTGATGTCCGTGATTTTAATAAGCGGTTGATTTTGAAAAATAACTTGCATTTTGTATTTTGCCCGATGTTTTTGCCGGTTGAACAGGTCATATTATATCATAATACGGGCATTTTGTCAATCTTTTTCTTTTCTTAAAGAAAACTTTATTTGATAGGCATTTTTATTGTGTTTTTTATGGCGGTGGCGGGGCAACAAAAAAGCCTCCGTACCGGAAGCTTTAAAAAATTGGTGGAGATTTTTTCATTTTCTACGGAAACCAGCATAAATTCATTTACTTTTGCCCATTTTTACAGAAGACTTGTATGCAAAAATAGTGTTGCTGATCGTCAAAAATACGCACTTTTAAAATATAAGTTGATAAATCTGTAAATAAGAGCATATATGGTGATATCCTCAATTGAAAGGGGAACATATGGAAAAACAACTTAAACTCTTGGCCCAAATCATCTTGCCAACGTTTTTAACGGTATTGAAAAATAATAAAAAATACAAAAATAGGAAAATAATCCTTGACTTTTTTGTTGTTTTATGCTATAATTTCTAGCAGTTAACGGGGCAAACTATGCCCTGTTTTTTTATTGCCCATAGGGAATAAAACCTTATGGGCTTTTTTTATTAACTGAAAGGAAAACAAATGAAATTAAATATTATTGTTTCAGATTACACCTACATGAAAGATACATATTGCATAGCAGGTTGGAGTCCCAGTGAACAACGGATGCGTAGGCTAATGCCAAATGGCCACCATTGGTCAGAAGCAGAATCAAAGAAAGTAGAAGGCCATTCATGTATTCAAGTTGAAACAATGTCAATCCCACCAAATGAAGGGCGTGATTATCCTCACAAAACAGAAGATACTTGGATTTCTGAAAATATTATACCTCTATATCATTACGATACACCCGCAGATCTTGCTTATGAATTAGAAGGCAGTTTATCAAAGAATATAGCTAGTGTTTTTTCAGGTCATCTAAAAGATAATTCATATGTTTTGCCCAAAACAAAATGTGCGTCTTTGGGGGCGATTAAAGTCCCGGCTCAAAATTTGGAATTTTATAAAGATAGTGAAAATAAGTTACGCATTAAAATTCGGGACAATGATGGAGAAAAGTATGATTTACGAGTAACGTGTCGTTATTTAAGAGATGTTCTTGATAAAATGAATGGCCTAAAAAAATTAAACGAACAACTAAAAGAAATGACTTTTGCCCATGTGCGTGTAGGGCTTGCAAAACCATATTACAAACAAAATAACCATTGCTTTTTAATGTGTAATGGTGTATTCTTATATTAAGAAAGGAAAACGATGCGTCTTTATACAATTGGTTTTACTGGGAAATCTGCTAGAGAGTTTTTTACTATTTTAAAACACTCTGATGTTAAGAAAGTAATTGATGTTCGCTTGTGGCCCAATACTCAATTGTCTGGATTTTCAAAATCAGAAGATTTAGCTTTCTTTTTAAAAGTCCTATGTCATATTGATTACGAAAACAGAAAAGAGTTTGCACCAACCGCTACACTTTTAAGAGATTATAAAGACGGGCGTGTTACTTGGGATGATTATGTTGTGCAATATGATAGCATTTGTCATGCACGTCATTTTACATTGACGCCAGATATGGATAACTGTTGTTTTTTATGTGCAGAACCGACACCTGAAAAATGCCATCGGCGATTGCTGGTGGAATATTTGGCAAAGCAAGATAAAAATGCAGAAATTATCCATTTGTAATTATGA